>NZ_BOQN01000088.1 GCF_018332695.1 Paractinoplanes toevensis
CGGAAACGCACACAACCGCGCGAGATCGAAACGCCAAAAGGATCTCGACGACGATTCGGCGGGAATTTCCGGCTGAATGGACGATGTGGACGATCGCGCTCAGACGCTGATGTTGCTGACCGCGTCGTAGAGGCCGACGACCGCGCACGCCACCGGGATCACCGACACCACGACGATGGTGTCGAGCAGGTCGGCGGCCCGCCCGAGGTAGGGCGACGGCGGCTTGCGGGAGTAGGTGGCGCCGGCCGCGACGGTGACCATCGCCAGCACCAGGGCGCCGCCGACGACCGCGAGCAGGACCGTGCCGTCCGCGCGCACCAGCAGGTCGACGCCGAGGCAGAGGACACCGATCAGGCCGCCGACGACGAGCGGCACCCGCTGCCGCAGTGTCACGAAGAGCCGGGAGCGCAGCAGCAGCGAGGTCGCCGAGACCGCGGCGAGCAGGCGCGCCGACAGCGACCCGGACGTGGCCAGCACCAGGAACGCGGCGGCGGCCAGCACGGTGTGGCCGAGCAGCATGCCGGCCAGCAACTCCTCGGTGCGGGTCACGGCCGCGAAGACGGTGGCCCGGTCGGGGCGTTCGCGCGCGGCGTCGAGCGGGTTGCCGGCGGCGGTGAAGCCGGCCTCGGCGTCGGTGCCGGTGGGCAGGGTGACCGGCGGGGTGGGCATCTTGCCGAACCGGATGGCCAGCAGCGGCAGCGCACCGATCCCGCAGACCAGGGCGGCGAGCAGCACCGCGGCGGCACCGGCGGCCGTGGTGAGCATGCTGATCAGGGCGGTCACCGCGCCGAGCAGGCCGACCACGGCACCGGCCGTGAACAGCCGCAGCGATGACGCCACGCCGACCCCGCCGAGCGCGGCCACGACGAGCAGCGCCACCGAGCCGGCCAGCACTTCGGAGTCGCCGAGCCAGGGCAGCAGGGCGACCACGCCGACCCGGTCGGTCGTGCCGACCAGGACGGCGGCACCGGCGAATGCGTAGGGCATCGCGTACGCCCCGAGGGCCGCACCGGCCCGGGCGTCCCCGTACGCCCGGGAGGCGGTCACGCCGGCCAGCGCGAGGATCACCGCGACGGCGAGCCCGGCGAAGGCCCCGGCGTTCCACGCCGGACCGGCGAGCAGCACCGCGATCAGGCCGAGCAGGAGCAGCACGCCGGCGCCGGCCAGGGTGGCGGTGCGGGTGGACGCTGGGGTCCAGACGCTGCCACGGCGACGGGCACCCTCGGCGATGGCCTCGACGACGTCGTCGTACTCCAGTTCGGGCCACTCGTTGTGGGCCGGGACGAGATGAAGGACTTCGCCATCCCGTACGCCCTGGGGGAAGAGACCTTGGGACGTGGCCAGCGCGACGCCGTCCATCCGCCGCAGCACCCACCCGCCGTGCTTCTCGCCGTCGTCGGCGAGTCCTTCGCCGGCGTGGCGAAGCACTTCGGGCAGCAGCTCGGCCAGCGGGACGTGCTCGGGGAGCGCGACGTCGACCCGGCGGTGCGGCGCACTGATCGTGACCCGCGCGAGGCCGACTGTCATGACTCTTTTCCCATCGATGGTGACGAGGCTGCGGAACGAGGCGAACTTTACCTACCATGGGCGCTACGCGATGGCCCGCGTACGGGGAGAACAACTCCCCACTGTGGACAAGGGGGACATTTCCGGCATGAGCACGGTGGTGATCAAACGGTCAGCGCGCCGTCCGTCGCCGGAGATTCCGACCGGCGAGATCGCCGTCGAGCCCCCGCCGGAGATTCCGCAGAGCGCGGGCGGCCGCTGGCAGCAGGCGATGATGGCGCTGCCGATGCTGGGCGGCTCGGTGGCGATGGCCATGATGATGGGCCGGGGCAGCAGCGGGCCGTTCTCCTATGTGATCGGTGGCCTGTTCGGCGTCTCCTCGATCGCCATGCTCACCACCAGTTTCGGCTCCGGCGCGCCGAAGAAGGCCGAGATGATGGCGGCCCGCCGGGAATACCTCCGGCACCTGTCCGGCCTGCGCCGCCGAGTGCGGGAGACCGCCGACAAGCAGCGGTTCGGCCTGCTCTACCGGCATCCCGAGCCGACCCAGCTGTGGTCGACGGCGAGCAGCCACCGGGTCTGGGAGCGGCGTCCGGCCGACCCCGACTTCGGCGTGGTGCGGCTCGCGGTCGGGCCGCAGACCCTGGCCACCCCGCTGATCCCGCCGGTGACCCGGCCGCTCGACGAGCTCGAGCCGATGACCGCGGGTGCCCTGCGTCGTTTCCTGGACGCGTACTCCGTGGTGCCCGACCTGCCGGTCGCGGCCTCGCTGCGCGGCTTCGCGCGGGTTTTCCTGCGCGGCGCCGGGCCGGGCGGTGAGCAGGACGCGCGGGCACTGACCCGGGCGGTGATCTGCCAGCTCGCCACGTTCCACGCGCCGGACGACATGATCGTCGCGATCTGCGCCGGACCGGACCGCCGGGCCGAGTGGGAGTGGGTGAAGTGGCTTCCGCACAACCTGCATCCGTCCCGGACCGATGCGCTGGGGCACGTGCGGCTGGTCGCGAGCACCGGCACCGACCTGGAAAAACTCCTCGAAGACGTGATCGGCAACCGGGCGCGGTTCAACCCGGCCGGGGTCAGCTCCGGCTCACCGCACGTGGTGATCGTGCTGGACGGCATCAACCTCAAGGGCGCCACCCAGCTCGACGACGGCATCGACGGCGTGACCGTGCTCGACCTCGACGAACAACCGCCGCGCCTGCTGGACCGGTCGCTGCTGGTGCTCGAGGTGCAGCACGCGGGCGGCCGCCGGGTGCTGAACACGTACGCGATGGACCACGAGGCCGAGGTGGGCGTCCCCGACCGGCTCAGCGTCGAGCAGGCCGAGGCGGTGGCCCGCCGGCTGTCCCCGCTGCGGCTGGGCGCGATGTCCAAATCGTCGGACACCCCGCTGGCCACCGCGACCGGCCTGGCCGACCTGCTCGGGCTCGGTGACCCGGAGACGTTCAGCGTCACCCAGAGCTGGATGCCCCGCCCCAACCGCGACAAGCTGCGGGTGCCGATCGGGGTCGGTGCCGACGGCAGCCCGATCGAGCTCGACCTCAAGGAGTCGGCGCAGGACGGCATGGGCCCGCACGGCCTGCTGATCGGCGCCACCGGTTCCGGCAAGTCGGAACTGCTGCGCACGCTGGTGATGGCGCTGGCCGCGACGCACTCGTCGGAGACTCTCAACTTCGTCCTGATCGACTTCAAGGGTGGCGCCACCTTCTCCTCGCTCGACCGGCTGCCGCACACCGCCGCCGTGATCACCAACCTGGCCGACGAGCTGGTGCTGGTCGATCGCATGGTGGACGCGATCGACGGCGAGCTGATCCGCCGGCAGGAGGCGCTGCGCAAGGCCGGCAACTACGCCTCGCTGCGCGATTACGAGAAGGCCCGGGCCGGCGGCGCGGCCCTGCCGCCGCTGCCGTCGCTGCTGGTGATCTGCGACGAGTTCTCCGAGCTGCTCAGCGCCAAGCCCGACTTCATCGACCTGTTCGTCCAGATCGGACGGCTCGGCCGCTCGCTCGGCGTGCACCTGCTGCTGGCCAGCCAGCGGCTCGAGGAGGGCCGGCTGCGCGGTCTCGACACCCACCTGTCGTACCGCGTCGGTCTGCGGACCTTCTCCGCCCTGGAGTCGCGGGCCGTGCTCGGCGTGCCGGACGCCTACGAACTGCCGCGCTCGCCCGGCCATGGCTACCTGAAGTTCGGCACCGAGCCGCTGCTGCGGTTCAAGGCGGCCTACGTGTCCGGCCCGATGCCCAAGGCCGGCGCACGCGCCGCGGCGGGCGGGGCCGGCGCGGTGCCCCAGGTGTGGGAATACTCGACCCGTTACGTCCCGGCGCCGAAACCGGTCAAGCCGGTGCAGCCCAAGCCGGAAGAACTGGCGGCCGGCGAGAGCGTGCTCGACGTGATGGTCGACCGGCTCAACGGCCAGGGACCGCCCGCGCACCAGGTGTGGCTGCCGCCGCTGAACCAGTCGCCGGCCCTGGACGAGTTGCTCGGTCCGGTGCTCGTCGACCCGGTCCGCGGCCTGGCCTTCGCCAACCCGGAGCTGCACGGCGCCCTGCAGGTGCCGATCGCCATGGTCGACAAGCCCCGCGAGCAGCTGCGCGACGTGATGTGGCTGCAACTGGGCGGTCCGGCCGGGCACGTGGCCGTGGTCGGGTCCACCCTGTCCGGCAAGTCGACCGCCCTGCGCTCGATGGTGGCCGGGCTGGCGCTCACCCACACCCCGGCCGAGGTGCAGGTCTACTGCCTCGACTTCGGTGGCGGTTCGCTCGGCACGCTGCGCGATCTCCCGCACGTCGGCGGCGTCTCCGGCCGGCTCGACACGGTGGGCGTGCGGCGTACGGTCGGCGAGATCTCCACCCTGCTCACCGAGCGGGAGACGCGCTTCGGGGCGATGGGCATCGACTCGATGGCGTCCTACCGGCGGCGCCGGGCGAACGCGGTCGACAAGGGCGGCAACGCGGCCGATGGCGACCCGTTCGGCGACGTGTTCCTGGTGATCGACGGCTGGTCGACGCTGCGCAAGGAATACGAAGAGCTGGAATCGGTGATCACCGACATCGCCACCCGCGGCCTGTCCTACGGCATCCACGTGGTGGCCGCGACCTCGCGCTGGATGGACTTCCGCCCGGCGATTCGCGACCTGTTCGGCTCCAAACTGGAGCTTCGCCTGGGCGATCCGAGCGACTCGACGGTCAACCGGCGGGCCGCGATGACGGTGCCGGAGAAGGCCGGCCGCGGCATCCTCGAACACCCGACGGACAAGAACAAATTCCTGCACATCCTGACCGTACGGCCGGAGCTGAGCACGATGGCCGACACGAACGCGCTGGTGAAGTCGATCGCCACCAACTGGCACGGCCCGCTCGCGCCGCGGGTGCGGATGCTGCCCTCCTCGGTCCCGTACGCCGAGATGGACCTGGACCGCTCCACCGCCCTGCGCCTGCCGATCGGCATCTCCGAGGCCGACCTCCAGCAGGTCGAGATCGACTTCGCGACCGATCCCCATTTCCTGCTCTTCGGCGACTCCGAGTGCGGCAAGAGCTCGTTCCTGCGAGCCCTGGCGACCTCGGTGATCCGGCGGTTCTCGCCGGAGGAGGCCCGGCTCATCCTGGTCGACTACCGCCGCAGCCTGATGGACCTGCCCGAATCGGAACACCGCATCGGGTACGGCATCCAGGCCCAGAAGACGCTCGAGCTGATGCAGTCGGTGGCCGGCTACATGGAACGCCGCCTGCCCGGCCCCGACGTCACGGCCCAGCAACTGCGCGACCGTTCGTGGTGGACCGGCCCGGAGCTGTTCGTCCTGGTCGACGACTACGACCTGGTGGTGGCCGGCCCGACCAACCCGCTGACCCCCATCCTGGAATACCTGCCCCAAGCCCGCGACGTCGGCCTGCACCTGGTGATCACCCGGCGGGCCGGCGGGGCGAGCCGGGCCCTGTACGAGCCGGTGATCCAGCGGCTGCGCGAGCTGTCGGCCCCCGGCATGGTGATGTCCGGTCCGTCCGATGAGGGCGCTCTGATCGGCGCGGTACGGCCGACGCTGCTGCCACCCGGCCGTGGCCGCCTGCTCACCCGGCGTGAGGGAGTTCGGCTCGTGCAGCTGGCGCACCTACCGCCGTACGCGTAAAGCGACCGATTTAACAGACAGCCGGTGCGATATGCATCGACCGACCCCACCAATACGACGCGGTTTCGGAGTAATCTGCATCGACCGTCCGGGATTGGATGACGATGCGACTTGATGCTGCGAGCGTGAGTCCCCGCGTACCCCGCGGTGGTGCCCGTTGGTGAGTCCACGTCGCCTCGCCGCGGCCGCCCTGGCCGGGTTCATCGGCTTGGCCGCACCGGCCGCACCGGCCTTCGCGACGCCCGCACCGATCGCCGAACCGACCAACCCGCTGGTCGGCGACCAGGTCCGCGACGATCAGTGGTATTTGAAGAAGCTCGACGTGCCCGACGCCTGGACCTACGCGAACGGCACCGGCGTCACCGTCGCGGTCATCGACTCCGGGGTCGACTCCACCCACGCCGACCTGGTCGGTCAGGTGCTGCCCGGCCTCGACCTGGTGGACACCAAGGGCGACGGCGACACCGACCTGGTCGGGCACGGCACCACGGTCTCGGCGATCATCGCGGGCCGCGGCGACGACACCACCGGCGTCATCGGCATCGCCCCCAAGGCAAAGATCCTTCCGGTACGCGTTCTGGACGAGGAAAACCGCTACAGCGACGCGATCATCGTGGCCAAGGGTGTCCGCTGGGCGGTCGACCACGGCGCCAAGGTGATCAACCTGTCGCTCGGCGGCAACGGCAGCAGCGCCACCCTGGCCGCCGCGATCGACTACGCGTTCGCCAAGGACGTCGTGGTGGTCGCCTGCACCGGCAACACGAGCGCCTCCTCGGACTCGGAGGTGTGGTACCCGGCGCGTGAGCCCGGCGTGCTCGCGGTGGCCGGCATGGAGAAGGACAGCAACGCTCTCTGGTCCGGTTCGATCACCGGCAAGGAGACCGTGGTGACCGCACCGGCCGCCGGGCTGGTCGGCGCCCGCGCCGGCGGTGAGTACTGGAAGGTGCAGGGCACCAGCTTCGCCTCGCCGATGGTGGCCGGCACCGCCGCCCTGATCCGGTCCCGCTGGCCCGACATGCCGGCCGGCGAGGTGATCAACCGGATCATCCGCACCGCCACCGACCTCGGCACGCCGGGGCGGGACGCGACGTTCGGGTTCGGCATGGTCAACCCGACCGGTGCGCTGACCGCCGAGGTGCCGGCCGTCTTCGAGAACCCGCTGGACACCTCGCCGTCGCCGGGCATCGCCCGGTTCGGCAGCGCCCCGGCCCCGGGCCAGGCCCAGTCCGCGCCGGACGGCACCGTGACGGGTGGTCCGCCCCTGCGGGCCGCGGACGCCGGTCAGGCCGCCTCGCCGGCCGCGACCGCGCCGCCGACGCAGCACCGGGCCTGGTGGCTCGCGGGCGTGCTGTTCCTGATCTCGGCGATCGCGGCGGCGCTGACCGTCCGCCGCTTCGCCCACACGACCTGACCAGCGCTTACGCGCAATCGTCGGTCGAGACGCCGCGGGTGCGGCTGATGCCGGCCTGGGCGACCGGGGCCGCTTCGTCCGCGGTGAGGGCGAAGCCGGTGTACTTGTCGTCGGCCGCCGCCGCGAAGATCACGCCGAGCACCTGGCCGGTCGGGGTGATCAGCGGGCCACCCGAGTTACCGCTGCGCACCAGCGCGTAGATCGTGTAGATCTCCCGGGTCACGTCGCCGGAGTCGTAGATGTCCGGGCCGGTGATGTTGCCGACGTCGCGGACCCGGGCGGACTGCGCATCGTACGGCCCGTCCTGGGGGTAGCCGAGGACGATCGCGCCGGCGCCGGTCGCGGCCTCCTTGGCGACGAACGGCATGACCGGGGCGCGCAGTCCGGGCACGTAGATCACCGCGAGGTCGCGCTCCGGGTCGTAGACCACGACCTTGCCCTCGAGGGTGTCGCCGTTGGCCTCGACCTTCACCTCGCGGGTGCCGGCGACCACGTGCGCGTTGGTCATCACCCGTTCGGTGGCGTAGACGAAGCCGGACCCCTCGATGCGCCGCGAGCAGCTCGGCGCGGTGCCCAGCACCTTGATCACCGAGCTTTTCGACCGGGCCACGATCTGCGAGCCCTTGAGCTTCGGGTCGGGCGCCGCGACCTCCTTGACGTTCGTGGGCGCGAGGCCGCCGAACACGTCCGGGAAGCCGCTGGTGTCGAGGGTGTTGCGCAGCGCCTTGGACAGCGCCTGCGCCTCCTGCGGCATCACCCCGTTGATGCCGGAGAGGATCGAGCTGTTGCGCACCGCCGAGTTGAGCCCCTGGAACGGGGTGGAGCCGAGCGGCACCGCGATCAGCCAGGCCACCAGCAGCACGGCGACCAGCGAGATGACCGCGCCGCCGGCGTCGTCGAGGCGCTGCAGCGGCTTGCTGGAGATGGCCCGGCGCAGGTGGGTGCCGAGCCAGCCGGCCAGCGTCTGGCCGAGCACCGCCAGCGCGAAGATGCATCCGAGCGACACCACGAGCCGGGCGGTCGGGTCGGTGAACTGGTTGGCGATCAGGGGGCCGAGCTGCAAGCCGATGAGCACGCCACTGAAGAAGCCGCCGAACGACAGCGCGCCGATGACAAAACCTTGGCGGTAGCCGCTGATCGCGAAGACCAGCATGAGCAGGATCAGGATGCCATCGACCACGGACACTCACTCAGCGTAGAGGCGGCGGGCCAGTGCACGATCATGGCAGAACCTCGTCTGGTGCGCCGCCCCTGGCGGCCGGCACCGGAGCGGACGCGTCCGGCAACTCCACTATGCGACCCGGCTGCCACGGCCGCGACCAGCCACCCATGTCGAGCAATGCCGAGATCACCCCTGCCGTGAAGCCCCAGACCAGCAAACCGCGAACCTGGAACGCCGGTCCGACCCAGCCGCTGGGATGTCGCACCCGGATACGGTTCTCCGGGTCGACGAGTTCACTGATCGGGAGCCGCGCGACGTGCGCCACCTCGGCCGGCTGCCGCGGGCTCACCGAGTGCGGCCGGCGCCACCAGGCCAGCACCGGGGTCACCACGAACGAGCTGACCGGGATGTAGAGGTCGGGCAGCAGGGCCAGGGCCTCGGCGCTGGCTGGGTCGAGACCGACCTCCTCCTGCGCCTCGCGCATCGCCGTGGCGACCGCGTCGGCGTCCTCCGGGTCGGTGCCGCCGCCCGGGAAGGCCGGTTGCCCGGCGTGGTTGCGCATGGTGGCGGCGCGCTGGAGCACCAGCAGGTCGGGGCCGGCCGGGCTCTCACCCAGCAGGACCAGGACCGCGCTGGGCCGGCCGCCGCCGACCGGTGTGCGCAGCGGCGTGAAGTCTTCGGTGCGGCAGGTGCTGACCCGGTCGAGCAACGGTTCGAGCCAGGACGGCAGATCGTCGGGCCGGCCCAGCACCCGCCCGGTGCTCAAAGGGTCACCGCCACACCCGTGTGTTCCTTGACCATCGCGGTGAGTTTGGCGGCGTCGAGCGGCAGGAGATTCACATAGGTCTTTCCGGTCGCGTCCAGGAAAACGGTGACCGGCAGGTTGATGCCGCCGACCGCGTTGACCAGCTTGCGATCCTCGTCGAACAGCGTGGGGAAGGTGACGTCCTTGTCGGCGGCGAACGACGCACCCGCCTCGCGGCCGTCGCCGGTGTCGACGCCGAGCACGGTGAGCCGGTCGCCGGCCGTGGCGGCCAGCTGCTGCATGACCGGCAGCTCGCGGCGGCACGGCTCACACCAGGACGCCCAGAGGTTGATCACGGCCGGGCCGGCCAGCGAGCGCAGGTCGACCTGCTTCTTGCCGGTGAAGCAGGGCAGCTCGAGATCGGGCAGCGAGTTGGGCGAGGGCGCGGCCGGCAGGGCGGTGCAGGCGGCGAACGGTGAACCGGTGGCTTCGGCGTCGGCGGCGCAGGCGCCCAGGAAGAGGGTGAGGACGGCCAGGAGGCCGGTAACCGCTCTCACCGAGCCACTTTCGTTCGCGACTGCGGGGCTCGCAAGACCGGCTCACTCCTCGCGCTCACGGGACGTCCGGCGCGATCACCGCGGCGGCCGGGACGAGGTCGGGGTCGACTCCGGCGGCGATCGCCAGCTCGCGGGCGCGCGGGCCCTTGAGGAGCTTGGCCGCGGCGGCCGCCTCGGTCGGGCCGGTGCCGTAGGACGGGCACATCGCGGCGAGCGTGCAGGCGCCGCAGGCCGGCTTGCGGGCGTGGCAGACCCGCCGGCCGTGGAAGATCACCCGGTGCGACAGCATGGTCCAGTCGCGTTTCTCGATCAGCTCGGCGACCTGGAACTCGATCTTGACCGGGTCTTCCTCCTGCACCCAGCCGAAGCGGTTGGTCAGCCGGCGGAAGTGGGTATCGACGGTGATGCCGGGAACGTCGAACGCGTTGCCGAGGATCACGTTGGCCGTCTTGCGCCCGATGCCGGGCAGGGCGACCAGATCGTCGAGCTTGGCCGGCAGCACCCCGTCGTATTTCTCCACGAGGGCCTGACCCAGCTTGATCAGCGAGTCGGTCTTGGCCCGGAAGAAGCCGGTCGGACGGAGCAACTCCTCCATCTCGGCGCGGTCGGCCGCGGCGTAATCGGCCGCCGTGAGATAGCGCTTGAAGAGCGTCGGGGTCACCAGGTTGACCCGCACGTCGGTGGTCTGCGCCGACAGGATCGTGGCGACCGCCAGCTCCAGCGGGTTGGTGAAGTCGAGCTCGCAATGCGCATCGGGATGCGTCTCGGCCAGGACCTTGGCCATCTTGCGGGCGCGTCGCTTGCGCCCGATCGGCGTCTCGCCCGCGAATCGCTTGACCGACCGCCCCACCAGAGTCACCGGTAAAGAGTACGTCGTGGGTACGACAGGTTTTCGCTACGCCGGCGGCCGGATCGAACCGTCCTTGCCGATCTCCGCCGCGGTGTCACCGAAGTCCTCCTCGCTGAGCTGCGACACCAGCTTGCGGCCCATCTCCTGGGAGGTGTCCCGGGTCGGGAGGCCGACAGAGCTCATGTACGTCGAAAGGAACTGCCCACCGGCGTACGTCCCGTCGGCGGTGAGCGCGACCCGCAGGATGCCGCCGTACTTCAGCACGCCCGAGCTGGACAGCGTCTTCCCGCCGCCGGCGAAGTTGCCGAGGCTGTAGGCGATCAGCTTGCCCTGGTAGAACTCCATGCCGCGGAGCACGTGCGGGCTGTGCCCGACGACCAGGTCGGCCCCGGCGTCGACGACCGCGTGGCTGAACTTGATCGGGTCGCCCCGGTTCTCGCCGTGGAAGATCTCGCTGCCCGGTTTCACGTGCTGCATGCCGGCCCCCTCGGCACCCATGTGCACCTGCACGACGACCAGATCGGCCTGCTCCTTGGCCTGCTTGATCACGGCCCGCGAGTGGCCGAGATCGTTGAGGTTGTTGGCCCCGGCGTACCCGGAGAAGCCGACCACCGCGACCTTGATCCCGTTGACCTCCACGACGGTGATCTCGTCCTGGTTGCCGGTGTACTTGATGCCGGCGTCGTCGAGCGCGGCGCGGGTGTTGCGCGCGCCGGCCGGGCCGAAGTCCTTGGTGTGGTTGTTCGCCAGGTTCATCAGCTGGAACCCGGCGTCCTTCAGATGCGCGGAGTAGGACGGCGGCGACCGGAAGGCGAAGCAGTTGGGCGTGGGCGGCGAGCCGCACTTGGACGAGCCGGTGTCCTCGGTGAGCGGCTGTTCGAGGTTGCCCATCACGAGGTCGGACTTCAGGCCCTCTTTCACCGAGTCGAAGAAGCCGTCACCGTCGTCGGGCGGCATCTTGCTCGGCGCGTTACTCATCATGATGTCGCCGGTGGCGGACAGCGTGATCGTTTTGACCGGAGCCGATTCCGTTTTGGCCGGTTTTGCGGAAGTCGCGGGGTTTGTCGAAGCGGCCGACGGCGGCAGCCATTGCGCTTTCGGCGTCGTCCCTCTATTCGCAAATGCGACACTTCCGGCACCAATCCCGGCCAGCGCTGCCAGGACAATGGTGATAGTAAGGACAGGGCGTCCAAAAAGACCTGGGCGGGGCGGGGAGGGCTGGGAATTCATCGACGGCGACGATACCTTCAGGTGGCAACGCGGACGACCCGACAAAAGGCCCGTCGTCGCTCACCGAGAGCGCCGAAAAATACGGCCCGTCACGGTCGGATTAGTTACCCTGCGGTATCTGGATCAAGGGGTGCCTGCCCGATTCCCGCCCGCGTGCGCCTAGACTGATCGAGCGCAGGCGTTGCGCGTGTTCGGAGGTGCGGCAGATGGATGAGGTGCTGGCGCGGAGCGGGATCTTCCAGGGCGTGGACCCGGAAGCCGCCGAGGCGCTCGCCAAGGAGATGGACACGGTCGAGGTCCGCAAGGGCGACGTCCTGTTCAACGAGGGCGAGGCCGGTGACAGCCTGTACATCGTGCTGTCCGGCAAGATCAAGCTGGGCCGCCGTGCCGCGGACGGCCGGCAGAACCTGGTTTCGATCATGGGCCCGTCCGACATGGTCGGCGAGCTCTCGCTGTTCGACCCGGGCCCGCGCACGGCCACCGCGACCGCGGTGACCGATGCCCGGCTGGCCCGGCTGAAGAAGACGTCGCTGCGTCCGTGGCTGAACAACCGGCCGGAGATCGCCGAGCAGCTCCTGCGCGTGCTCGCTCGCCGACTGCGTCGCACCAACGACGCCCTGGCCGACCTGATCTTCACCGACGTGCCCGGCCGGGTGGCGAAAAACCTGCTGCAGATGGCAGGCCGCTTCGGCACCCGCGACGGCGGTGTGTTGCGCGTCACTCACGACCTCACCCAGGAAGAGCTGGCCCAGCTGGTCGGCGCCTCGCGTGAGACGGTCAACAAGGCGCTCGCCGACTTCGCGTCCCGCGCCTGGCTGCGGCTGGACGGCAAGAGCGTGATCATCCTCGATCCCGAGCGCCTGGCTCGCCGCGCTCGAGTCTGATCATTAAAGCGGGTTTGCCGGGCCTTCCCGGCAAACCCCTTTATTACGCCTAAAAAGGGTACAAAGCCGCCGCAATCCCATCCGTGTCGCACCCGCTTGGCCACTCGTTACGGAGGTGGTCGAGAGGCACCGGCGAACACGAGAGGGCGCGGCTTTGAACACAGGGGGCGTACAGCGCTGCGGGGTCCCGTCGTGACCGTGCTCGACACGGCGATCGACCCGCGCACCCCCGCCTACCTGGAGAGCCGCGGCGTCGCCCTGGAACGACTCGGCAAGCTCGAGGCGGCGCTCGACGAGGCGCGGGCCGGCGGCGGCGAGAAGGCCGTAACCCGGCACCACGCCCGCGGCAAGCTGCTGCCCCGGGAGCGCGTCGAGATGCTGCTCGACCGGGACAGCCCCTTCCTCGAGCTCTCCCCGGTAGCGGCCTGGGGCACCGAGTTCGCGGTCGGCGCCGGCGTGGTCACCGGGATCGGCGTGGTCGAGGGCGTCGAGTGCCTGATCATCGCGACCGACCCCACCCTGGCGCGCAACGCCGTCGACCCGTACCCGGTCGAGAAGATCCGCCGGGCCGCCCGGATCGCCGCGGCCAACCGCCTGCCCCTGATCAACCTGGTCGAGTCGGCCGCCGAGGCCGCCCCGGGCGGGCCGCCGCCCGGCGGTGGCCTGGCCCGCGACCTGGGCCGGCTCTCCGCCGACCGGGTGCCCACGTTCTGCGTGGTGTTCGGGCCGATCAACGGCGAGGCCGCCTACCTGCCCGAGCTCTCCGATTACACAATCATGGTGCGCGGGCACGCCAAGATGCTCACCATCCAGCCCCAGCCGGCGGTCAACGGCAGCGGGCCCACGCCGGCCCCGATCGACCAGTTGGCCGACGACGAGCGGGACGGCCTGCGCCTGGCCCGCCAGTGCGTTCGCCGGCTCAACTGGCGCAAGCGCGGCCCGCTGCCGCGCACCTTTCCGCCCGCACCACCCAAGTACGACCCCGAGGACCTGCTCTCGGTCGCCGGTGCGGAGAAGAAGGCCGACCTGGACCCGCGCGAGATCCTCGCCCGGGTGCTCGACGGCAGCGACTTCGACGAGTTCAAGCCGGCCCTGGGCACCGCGCTGGTGGCCGGCTGGGGCGAGCTGCACGGTTACCCGGTCGGCGTGCTGGCCGGCACCGGCGCACCGCACTCCCCGGCCGAGACCCAGAAGGCCGTGCACTTCATCCAGCTCGCCAACGCCACCGACACCACGCTGGTGTTCCTCACCGCCCAGTTCGGCCCGGCCGAGATCGAGGCGCTGGCCTACTCCACAGTGCCGCACCTCGCGCTCGACACCGGCCGGGCCGGCGACCCCCGATTCGTATTCAGCTGGCCGGCCGACGAGCCGGCCGGGGGTGATGACGACGGTGTCATCGACCCCCGCGACACCCGTACCGTCCTCGGTCTTTGCCTGTCCGCCGTGCACAGCGCGGTCGTCGAGGGTGCCGGGCACGTCGGAGTGTTCCGATCCGGAAAGGTTGACCAGTGATCCGACGTCTCTTGGTGGCAGACCGTGGGGAGATCGCCCGCCGGGTATTCGCCACGTGCCGCCTGGTCGGCATCGAGACGGTCGCCGTCTACTCCGACGCCGATTCCGACGCGCCGCACGTCGGCGAGGCGGACTACGCGGTCCGACTGGACGGCGGCACCCCCGCCGCCGCGTACCTGCGCGGCGACCTGATCATCACGGCCGCCCAGCGGACCGGTGCGAACGCCATCCACCCGGGTAACGGCCTGCTGGCCGAGGATCCCGACTTCGCGGCCGCGGTCGTCGACGCCGGGATGATCTGGGTGGGCGCGCCGGCCAAGACGCTCGCCACCCTGCGCAGCAAGAGCGAGACCAAGATCATCGTGGCCGATGCCCGGGTTCCGGTGCTGCCGACCTTCACCGACCCGGCGAAGGTGCCCGACTTCCCGGTGCTGATCAAGCCGGACGCCGGCATCGGCGGGGCCGGGATGCGGGTGGTCCGGGACGCCACCACGCTGGCCGAGGCGATCGCCTCGACGCGACGCGAGGCCGGCTGCGACGTCTACTGCGAGCCGTACGTCGAGGATGTCCGGCACATCGAGATCCCGATCCTGGCCGACGAGCACGGCTCGGTGGTGCCGTTCGGCGAGCGGGAATGCTCGGTGCAGCGCCGCTACCAGCAGATCATCGAGGAGACCCCGTCCCCCGCGGTCGATCCGGGGCTGCGCGAGGAGCTGTGCCGGGCGGCGATCGTCGCGGTCCGGGCGATCGGGTACGTGGGCGCCGGCGCCGTCGAGTTCCTGCTCGACTCCGAGGGCGACTTCTGGTTCCTCGAGCTCACCCCGACGCTGCAGGCCGAGCACGCGGTCACCGAGTGCGTCTCCGGCTACGACCTGGTCCGGCTGCAACTGCTGGTCGCCGAGGGCGGGGTGCTGCCGATGCCGGGGCCGCCGCCGATTCGCGGACACGCCATCGAGGTGCGCATCTGCGCCGAGGACCCGGCGTACGCCTGGCTGCCGGCCTCCGGCACCCTGCACCGCTTCGCCGTGCCCGACGTGGCCGGCACGTTCCGTCCGCTCCCCCAGCCCGGTCTGCGCCTGGACGCCGGGGTCGAGGACGGCTCGGTGGTCGGCGTGCACCCCGATCCGACGCTGGCCAAGCTGATCGCCTGGGCGCCGACCCGGCAGGAGGCGGCCCGGATGCTGGCCTCCGCGCTGACCCGCACCCAGCTGCACGGCGTGGCCACCAACCGGGACCTGCTGGTGCGGGTGCTGCGGCACCACTCGTTCCGCGCCGGCGATCTGGACACCAACTTCCTGGACCGGCGGCCCGAGGTGTTCGCGCCGCTGTTGTCGGCGGTCGACGCCGTACGCATCTCGTGTCTGGCCGCCGCCCTGGCCGGCGCGGCCGGACGGCGCGCGGCGGCCGCCGTGCTCGGGTCTCTTCCGTCCGGCTGGCGCAACGTGCCGTCCGGCTCGCAGACCTCGGTGTACGAGGGCCCGGCCGGCCCGGTCGAGGTGGGCTATCGAATGAACCGGCACGGCGAGCTGGCCGGCTGGTGGGTGCGGGCCGTCGACCCCGAGGAGCTCGACCTGGCCGGCCTCGGTCAGGCGCCGGTGGTCGACGATCACCCGCGGACCGTGGTGGTGGAGGCGGACAACGAGCGGGTGGTGCTGGACGTCAACGGCATCCGGCTGACCTTCAACGTGCACCGGGTCGGCGTGGTGTCGTACGTGGACAGCCCGGAGGGCTCGGTCGCGCTGCGCGAGCTGTCCCGCTTCCCGCTGCCGGCCCCGGAGGCGGCCGAGGGTTCGCTGATCGCCCCGCTGCCGGGCGCGGTCCGCCGGGTGCTGGTGGTGCCCGGTCAGCGGGTGCGGGCCGGCGAGCTGCTGCTCACCCTGGAGGCGATGAAGCTGGAACACCCGGTGCATGCGCCGAGTGCGGGCGTGGTGGCCTCGCTGCCGGTGCATCCGGGTGCCGAGGTGGACACCGGGGAGCTGCTAGCGGTTCTCGATCCCGAATAGGCCGAGCAACCACCGCTTCTTCGGCTGCTTGCGCTGGTGGCGCACGGTGGGCGTGTCGTCGCTCGCGCCGTAGCGCGGCGGCGGCACCTGCGGGCGGGCCGAGCCGCCGTCCAGGTCGACCTTGGTGAGCAGATCGCACAGCTGCTCGGCGGTGGGCCGGGAGGCCGGGTCGTTGTCCATGCCGTAGCGCAGCACCTGGGTCAGCTCCGGCGGCACGCCCGGCAGGTCGGGGATGGGCCGGTGGAAGAGGTCCATCAGGGTGATCAGGCTGGGGCTGCGGTCGGTGTCCCAGCGCGGCGGGGCGCCGCGCATCACCGCGTAGAGCGTGGCGCACAGGGCGTAGACGTCGACCGCGCCGGACGGGGCGTCGTGCCGGAACGACTCGGGCGGAGCGTACGCCGGGGTGAGCACCTCGAGGTTGACCGACGAGTCGCGCATCTCGCCCAGCACGGCCAGGCCGAAGTCGGCGAGGACGGCCGAGTTGAAGTGCGAGTAGAGAATGTTGGCCGGTTTCACGTCGCGGTGCAGCACGCCGTTGGCGTGCGAGTGCACCAGCGCATCGGCGATCTTCATGCCGAGGTCGCGGGCCTCGGTCGCGCCCAGCGGGGAGACGCGCATCCGGTCGAGGTACGACCCGTCGCACAGCTCCATGATCAGGTAGGGGTGCTGGTCGACGGTCACGCCGACGTCGAACAGGTCGACCACGTGCGGATGCGACGACATCTTGCCGGCTGCCCGGGCCTCGCGCAGGAAGCGAGCCTGGTCCCGATTGCTCTCCAGGCGCCGGTTCTCCATCTTGATGGCGACCTCGCGGCCGACCGAGTCCTGAGTGGCGCGGTAGACCGTCGCGTGCCCACCACGCGCCATAACCGACAAACCAGACATCCCTGGTACGTAAGGGGTCGGCACCGGTCCTGGCGGGGTTCCCGTCATGCCACAGAACTTACGCGCTCATCATCCGGGCACGTCGGACGCGTAGGCGACAGTTTCCGGTTCGATCCCGGCGGACGCCAGCGTCGCCCGCAACTCTTCGGCCGCGACCCGCTCACTGGCCTGCTCGGTCGCGTAGGCCAGCAGCACCGCCTCCTCGGCCGCCTCGGCCGCCTCCTCGCAGCGATCGGCGGCGGCCAGCACCCGGGCGCGCACCATCGCGGCCAGCACCCCGCTGCGGACGTCCTCGGACTCCGCCTCGCGGGCCCGCTCGATCCAGCTCAGCGCCTCGTGAACGCGACCGTCGGCGAGCAGGGCCGACGCGTACGCGGTGAGCGCGTGCCGCCGGGAGAACAGCAGCGACGGCGCACCGGTATCACTGGCGATCGGCGCGAGCAGCCCGATCGCGGTGGCCGCGTCGCCGGCCCGGGCCCGCGCCTCGGCCAGCAGCACCCGCGGCCCGACCTGGGCCGGGGCGAGCGGGTTGTGCGGTTCGACCGCGGCGATCACCCGGCGCGCGTCCTCCTCGGCCAGGGCCAGGTCGCCGCGGTGCAGCGAGACGAAACCACGCAGCGTGCCGGCCATGCCCAGCAGCAGCGGATGCCCGGTCCGGTCGGCGTAGCCCACCGCGTCGGTGAGCAGGTCGAAGGCGTGGTCGAACTCACCCAGCCCACGAGCTATCGCACCGCGCACCACCAGCGCGAGCCCCCGGCCCCAGTCGTCGCTGACCGCGTTGAAGTCGCGATAGGCCCGCCGAGCCTCGCCGTCCGCCTCGCCCAACTCGCCCAGCTCGCTCGACGCGTACGCCTCGACGGCCCGCAGCGTGCCCACCGCCCAGGCCTCGCCGACCCGATCGCCGAAGGGCAGGAAGATCCGGGCCAGCCGGCGCGATTCCTCCAGGCGCCCGGCCAGCAGCCGGGCGAACGCCGTGGTGCCGCGCAGCCAGGACCGGCCGACCGGGTCGCCGAGCTCGGCGAAGAGCCGGGCCGCCCGGCCGAGCACCGCGTCGGTGCCGGCGAAGTCCCCGCGGGTGGTGGTCACCCACGCCAGGTTTTGCAACGCCCAGGCCTGGCCGTGCCGGTCGCCGGCGGCCAGGGTCACCTGATAGGCCGCCGCGAACCGGCTGCTCGCCTGACTGAGCCGGCCGGCCAGGAAGTCGGCCATGCCGAGCCGGCGCATCGCGTTGGCCCGCTCCGGCAGCAGCTCGGCCTCGGTGGCCACGTCGAGCGCCTCCTGCCAGGCCGTCACGGCCCGGCCGGTGTCGCCCAGCGCCTCCTGCGCCCGGCCCACCACCAGCAGCGCCTCGGCCCGGCAGACCGGTTCCTCGCCGGAGTTCTCGGCGATCTTCTCGCCGTACGCAAGGGCCTCCTCGGCCCGGCCCAGGCGCAGCAGCGCGCGGGCGTGCACCAGCTGGTCGGCCAGCGGCAGGGCCTCCTTGGCCAGGACCGCGGCGCGTTCCGCGTACTCGATCGAAGCGGCCGGCTCGATGTTGGCCAACGCCCGCCGGGCCAGCCGGCCGAGCGCCGCGACGCCGAGCGGGGCCACGTCGCGCACCGCGGCCTCCGGCCGCAGCCGGACCTGGTCGGCCAGCTCGACCGCGCACTCGGCGTGGGTGGCGACGAACGCGTCCCGCTCGTTCTCGGTGAGGCTGAGCCGGCTCGCGCCGTCGTAACCGAGCCGCTCGATGGTCTCGGGGGCCGCCCAGTTGGCCAGGTAGGCGTGCCGGTCGGCGAGGTCGGCCTTGCCGATGCCGGCGTATGCCGCCTCGCGCATCAGCGGGGTGGTGAACGCGTAGCCACCGCGCGCCCGGTGCAGCATGCGGCGCTGCAGCAGCTCGTCGATCGAGCGTTCCAGCTCGACCGCGGCCACCGCGCCGGGCCGCGCGTCGCTGGCCGCCCGCCGCTCGCGCAGCGCCTCGATCACCCCGGTCGGCACGGTGTCACCGACCACGGCCGCGTCCCGCAGCACCGCGCGCGGCTCGGCCGGCAGCGCGTCGATGCGGGCCGCCAGCACCGCGGCGAGGTCGCGGGAGAGCAGCTGGCTGCCCAGCGAACCGGCCGCGAGCTGCCACTTGCCGGCCGCGTTGGCCCCGATCGCCGGGGTGAGCGCGCCGCGTTCCATCAGCAGCGTGACCATCTCGGCCAGGTAGAACGGGTTGCCCTGGGCGGTGGCCAGCAGCCGGTCGTTGTCCGGCTGGGGCAGCTTGCCGCCGTTAAGGTAGGAGGTGAGCAGCCGGGACGCGTCGGCGCCGCGCAGCGGGGGCAGCGAATGCACCTCGGCGTCGGCGAGCCGGGTCAGCGCGCCGGCCGTGCGCACCAGCTCGGGCCGGCCCAGCAGCAGCACCACGACCGGGCCCTCGAGCAGCGAGAGGGTGCGGCCGAGCGCGTCCACCGTCGACGCGGTGGCGTCGTGCAGGTCGTCCACGATGACCACCAGCGGGGTCTCCGCGGCCAGCGCGGTGAGCAGCTCGGCCACCGCGGCGGAGACGGCGTCGGCGTCGAGCCGCTTGGCCGACGGCTGCCAATCGGCGGGCGCGGCCGGGCCGACCGGGTTGGCCGGTGCCTCGCCGTAGCCGAGCAGCGCCAGCAACCGGTCGATGTCGAGCGTGACCGGCCCCAGCCGGTTGGCCAGCTTGCGCAGCCGTTCCTCGACCACGATCCGGCCGACCGTGGAGACCACGTCTTTCGGCAGGCCGACGGACTTGCGGACCAGATCGGCCAGCGGCGCGTACCGGCGCCGCTCGCCGAACGCGCGGCAGCGCACCCGCAGCACCCGGGCCCCGGTGTGCGCCGCGTACCGTCCGCCGGCGGCCACGTCGTAGCCGGCGGCGAGCCGCTTGACCTCGCCGGCGAACCGGGATTTGCCGATGCCGGCCTCGGCGGTCATCACCATGACCCGCGAGGTGTTCGAGTCGATCGCCTCGGCGAGCCGGCCGGAAACCCGGCCCAGCTCGGTCTCGCGGCCCACGAACGGCGCCTCGTCGCCGAGACCCGACCGGGTGCCGGGGGCGTCGTGCAGGCCGAGCAGTTCGAACGCCGGCACCGGTTCGCGCTTGCCCTTGAGCCGCAGCGGGCGCAGCTGCCGCCAGGAGGCGACGTGCCGGGTGCCGGCGCTGGTGCGCGAGCCCGCGTAGACGGCGCCGACCGCGGCCGCGTCGGCGAACCGGGCCGCGGTGTTCACGGTGTCGCCGATGACGGTGTATTCGATGCCGGCCTGGATGCCGGCCACCACATCGCCGGTGTTCACGCCGATCCGCAGACCGAGCGGGGCGCCGCCGCCCCGCTCGTCGTCCAGCACGCGGCGGACCGCGCGCTGCATGCTCAGCGCGGCCCGCACCGCCCGCTCGGCATCGTCCTCATGGGCCACCGGGGCGCCGAAGACCGCCATGATCCCGTCGCCGGTCAGCTTGTCGACATGCCCGCCGAAGGTCTTCACGGCACCGGCGAGGGCGGCCAGCACGCGGTCGGTCACCGCGCCGACCCGTTCCGGGTCGAGGTCTTCGGACCAGGAGGTGAAGTCGGACAGGTCGCCGAAGAGCACGGTGACGATGCGCCGCTCGGCGGCGGGCAGGCTGGCCGCGGCCGGAAGAGCGGCGCCGCAGTTGTGGCAGAAGCGGGCGCCGGGCACGGCGACGGTTCCACACACCTGGCAGGTCACAGCCGATCCAACCCGTTCGCCCTTGTTCCTGATTCCCGATTTTTGTGATGGAGGTAATCCAGCTGCGCTTTGGCCGAGAAGATCGCGGCAAACCGGATAGCCGAATCGATGTCCGGATATACGAGATCAACAACCTGTTCCGGGGTTTCGGCGCCGGCCTCGACGGCCGCCACGACCTGGGCGAGACGCTCGCGCCGATGATCGAGATAACCCCGCGCGAGGGCGGCCACGTCGTCCTGCGCCGGGCCGTGGCCCGGCAACATCAAAACATTTGGGTACGCCGAGAGCGTCTCGAGACTCGTGAGGTAAGAGCCCAGGTCGCCGTCGGGGGCGGCCACCACGGTCGAGCCTCGGCCGAGAATCGTGTCTCCGGTGAACATCGCACGGACATTCCCGTGCTCGACCAGAAAACACACGGAATCGGCAGTATGTCCGGGAGTGTCGATTTTCTTGAGGTCGAGACCGTCGCTGTCGCCCAGGTATCCGTCGAACGGCTCGCCGTGCTCGTCATCGGCCGCCAGCACCGGGGTGCCGCCGAGCAGCCGGGACAGCCGCGCCGCGCCCTCGACGTGATCATAGTGACCGTGCGTAATCAAAATGGAGCGGAACGGGCCGTGTTCGGCTATCCGGGCCAGGTGCGACTCGTCCAGCGGACCGGGGTCGATCACCACGCCGAGAGTCTCGCCGGGCGCGCGCAACACCCACGTATTGGTGCCGTCCAGCGTCATCGGTCCCGGGTTCGGGGCGCGCAACAGCGTCACCCAGGCCGGCAGGCCGTCGTCCGCAGCACCCCCCATGCACGAAATCGTACGTCGCGCATGGGGGTTGAGCCGAGGACCGGATGTGCGATCTCAGCGGCCGCTCAGGTGACGCTGAGCAACCTTTCTACTGAACTTCGGCGATGACCTCGACCTCGACCGGTGCGTCCAGCGGAAGTTCAGCCACGCCGACCGCGCTGCGCGCGTGCGTGCCCTGCTCACCGAGGACGTCGCCGAAGAGGTTGGAAGCCCCGTTGATCACGGCCGGCTGACCGGTGAAACCGGGAGCCGACGCCACGAACCCGGTCACTTTGACGATCTTCACGAGCCGGCCGAGGCCGACCAGCGACTCGATCGCGGCGAGCGCGTTCAGCGCACAGATACGGGCCAGTTCGGTGCCCTGCTCGGCGGTCACCTCGGCACCCACCTTGCCGGTCGCGGCGAGTTTGCCCTCGACCATCGGGAGCTGCCCGGACACGTACACGTAATTGCCGGTCTGTACGGCCGGCAGATAGGCCGCCACCGGCGGCACGACCGGTGGCAGGGTCAGGCCGAGCTCGGCCAGCCGGGCGTACGCGTCGACGCCGCCCTCGCCCGCGATCGGCGTCGTCATGACTTCGGCCGCTTCATATATGCGATCAGCTGCTCGGGGTTCGGTCCGGGAACGACCTGGACCAGCTCCCAGCCGTCCTCGCCCCAGTTGTCGAGGATCTGCTTGGTCGCGTGGACCAGCAGGGGCACGGTCACGTACTCCCACTTCTGCATCGCCTGCATACTCCCTAATCGTCGGGTACCGGGCCAGCTTAGGGCCCCGCTTCGTTAGGCTGAGCGTCACCAAGTGAGATCACGGAGGGCGACATGACGCACCCGCAGGGCGGCGACCCGGGTCACCCGGAGCCCGCGCCGGTGCCGTCGCCCGATCCGGAGCCGCCGCAGCCCATCCCGCCGGCCGATCCGATCCCGGTGCCCGAGCCGCCGCACGCCTGGCCGCCGCACGCCGTCTCCTCCTCCGCCGCCCTCTCCGCCCCCCCGTCCGCCGACTTCATCGACGCCCCGCCGGAGGCGTCCCCAGGAGCGTGGCCGCCGCCCGGCGCGTACGCCGACGAGGCACCCACCGCGACCATGCCGGCCGTCCCGCCGGCCGACCACACCCAGGTCATCGCGCCGTCCGCGCCGTGGCACGCCCAGCACGAGGCGCCGGGCCAGTGGCAGACCCAGCCGCCCGAGCAAGCGGGCTGGCACAGCCCGCAGCCCGACCCGATCTGGCAGACGCCGGCCCCGCCCATCGCGGTCCCGGCCGAGGAGAAGAAGGGGCGCCGCGGCGCGGTCTGGGTGTCCCTGGCGCTCGCCGCCACCCTGCTGCTCTGCTCCGGCGGTGCCGTCTCCGCCTATTTCCTGCTGCGCGACGCCGACAATCCGGGCTCGCCCGACCCGGCCACCGCGGTCAACCGTTTCCTCACCGCGGTCTACACCCAGCAGGACGCGGCCGCGGCCGACGAACTGGTCTGCCGGGAGGCCCGCGACAAGACGAAGCTCGCCGACCGGGTGGCCGAGATCAAGAGCTACTCGGACGGCTACACCGACCCGGTCTACCGGTGGGAGGAGCCGTCGGTGTCCAGCTCCGGCGAGGACCGCGCCCTGGTGTCGGTGCAGCTCACCCTGTCCACGGCCGACGAGAAGACGGCCAAGCAGGACCTCGAGTTCACGGTGATCCGCAAAACAGGCTGGCTGGTCTGTGAAGTGGCCGGCTGACCTCCCGCCGTACGGTTGGTGTCATGGGCGAGCACGTCAACAGCAGATGGCCGGCACGGCTGCACGTCGTCACCGGCAAGGGCGGCACCGGCAAGACCACGGTGGCCGCGGCGCTGGCGCTCGGCCTGGCCGCGAGCGGCCGCCGCACCCTGCTCGTCGAGGTCGAGGGCCGGCAGGGCATCGCCCAGCTCTTCGAGGTGGAGCCGCTGCCCTACAAGGAGTTGCGGATCGCTCAGGTGGCCGGCGGCGGTGACGTGCGCGCGCTGGCCGTCGACCCGGAGGAAGCCCTCCTCGAATACCTGGACATGTTCTACCACCTGGGTGCGGCCGGCCGGGCGCTGCGCAAGGTGGGCGCCATCGACTTCGCCACCACCATCGCCCCGGGCCTGCGCGACGTGCTGCTCACCGGCAAGGTGAAGGAGGCGACCACCCGCTCGCAGGACGGCAAGCGCATCTACGACGCCGTGGTGCTGGACGCGCCGCCCACCGGCCGGATCGGCCGCTTCCTCAACGTCACGGCCGAGACGGCGAAACTCGCCAAGATGGGCCCGATCAAGACGCAGAGCGACGGCGTGGCCTCCCTGCTGCGCTCGCCGATCACCTCAGTGCACGTGGTCACCCTGCTCGAGGAGATGCCGGTGCAGGAGACCCTGGACGCCATCGCCGAGCTGCAGGCACTGAACATCTCGGTCGGCCGGATCATCGTGAACAATGCCCGCCCGGCGCTGCTCACCGCGGGCAAGGTGACCAAGGCCGAGCTCAAGCGGGGCCTGGCCGAGGCCGGGCTGCCGACCGACGCGACCACGGTCAACGGGCTGGCCGCCGAGGCCAAGGCCTATCTCACCCGGCGCGAGCTGGAGGAGTCGCTGCGCACCGAGCTGGCCGAGGCCGGCCGGCCGGTCGTCGAGTTGCCGCTGCTGCCGGGCGGCATCGACCGGGACGCACTGGACGAGCTGGCTTCGTCACTCATGCGGGCGTGACCGGTTACGCCTCAGTACGCTCGAATGGTGCCCCTACCGCAAGACACTCCTCGCCTCGACGTGGACGGTCTGCTCGCTGACCCGTCCACCCGGATCATCGTGTGCTGCGGCGCCGGTGGGGTCGGCAAGACGACCACCGCGGCCGCTCTCGGCGTCCGGGCGGCCGAGGTGCACGGTCGTCGCACGGTGGTGCTGACCATCGACCCGGCCCGCCGCCTGGCCCAGTCGATGGGGCTCAGCGAGCTGGACAACACTCCGCGCCAGGTCAAGGGCATCGACGCCGAGAACGGCGGCGAGCTGCACGCGATGATGCTCGACATGAAGCGCACCTTCGACGAGGTGGTGCAGCAACACACCACGCCGCAGCGCGCCGCGGAGATCTTCGCGAACCCGTTCTACCAGGCCATGAGCTCGACCTTCGCCGGCACGCAGGAATACATGGCGATGGAGAAACTGGGTCAGCTGCGGGCCACCGACGAGTGGGACCTGATCGTGGTGGACACCCCGCCGTCGCGGTCGGCGCTCGACTTCCTGGACGCGCCGGCCCGCCTGTCCCGCTTCCTGGACGGCCGGATGCTGCGCATGCTGCTGGCCCCGGCGCGCTCCGGCAAGAGCATGTTCAGCCTGGTCACGGCGTCGTTCGGGCTGTTCTCCCGGGCCGTGCAGAAAATCCTCGGCGCTCAGCTGCTGACCGATCTGTCCGGTTTCGTGGCGGCGCTCGATTCGATGTTCGGCGGTTTCCGGCATCGCGCCGACGAGACCTACCGCATCCTGCAGGACCCGCAGACCTCGTTCCTGCTGGTCGCGGCCCCGGAGCGGGACGCGGTCCGAGAGGTGGCCTACTTCGCGGAGCGCCTGGTGGCGGAGAAGATGCCGCTCGGCGGCCTGGTGCTCAACCGGATGCACGACTCGGCCGTCGGGGCACTGTCGGTCCAGCGCAGCGAGGAGGCCGCGGACGTTCTCGCGGCGATCGGCGACCAGCAGATGACCTCGGACGCTCTCCGGGTGCACGCCGCGCTGATGCGGCAGACCGAGCGGGAGGTGCGGGTGGCGGCCAACTTCACCGACGCTTTCCCGGCGGTCCCGTCGGTTGCGGTCACGGCGCAGCCCGCCGACGTGCACGACGTCGACGGGCTGCGGACGATCGGCGCTCTACTCGCCGGTCTCCCCGGCTGAGTTCAGCGGGTGGGAACGAGCACCTTGTCGGCGTTCTTCTCCCGCAGCGCGGCCTCGAACATCTTCCGCCAGCTCGCCACATGCGGGTGGCGGCGGAGCAGGGCTCGCCGCTCTCGTTCCGTCATACCGCCCCAGACGCCGAACTCGATCCGGTTGTCCAGGGCATCGGCGAGGCACTCGTAGCGGACCGGGCAGCTGCGGCAGATCCTCTTCGCCACGTTCTGCTCGGCGCCCTGCACGAACAGCGCGTCAGGGTCGCCACTCTGACATGCCGCCATGCTCGGCCAGTCGCTGATCATCCCCATCTGTACACGTCCCCCCTTGCGTTCACCCCCTGACGCCTGCTGGCTTATGTCCCCCCAAGCACTGCAGACGTCCCGCGATAGCTCGCCGCACCATCATGCTCTGTAGTCGGGTGATTACGCAACGTTGTCCCTCAAATACTCACAGGCCGGGACTATCGGGCCTACCTGGGCAAAGGCCGCAGGTCAGTTGCCTGAAACACCGGCCGAACCCCCCGTAAACCGGCACAATCAATCTGGGCGAAGCGTGACCTTCTCCAAGGGCGACCGCCTCTTCCCTTCGCGTACCCTGCTCAGGTGACCTCCTGGATGCGCAGACGCGATCACAACATCTTCGCCAATGCGACGTCGTTGCTGATCTGCGGATTACTCGCCGGCGTCGTCGTCGCGGCCGCCGCCTTCCCGGCCGCCGCCATGTCCGGCCTGGCCGCCAAGGCCGGCGGGCAGACGTTCGCGGACCTGCCCAGTGAGCTCAAGGACTTCAGTTCCCCGCAGATCACGCGCATCTATGCATCCGACAACAAGACCCAGGTCGCGCAGTTCTACGACGAGTTCCGCAGTGACGTACCGCTGAAGGACATGTCGAAGTACATGCCGGCGGCGATCATCGCGGCCGAGGACCGGGAGTTCTACCACCACAACGGCGTCGACCTCAAGGGCGTCGCCCGCGCCATGGTCAGCAACAACAACGGCAAGTCCAAGCAGGGCGCCTCGACCATCACCATGCAGTGGGTGCGCATGTCGCTGGCCTACTCGGCGACCAACCCGCAAGAGGTCGTCGACGCCACCAAGGACACGCCGAAACGCAAGATCACCGAGATGAAGTACGCCCTTCAGGTGGAGAAGGAGCTCTCGAAGGACCAGATCGTCGAGCGCTACCTGAACATCGCACCCTTCGGCAACCAGGCGTACGGCGTCTTCGCGGCCAGCCAGATCTACTTCAACAAGAAGCCGAAGGACCTCACGATCGGCCAGGCCGCGATGCTCGCCGGCATGGTCAAGGCGCCGACCAGCTTCAACCCGACCAGCACTGAGGGTTACGACCAGATCCTCCAGCGCCGCAACAACTACGTCATCCCCGGCATGGTCGAGATGGGCGTCATCACCCAGGCCGAGGCCGACAAGGCGATGAAGGAGCCCATCCCGCGCCAGGTCAAGCCGGTCGGCAACGGCTGCGTCTCGGTCGCCAAGAACGCCTGGGGCTTCTTCTGCGACTACTTCTACCGCTGGTGGATGGGCCGCGAGGAGTTCGGTGAGACGGTGTACGACCGGGAGCGTCGCCTGAAGAGCGGCGGCTACCGCATCACCACGACGATGGACATCAAGGCGCAGGACGCGGCCCGCAAGAGCATCTCCGACAAGATCTCCGACAAGGACAAGGACGCCCTGCTGATCGCCGCGGTCGAGCCCGGCGACGGCAAGGTGCGCGCCCTGGCCGCCAACCGCCGCTACAAGCTGGACGACCCGGCCAACCCGCAGAACAAGATCTCTTCAGACCCGAAAAAGGCCAAGAAGGGCGTACGCGGCACCTACCCCAACACCACGAACCCGCTGCTGAGCGGCGGCGGGGACATCACCGGTTACCAGGCCGGCTCGGTGTTCAAGATGTTCACCATGGTCGCGGCCCTGGAGAAGGGCTACCCCCTCGGCTACACGATCAATGCCCCGAAGCAGTACAAATCCGGGTACATCATTGATTCGAACAACCCGTCCGCCTGCGATGGCACGCACTTCTGGTGCCCCGGCAACGCGGGCGAGGGCGAGGCCGGCGTCTACAACATGTGGACCGGCTTCGGTAACTCGGTGAACACGTTCTTCGTCCCGCTCGAGGAACGCGTGGGCGCCGAGAACGTGGTGGCCGTCGCCAAGCGCTTCGGCGTCCAGTTCCGCGTCTCCTACCCCGACGCCCAGTTCGCGAACGACCCGGTCGCGGCCAACCAGTGGGGCGCCTTCACCCTGGGCGTCTCGGCCTCGACCCCGCTCGACATGGCCAACGCGTACGCGACCCTGGCCGGCGACGGCATGTACTGCGAGCCCACCCCGATCGAGCAGATCTCCAGCCAGGACGGCGAAAAACTCGACATCGGCAAGTCCCACTGCATCCGAGCCACCAGCAAGGACGTGGCCCGCGCCGCCCTGGACGCGGCCCGCTGCCCGGTAGGCGACTCGGCCCAGCTGGGCCAGTGCCACGGCACCACGGCCGGCCAGACCCACGGCGAGGTCAAGCACCCGGTCTTCGGCAAGACCGGCACCACCGACCACGACAAGACCGCGGCCCTGATCGCCGGCACGACGTCCCTGGTGGTGGCGGGCTACCTGGTAAACCCGGACTACCAGGACCACCCCGACCGCATGTCGCACGGCATCGTGAACCCCGCGGTCTGGAACACCCTGGGCGACTTCATGGACGGCAAGCCGAAGGTCCAGTTCAAGACACCCGAGAACAAGAAGATCGCGGTAGGCGACCAGCGCTCGATCCCCGACGTAACCTGCGACTCGATCGACAGCGCCCGAGACCGCCTGGAGGGCGCCGGCTTCGACGTAACGGTGGGCGGCGAAACAGATTCGTCCTGCCCCGCCGGAACCGCGGCCGGCACCAACCCGAGCGGCCGCACCATCAAGGGCGGCGTAGTCGTGATCGAGAAGAGCAACGGCAAGACCAACAAGCCCGAGCAGCCGGAAACCCCCGGCCTGCCCACCGCGATCCCCACCAGACCAAGACGCTGACCAGCGAATGAGGAAGGGGCGGCGCCGTTCGGCACCGCCCCTTCTTCCGTTTGTGAAGGTGTTGTGTGCGGGGTAGCCGCCGGCCGACCGCCCCACCTAAGTTCAAGATCATGAAGGCGATCCGCATCTGGCTGGCCATCTTCGTAGTCGGCCTGGTCCTCTCCGGCGTGACAGCGTTCCCGCTGGTGACCGAGGTCCGCCTGCTGGCCGACGTCCTGCATCAGATCCCGGCCCCCGAAGCGCTGCGTACCTTCATCGACCACGTGCGAGACGGCCTTGTGGTGACCGGCGAGAGCTACCCGTTCATCGCCTACGGAACCGATTGGCTGGCGTTCGCGCACCTGGCGATAGCCATGGCATTCATCGGCCCCTGGCGCGATCCCGTCCGCAACATCTGGGTCATCGAGTGGGCGATGCTCTGCTGCATCGCGATCGTCCCGCTGGCCCTGATAGCCGGCCCGATCCGCCACCTGCCGTGGTGGTGGCTACCGATCGACATATCTTTCGGCGTCTTCGGCATCGTCCCGCTGCTGATCGTGCGGCGTTTGATAAGGCGCCTCGACGGTCAGCGGAAGCGGGCCGCGAAGAACTCGCCCCAGTAATCCGGCTCGATGCTGATGCTTCCGGCCGCGACGATCCGGCCGCGACTGTCCTCGGCCAGGGCCGCCAGATAGGTGCCGCTGGAGCCGAAGCGGGTGGCGAGCACGCCGTCGGTGCCGAAGCTGCGGTCGAGGGTGCCGTTCGAGTGGTAACGCGCCAGCGTGAGCGCTTCCCCGGCCGCACCGACCAGCAGCTTGCTGCCCTGGGCCAGCACGGCGGTGGCGGTGGCGTTGTCCATCTCGGTGGTCACCAGGCCGCCGGTGCCGAACGACCGGTCCAGCCGGCCGTCCGGTCGGTACCGGGCGAGCGCGACAGTGGAACTCACCGAGCTCGTGCTGTGGCGACCGGCGGCGACGAGCCGGCCGGCGGCGTCGACGAGAAGGGCGGACGGCTGGTCGGCTCCGCCGAAGTCCGTGACCACCAGGCCGCCGTCACCGAAGCCGCGGTCCAGGGTGCCGTTCGTGTTGTAGCGCGCCAGCCCGAAGTCGAAGCCGTCCCGCTCGGTCTCGCCGGTGACGACGATTTTGCCGTCCTTCTGCAGCACCAGAGCGGTAGCCGAGCTGGCTCCACCGAACTTCGTCACCACCCGGCCGCCGACGCCGAAGCTGGTGTCCAGCCGGCCGTCCACGTGATAGCGGGCCAGCGCGAAGTCGACGCTGACCGGGTACAGCGCGGTGCTCCCGGCCACCACGATCTTGCCGTCCCGCTGTCGCACCATGGCTTTCCCGACGTCGACCGTGCCACCGAAGTCGGTGTGCACCTTCCCGCCGCTGCCGAAGGCCGAATCCAGGGTGCCGTCCCGGCAGTAACGAGCCAGGGCGAAGTCGGAGTCGAGGTTGTCCGCCGTGACGGCGCGGCCGGCCGCGACCACGGCGCCATCGGGCTGCCCGGCCACCGCGTACGCGTCGTCGGCTGAGCCGAAGAAGTCCGTCGTCACCTTCCCGCCGGAGCCGAAGCTCGAATCCGGGCGCCCGTCGGTGGTGTACCGGGCCACGCCGAAGTCCGAAGTACCCATGCCCGCGACGATCCGGCTGGCCGTACCGGCGACGACCGGCTTGTCGTTCTGCACCAGCAGGGCCCGGCCCTCGTCGATGAACTCGGCGAAGTCGGTGCTGACGATGCCGCCGCTGCCGAACGAGAGGTCCAGCCCGAAGGTGCGGGCCTGGGCGGGAGCAGCCGCGACCAAGGCGCCGACGAGAGGCGCGACGGCCAGGACGGCGACGGAGAACGGCCGTCGCGGGGATTTCATGGTGAAACGTGCCGGGTGGTGCGGGATGGGTCGCATGCGGCGAGGCTCCGCCCCAGCACGAAGAGTGTCAATGAAACAAGCCCGAAACAGCCCCAGAAGGCATTCAGGGCCGGTCTCCCTGAACGGAAGACCGGCCCTGACGTGCAACTACTTTGGTCGGGGTAGCCGGATTTGAACCGACGGCCTCTTCGTCCCGAACGAAGCGCGCTACCAAGCTGCGCCATACCCCGAGCTGCCAGGAAATACTATCCGACGCCTCCACGATCCCGAAATCGGTATACCCCCTCGCAGCAAAACCGCAGGTCAGCGCGGTATAAGCGTCAGCACCGAGGCTTCCGGGCGGCAGGCGAAGCGGATCGGGGCGGTGGGGTGGGTGCCCAGGCCGGCCGAGACGTGCAGCCAGGCGTCCGAGCCGGGCCAGCGGTGCAGGCCCTTGGCCATCGACTGCGGCAGGTCGCAGTTCGTGGTCAGCGCCCCGTAGAACGGCACACAAACCTGACCGCCGTGGGTGTGGCCGGCCAGCAGCAGCGCGAAGCCGTCCGCCGCCATGGCGTTCAGCACCCGGGACGCCGGCGTGTGCGTCACCCCGATGTGCAGGTCGGCGCCGCCGGAGATGGGGCCCGCCACCGAGGGGTAGTCGTCCTGCTCCACGTGCGGGTCGTCCACGCCGGCCAACTCGATGGAGCGGCCGCCGGCCTTGATCACCGTGCGGGCGTTGTTCAGGTCGGCCCAGCCGGCGTCCACGAAGCCGGCGCGCAGGTCCTCGGTGGGCAGGTCGACGCCCTGCACGTACTCCCGCTCGCCGGGCAGGACGTAGCGCAGCGGGTTCTTCAGGACCGGGCCTCGGTAGTCGTTCGAGCCGAAGACGAAGGCGCCGGGCACCGACAGGAACGGGTCGAGCGCCCGCAGCACGCCGGGCACCGCTTCAGGGTCGGACAGGTTGTCGCCGGTCACCACGACCAGGTCGGGATCGGTGCCGCCGAGGGACGCCACCCAGTCCTGTTTGCGGCGCTGGCCGGGCATCATGTGCAGGTCGGAGATGTGCAGAATGCGCAGCGGCTCGGCGTCCGGCTCCAGGACCGGCACATCGAAGCGGCGCAGCGTGAACATGTTCCGCTCGATCAGCGAGGAATAGGCGAACGTGGCGGCTCCGGCGGCTATCACACCGGCGGCCAGGCCGATAAAGGGGCGCTTACGCATGACGGCAAGAGTAGTTTCTCCGTCCATGGGAACGCTGAAAGACCGCCTGAACGATGACCTGCACACCGCGATGAAGTCCCGCGACGAGCTCACCACCGCCACGCTGCGGATGACGCTGGCCGCGGTGCGCAACGCCGAGGTGGCCGGCAGCCAGGCCCGCGCGCTCTCCGACGACGAGGTGCTGGCGGTGCTCAGCAAGGAGTCCAAGAAGCGGCGCGAGGCGGCGACCGCGTTCGCCGACGCGGGGCGCGGCGAGCAGGCGGCCAAGGAGCGGTCCGAGGGCGAGATCATCGATCGGTACCTGCCGAAACAGCTCAGCGACGACGAGATCGCCGAGGTGGTCGCGGGGGCGCTCACGGCGGGCGGCTTCAGCGGGAAGGCCCAGATGGGCCCGGCCATGAAGGCCGCCCAGGCGGCCGTCGCGGGGCGTGCGGAAGGCGGGCGCGTGGCGGCTGAGGTGCGGCGACAGCTGAGTATCTGAATCGTACGCGCGAGGGCCTCCCACCACCGCAACCGCGGGGCTGGATGGCTCGCGAGCGAAAAGCACCCCGTCCCTCAACTCGGCGAAGTGTCAACCGATGTGCAGCCCATGAACTGCACCAACTGTGGTTCGGCCCTGATCGCGCCGACCGGCTACTGCGGCACCTGCGGTCAGCCGACGTCCTCCCCGGCGTCGGCCCCGCCCGCCTGGCCCTCGGCCGACACCGACGTGACCACCCAGTTCTCGGCCATCCACCCGCACGCCGAGCCACAGGTTCCGCCGGTCTCGCCGGCCCCGGTGTACCCACCGCCGCCCAACCCGCCGGCGTACGGCGCCCCGCCCAGCGGGCTCCCGTTCGGCGCCGCCCCGACGTCCACGCCGCCGTACGGCGGCCCGCCGGCCCCGCCCCAGTTCGGCGGCCCGCCGCAGTACAACGCCCCACCGGCGCCCCCGTACGGCCCGGCCGGCCAGTCCTTCGGCGCAATCCCGGCGCCGTACGCACCGCCGCCGAACCTGCCGTTCGACGCCGCGCCGACCCAGCAGTTCGGGGCCGTTCCCGGCGCCGCCCCGTATCAGCCGTACCCGGCTCCGCCGCCCTACCCGTACGGCCCGCCGCCGGCGCAGGCCCCCAACCGGCTCAGCATCGTCGCGTTCGTGCTGGCCGTGGTCGCGTTCCTGGTCCTGCCGATCCTCTTCGGCCCGGCCGCCATCGTGTGCGGCATCGTCGCTCGCCGCCGCGGCGAGAGCCTCGGCCAGTGGGCGATCGCGGCCGGTGTGCTCGGCATGTGCCTGGGATTCGCCTCGGGCCTGGTGTTCTCGCTGATCGGCTGACGCGACCGGAAAAGACAAGACCCGGGGGCCGGCTTCACGCCGTACCCCCGGGTCGTTGTTTTCGGGCTTTAAAGCGCGAGTTGCGGTCGCACCGGGACCGATGCCACCGACGGGCCGACGGTCCGGCCGGGCAGCTGCTGCTGGGGCACCGCGTAGGGGCCGAGCATGGTTTCGACGGCGGGTGCGATGGCCGGGCGGCCGTTGAGCTGGATGAGGCGGGCGGCGCGGGCGAGGGAGCCGGTCTCGCCGTCGCGGAAGCCTTCGCGGTAACCCTTCTCGTAGCGTTCGCCGCGACCGAGGGCCCGGCCGAGGGCGAAGCAGGATGAGCCGGCGAGTGCGATGAGGAAGAACAATGCGAAGGGTGTCACGGAAATGTTCCTTCCGAGTAATTAGCACCAATTAGGCGAAAAGTACCCCAAAAGGATCTCGCATGTAGTAGCCCGCGGATCAAGTACGCGGATGGGTGATCATCGGTGTTCGACAAGCTGTGTGAGCAGGCGCGACGGCAGCTCCTCGGCGTCCGTCGGCCGGCACAGGTGATAGCCCTGGCCATAGCCGCAACCCAGCCGGCGTAACGCCTCCCACTGCGCCGCGTTCTCGATTCCCTCGGCCACCGTGCGCAGCCCGAGGATCTGCGCGAGTTCGACGATCGTGCGTACCAGCGCGAGATCCTCGCCGGTCAGCTCGGCCCGCGCGATGAACGCTCGGTCTATCTTCAGCTCGTCCACCGGCAGTTCCCGCAGGTAGGCCAGCGACGAATAACCGGTGCCGAAGTCGTCGATCGACAACTGCACGCCCAGGCTGCGCAGCGTGCTCAGCGCCGCCTTGCCCAGGTCGGGCTCGCTCATCAGCACCGACTCGGTCAGCTCCAGGGTCACCGCGCTGGACGGCAGGCCGGCGATCGCCAGCGCCCGCATCACGGTGTCGGCGAACCGCGGATGCATCAGCTGATGCCCCGACACGTTGACGTTGAGGCCCAGGTCGGGGAACTCTCGTCGCCATTGGGCCACCTGCTTGGCGCTGCTCTCCAGCACCCACTGGCCGATGTCGACGATCAGCCCGAACTCCTCGGCGATCGGGATGAAGTCGACCGGCGAGACGAACCCGCGGGTCGGGCTGTGCCAGCGGATCAGCGCCTCGACGCCGGTCGGCGCGCCGTCGGCCAGCCGGATCAGCGGCTGGTACTGCAGCCGGAACTCGCCCTCACGCAGCGCCCGCTGCAGATCACCGCGCAGGCTCAGGTGGTCGAGCGCCTCGGCGTGCATGTACGGCTCGTAGACCAGAACCCGGCCCGGCCCGTCCTTCTTGGCCCGGTACATCGCCACGTCGGCGTTGTGCAGCAGGGTCTCGGACTTCTCGGCGTCCTCGCGGGAGATGGCGACGCCGACGCTGGCCCCGATGAAGATCTCCCGGCCGGCCACCCGGAACGGCTCCTTGATCGCGGCGACGACCCGCTCGCCGACGATGGTGGCGGCCTCCATCGGGGAATCGTGCAGCAGCGCCGCGAACTCGTCACCGCCCAGGCGGGCGGTGGTGTCGCTGGCCCGCACGCAACCGCGCAGCCGCCGGGCGACCAGCGCCAGCAGCTGGTCACCGGCCTCGTGGCCGAGGCTGTCGTTGACCGCCTTGAACCGGTCCAGGTCGATGAAGAGAACGCTGGTCGGGTCGGCCGAGGTGCCGCGGGAGGACAGCACCCGGTTGAGGATCTTGAGGAAGAGGGCCCGGTTCGGCAGGCCGGTGACCGGGTCGTGGTGCGCCTCGCGGACCGCCTCGACGGTCTTCGCGTCGGTCAGTGCCAGGCTCACCTGCTGCGCGAACGCGGCCAGTTGGTCGCGCTGCTCGGTGTACTGATCGGTGGCGCCGGGCAGGTGGGCCACCAGGCAGCCGGCCATCTCGCCGGTCACCCGCACCGGGGCGGCGATCACCGTACCGGTCGCATCCGGCCGGATCACCACCGTGCCGGCCGCCATCGCGGCCCGAGCCGCCCCTTCCGGCTGGGGTTCGCCGTCGGTCCCGCCGCAGGTCGACGCCACACTCAGGCGCCGATCCGGGCCGCCCTCGGCCAGCAGCAGCGCCACCGTGGCCCCGTCCAGCAGCTCGCACGCCCCGCCGGTCACCGCGTCCAGGATCTCCGGCAGCGGTCGCCGCGCCGAGATCGCCCGCTGGATGGTCAGCAGCGACTCGACCAGCCGCTGGCGGGTCTGCGCGGAGGTCGCCTGCCGTTCCTTCTCGGCGCGCAGGTGCCGCTCGGCCGCCAGCACCCGGATGCTGCGCAGCGCCAGGCCGAGGACCTGGGCCATGCCCTGCAGCATCTGCCGTTCCTCGGGGCTGAACGGTTGATCCAGCCGGGCCACGATCAGTGCATCCGCCGGCTCCCCGCCCAGCGGGTTGGGTGCGGCGTGCAGCTCGCCGACGCCGGTCACGTCGAGCAGGCTCTCGCCCGCCGCCACCGCGAGCAGCCCGGCCTCCGGGACGATCGGCCCGAAGCCGTACGCCCCGAGGACCTTGCCCTCCCGCACGACCGCGCCGACCTCGGCCTCGACCATCTCGGTGGCGCGCTCGACCGCGCTGATGATCGCCGTTTGCTCGTCCTCGGCCGCGTTGACCGCGGTGAAGAACTCGGTGAGCAGGTGTGTTGACCAGGTCATCATGCCGTCATGCCAGAGCGAGGGTGACCAGGGTGAGGTGGTGCACTCCGCTCGCGCCGCGCACCCGCGCGATCTCGCCGGAGGTGTAGAAACCGGCGAACGGCGCACCGTGCAGGGCGTCCCGCATGACCGCGATCTCCTCGTCCACCCCGCCCTCCATCAGGCCGACCCGGCGGCCCGCGCAGTCGAAGGCGAGCACCCCCAGCGGGGCGAGCCCGTCGAGCCGGGCCAGCGCCTCGGTGCACGACCAGGTGGCGCCGTCGAGCAGCGCCTGCCGGTCCGCCTCCATCAGCCAGACCAGCGCACCCTGCGGGATGTCCGCGGTGCCCCAGACCGAGCGTTCCTCGTCGTCGCCGGCGTGCAGCACCCGGATGTCCTCGCCGTTGCGCCGGGACAGTCCGAGCGGCTGCAACTGGCGGCCCTGGTGGAAGAACTCGTCGGCGGTGCCCTCGAAGTTGTTGCGGCGCAGCAGGACGTCCAGCGCCGGCTCGTCGTCGAGCAGGAAGATGTGCGCGCCCTGGCTCTTCGTGACGATCATCGGCGGCTCGATCCGGCGCCAGCCGTGCGCGACGCCGATGCCGATCGGCCCGTCCGAACCGAGCGCGAGCCCGACCACCGAGTTGGTCAGCACCTCGTCGCCGTAGAACTGGTAGGTCCGCTCGAAGCGCCGGTCGTCCGCGCCGAACCCGCCGACCAGCGGAACGGTCGCGCCGATGCTGGAGTACGCACCCCGGACGATGTCGTGCGGATGCCCGGTGAGCCCGTCGCAGAACAGCACCAGCACCTTGTGGTCGTCGTGCAGCCCGCGCAGCGACTCGGCCGCCGCGGCACCGGCCGCGCGCGGATCGGACTCGTGGATGTGCGCCGCCCGGGTGTGCACCGTGAAGCCGTCGCCGCCGAGCGCGGCCACCGCGACCCCGCCGACGGTCAGCCCGCCGTTGCCGAGCTCGCCCATGGTGGTGCTGCCGACGATCGCGGCGTCCGGGCCGACCTCCGCCCGCACCCCGCTGATCAGGGCCGGCAGGTCGTGCGCCACCGAGGCGAAGACGACGACGGCCTTGGGCACGCGGCCACCGATCGCTTCCGCCGCGGCCTCGGCACCGGCCTTGGTGGAGTCCGCAGCGCTGCTCTGCCCAGCGCCGAACCACCGATGCGGATTGCTCAGCATGATCTTCTGATCGGCACGGTTTGTCGGTTGCTGAGTGGTTGCGTGTGGGGTGCTGTCATCCGTCCCGGAGCGGCCTGAGAGGCTAGACCCTTGTGACCTCCTCTGAAGATCTGGCCCGGCGGGTCCGCGACGTGAGCCGGCTGACCGGCGAGTTCGTTCTCCGTTCCGGCCGCACCGCCACCGAGTATTTCGACAAGTACCAGTTCGAGGCCGACCCGGAGCTGCTCGATCAGCTGGCCGAGCGGATGGCGGTGCTGATCCCCGAGGGCACCGAGGTGCTGGCCGGGCTGGAGATGGGCGGCATCGCGGTGGTGACCGCGCTGGCCCGGCACGCGAAACTGCCCACCGCGTTCGTCCGCAAGCAGGCCAAGCAGTACGGCACGGCCCGGCTGTCCGAGGGCGCCGAGGTAGCCGGCCGCCGGGTGCTGGTGGTCGAGGACGTCGTGACGTCGGGCGGCCAGGTGGTCATCTCCACCGGCGAGCTGCGCAAGCTGGGCGCGCACGTGGACCACGCGCTGTGTGTGATCGACCGCCAGGAGGGCGGCGCCCAGGCCCTGGCGGCCGACGGCATCACCCTGCGAGCCCTGCTGACCAGGGAAGACCTCAGCTAGGCGGTTACTTCATCTCCGCAGCGATCAGCTCGGCGATCTGGAGAGTGTTGAGCGCGGCGCCCTTGCGCATGTTGTCGCCGGTGACGAACAGGTCAAGGGCCCGCGGGTCGTCCATCGCCCGGCGGATGCGGCCCACCCAGCTGGGGTCGGTGCCGACCGCGTCGATCGGCATCGGGAACTCGCCGGCCTCGGGGTCGTCGACCAGGATCACGCCGGGCGCCCCGCGCAGCGCTTGCCGGGCGCCGTCCGCGGTGACCTCGGAGCCGAAGACCGCGTGCACCGCGATCGAGTGGCCGGTCACCACCGGCACGCGCACGCAGGTGGCGGAGACCTTCAACGCCTGCAACTCGAGGATCTTGCGGGACTCGTTGCGCAGCTTGAGCTCCTCGGACGACCAGCCGAGCGGCTCGAGCGCACCCGACCAGGGCACCACGTTGAGCGCGAGCGGTGCCGAGAACGGGCCCAGGTCGTCGCCGACCGCCTGCCGCACGTTGCCCGGCCGGGAGCCCAGCGAGCGGTCGCCGGCCACCTTGCTGAGCTGGTCGTGCAGGGTGTCCACACCGACCTGGCCGGCACCCGAGGCGGCCTGGTAGGAGGCGAGCACCAGCTCGCGCAGGCCGTACTCCCGGTGCAGCGGGGCGATCGCCATCATCATCGCCATCACCGTGCAGTTGGCGTTGGAGACGATGTTGCGGGGCCGGTCGCGCAGCGCGTCCTTGTTGACCTCGGGCACCACCAGCGGAACGTCCGGGTCCATCCGGAAGGCGGCCGAGTTGTCCACCACGGTCACGCCGCGGGCGGTCGCGATCGGCGCCCACTCCCGCGACACGTCGTCGGGCACGTCGAACATGGCGACGTCGACGCCGTCGAACGCCTCCGGCGTCAGCTCGCGCACGGTCAGCCGCTCGCCGCGGCAGCTCAACTCCTTGCCGGCCGACCGGGCCGTGGCGAGCAACCGGATCTCCCCCCAGACGTTGCGCCGGGAGGAGAGCAGTTCGAGCATGACTGTCCCGACGGAGCCGGTGGCTCCGACGACGGCGAGCGTCGGCTGCGCCATCTGAGCTCTTACCGCCCGGTCCCGCCGTACACCACGGCCTGCTCGCTGCCGCCCAGCTCGAACTGGTCGTGCACGGCGCGGACGGCGGTGTCGAGGTCGGTGTCGCGGCAGACCACGGAGACCCGGATCTCGGAGGTCGAGATCATCTCGATGTTGACGCCGGCCTCACCGATGCAGGCGAAGAAGGAGGCGGCCACGCCCGGGTGCGAGCGCATGCCCGCGCCGATCAGCGACACCTTGCCGACGTGGTCGTCGAAGAGCAGGCCCTTGAACTTGATCTTTTCCTTGATCTTGTCGAGCGCCGTCATCGCGGTGGGGCCGTCGGCCTTCGGCAGAGTGAAGGAGATGTCGGTGCGGCCGGTGCCCTCGGTCGAGATGTTCTGCACGATCATGTCGATGTTGATCTCGGCCTGGGCCACTGTATTGAAGATGTGGCCGGCCGCGCCCGGCTCGTCGGGCACGCCGACGATCGTGATCTTGGCCTCGCTCCGCTCGTGGGCGACCCCGGTGATCAGCGCTTGTTCCACAGAAGGGTCCTCCATCGATCCGGTAACCAGAGTGCCGGGCTTGTTGGAATACGAAGAGCGTACGTGGATCGGCACCTTGAAGCGGCGGGCGTACTCCACGCATCGCAACATCAGCACCTTCGCCCCACCGGCGGCGAGCTCGAGCATCTCCTCGTAGGTGATCTGCTTGATGTGCTGCGCGTCCGGGACGATCCGGGGGTCGGCGGTGAAGACGCCGTCGACGTCGGTGTAGATCTCGCAGACGTCGGCGTGCAGGGCCGCCGCCAGCGCCACCGCCGTGGTGTCCGAACCGCCGCGGCCCAGGGTGGTGATGTCCTTGGTGTCCTGCGAGACGCCCTGGAAGCCGGCCACGATGCAGATCGCGCCCTCGTCCAGCGCCGACCGCAGCCGGCCCGGGGTGACGTCGATGATCCGCGCCTTGCCGTGCGTCGAGGTGGTCAGCACGCCGGCCTGCGATCCGGTGTAGGACCGGGCCTCGTAGCCCAGGTTGTGGATCGCCATCGCGAGCAGCGCCATCGAGATGCGCTCGCCGGCGGTCAACAGCATGTCGAGCTCACGGCCGGGCGGCAGCGGGCTCACCTGGTTGGCCAGGTCGAGCAGCTCGTCGGTGGTGTCGCCCATCGCGGACACCACGACCACCACGTCGTCGCCGGCCTTGCGGGCGGCCACGATGCGCTCCGCCACCCGCTTGATGCGCTCGGCGGTCGCGACGGACGAGCCACCGTACTTCTGCACCACCAGTGCCACGGGGGTAACCATTCCTTCGCTCGAAACCGGCGGTGCCGGCCAGGACAATCGCAACCACCCTAGCTGCGACACCGTCCGAGTCCGACAGGCGATCCCAGGATTCGGCCCTCGCCCGCGCGACACGCCAGTGTTCGACTACGACCGGTTCGGCCGGTGGAGGCGAGAATGTCTCGGTGCGCCCACACTTGCTGCCCATGTCCGCCGCCGCCCTGTTGGTGGGCTGCATCGCGGCCTGCGGCGGCAGCCCGGAGGCGGCCCCCACGCCGTCCGCCTCCCCGACGACCGGCGGCAACACCGCCCCGGACGCCCGCTCCGGCTTGGCCGCCACCGCCGCGCTGGCCGCCGACAAGGCGTACGCGGCGCTCTACACGCTGGACGACGACGGCAGCGGCCGGCAGCACAACGTGGTGGCCACCATCGCCGCCGACGGCACCTGGCGGGTCGATGTGAGCGACGCCATGCTGGGCGACACCACCGACGTGTCGATCGTCTCCACCGCGGCCGGCGTCTACCAGTGCACGGTCTCCTCGCCGAGCAACCCGGTCACGCCCACCTGCGTCAAGGTGGCGCCGGCCGGCAAGCGCGTGGCGAAGAACTACTCGCCGCAGGTCGAGCGGCTGTTCCGGCAGTGGCTCCCGGTTTTCCGGGACCGGCAGTCGGCCCTCTCGGTGACCGAGGTGCAGCCGCTGTCCGGCGCCCAGGGCATCTGTTACTCGATCGACTCGATCGCCGCCTCGATCAAGGCGCCGGTCGACATCGGCATCTACTGCTACGCCGCCGACGGTGTGCTGACCGCGGCGCGGGTCGGCTTCGGTGTGCTCAAGCTGGTCAGCCAGGTGGCCGGCCCGAAGACCGTGGCCCTGCCCGGCTCCGAGGTGCCCGGCCCGGCGATGGGTCAGGACGCGCTGCCACCGCCGGCGGTCGACCCGACCCCGTCCGGCCTGACCCCCTCGGCCCTCACCCCGTCGGCGTGAATCTGGCGTTCCCACGATCCGGGCGTAGAGTTAGCTACGTCCGAGTTGATCACGTAGGGTGATTTTCGACATGTGGCAGACGCTCCTCCTTCGCTGCCGCGACGAGGCCCCATTCCAGGCCGGCACCTCGTCGCGGAGTTGACGCGCGCCCGCCTCCCAGGTCTCGCCTTTCAGGAGCATCCACATGTCCAACCCCTTTGACACTCAGCGCCCCAGTGCCATGCCGTTCGAGCGCTACCTGCCGTACCAGAAGCAGTTCGCCGTTGATCTGCCCGACCGGCAGTGGCCGACGAAGGTCACCGAGACCGCCCCTCGCTGGTGCGCGGTCGACCTGCGGGACGGCAACCAGGCCCTGATCGACCCGATGTCCCCCGAGCGCAAGAAGCGCATGTTCATGCTGCTGGTGCAGATGGGCTACAAGGAGATCGAGGTCGGCTTCCCGGCGGCGTCGCAGACCGACTACGACTTCATCCGCCAGCTGATCGAGCAGGACCTGATCCCGGACGACGTCACCGTCCAGGTGCTGACCCAGTGCCGGGAACACCTGATCGAGCGCACCTTCGAGTCGCTGCGCGGCGCCAAGCGGGCCATCGTGCACTTCTACAACTCGACGTCGGTGCTGCAGCGGCGGGTCGTCTTCGGCCTGGACAAGGACGGCATCACCGACATCGCCACCAGCGGCGCCCGGTTCTGCCAGAAGTACGCGGAGATCTACACCCCGGACACCGAGATCTTCTACGAGTACTCCCCCGAGTCCTACACGGGCACCGAGCTGGAGTACGCACTGGAGGTCTGCTCGGCGGTCATCGACGTGATCAACCCGACGCCCGATCGCCCGCTCATCATCAACCTGCCGGCCACCGTCGAGATGGCCACGCCCAACGTCTACGCCGACTCGATCGAGTGGATGCACCGGCACCTGCCCCGCCGCGAGTCGGTGGTGCTGTCGCTTCACCCGCACAACGACCGCGGCACCGGCGTGGCCGCCGCCGAACTGGGCCTGCTGGCCGGCGCCGACCGCATCGAGGGGTGCCTGTTCGGCAACGGCGAGCGCACCGGCAACGTCGACCTGGTCACCCTGGGTCTGAACATGTTCTCCCAGGGCATCGACCCACAGATCAACTTCTCGAACATCGACGAGATCAAACGTACGGTCGAGTACTGCAACCAGCTGCCGGTGCACGAGCGGCACCCGTACGTGGGTGACCTGGTCTACACGTCGTTCTCTGGCTCGCACCAGGACGCGATCAACAAGGGCTTCGCCTGGCTGAAGTCGGATGCCGACGCGGCCGGCGTAGAGGTCGACGAGTTCACCTGGGGCGTGCCCTACCTGCCGATCGACCCGAAGGACGTGGGCCGCAGCTACGAGGCGGTCATCCGGGTCAACTCGCAGTCCGGCAAGGGCGGCGTGGCGTACATCATGAAGGAAGAGCACAAGCTGGAGCTGCCGCGGCGGCTGCAGATCGAGTTCTCCGGCGTGGTGCAGCATCACACCGACGAGGAGGGCGGCGAGGTCTCCCCGCAGCAGATGTGGGACATCTTCGCGGCTGAATACCTGGTCGAGAACCAGATCGCCAGCGCCTTCAAGATCGAGGGCTACAGCACGGCCACGGTCGACGGCAAGGTCGAGATCGACCTCGAGGTCTTCCACCGCGGCGTCCGGCGACCGCTGGTCGGCGTCGGTAACGGCCCGATCGACGCGTTCGTGCAGGCGGTGCAGCCGCTGGGCGTTCAGGCCCGGGTGCTGGACTACCAGGAGCACGCGATGACCGCGGGTGAGAACGCCCAGGCCGCGGCGTACGTCGAGGTTGAGGTCGGCGACCGGACAGTGTGGGGCGTAGGCATCGACGCGAACATCGTGAGCGCCTCGATCAAGGCCGTAACCAGCGCGATCAACCGCGCCCGCTGACGACACGCCCGCGCGCCGCCCACCCGGACGGCGCGCGGGATGATCCACTCACGGGTGATCGACCCGGACAGAACGGGCACGCCACTCCTATCCTGAGGCCGTGCCCCCTCACAGTCCTCGATGGACCCTGTTCGTTGCCGCCGCCGCCCTGACCCTCGCCACCACCGCGTGCGACCAGGTCAAGATCGACGTCGGCCCCTTCCCGACCGAAACCGCGACCACCTCCACCCCCGGATCCGGATCGAGCGGCGGTGGTGGCAACGCCGAAGCCGAGCTCGACAAGCTGAAGGTCGCCACGGCCGGCAAGATGACGGGCTACAGCCGGGAGAAGTTCCCGCACTGGACCAGCACCGGCAGCAACTGCGACACCCGCGACGCGGTGCTCAAGCGGGACGGCACCAAGGTGAAGTTCTCCGGCTGCAACGTGGTGGCCGGCACCTGGAAGAGCGTCTACGACGGCAAGACGATCACCTCGCCGACCCAGGTGGACATCGACCATGTGGTGCCGCTGGCCAACGCCTGGCGCTCCGGAGCGGCCGCGTGGACCACCGATCAGCGCAAGGCCTTCGCGAACGACCTGGACGATCCGCAGCTCGTGGCGGTGTCGGCGTCGTCCAACCGGTCCAAGGGCGACCAGGACCCGTCCACCTGGAAGCCGACCGACACCAGCGCGTGGTGCGAGTATGCGCAAGACTGGATCGCGGTGAAGACCAAGTTCAAGCTCACGGTCACCACCAAAGAGAAGTCCGCCCTCGCCGACATGCTGGAGAAGTGCTGATGAGCGACCCAGCCACACCCCCGACCGAGACGGCGCCCACCGCGCCGTCGTCCGCCGCGCCGTCGTCCGCCGAGGCGTCGTCCACTGCGCCGTCGCCCTCCGCGTCCTCGGCCGCAACCGGGCCGGCCGCCGAGGCGGCATCTATCAGGCCGGCCGCCCCGGGAACCGCGAGCGGCGGACCGTCGGCCGCCGCGACCACGCCCGCCCCGGCCACGCCCGCCGCCACCGCACCGAGTGCTGAACCCGCAGGCGGGCCGGCCGCAGCGGCTGCCGCGCCCGCGGCCGCCGCCGTGGACTCGGCCGCGACCAAGATCGCCGGCGCGCCGGACCTCACGACCGACATCACCGCGGGCCAGGGCGGTGTGATGACCGACGAGGTCGGCGTCGTCACCGGCGATCTGACCCTGCGGACCGAGGTCAGCGGCAGCGAGGTGACCGTGCGGGTGCAGTACAAAGAGGCCGACGAGTGGTATGCGGTGACCGGCGCCAAGGCCTCGGTGCAGGACCCGGCCGACGCCGCCGCGATCCACCAGGTCGCGGTCGGCATCCTGAACCGCCCGGACGAGGGCTGATAGCAGGCGCAGACCTTGAAGAGTTCCTGTTCGCAGCGAACGGGAACTCGACAGGTTCGAAGGCTGCCGGGCCGAGAAACGTCGGCGGCGGGTCTGACCGCGCGGCCGGGACGGCGGTAATTCGGCGGGAACGGTGCTCCGGCCGTACAAAAGAATGAGCCGGCGCCGATGGACGGCGCCGGCTCATCGCTTGTTTTTCAGGCCGGCGTCGACGCCGGGCGGCGGCCGGCCACGACCTCTTCCTCGACCACCGGGAAGTGGCACGCGGTCAGGTGGGACGCCGGGTCGTCGAGGCGGGTGACCAGCGGCGGTTCCTCGGTCGCGCAGATGTCCTGCGCCTTCCAGCAACGGGTGCGGAAGCGGCAACCCGAGGGCGGGTTGATCGGGCTGGGCACGTCGCCGGTGAGCAGGACGCGCTCGCGCTGCGCGCGATCACGCCGGGCCGGGTCCGGCACCGGGACCGCCGACATCAGGGCGACCGTGTACGGGTGACGCGGGTTCTTGTAGAGCTCGTCGCGTTCGGCGATCTCCACGACCTTGCCCAGGTACATGACCGCTACCCGGTTCGAGATGTGCCGGACCACCGACAGGTCGTGCGCGATGAAGACGAAGGTCAGGTCGAACTCGCGCTGCAGGTCGTCGAGCAGGTTGACGACCTGCGCCTGGATCGACACGTCCAGCGCCGACACCGGCTCGTCCGCGACGATCATCTTGGGGCGCAGGGCGAGCGCGCGGGCGATGCCGATGCGCTGGCGCTGGCCGCCGGAGAACTCGTGCGGGTAGCGGTTGTAGTGCTCGGGGTTGAGGCCGACCAGCTCGAGCAGTTCCTGCACGGCCTTCTTGGTGCCCTGCGGGGTGGGCATGTCCTGGATCTGCAGCGGCGCCGAGATGATCGAGCCGACCGTGTGCCGCGGGTTCAGCGACGAGTACGGGTCCTGGAAGATCATCTGGACGTCGCGGCGCAGCGGCCGCATCTGCGAGACGGACTTGTGGCTGATGTCCTGGCCCTCGAAGATGATCTTGCCGGCGGTCGGCTCCAGGATGCGGGTGAACAGCCGCCCGGCCGTCGACTTGCCGCAGCCCGACTCGCCCACCAGGCCGAGCGTCTCGCCGGCCTTCACCTGCAGATCGATGCCGTCGACCGCACGCACGGCGCCGACCTGCCGCTTCAGCAGGCCCTTCGTGATCGGGAAGTGTTTCTCCAGCCCCGACACCTCGAGCAGGTTCTCGCTCATCGTTCTCTCCTCAGAGGTTCGGCAGCACTTCCTGCTGGAAGATCTTGGTGCGCTCTTCCGCAGGCAGGTGACAGGCGACCTGGTGCTCGCCGCCGAGTCCGGCGTCACGCAGCACCGGCACGTCGGTGAAGGACCGGTTGCCGTTGCGCCCGGCGTAGGGGCAGCGCGGGTGGAAGGCGCAGCCGTCCGGCAGGTTGATCAGGCTGGGCGGGGTGCCCTTGACCGGGGTCAGACGGTCCCGGACCGCACGGTCCAGACGGGGCATCGAACCGAGCAGACCCCAGGTGTACGGGTGCTGCGGGTTCTGGAACACGTCGAGGGCCGGGCCCTTCTCGATGATCTTTCCGCCGTACATGACCAGCACGTCGTCGGCGAGCTCGGCCACCACACCCAGGTCGTGGGTGATCATGATGACCGCCGAGCCGAACTCCTCCTGCAGGTCGCGGATGAGGTCGAGGATCTGCGCCTGCACGGTCACGTCGAGCGCCGTGGTGGGCTCGTCCGCGATCAGCAGCTGCGGGTCGTTGACCAGGGCCATCGCGATCATGGCGCGCTGCCGCATACCACCCGAGAACTGGTGGGCGTAGTCGTTGAAGCGCCGCTCCGGCTGCGGGATGCCGACCCGGGCGAGCATGTCGATCGCCTTCTCCCGGGCCACCTTCTTGCTCAGCCCGGGGTGGTGCACCCGGTAAGCCTCGACGATCTGCGATCCGACCGTGAAGTACGGGTGCATGGCGCTCAGCGGGTCCTGGAAGATCATCGCCATCTTGCCGCCGCGCAGCAGGCGAACCTTCTCGTCGGACGCGGTGATCAGCTCTTCGTCGTCGAGCCAGATCTCGCCGGTGACCTTGGCGTTGCTGCGGGTGCGGTGCAGGCCGAGGATGCCCAGCGAGGTGACGCTCTTGCCGGAGCCGGACTCGCCCACGATGCCGAGGGTCTGGCCCTTCTCCACGCTGAACGTCGAGCTGGAGACCGCCTGGACGATGCCGTCGTCGGTCTCGAAGCGGATGGTGAGGTCTTTGACCTCGAGATATGGCCGCTGGATTGAAGCGCCGATGGACGCCGAGCTGGTAGACATTTTGGGCACTCCCTCAGCCCAGCCGGACGCGCGGGTCGATGACGCCGTACAGCAGGTCGACGATGAGGTTCATGATGACGATGAAGAACGCGGCGAACAGGGTCACGCCCAGGATGGTCGGCAGATCGTTCTGCCGGATGCCCTGCAGTGCCCAGTAACCGAGACCGCGCAGGTTGAAGACCGCCTCGGTGAGGATCGCGCCACCGAGCAGCGCGCCCACATCGAGACCGAAGACGGTGACGAGCGGGGTGAGACCGGAGCGGAGGCCGTGCTTGCCGATGACCGTACGTTCCTTCAGGCCCTTGGCCCGAGCGGTACGGATGTAGTCCTCGCCGAGGGTCTCGAGCATGTTGGCTCGCGTTAATCGGGCGTAGGTGGCGGCGAACAGGAACGCCAGCGTCACCCACGGCAGGATCAGACCGGTGGCCCACTTGATCGGATTGTCGAAGAACGGGGTGTATTCCGCGTTCGGCAACCACTCCAGGCCGTACACGAAGATGCTCAGCGCCAGCAGGCCGGTGAAGTAGATCGGCAGTGACACGCCGGCCAGCGCCACCGTCATCACCCCTCGGTCCCAGATCGATCCACGCCGCAACGCGGAGATCACCCCGAAGAGTACGCCCATCAGCACCCAGAGCACCGCGGCGCCGATGGCGAGCGAGATGGTGATCGGCAGCGCCTTGATCAGGATCGGCCACACTTCTTGATTGGTCTTGAAGGTGTAGCCGAGACAGGGCGCCGAGCAGTGGGTGATGTCCGGCCCGTTGGAGTAGTCCCGGCCGGCCACGATGCCCTTCAGGAACTTCCAGTACTGCACGATGATCGGGTCGTTGAGCCCGAGCTTCGTCCGGATGCCCTCGACCGCGATCGGGTCGGCCTGCTTGCCGATGTACAGCAGCGCCGGATCGCTGCCGGTCGCCTTCGGCACGAGGAAGAAGACGCCGAAAGTCACGAGGGTGACCACCAGCAGCGTTACGACGGCGTTGATAAGCCGCCGAATGAGGTATGCCAGCACGACTTTCGGCCGAACTCCGGGCGGGCACCGAGTCCTTGCGAACTCGGCACCCGCCCGGCGGGGGCGGCCTTCACCTGCCCTTCGATTTACCCGTCGGTGCTACAGCGAACGGAACGGTTACTTACCGTCGCTGACGCCGAGCGACGCGAAGTCCACCATGGCGAGGCCGGAGTGGAAGTACACGTTCGTCAGCCGCGGGTTGTAGTAGTTGAGCGCCTTGTCGAACACGAAGGGCAGGTAGTAGTAGCCCTCCATGACCTTGACGTTCGCCGCCTGGTAGTCGGCACCCGCCGCGGTGGCGTCCTTCTCGGCCAGACCCTTGGCGAACAGATCGTCGATCGCCTGGTCCTTGATCTCCGGAAGGTTGTAGTTGCCGTTCGCGACGAGGAACTTGCTCGACGCCAGCGGAGCCAGGTATCCGTAACCGGTCGGGAAGTCAGCACCCCAGCCGGCGATCAGGATGCCGTAGCCCTTCTTGTGCACGTTGTTCGGCGAGCCGGCAACGGTGGCGATCTGCGAGCCGTCGTACTGCTCGATCGCCGCGTTGATGCCCACGGTCTTCAGCGCCGCCTGGAGGGCGGTCGCGGTCGCGATCTCGGCCGGCTTGTTGTTCCGGACCGCGATCTTGGTGTCGAAGCCGGTCGGCTTGCCACACGCGGTCAGCGCCGCCTTGGCCTTGTCCACCTGCGGCTTGCCCTGAGCGCGACCGTACGGGTCGTAGCTCTTGTCGGCACCGAGGATGTTCGGGGGCAGCATGTTGGTCGCGATGTCGCCACCGGCCACCGGGCCGCCACGGGCGGTCTGCAGCGTGGTCGGGTCGGACGCGTAGATGACCGCCTTGCGGCACTCGATGTTGTCGAACGGCGCGACGTTCTGCGAGATGGCGGCGTACCGGATGAAGCCGTTGTTCGGGTTCGCGGCGTTCGCCTTGAGCTTCTCGTCGGTCAGGATCTGGGTCCGGGCCTGGGTGGCCACACCGCTCTGGCTCGCGTCCATGTCCGCGGTGCCGGCGAGCAGACGGGAGTCCATGTCCTCAGCGTTCGTGGTGATCGTGAGGGTGATCTTGTCCGGGAGGGCCTTGCGGTTCGGGTCGGTCGAGGCGTCCCAGTTGGTGTTGCGCACCAGGGTCGCGCCCTTGCCCGGCTCGATGCTCTCGAACTTGTACGGGCCCGAGGAGGCGGGGGCCAGGCCGTACTTGGCACCGGTGTCCCGCTTCTGCGGAACCGGCGCGCCACCCGGCAGGGCCAGCTCGTACGGGAAGTTCGCGTTCGCGGCCGACAGGTGGAAGACGATCGTCGAGTCGTCCGGCGTTTCGACGGTCTTCAGACCCAGCTTGTTCGGGTCGGTGTCCTTGTACGGGCCGGGGTACTTCTGACCCTGATCCAGTTCGTCGGTCAGGTACAGCGGGCCACCGGGCACGACGTCCTGCGCGAAGATGCGCTCGATGCCGTACTTGATGTCCTTCGACGTGATCGCGGCACCGTCGTCGAACTTCAGACCGCTCTTCAGCTTGAAGGTGTAGGTCTTGCCGTCCGCGCTGACCTCCGGCGCGGCCGAGGCCAGGTCCGGGGTCAGGATAAGGCCGTCAGCGCCGGGCTTCGGCGTGTAGGTCATCAGGGTCCGGCTGTAGAGCCGGTTCATGTTGATCGTCCAGGCGTAGTACGAGATCGCCGGGTCGAACGAGTCAGCGTCCTGGGGGCTCCACAGGTTGAGGGTGCCGCCCTTCTTGTCGCTGGCGTTGACAACCTTCGTCGCCGACGCGTTGAAGGCCGCGCCGGTGTCCGAAGAGCTGCCGTTGCTGCTGTTGTCATCGGAGCCGCCACCGCATGCGGCGGTCAGCCCCAATGTGAGAGCGGCCGTAGCGGCCACCATCACCTTCGTCTTGCCTGCCACCAGTACTCCTACCTCCTAGAAACGGCGACCTGCGGGTGTCGCCGAAATTTCATGCGATGGAACGGCTCTACTCAGCGGGCCTTGGGATCGAGCGCATCGCGCAGACCGTCGCCGAACAGGTTGAACGACAGCACGGTGATGAAGATCATCGCGCCTGGGATGATCATGAACATCGGGTCGTACCGATAGAACTGGAGCGCGTCCGAGAGCATGCCACCCCAGGACGGGTAGGGCGGCGGGATGCCGACACCGAGGAAGCTCAACGCGGCCTCGGTGAGGATGTTGGTCGGGATGATCAGCGTCGTGTAGACGAGGATCGGGGCCGCGAGGTTGGGCAGCATCTCGCGGAACAGGATCCGCGGCGATCGTGCGCCGAGACTCCGCGACGCCTCCACGAACTCGCGCTCGCGCAGCGACAACGTCTGACCGCGAACGATACGACCGATGTACGGCCAGCCGAAGAAGCCGATCACGCAGATCAGCACGATCGTGCGCGCCCACCTGGCGTTCAGCCCGAACATCGTCTGCGGCAGCACCGACACCAGCGCGATCGAGAACAGCAGCTGCGGGAACGCCAGCAGGAAGTCCATGACGCGGCTGATGATCGAGTCGACCCAGCCGCCCACGAAGCCGGCCGTCATGCCGAACAGCACGCCGAGGACCGTCGACAGGAAGGCGGACAGGAACGCGACAGTCAGCGTGGTCTGTGCGCCGTAGACGATGCGGCTGAAGATGTCCCGGCCGTTGACCGGCTCCACACCGAGCAGGTAATCGCCCGAGATGCCACCGAGCTTGCCGAGCGGCAGGCCGAGCGTCGGGTCGATCGTGTCGTTGTGGTACTCGTCGAACGGGTGCCCGAACAGCTTGATCAGCAGCGGAGCGACGATCGCGATCAGGATCAGGACGAGGATGATGACGCCGCCGCCGACCGCAACGCGATCCTTCTTGAGGCGGCGCCAAGCGATCTGTTTCAGCGACCGACCGGCGATCGCCTTTTCGCTTGGATCTCGCACCTGAGCCGCGTCGGCAGTGGGCGTCGTCTCGTCGTGGAGCGACGTCTCCGGGCCAAGCGACATCTAGCGCCGGTCCTCTCCCGGTGACCGGCGCAAAGCGGGCAGCTCACAGCCCAGCAGCGCGCCACCGAGCGGCGCGACCGTAGGCGATGGCTCCCGCAGCGTCCGGCAACCGATCGGTTGTCTCGTGCCTCGAGTGCCGACCCTCGTCGCAGCGGTCAGATGAGCCCGCACCACGAAGGCACTCGACGGCGGGGGTGCCGCCATCGGAAGGAACATTCACCTAATGTGGCGCCTCGGTCAAGTTCACGGACCGCACACGGTCAGTTCCGTGTCTCCCTCGTGATGTGGCTGTGACCTATGGCACCGACCAAACGGAAACTACCGCGTCAGATGGCTCGGATCTAGCTAATTCGGACTAAATCTCATGCGTGGCGTTACAGGCAGGTTACGCGGCGTTGATCTAAATAGCTCTACGTCCCTCGAATGCACGACCCAGAGTGATCTCATCGGCGTACTCGAGGTCGCCGCCCACCGGAAGACCACTCGCCAACCGGGTGACCGAGATCCCCATCGGTTTGATCATGATGGCCAGGTAAGTGGCCGTGGCCTCACCCTCGGTGTTCGGGTCTGTGGCGAGAATCAACTCCTTGACCTCGCCCGTGCCCAGCCTCAGGAGCAGCTCACGGATGCGCAGATTGTCCGGCCCGATGCCCTCGAGCGGATTGATCGCCCCACCCAGCACGTGATAGCGCCCCCGGAACTCACCGGTCCGTTCGATGGCCACCACGTCCTTGGGCTCCTCCACCACGCAGAGCACCTCGTTGGTGCGGCGGGTGTCCCGGCAGACCCGGCACTGCTCCGACTCGGCCACGTTGAAGCAGGTCGTGCAGAAGCGGACCAGCTCCTTCACCTTGCGCAGGGCAGTGGCGAGCCGATTGACGTCGGCCGGGTCGGCCGAGAGGACGTGGAAGGCGATCCGCTGGGCCGACTTCGGGCCCACGCCCGGAAGCCGCCCCAGCTCGTCGATCAGGTCCTGGATAGCGCCTTCGTACACCGGGTCAGAACCCCGGAATGCCCAGGCCGCCACCGAGACCGCCGGTGGCCGGGCCCATCTTGGCCTCGGTCAGCTCCCGCTGCGCCTCGGCGGCGTTACGGATCGCGGCGAGCACCAGGTCTTCGAGCGACTCGATGTCGTCCGGATCGACGGCCTTGGGGTCGATGCGCACGGACTTGACCTCGCCCAGCCCGGTCATGACCACGCTGACCAGCCCGCCGCCGGCGCTGCCGGTCAGCTCCGCGGCAGCCAGCTCGGCCTGAGCCTGGGCCACCTGCTGCTGCATCTTCTGGGCCTGCTTCATGATCTGCTGCATGTTCGGCTGTCCACCGGGCCGCATTGCCACCGCTCCTCGAAATAGAAGTCACCGGGTTTCCGGCCATGCCGATACCCACCCGGCGGCCACCGCCAATCGCCGCCCAGCGTAGCCGCCCCACCCGCCGCACCAACCACACGCCACTCACCGGCAACGGCGGGCGCGACCGCTCAGCTCTCGCCGATCTTCTCCGCGCCGAGCAGCTCCCGCAGGAGTCGCATGGCCTGTTGTTCACTGCTCTCCCGAGCGGTCTTCTCGTCGATCACTTCGTCCAGCGGCTCATCACCCGGATCGAAGCCCTCGAAGCCCGCCGACCCACCCGCCGGCGGCGCGCCGTCGTAGTCCGGGTCGTAGGGCGCTTCCTCGGTGGGCGAGCCGTCGGCCCAGGCACGGTTCGCGGGCGGCCCCGACGCGGCACCGGCGGGCCGCGTCGCGGCAGCCTGCCTTGCCGCGGCGAGAGCGGCCCGAGCGGCCCCCGCCCCGCTGGCGGCGCCGGCGTTACGCCCGGCCCGACCCGCCGGCGCAGCGGTGTCGGCAGCCGGAGGTGCAGCAGTTCCACCGGCCTGGGTCGCGGCCCGCGGCCCAGCGGCGCCGCCAGCCTGAGCCGCAGCGCGCGACGCGGCGGTCTCAGCGGTTGAGGACGCGGCGGGCAACCCGACGGCTCCGGCAGCTCCGGCAGCCTGGGATGCGACGCGCGACGTGGCAGCCTCAGCTGGGGGGCGCGGCGCGGCGGTTCCGGCAGCGAGGCCCGGCGCGGCGGTTCCGGCAGCGAGGCCCGGCGCGGCGGTTCCGGCAGCGAGGCCCGGCGCGGGTCCGGCAGCGGGGTGCGGCGCTGCTCCGGCAGCATGGGATCCGGTCTGCGGCCCGGCGGTCTCGGCCTCCGAGTATCCGGCGATCCCAGTCCTCGGTGACCCTGGGGTTCCGGCGGCGTGGGGCCCGGCGCTCGCGGCCGTTGCGGGGGCCGTAGGAGCTGCCTGAGGCGCTGCGGCGGTATCCGCGGCCGACGACGCGGCGTGAGGTGCCTGACCGCTGGTCGAGCCGACGGCGGCCGGCTGGCCGGTAGCGCCCGAGTCGCCCCGATCCGGCCGGTCCGCGTGGTCGCCGGGCACGATGTCCCCCGGCGCGGCGGGCTCAGCCGGGCGGCCACCGACGGGAGCGGCGCTGGGCCAACTGGCCCCGCCGTCCGCCTCGATGCCGCTGGGTGCGCCGCTGAGAGCTTCACTCGCCGGAGACGGCCGCGATGCGGCAGCCGGCGGAGGGCCGCCGACCTGCCGGACCTCCGGCCAGTCTTCCTCGTCGTCCACCTCTTCCTGGGTGGCAGGTGCCGTCAGTCCGCCCGGTTTGGCCGGTTCCGGCCACTCGTCGTCGGCGGCCGAGGGCGATGCGGTCTCCTGGCGGCGGGTCTGCGGCGGCCGGGCCGCCGCAGCCTGCGACTGCTGTGCCCCGGAGGCCGCCCGGGGCGGCGCCGAAACCTGGGAATGCGCGGCCGGCTCCCGTGCGGCGGCGTCGTTGCGGGCCGGCGCGCGGCCGGCGTTCGGCGGCACCTCCCGGCGCTCGGCGACCCGAGCCGCGGGCACGCCGCCGCCTCCGGTGCCGACCTCGCAGCGGATCTGCCAACGACCACCCAGGGTCTCGTAGAGCGCATCCGTGATCAGCGAGAAGAACCGGCTGATCCGGTCGACGAAGTTCTGGTGCTGGAACACGAGCACCACGGTGTCGCCGTCGAGAGCGCGAACCACGGCACTAGCGGCCATCGGCCCGGCGATCTTGCCGTTCGGCTGCCGCTTGATGGCCGTGATGATCTCCGGCCACACCTCGCGCACGGCTTCCACCGTCAACTGACCGGGGATGTCGGCGACAGCCGCGGCTCCCGGTTCCTCCGGCGCATCCGGCAGAAGACCGGCCGGCTGACCAGAACGAGCCGACGTCGGCGTCGATGCGGAGGTCTGCGCCGCTGCTGACCTCTGGGCCGCTGCCGGTGCCTGGGCTGCTTCCTGGCCCTCGGCCGACGTCTGCCCCTCGACCGACGCCGGGGACGGTGCCTGAGCCGCTGCTTGGCCCGGTGCCGGGGCCACCGCCGGCTCGGCGAGCTGAGCCGATAGGCCGTCGGTCGGCGCGAGCTCAGGCGCAGTGGGGCGAACCGCCGCAACCGGCCGGGCCTGCTCAGGCATGGGCTCGTAGTCCGGCTCGTCATCCCACGGCGGCTCGTCGTCGTAAGGCTCCGGATCCGGCACCGAACCGGCGTCCTCAGCCGTGACATGGGCACCGTTGGTCGCAGCACGCGAAGACGCGGGCTCCGCCGCAGCGGACGCGGGCGCAGCGGATGCAGCGGACGCGGTCGCGGCAGTCGCAGAAGCAGGCGCAGCGGGCGACACCGGCGCCGGACCGGCCGCTTCCGGAGCCGACGAAGCCGCAGGCATAGCGGAACGCCGATTGCCGGTATTCGATGCCGACTTCCGGCTGGCGGCCGCAGCCGCGGCCAACGCAGCCGCCTTCGCCCCGCCGCCACCACCACCACCGCCGCCCCCGGCGGCACCGGGCGGAGCCGACTCCACCGGCCCGGCATCGGCCACACTCGGTGCGGCAGAAACGGCCGGTGCGACGGGCGCAGCCTCATCCCGTACGGCCAAAAGCTCGCCGCCCAGCGTGAGTCGCCGCTCCATGCGTTCCAGGCGCTGCAGCAGCGAGCCCGTCGAGTCCTCGGCGCCGGGCAGCAGCATGCGCGCCGTGACCAGCTCGAGCAGGAGCCTCGGCGCGGTCGTGCCGCGCATCTCCACCAGGCCGTTGTGCACGATGTCGGCGCAGCGCGACAGCGTCGCCGGGCCGAGCCGGCCGGCCTGCGCGGTCATCGTCTCGAGCTGGTCGGCCGGGCCGTCGATCAGGCCTTTGCTCACCGCGTCGGGGACCTGCTGCAGGATGATCAGGTCGCGGAAGCGCTCAAGCAGGTCGGATGCGAAGCGGCGCGGGTCGTGGCCGGCCTCGGCGACCCGGTCGATCGTCTGGTAGGCGGCGGCACCGTCGCCGGCGGCCAGGGCGTCACACATCTCGTCGATCAGGGTGACGTCGGTGACGCCGAGCAGGGCGACCGCCCGCGAATATGAGACGCCGTCGGGGCCGGCGCCGGCGATCAGCTGGTCGAGGACCGAGAGGCTGTCACGTGCCGAGCCGCCGCCGGCCCGCACCACCAGGGGGAGCACGGCCGGCTCGACGTGGACGCCCTCGGCCTCGGTGAGTTGCTGGAGGTAGGGCCGGAGCACCGCGGGCGGAATCAGCCGGAACGGGTAGTGGTGCGTGCGGGAGCGGATGGTCCCGAGCACCTTTTCCGGTTCCGTCGTGGCGAAGATGAACTTCACATATTCCGGCGGCTCCTCGACGAGCTTGAGCAGCGCGTTGAAGCCGGCCGACGAGACCATGTGCGCCTCGTCGATGACGTAGATCTTGTAGCGGCTGTTGGCAGGCGCGAAGAACGCCTTTTCGCGCAGCTCACGGGCATCGTCGACGCCACCGTGCGAGGCCGCGTCGATCTCGATGACGTCGATCGAGCCGGCGCCGTCGTTCATCAGCGAGCGGCAGGACAGGCACACCCCGCACGGCTCCGGCGTGGGGCCCTGCTCGCAGTTGAGCGAGCGGGCCAGGATGCGCGCGCTGGACGTCTTGCCACAGCCACGTGGCCCGGAGAACAGGTAGGCGTGGTGCAGCCGGCCACTGCGCAGTGCCTGCGACAACGGCTCGGTGACGTGCTCCTGCCCGATGACCTCGGCGAAAGTCCGTGGACGGTACTTGCGGTACAGAGCGAGTGCCACTCCTACCCCTCCTCAACGACCGCGCCATTGTCCGTCGGGGGTACGACAAGAACCAAAGAGGGTGGAAACGAAGGACCCCCCGTGCACCCGTCAGAGCCCGCTTATCCTTGCTGCCTTCCGGCCCTGGGGAGGTTCACGAGATACACGCCGCACGAGGGGCTGCCCGGAAGCCTACCGAACCCGGTTTCGCTCCGTGCGCCGACCCGCACGCAACCCCGGCCCGGGAAGTCTGTATTCTGGCCGACGGAGGATTCGCCTAGTGGCCTAGGGCGCACGCTTGGAAAGCGTGTTGGGGGAAACCCCTCACGAGTTCGAATCTCGTATCCTCCGCCGCGACACAGCCAAGGTCGGACGCAACCGCGTCCGACCTTTTGCTTATCAACTCGCCCGATCAGGCTGCCCGAGGAGGACGTGAGGTTCCTCGACGAGCAGGGACCAAACCGCTCGGCCACCGATCTTCCTAGATCGGCGGAACGATGGAAGGCCGGACCCGGCGGGTCCGGCCTTCGTCATTCCGGCGGAAAGTCATGGGGTCAGAGCTGTGAGGCGGCGATCGCGTCGTCCACCTCGGGGAAGATCGCGAAGTACCGGCTGAGTCCGACGGTTTCCAGGAGTCTCACCAGGAACGGGTTGGCTCCTGCAAAACTCAGCCAGCCACCACGCGCTGTGATCACCTGCTTACTGGTGATGAAGGCGCTCAGCCCGACCGAATCGCAGAATTTCAGGTCGGTCAGGTCGACCACTATTCGGGGGACGGGGCGCTCCAGCAGATCGGCGAGTGTCGAGCGGAGCTTTGCAGAGGTTTCGGCGTCCAGTTCACCTTTGAGATGCAGCACCGCGACGTCGCAACGGTGGTCGGTGACAGTGGCCTTCATGGGACAAAACGCTAGATCCACCACGGTGATTGCCACCGGACAATCAGTCCGATTTGCGCGGCGAGAAGCCGATACACGAACGGGTCGGACCCGAAGAGTCCGACCCGTTCAGAAAAAGTTCGGCTGGCCGATGGTGTCAAGCGAGCGGCGCAGCCGGCCCAAGGCGCTCTAGATCTCGCGCCACTGCCAGCGTGGACCCCGCCACGCGTCTGCCAGGATCAAGGCAGAGGCCTTGCCCGGACACTGTTGCACCTTCGACTTGCCCTGCGGCCCGCCCATCTGAGCTTCGACTTCCCACAGATCGCCGTCGGTGCGGACGTAGACGTCACGGCGTGCGATCCGGACGTCACCATTCCACCAGTGATGCTCAACTCTCACATGTCAAATCTAGGACAGATTTCACGCATCGGCGTAGGGCAATCTTGTGAAAACTTCTCGCCAGCCGGTTGGAGCGCATTGTCTGATCCGGTGGTTTTTGGCCCGGTGACTTGCGCAACACCGAAGGTATTAGGGCCGTCCCCTATTCGTCACCCTAGGTAATCGTTCCAGCTAAGGACCAAGGCCTCTGGACGCCGAAACGATTGCGTTACGTGCAGGACATCTGATCATGGCGAACAGCCGAACGGTGGAGCCCGATCCGGGACGTACGGCGGAATGATCTTGAATCACCGAGCGTGATCCCGAATCGGCCACCAAAAAGCCCGGCGACTCCGCTTAGGAGTCGCCGGGCTGAGTGGCGGTGGTGAAGGGATTTGAACCCTTGGAGGGCTTGCACCCTCACACGCTTTCGAGGCGTGCTCCTTAGGCCGCTCGGACACACCACCGCGAAGTAGGTTACAGGAGCCTCGCGCCGGTCCGCCGCCGGGTTACCCCATTACCGGGGGTGGCCGCTCTGGCCTGGCAGGATCGGGCCCATGACCAACCGAGCAGAGGAGCACGAAGCATGAGCGTGCACATCGGCGGGCAGCCGGGCGACATCGCCGAGCGGGTGCTGCTCCCCGGCGACCCGATGCGGGCGAAGTGGATCGCGGAAAACTTCCTGCAGGACGCCAAGTGCTACACGCAGGTCCGCGGGATGCTCGGCTTCACCGGCACCTACCAGGGCATTCGGGTGTCCGTACAGGGTTCCGGCATGGGCATGCCGTCGGCCTCGATCTACACCCACGAGCTGATCAACGAGTACGGCGTGAAGTCGCTCATCCGGATCGGCTCGTGCGGTGCCCTGGCGATGGACCTGCAGCTGGGCGACGTGATCGCGGCGATCGGCTCGGCCACCGACTCGAACATGAACCGGTCCCGCTTCGACGGCCTGATCGACTATGCGCCGGTCGCCAACTTCGAGCTGCTGCGCACCGCGGTCGAGGTGGCCGAACGGCAGGGCACCAGCCTGCGGGTGGGCCCGATCCTGGCCGCCGACGCGTTCTACACCGACCGCCCGGATCTCTACGACTCGCTGGCCGACTACGGCGTCCTCGCGGTCGAGATGGAGTCCGCCGCGATCTACACGATCGCCGCACGCTACGGCGCCAAGGCGCTGACCATCCTCACCGTGAGCGACCACATCAAAACCGGCGAGAAGATGGACTCGGCCCAGCGTGAGCAGGGCTTCGGCGACATGGTCCGGATCGGGCTGGAAACCGCGATCGCCGGCGCGGCCTGAGCTTGCTGCCGCGGCGTCACTCTTCGCGACGCCGCGGCAACTTCTTTCCGTACGCGTGACACCTGCCACAACCGCAGCGTGCCGAACCGGGAAGCTCAGCGAAAACTAGGCCTCCCGGAAATAGGCGCGCACGAGAGCGGCACACTCCCGCTCGAGCACCCCGGAGTACACCTCCGGCCGGTGATTGAGCCGGCGGTCCCGCACCACGTCCCACAGCGACCCGACCGCACCGGTCTTGGGCTCCCACGCCCCGAACACCAGCGTCGACACCCGCGCCAGCACCAGCGCCCCGGCACACATCGTGCAGGGCTCCAGCGTCACGACGAGAGTGCAGCCGTCGAGCCGCCAGCTACCGGCCAGCGTGGCCGCCCGGCGCAGCGCCACGATCTCGGCGTGCCCGGTCGGGTCCCCGGTCGCTTCCCGCTCGTTGCCGGCGGCGGCCAGCTCCTGCCCCTCGGCGTCGTAGACGACCGCACCCACCGGCACGTCCTCCGGAAACGACGACGCGACCTCGATCGCCCGCCGCATCCAGGTTTCGTGCCGGGGGTGCGGGGCCAGGCTCACGCCTCGCGCAGCTCTTCCATCTCGTCACCGCACCCGATCTTCTGGCAGATCTCGGCCGTGACGTCGGAGGGGAGCATGCCCTCCTTGCCGCACAGGCCGAGCAACCGGTTCGCGCTTATCCCGAGGTCGCCGAGCAGTTCGGCGTCACCGACCGGGTCGGCATCGGGGTCGGCCGACGGGCGGTCGTCCTCCTCCTCCTCGTCCTCCTCCTCGTCCTCGGTCGGCGACGAGGTCAGCTCGTCGATCTCCAGGGCCGGTGCCTCGATCTCGCCGAGCAACACCGACCCGATCCGCGACTCCTCGGCGAACGCCGAATCGGAGCCGAACACCCGCAGGTCCTCGCCGTCATCGAGGCGAAGAATCGCGAGGTACTGGTCGTCGCTCTCGACGAAGAGCAGCGCCATGTCGGCGTCCGGCTCGACGTCGCGAAGCGCGTCCACCACCTCATCGATGTCGGCGAGGCCGGTCAGGTCCAGCTCGGACGCCGTCCACCCGTTCTTGCCACGGCTGACGGCGGCAGCGAAAGTCGACAAGATTTCCCCCCACGCGACTTTTGTCTTCAGCGAGTGACGGTAGCGGGAAGAACGGCGGGCGCGTCGCGCCACGCCCCCAAACGGGTATGAAGTCAGTTGGCCAGGCGACGGCGGGTAGCGATGAGCTCACGGAGACGAGCTCCGCGAAGCCGCTGTGGCTGGACGGACTCCCGGGCTTTCGCGTCGGCGAGAGCGGCGAGCAACTCCAGACGGCGACGGCGACGATCGGGGTCGAGCCGTGGCGGTGAGGGGGCCATGAAGCCGAGACTGCCGACCGTCGCGACGTCCGTCAAGGCCAAGTGCGGACCGCGACGATCACGGCACGTCCGGTCGCCGACAATTGGGGCAAGTCACCAAAGCGGCCAGTCGTAGGTGGAGATCCACCGGCTGGCGACGAAAGCCATGGCCACCGATAGTCCGAGCCCGCCGGCCAGCGCGATCCCGACGGCGACACCCCGGTCGCCGCGAAGGGTGAGGACGAACGCCACGATCCACGCGGTGATCGCCGCCACGATCGTCCACCACGCGTACGTCATCAGGTCGTGGGCGAGACCACCGAAGAGCCCCAGCCAGAGCAGGGTCGCGCCGAGCCCGGCCATCACCCCGGCCGCGCCGATCGGGTGCGGTTCCCGGAACACCGGGCGCGACGGCCCGGGGAAGAGCCCGGACGGCGGGCGGCCCGGCATCGGCGGCGGGAACGCGGGCGGCGGCGGATAGGCGGGCGCCGGCCAGGGTGCGTGCCGCTCGGTCACCGTGTTACCTCCGTTCGGGCTGGTCACCACCCAGCCTAATCGTCTCCGACCGATCGCACGGGACGGCGGTTCGGGACGGCTTCTGCCACCATGGCCGGATGCGTCTGCCCCGTACCCTCGCCGGACTGACCGCTGCGGTGCTGTGCCTGACCGCGTGCGGCGGCTCTCCCGGCGGCACGTCGGCGGACGCCACGCCACAGTTCGTGACCCCGGCCGCCGAGTCGTCGCCGGAGAGTCTCGCGGCCACCCCGCCGCCGTCGGCCACGGCACCGAGCGTGTCCCCGTCGGCGAAACCCAGCCCGAGCCCGAGCCGAAGCGCGACCCCCACGGCCGCCAAGGTCAAGTACGTCTTCCCGGTGAAGGCGTCAAATGTGGCGTTCCACCCGACCCACTCGAAGTACCCGGCGACCGACATCTTCGCCGACTGCGGCGAGACGGTGGTGGCCACGACCAGCGGCGTCGTGCTCGAGGTGAGCCTCAAGGACCTGTACGTGGAGGGTTCGCCGGACGGGCCCAACAACGGCGGCATGTCGGTGTCGCTGCTCGGCGACGACGGCGTCCGCTATTACGGCTCACACCTGAGCAAGGTCAACACCAACATCAAGGCCGGCGTACGCGTCACGGCCGGGCAGCAGCTCGGCAAGGTCGGCAAGACCGGCAACTCGAGCGGCGTCTGCCACCTGCACTACGGCGTCTCGCCGCCGTGCGCCAAGGTCGGCGACTGGAAGGTGCGGCGCGGCGTGGTCTGGCCGGCCACCTTCCTCACCTCGTGGCGCAAGGGCGGCCAGAAGAGCCCGGTCGCCACCGTGAAGACGTGGAAGAGCGCGCACAACTGCAAGGCGTGAGCCGATAGAGGGGCGCGGGGCCGCACCCTCGCCCAAGAGATGCGGCCCCGCGCTGCCGGGAGAAAGGTCTCAGCTGAACTGGGCGAACCTCTTCTGGGTTCGGCCGTCCACGGTGGTGAAGGCGCCGCCCATGGCGACGCTGTCCAACTCGGCGTTGCTGGCCAGGGCCAGGACGCCCTCGACGCCGTTCGCGTCGGCGGTCCAGTCGAGCAGGTGGCCGTCCGCCACCGCGAGGGCGGCGAGCTTGACCCGGTTGTCGGCGCCGTCGACGCAACTGCCCTGGGTGCCGGTGCGGGCGCTGGTGCAGGCCCGGTCGAAGTGCCCGCCGGCGTAGACCACGTCGTCGAGCACGGTGATCGCCTGCGCGTTGCCGTCGAACGTCGACGACCACCGCAATTGGCCACCCGGCGTGTACGCGCTGACCCGTCCGCCCTGCCCGCCGTGCGCCGAGTAGACGCCGGTCGAGGTGACCGCGAGGGCGTACGTGATGACCGGGGGTTTGGGTTTGAATCCGGTGACCACGGCGGCGGTGGTGGGATCGAACGCGACCAGCCGGTCGTACCCGGAAAGGCCGTTGACCTTGTGGAATTTGCCGCCGGCGTAGATCCGGCCGCCGCCCGCCGCGACGGTTTCCACCTGGTCGTCGGCGGTGGGTCGCCATCTCGGGTCGAGCGCGCCGGTGGTCAGGTTGAAGGCGGCGAGCTTGCCGCGCGCCTGGCCGTCCACCGCGGTGATCGCGCCGCCCAGATACAGGCGGTTCCCGGCGGCCGCGATCGCGTAGGGCCGGCCGGTGATCGCGTGTTTGAAGGTGGCGTGCAGCGCGCCGGTGATCGCGTCCACCTTGGCCAGGCTGTCCCGTTGCTGACCGGCGACGCTGCCGAAGTCGCCGGCCAGGTAGATCGATGGGCCGTTGACCACGAGGGCCTTGACCCGGCCGTCGGCGGCCGGCGCCCAGGGCAGCAGCTCGCCGGTGCGGGCGTCGACGGCGGCGACGTGGCCGCGGGTCACCGGCTTACCCCGGACGATCGCGGCGGTGAAGTCCCCGCCCAGGTAGACGACGTTGCCGCCGTAGGCGACGGTGAGGACGGCACCGTTGAAGCTGGGCATCGTGTCGGACGACTGCGCCTGGGCCGGCGCGGGCGCGGCGGCGAGGGCGAGCGCCGCGGCGGCAAGTCCGCTGGTGAGTGTTTTCCCCCGGTAAGTCACGTGATAACCGTATTGCCCGCAGAGCTCGGCAAAAGCCTGCGAAACGGACAGACGTCGCAGCTAGGACGGATGATCACGCCCTGTCCGAACGGCTGATCTTGAGCGGTGTGCGAGAGTGCCCAGGTGAACGTGGCGGTCATCGGACTTGGGCTCATCGGCGGGTCGCTGCTGCAGGCGCTGGAAGCGGCCGGGCACGAGGTGACCGGATACGACGCCGACCCGGCGACCCGTGATCTGGCCGGGAAAGACGGCCGGAAAGTGGCCGGGTCGGTCGCCGAGGCGGTGGCCGGGGCCGAACTCGTCGCCCTCGCCGTACCCCTGCCGGTCCTGCCCGGGGTAGTCGCCGAGCTGGCCGGTCACGACGGCCTGATCACCGATGTGACCTCGGTAAAAGGGCCGGTGCGAGCCCTCGGGATCCGGCGGTTCGTCGGCGGGCATCCGATGGCCGGCAAGGAGACGTCCGGCTACTCCGCCGCCGATCCGCGGCTGTTCGACGGGTGCGCCTGGGTGCTGTGCCTCGAGCCCGGCGAGACCGCGCTCGAGGACTGGCTGACCGCGGCGGCCCTGTTCACGGCGATGGGCGCGCGGGTCGTGCCGGTCACCGCGGACGAGCACGACCGGGCCGTCGCCCAGATCAGCCACGTGCCGCACCTGCTCGCGGCCGCCCTCGCCCGCCTGCTGGTGGACAACCCGCTCGCCGCGACGCTGGGCGCCGGTTCGTTCCGGGACGGCACGCGGGTGGCCGCGACCCGGGCCGAACTGATCGCCGCGATGTGCGGCGGCAACGCGACCGCCACCGGCGAGGTGCTGACCGCGGTGCTCGACGACTTGCGGCAGCGGCTCGACGAGCTGTCCGCCCCCGACCCGGTCGAGGCCCTGATCCCGGCCCTGCGCGAGGCCGGGGACGCCCGGCGCGCCTGGCCGCCGCGGCCGGGCGCGGCCGCCGAGGAGCCGGCCGGGGTCGCCGAGCTGCTCGCGCTCGGACGGGCCGGCGGCTGGATCACCGGAGTCTCGGAAAGTCGTGTCACCGTCCTGACAATGCGGCCGGAAACTGACCGCATTGCTCCCTAGGGTCGACGTAACAGCGAATACCCCTAGGAGATGACATGCCCGCACAGGTCGGTCCGGTCAACACCGAGCAGGAGGGCCTGCTCGGTTACCTCGCTCAGATGCGCTTCGTGATCCGGCTGACGGCGTACGGCCTCAGTGCGGAACAGCTGCGCGCCACGCCCACCGCGAGCACGCTCAGCGTCGGCGGCCTCATCAAGCACGCCGCCTCCACCGAGGAGGGCTGGCTGTCGGTCATCCGGCGCGAGCCGCAGGAGCCGGATTACGCCCGGTACGCGGAGAACTTCAAGCTCGCCGACGGCGAGACGATCGAGGACGTGTTCGCGCGTTACGACCGGGTCGCCGAGCAGACCGAGAAGACGGTCACCGAGCTCGGCGATCTGAACTTCGAGATGCCGACCGACGGCGCGCCGTGGAACCGCAAGGACGTCACCCACTGGAACGTGCGGTGGATCCTGCTGCACCTGATCCAGGAGACCGCCCGGCACGCCGGTCACGCCGACATCATCCGCGAATCCATCGACGGCGCCACGGCGTACCCGTTGATGGCGGCCGCCGAAGGCTGGCCGGCGACCCCGTGGCTCAAGCCCTGGGAAAAGGGGAGCTAGGGGCGTTCGCCCTGGTCCAGGCGGATCACCCGGCGGTCGGTGACGATCGCGGTGACCAGGTCGCGCGGCGTGACGTCGAACGCCGGGTTGACCGCCTCGGACCACGGCGTCACCTCGGCCGAGCCGCGGTCCTCGATCGGCACCACATCCCCGCTCGGGGTGTTCAGGTCCACCGTCGACTCGGGTGCGACCACGACGAACGGCAGGCCGGCCCGGCGGGCGCCGAGTGCATGCGAGTACGTCCCGATCTTGTTGATCACGTCCCCGTTCGCGCAGATCCGGTCGGCGCCGAGGATCACCCCGTCGACCTCGCCGCGGGCCATCAGGAACGGCCCGGCCGAGTCGACCGCCACCCGGTGCTCGATGCCCCAGCGGCCCAGCTCCCACGCGGTGAGCCGGGCGCCCTGCAGCAGCGGCCGCGTCTCGCTGGCGATCACGCCGGCCAGCACGCCCCGGTGGTGCAGCTCGCGCACCACGCCCAGGGCGGTGCCGAGAACCACGGCGGCCAGCGCACCGGTGTTGCAGTGGGTCAGCAGCCTCGACCGCTTGCCGCAGAGCTCGATCATCAGGTCGGCGCCGCGTCGCGCCATCGCCTCGGAGGCGGCGATCTCCTCGTCCCGCACCCGGCAAGCCTCGGCCAGCACCGCCGCAGGCCCCTGCGGCAGCAGAGCGGCAACGCGGCGGACTCCGCGGGCCAGGTTGACCGCCGTCGGGCGGGCGTGCTCGAGCCGTTCGACCGCCGCGGCCAGCGCCGCCGGGTCGTCGGCATGCACCTGGGCGGCCAGCGCCACCCCGAACGCACCGGCCACGCCGAGCGCGGGCGCGCCCCGGACCGCCAGCGACTGGATCGCCGTCACCAGCGCCGGCACGGTGTGCAGGCGCAGGATCCGGACCTCCTTGGGGAGCACCGTCTGATCGATGATCTCGACGGCCCCGTCCACCCAATCGATCGTCTGCACGGCCCGAGCGTAACCGCCTACCCTGGCCGCATGGCTTCTCGTGATCCGGTCGCGGACCTCCGCCGCATCGCCTTCCATCTGGAACGGGCGAACGAGGCGACCTATCGGGTGCGGGCGTTCCGGTCGGCCGCGGCCACGGTCGCCGCGCTGCCGGCCGACGAGCTGGCGGCGCGGGTCGCAGCCGGCACGCTGTCCGAGCTGTCCGGGGTCGGCGACGTCACCGCCCGCTGCATCGCCGAGTCGCTGGCCGGTGAGGAACCGGTCTACCTGCGCCGGGTGGCGTCGACCGCGGGCACCGATCTGACCGCCGCCGCGGCGGAGTTGCGGGACGCGCTGCGCGGTGACTGCCACTCCCACACGGACGCCTCCGACGGCGGCTCACCGATCGAGGAGATGGCCCTCGCCGCGGTCGAGCTGGGTCACGAATATCTGGTTATCACCGACCACTCGCCGACGCTGAAGGTGGCCAACGGGCTGAGCCCGGCCCGGCTGCGCCGCCAGCTCGATCAGGTGGCCCGGCTCAACGACGCCCTGCCCGACGGGTTCCGCATCCTCACCGGCATCGAGGTGGACATCCTCGAGGACGGCTCGCTCGACCAGGAGGACGAGCTGCTGGCCCGGCTCGACGTGGTGGTCGGTTCGGTGCACAGCAAGCTGCGCGACGAGTCGCCCCGGATGACCAGGCGGATGCTGGCCGCGATCGCGAACCCGCACCTGGACATCCTCGGCCACATGACCGGCCGCAAGGTGCCGGCGAGCGGCGAGGGCGACAAGGGCCACCGAGCCGGTCGCACCCGCCCGCCGAGCACGTTCGACCTGCCGAAGGTGCTCGCCGCGGTGGTCGAGCACGGCAAGGCCATCGAGATCAATTCCCGGCCGGACCGGCTCGACCCGCCGAAACGGATGCTCACCGTGGCGGTCGAGGCCGGTTGCCTGTTCAGCATCGACACCGATGCGCACGCCCCGGGCCAGCTGGACTGGCTGGGCAACGGCTGCGAGCGGGCCGCGCTGTGCGGAGTGCCGGCCGAGCGGGTGGTCAACACGTGGCCGCTCGATCGCCTGCTCGAATGGACAGCGGGCCACAAGTGAGGCGTCCCGTCCCGTAGGGTCGCAACGTGGGACGAATTGACGACCTCGCCGACCGTTACGTCGAGGACTGGGCCGAGCTCAACCCGACCGGGGCGACCTATATCGGCATCGCCGGTCACGACGACAAGACCGACGACCTATCTCCGGAGGGCTTCGAGGCCCAGGCCGAGCTGACCCGGCGCACCCTCAACGAGCTCGATGTGATCGAGCCCGAGCACGAGTCCGAGCAGGTGGCCAAGGACGCCATGATGGAGCGGCTCGGTCTCGAGCTGGCCACCTACGACGCCGGGCATTCGAAGAGCGCGATCAGCGTGATCACCAGCGGCCTGCACGGGCTGCGCGGCGTCTTCGACGTGATGGCCACCGAGGGCGACGAGGCGGTCGGCAACATCGCGGCCCGGCTCAACGCGTTCGCCGGCGCCGTCGAGCAGTACAAGACGACGCTGCGCGAAGAGCTGGAGGCCGGCCGGGTCAGCGCTCGGGCGCAGCTGCTGGCGGTCGCCGAGCAGTGCGACGCCTGGACCGACCCGACCCGCGACGACTTCTTCCACGGCCTGGTCCGCCGGCTCGACGCGCGGGGCGCGCTCGCCGCGGAGCTGGAGCGGGGGGCCAACGCGGCCACCGCGGCCACCGTCGGTTTCGGCACGTTCCTGCGCGAGGAGCTGGCGCCCCGCGGGCGGGAGAAAGAGGCGGCCGGCCTCGAGCGGTACGAATTGGCGTCGCAGTACTTCCTGGGCGCCAAGGTCGACCTGCAGGAGACGTACCTCTGGGGTTTCGACGAGCTGGCCCGCCTGGAGCGGGAGATGGACGTCTGCGCGGTCGCCATCGGCGGCTCGGGCACCTCGGTGGCCGAGGCCGTCGCGACCCTCGACGCCGACCCGGCCCGCAACATCCCGGGCAAGGAAGCGTTCCGCGACTGGATGCAGGCGCTCGCCGACAAGGCGATCTCCGAGCTGAACGGCACCCACTTCGACATCGAGCCGCCGGCTCGCAAGATCGAGTGCTGCCTGACCCCGACCAGCGACGGCGGCATCTACTACACCGGCCCGAGCGAGGACTTCTCCCGTCCCGGCCGGATGTGGTGGGCGGTTCCCGAGGGGATCACCGAGTTCTCCACCTGGCGCGAGGTGACCACGGTCTACCACGAGGGCGTGCCCGGCCATCACCTCCAGGTCAGCCAGACCCTGCTGCGCGCCGACCTGCTCAACCGCTGGCAGCGGCTGCTCTGCTGGTGCTCGGGCCACGGCGAGGGCTGGGCGCTGTACGCCGAGCGCCTGATGGACGATCTCGGCTACCTGGAAGACCCGGGCGACCGGCTCGGCATGCTCGACGGCCAGGCGCTGCGGGCGGCCCGGGTGATCGTCGACATCGGCATGCACTTGGAGCTGGAGATCCCGCGGGACAACCCGTTCGGCTTCCACCCGGGTGAGCGCTGGACCCCTGAGCTGGGCTGGGAGTTCCTGCGGGCACACACCCGGATGTCCGACGAGGTGCTGCGCTTCGAGTGGAAGCGTTACCTGGGCTGGCCCGGGCAGGCGCCGTCGTACAAGGTCGGCGAGCGGATCTGGTTGCAGGCGCGTGAGGAGACGAAGCAGCGCAAGGGCGCTGATTTCGACCTCAAGACCTTCCACCGGGACGCTCTCAACCTGGGCTCGCTCGGCTTGGACCCGCTGCGCAAGGCACTCGGTCGCCTCTGACCAAAATGATCAAATCGGGCTTTTCCTCGGATGACCGCGGGGAAAAGCCCGATTTGTCTTTCGGCCGGTATTACCAAATGCCATTCTTAAGCGCAGTGCAACCGGTTGACTACAAGCAGTGAATGGTTTGACCGAAGCATAATCGTTATGTATTGCGAATCTCGTATCTTTTCGCGCGCCCCTAGGGCCGTTACCATCCTGGCGGTGGTCGACCGTGTTCCGGAAGCGCCCTGTGCTGGGATTACAGCCTCGGCGCAACCGAACTGGAACACGCGTCGCCTCCACTGGTAGCCACCGCCGTATCCACCGATCAGCCGAGCCAATACTGACCCTTGGCAAGGGGTTTGTTGAGGATTTCTCGGATAGATTGGCCCGGATCCGTGCGCTTATCCGGCTACGGACAGTAGCCGTCACAACGGCTCATCGCGTGTTGCATGGCGGAGGAACGAAAGCAATGACTAGCCGGCGAACCCGTTTACGCTCCGCTCTCGCGGTGATCTTGACGGTTCTGGTACTCGTGCCGACCGCCGTCCTCTTCGGACGAGTCTGGCAGCAGAATTCGGACCAGCGGGCGCAAACCGATCTCGAGCGAGAGGGCGTGCAGTACATCACCGCCCTCGCGCCGCTGGTCAGCGCGCTCGCCGAGTCGCAGTCCTCGGCGCTGCAGGGGGTTACCGCCCCGCCCGACTCGCTGGCCACCGCCATCTCCCGGGTCTCGGCGCTCGACGCCAGCCTCGGCGACGACCTCAAGACCAAGGAGCGCTGGGCCGATCTGCAGGACAAGATCACCAAGCTGCCCAAGACCACCGGCGGTCAGCTGGCCATCCTCCAGGCGCACATCGAGGCGACCGACCTCACCCTCGCGCTCTACAGCGCCGTACGCCGCAACTCGGAGCTGGCCCGCGACCCGGACAGTGACGTCTCCAACCTGCAGCAGGCCGTCGCCGTCGACATGCCGACCACGGTGGTGCTGGTGAGCCGGATGGCCGACTACGCGCAGGCCCTGCAGACCGCGACCGGCGCCACCCAGGCCACCCTCGGGATTCAGTTCGGCCAGGAGGTGCTCGCCGTGCAGGACTCGGTGAACTCCCTGACCGAGAGCCTGCAGGCCGCGGTCGACAACACCAAGAGCTCGACCCTCAGCGGCGGCCTGGTCACCACGCTCGACTCCTTCCGCCGGGGTGTCGAGTCGATGACCCGTGGCGCCAACCCGGGCGGCACCCCGAACGTCGCGACCATGTCGACCGCGCAGACCGCCCTGCAGACCGCGCTCAACGCGCTGGCCGGGGTGACGCTCAAGGAGATGGACAAGCTCCTCGCCAACCGGGCCGACTCGCTGAGCTACCGGCGGATCGAGGCGTTGCTGGCCGGCGCGGTGGCGATTCTGCTGGTGCTCGGCGCGCTGGTGCTGCCGGTGATCGCCCGGCGCCGCGAGAGCGAGCCGGAATCGACCGGTTTCACCGGCCCCGGTGAGTCGACCCGCGACATCGCGGCGAATCGGCCGGCCCCGCCCTACGGCGGCCAGTACGACCTGACCCCCGCATACGGCGACAACGACCCGACACGGCGGGAGCGTTCCGGTGCTATTCGGTAAGTTCCGAATTCTGGGCAAGCTTGCCCTACTCGTACTCGTGCCATTGCTCGGCGTCGTGGCGCTGAGCGTGCCGATCATCGTCACGCGTATCAGTGACGCGCAGAACGCGCAGAACATCACCGACACCGTCCAGCTCGGCACCCGGGTCAGTACGGCCGTGCAGGAGCTCCAGGAGGAGCGACTGCTCTCGATCGGCTTCCTGTTCGGCCTGATCCAGGAGCCCGAACTGGCGGTGCAGCAGTCCAAGGCCACCGACGCGGTGGCCCGGATCGCCGACGGCGGCGACCAGCCGATCAGCAAGGAACTGCGGCGTGCCCTGCGCGGCATGTCCAAGCTCGACAACACCCGGCTGAACGTGATCAACCGGGCGATCCGCCCGGACACCCTGATCGACGAGTTCACCAACGTGATCACGCCGCTGATCGACGGGCTGGCCCTGACCCAGGGCGCCGACCTGACCACCAGCGTCGGCCGGCAGCTGCTCGCGCTCGACCAGGCCCTGCGCACCGACGACATGATCAGCCAGGCGTCCGGCCTCCTGACCACCGCGACGATCACCAAGAACACCGGCTTCGTCACGCTCTTCTACGGCAAGCTCGTGCAGCTGCAGCAGGTGATCGCGAGCGCCGAGTCGTTCTTCACCGACGCGCAGTACAAGCTGTACCTCGGCGCCCAGGACGCGTTCTCCGCCCGGGTCGGCACCGACTTCCTCACCGAGGCCGCGACCAACCCGGCCACGGCGGTCAACCAGCTGCAGATCCGGACCCTGTTCCCGTCGCTGCGCTCGGTGCTCGTCCTCGGTGGCTTCGTGGAGAAGCGGGTCGCCGCGGACGTGAACGACATCGCGACCAACAACCGCAACTCGGCACTCCGCGACGCCCTCCTCATCGGTGGTGGCTCGCTGTTCCTGCTGCTCCTGGTGATCGCGCTGAGCATCTTCATGGCCCGCGCGGTGGCCCGGCCGCTGCGCCGCCTCACCGGCTCGGCCGACCGGATCGCCCGCGCCGCCGAGGCCGAGCTCGAACGGGTCGCCGACGACGACGCGGAATCGGTCCGCCCGATCCGACTCGACCCGGTCGACGTCGAGGCCCAGGACGAGATCGGCGACCTGGCCCGCGCGTTCGACCGGGTGCAGACCACCGCCGCCCGGCTGGTGGAACGCCAGGTGCTCGGCCGCCGCAACGTCGCCCAGATGTTCGGCCACGTCGGCCGCCGTACGCAGAACCTGGTCGGCCGCCAGCTCGCCCTGATCGACAACCTGGAGCGCAAGGAGACCGACAGCGACCGGCTCCGCGAGCTCTACCGTCTCGACCACATGTCCAGCCGTCTCGGCCGGAACGCGTCCTCGCTGGTCGTGCTCTCCGGTGCGGCCGGTGCGAACGAGCACATGGCGCCGCTGCCGCTCTCCGACGTCGTCCGGCTCGCCCTCGGTGAGATCGAGGACTACACCCGCGTCGACGTGGAGGTCCCCGAGGAGATCGTGGTCGTGCCGGCCGTCCTGGCCGATCTGACCCTGCTCCTCGCCGAGCTGATGGAGAACGCCACCGCGTTCTCCCCGCCGCACACCCGGGTGCTGATCTCGGCCACCGAGATGCGCGGCGGCGCGCGCCTGGCGATCATCGACAACGGCCTCGGCATGACACCCGAGCGACTGGCCGAGGAAAATGCCCGGCTCACCCGCCGTGAGCGCCTCGACCTGGTACCCACCGAGGTGCTCGGCCTGTTCGTGGTCGGCCGGCTCGCCCGCCGGCACGGCATCGAGGTCACCCTGACCGACACCCCCGACGGTGGCGTCACGGTCTGGGTCGACCTGACCCCGGGTCACCTGATCTCCCGGGTCCCGAGCAGCACCGCGATGCCCTCGCCGTTCGAGACAGCTCCGCCGCCGACTTACCACACGGCCGAGTTCGCCCAGGTCATCGCCGGATCGGCGGCACGGGCCTCGGTGCCCGGCAGCCAGCTGCCGTTCGACCCGAACGTGCTCGAGCGGGCCACCCGCACGCTCGAGAGTGGCCACTCGTGGAACGCCTTCGCGGCGCCCGCCCGGGAGGCCGGCCCGGCGCTGACCGCTCCGGTGTACGAAGCCGAGCCGGTCTACGACGCCGAACCGGTCTACTCGCCGACCCAGGTCTACCAGCAGCCGGTGGCCACTCAGCCGCCGTACGACCTGGGCGCGCCGGTGGCCGGCCGGGTTCCGGCCTCGCTGCCGGAGCTGCCCGCGGCCGGTCCGTCGGCGTGGAACCAGGCGCCGGTCGAGGCGCCCCAGCCGACCTGGAACAGCGCACCGGCCGAGGCCACCCCGCTGATCCCGCAGCAGCGGACCGGCGAGCAGTTCCCGTACGAGCAGCAGGCATACGCGGCTCCGCAGTACACGGAGCCGCACCCGTACGCCCAGCCCGAGCCGCCCTATCAGCCGCCGGCCCCGCCGGTGGAGGAAAGGCCGCTCCGCCGCCGGGTTCCCGGCAGCCAGCTGCCGACCGAGTCGGGCACGCCGCTTCCGGCCGCACCGCCGTCCCAGGATGACGCGGTCGCCGCGCGGGCCGCTTTCGACGCCTTCGAGGCCGGTGTGAACCAGGCTCAGTGGGACGTCGCCGAGACCGAGATGACGGCCCCGCCGTCAGCCGGTCATGCACCCCTGGCCCGCCGGGTCCCGGGTGCCACTTTGCCGCGGGAAGCGCGAGACACGCCGCCCCCGCCTGCTCCGGCACCTCCGCTCGATCCGGATGCCGCACGAGCACTCATGGAGCAGTTCGAGTACGGAGTCGCACTCGCACTGAATGAAACTCAGCCACAACACGAGGGACAACCGCGATGACATCCCCCTACACGGAAACCGGCAACGGTCAGAACTACGGCCAGCCCCAGCTGAGCGCCGAGGCGAAGACCTTCAACTGGCTGCTGGACTCGTTCACTTCCGGCACTGCGGGTGTGATCGAAGCCATCGCCGTCTCCTCCGATGGCCTGCTCATGGCGATGTCGGCGATCAAGGACCGGCCGAACGCCGAGCGCCTGGCCGCGGTCGTCTCCGGTTTGACGAGCCTGTCCGGCGGCGCCGCGAGCTGGTACAGGCTGGGCGCGCTGAACCGGGTCATCATCGACATGCAGGACGGATACCTGCTGGTCACCGCGATCAGCGCCGGCTCGGTGCTCGGTGTCATCGCGGACCGCACGGCCAACCTCGGCACCCTGGCGTACGAGATGACGCTGTTCGCGACGCGCGCCGGTGGCGCGCTGAGCCCGCGCCTGATCGCCGAGTTGAAAAACGCCGTTCAGCAATGACCTATCCGGACCCCGACGACCCGGCGCGACCGGCTCGACCGAGCGTCCGACCCTTCCTGCAGTCTGGCCCGCACGCGGCCGGCGGCTACCGCCCCTCACCCGGGGTCGAGTCGCCGGCCGACGAGCAGACCACGACACTGCGCCCGTTCGTCATCACGTCCGGGCGCACCGACGGCGCCGATCCCGAGATCGGGATGGAAACCCAGGTGACCGTCGTCCACGCCGCTGTACCTATGCGGCTTTCGCCGGAGATGCGCGCCATCGTTGCGCTCTGCGGCGAACCACTGTCCGTGGCGGAGATCTCCGCCCGGCTGCGCCTGCACCTGGGCGTGACCCGCATCCTCGTCGGCGACCTGCGCGCCGCCGGCCAACTGGACGTCCACGTACTGGACAACGACACCCCTGACCCTGAGACCATCATGCGAGTGATCCGTGGACTTCGAGCAATCACCTGACCGCATCCGCGGCACCGCCCGGGTCGGTGACGAGCGGCCGAAAAAGGCCCCGGTTCCGGTCAAGATCATCGTGGCCGGTGGTTTCGGTGTCGGAAAGACGACAACCGTCGGCGCCATCTCGGAGATCGCTCCGCTGACCACCGAGGCGGAGATGACCTCTGCCTCGGTCGGCATCGACGATCCCGGCCAGGCCGTCACGAAGACCACGACGACCATCGCCATGGACTTCGGTGTCCTCACCATCGACCAGACGCTGAAGCTCTACATCTTCGGCACGCCCGGCCAGCCACGGTTCGCGTTCATGTGGGACGACCTCATCAAGGGTGCGCTCGGTGCGCTGGTCGTGGTGGACACCAACCGGATCGACGACTGCTACCCGGCGGTCGACTACTTCGAGCGGGCCGGTCTGCCGTTCGTCGTCGGAGTGAACACCTTCAATGGCCAGATGAACTACAACCTCGAAGAGGTCCGCTGGGCGCTGGCCGTCCGGGACGACGTTCCAGTGCTCTCCTTCGATGCCCGGTTCCGCGCATCCGTGCGGGATGCCCTGCTTGTAGTCCTCGACCAGGCGCTTGACAAGGCCATCCGAGCGAAGTCCACGTAGGGTATCGACCGGGTCGCACAGATCGAGGTTTTCAAATCGGCCTTCCAGCGGGCAGAGTGGTGGTGAACCACCCGCAGAGGAAGGACGGTGACGTGCGAGGCGGATTGGACGATGCGCTCGACAAGCTCGCGCGCCGTGATGAGCTGCGCCGACGCGCGGCCGGAGACACTTCCGGTCCGTCGCCGGCGGTTGCCGAGCTGGTCGAGGCCATCGCCGCGGTCGTGGCCCGTCATCCGCAGCTGGGGGTAACGGTCGGCGCCGAGGGTGCCGGCGAGCCCGTCCTGCTGCATTTCTTCTTCGCCGAGGGCCAGGTGCAGGTGTCCGCCGACACGGCGGTCGCTCCGCCCGAGTCGGCCCCGCCCGCCGCCCGGCACGCCGATTTCGAGATCGACCCGGACGAGCCGGTGGCCGAGGAGCAGTCCTACTACGCTCCGCCGCCCAGCTACGACGACCAGGATCGCTACGGCTACTCCCCGGAGTCGGACACTGCCGAGCGGCGTTACGGGTCGTTCGACCAGCCGCCGGCCGAGCCTTACTATGCCGCCGCCCACAACGTCGGCGAGGATTCGCGTGACCTGGGCGCCCGCATGCGCGACCTGGGCATGGCTTCCCGCGGCGGGCCGCCGGCCCAGCCGGATTACCCTCCGCACCCGTTCGCGGCCACCCCGCCGCCACCGGTGCCGACGGCGGCGCAGGAGTCCACCCGGCGGATCCACGCCGCCGACATCCCGCACCAGCCGCAGCCGCAGCGCGCCACCGGCATGCCGACGCCGCTGCCCAAGCCGATCCCGCTGAAGGTGGAGCGCCCGGAGGAAACCGAGATGGCCGCCCGCCGGCTGGCCGCTCTGCTGCGCGACGACCCGTCGCTGCTCAATCAGCCTCCACCCGCCTGATCTCTCACGCTCCGTGGTGTCGCCATTGCCGGTCGACACCACTCTGAGTAGACCTCGGATGCCAGATTTTGGCCGCTTATGACCGGCCTGAGATGTCTGGGTTGGGCCGTTCGGCCACATAAAGTAATGTGACCTTGATTCACACTCCGTGACTGCATAGCGTTCCAGCCGCCCCTGCTGCGCCGGTCCGGAGAGAGAATTCATGCCGCTGCCCGAAGTCCACCTCGTCAGTGGCACGTGTGCCGAAGCCACCCGTCTGGCCCCGGTCGCTGCCGCCATCCGGGCTCAGGGCCTGCTCGAACCGGTCCTGGTCGCGGCCGGCACCGACGTGTCCCGCGCGCACATCTCGATGGGCCTGGCCTCGGACGTCACCCTGCCCACCCCGGCCGATCAGGCGACCGCGATCCGCCACTACGACCAGCTGTGGGCCGAGCGCACCCCGGCCGCCGTGCTGGTGCGGGGCGACAACCTCGCGGCCGCGCTCGCCGCGTACTGGCGGCGCATCCCGGTGCTGCACCTGGACGCCGGGCGGCGATCCGGCACACCCGGGGCCGACGCGGTCGACGCCGACCGGCGGCTGCTCGCCCAGGTCGCGACCCTGCACCTGGCCGCGGCGCCGCTGGCCGCGATGAATCTGCTCGACGAGTCGGTGGTGGCCGGCGACATCCTGCTCACCGGCGGCACCGCGGTGGACGCGGCACGGATGCTGACCGCCCGGCTGCGGGCGGCCGGGACCCCGCGACCCAACCGGGTGCTGCTGGTCGGCGTGGACGACGCGTACGACCGGCCGGTCCGGGAGGCGATGCTCGACCTGGCCGCCCGCTATCCCGACCTGGACGTGATCGGCGCCCGGGTGTCCACCCACGAACGAGCGCGGCTGGTCGCGGCGGCCGACCTGGTGCTGGCCGACGACTTCGACCTGGCCGAGGAGGCACTCGCCGCCGGGGTGCCGGTGCTGGTGCCGGGCGAGGGCCGCGAGCTGTCCGAAGCCCTGCACACCGGCAGCGCGCGGCTGGTCGAGCCGACCGCGGAGGCCCTGGAGCGCGAGCTCGCGACGCTGCTGGACAGCCGGCTGCGACGGGACTCGATGCGGGCGCTCGGCAGCCCGTACGGTGACGGGCTCGCCGCCGGCCGCATCGCGCAGGCCACCGCCGCCCTGCTCGGCCAGGGGCAGTTCCCGGACCCGATGCCCGCCCGGAAGCCCACCGAGGAGCCCACATGGATGTCGTAGGTTTCTGGACCAAGTCCTGGATCAGTGACGACGGCGCCGCGGTGCGCCGGCTGCTCGCGCCGGACGCCGAGGTGGAGTGGAACCTGGACGCCCCGGTCGACGACGAGGAGCTGATCCAGGTGCAGCACCGCATCGCGGCCTTCGCCGACTCGGTCACGGTGACCGGGCAGACCCTCGCCGAGGACGGCGCCGCGGTCTTCTACGACCTGACGGCGCCGTTCGGCACGGCCCGGATGATCGAGTTCCTGGCCGTCTCGGAAGGGCGGATCACCGAGGTGCGCCAGGTGTACGACGTGACCTCGACCGACCGTTACTTCCCCGGGCTGTACGCCAACTAGACCCGGTCCAGGAGGGCGAACAGCTCGGTCCAGTGCCGCTGCTCGGACGGCTCGTGGTACATCGCGGTGTCGCTCATCGTGTAGCCGTGCGGGGCACCCTCGTACAGCTCCGAGCGGTAGGTCACGCCGGCCTCGTCGAGGGCCGCCTCGAGCACCTTGATCTGGTCGGGGGTCATCGAGCTGTCGTTGTCGGCGTGCCCGAAGTACAACTCGCCGGTGATGGTGCCGACCGCCAGGTGCGGGCTGTCCGGGCCGTCGGTGACCACGCCGCCGGCGTGGAAGCTGCCCAGCGCCTTGATCCGGTCCGGGTGGGCCTCGATGGCCCGCAGCCCGTTGCGCCCGCCCATGCAGTAGCCGACCAGCACCACCGGTTCGGCGGAGACGCCCGGCTGAGCGGCGAGGAAGTCGAGGTACGAGCCGGTGTCGGCGGCGATCCGCTCGGCGGTGAGCGCCTGCATCATCGGGCCGAGCCGGCCGAACGCGGCGCCCCGCTTCTCCGGGTCGGCCAGCTCCTCCGGGGTGATCAGCGGGCCTTCGGCGTTGCGGTAGAAGAGGTTCGGCACCAGCACGGCGTAACCGCGCTCGGCGATCCGCTCGGCCATCTCGGCCAGCCGCGGCCGCAGGCCGAACGCGTCCATGAAGAACAGGACGCCGGGAAACGGTCCGTCGCCGTCCGGCTTGACGAAGTACGCCTCGGTGGTGCCGTCCGCGGTAGGGATCCGCACGGTAGTGGTCTGCATCTGCACCTCCTGGTTGATCAAGGAAACGTAACACCCAACCGGGGATCGATCCCCGGTCCCGTCGGTACCCTGTCCGACATGCCCCATCGTTTGCGCGCGGACGCGGAACGCAACCGCGCGGCGCTGCTCACCGCGGCCCGGGAGATCTTCGGCGAGCAGGGCCTGGACGCGTCGCTCGACGAGATCGCCCGCCGGGCCGGCGTCGGCAACGCCACCCTCTACCGCCGTTTTCCGACCCGGCGCGACCTGATCGCCGCGGTCTTCGCCGGCCAGATGAACGAGTACGTCGAGCTGTCCGACCGGGCCTTGCAGGAACCCGACCCGTGGTCCGCGTTCGTCGGTTACCTCACCCGGCTCTTCGAGCTGCAGGCCACCGACCGGGGCCTGTCCGAGCTGCTGGTCAGCACCAGCTTCGACGACGACGCGCGGCTCTCCGACCTGCGCACGGCGGCTCAGCGCGGCGCGTCCGAGGTGATCGCGCGGGCGGTCGGCGCCGGGGTGCTGCGCGCCGACTTCAGCCGCCGCGACCTCAGCATCCTGATGCGCGCCAACGCCGGCGTGGTCCAGCGCTCCCCCGAGCCGGACGCCTGGCGGCGCCAGCTGGCACTACTCCTCGACGGCCTGGCCGCACGGTGAGTCATTTAAGGATGTTTAAGGTCTGAACAAGGTCCTTTAACGACCCACCGGCCAAGAATCGACTCCGTCGTCACCACCTGCGATCGGAGTCACCCATGCAACGCAGCCGTCTGCGTCTCGCCATCTATGCCTCGGCGGCCGTCCTCGCCGTCGGCGGTGGCGTCGGCGCGGCCGTCGCGGCCACCAACCCGTCCACCACGGCCGCGGGCGTCCTCACCGCCACCTTCACCAAGGACAGCGACTGGGGTTCGGGCTACCAGGCGAAATACACGATCAAGAACGGCACGGGTACGGCCGTGAACGGCTGGCAGCTCGCCTTCGGACTGCCGTCGACCGCGAAGCTCGGCAGCTTCTGGGACGCCACGGTCACCGTCTCGGGCAGCACCGCCACCGCCAAGAACCCGAGTTGGGCCGCCACCATCCCGGCCGGCGGCAGCGCCGAGTTCGGTTTCATCGTGGCCGGCAGCGGCAACCCGACCACCTGCACGCTCAACGGAGCGTCCTGCGGCGGCGGTGCGACCACGGCTCCGACCACCGTCCCGACGACGCGGCCCACCACCGCGGCGCCCACGACCGCTCCGACGACCAAGCCGCCGACCACCGCGCCCACCACTGTTCCGCCGACGACCACGCCGCCCTCCAGCGACGGAGGCGTGCTCGTCGCCCCGTACGTCGACATGGGTCTTCTCTCCAACGGCTCGACCACCCTCGCCCAGCTGGGCACCAGCGGCAACGTCAAGTCCTTCAGCCTGGCCTTCGTGACCAGCGCCGGCTGCAAGGCGAGCTGGTTCAACGCGTTCGACCCGCGGCAGAAGCAGTTCGCCGACCAGATCGCCGCGGTCCGGGCGGCCGGCGGTGACGTGAAGGTGTCGTTCGGCGGTGCCACCGGCATCGAGCTGGCCCAGGCCTGCACCAGCGTGGCCACCCTCCAGGCCGAGTACCAGGCGGTCGTGACGGCCTACAACCTCAAGTACATCGACCTGGACATCGAGGGCGCGGCGGTGGCCGACCCGACCACGATCGCCCGGCGCTCGACCGCGCTGGCCGCCCTGCAGAAGGCCAACCCGGGCCTCAAGATCTCGCTGACCCTGCCGGTGCTGCCCGAGGGTCTCACCGCCGACGGCGTCAACGTGGTCAAGTCGGCCAAGGACGCCGGCGTCAACCTGGACCTGGTCAACATCATGGCGATGGACTACGGCCGCTCCGGCCAGGACTACGGCGACCTCGCCATCCAGGCCGTCAAGTCCACCAAGGACCAGATCAAGCAGCTGTACGGCAACAGCGACGCGGCCGCCTTCAGGATGGTGGGCGTGACGCCGATGCTGGGCGTGAACGACGACAACGGCAAGTTCCTGCAGAGCGACGCGCGGGACCTGATCGCCTTCGCGAACGCCAACCACATCGGCTTCGTCTCCTACTGGGAGGCGAACCGCGACAAGAACGCCTGCCAGGGCGCGCTGTTCCAGTGCACGAACGTGACGCAGACGCCGTTCGAGTTCAGCAAGATCTTCGCCGGCTTCACCGGCTAGGGCTTTCCTCTCATCCCCAAAAGGTAAGAAAGCGCGGCTCTGGGTCCCCCAAACCCGGAGCCGCGCTCATTTCGTCCTAGGCCAGGCCGCGGCCCGCGGTGGCGAGCGCCTCGTCGGCGATGTCCCACAGCGGGGTGCCGGCCGGGGCGTCCAGCCACAGGTTCAACGAGACCCGCAGGGCCAGCAGGAACGTGGCGGCGGTCATCCGTGCCCGTACGCCCCGGGGGTCTGCCTCTTTCAGCCGGGCCGTGACCTCCGCGGCAAGATCTCGCTCCGCCGCGGCGAAGGTCTGCATCTGGGCGGCCAGCACCGTCGGATGGGTGCGCAGCAGCCGTCCCTGCGCCACCATCCGCGGGTCGAGGTCACCGACCTCGTGGTTGAAGATGGCGGCGGCCGAGGTGAGCGCCTGCCACGGCGTCTCGTCGGCCGGCCGGGAGCGCACGGCGTCGACCAGCCGCTGCACCCGCTGGAAGTCGCCGTACATCAGCGCTTCCTCTTTGCTCCCGAAGTAGTTCGAGAACGTGCGCCGGGACACCCCGGCGTCGTCGGCGATCGCCTCGACGGTGATCCGGTCCAGGCCGTGCTCCATGGCGAGCCGGACCGCCGACTCGTGCAGGGCCTGCCGGGTGGCGGCCTTTTTGCGCTCGCGGAGCCCGGGCTCCGCCGTCGTGCTCATGTCTTGAGCGTACCGGCGTGTGACTTGCTTCTCAATGAGAAAGATTGCGCAATGAGAAGCTTCCTTCGATAGTTGTATCTGACAACTACTCGCTCGCTGGAGGCTGCTTGATGAGCGCCAAGCCCATGACTCACCGCCAGATCATGGAGGCACTCTCCGGCCTCCTGCTGGTGCTCTTCGTCGCGATGGCCAGCTCGACCATCGTCTCCACCGCCCTGCCCACGATCATCGGGGCGCTCGACGGCAGCCAGACCCAGTACACCTGGGTGGTCACCGCCAGCCTGCTCACCGCGACCGCGTCCACCCCGATCTGGGGCAAGCTCGCCGACCTTTTCAGCAAGAAGCTGCTCGTCCAGATCTCCATCGTCGTGTTCGTGGTCGGCTCGATGATCGCCGGCCTCGCCCAGACCGCCCCGCAGCTCATCGCCGCCCGCGCGTTCCAGGGCCTCGGCATGGGTGGCGTGCAGGCGCTGGTCCAGGTCGCGATCGCCGCAATGATCCCGCCCCGGGAGCGCGGCCGCTACAACGGCTACCTGGGTGGCGTGATGGCCGTGGCCACGGTCGGTGGCCCGCTGCTCGGCGGCGTCATCGTCGACACCGCCTGGCTCGGCTGGCGCTGGTGCTTCTACATCGGCGTGCCGATCGCCGTCATCGCCCTGGTCGTCCTGCAGAAGACACTGAACCTCGCGGTCATCCGGCGGGAGAACGTCAAGGTCGACTACTTCGGCGCCACGCTCATCGCGGCCGGCGTGAGCACCCTGCTGATCTGGGTGTCGTTCGTGGACAGCTCGTTCGCTTGGCTCTCCTGGCAGACGTACGCCATGGTCGGTCTTGGTCTGGTTCTTCTGGCCGCCGCCGTCTGGGTGGAGTCCCGGGTCGCCGAGCCGGTCGTCCCGCTGGACATCGTCCGCAAGCGCGGCACCGCCCTGGCGATCATCGCGAGCCTCTCGGTCGGCATGGCCATGTTCGGCGGCGCGGTCTTCCTCGGTCAGTACTTCCAGATCGGCCGCGGTTACAGCCCCACCCAGGCGGGCCTGCTCACCATCCCGATGATGGCCGGCGTCCTGGTCTCCTCGACCATCTCCGGCCGCCTGATCAGCAAGACCGGCAGGATCAAGCCCTACATCGTGGCCGGCACGATCCTGCTGGTCGCCGGGTTCGCCGGGCTGTCGATGCTCGACCACGAGACCCCGCTCTGGTACGTCGGCATCTCGATGGCCCTGGTCGGCATCGGCGTGGGCATGTCGATGCAGAACCTGGTCCTCTCGGTCCAGAACACGGTGGCGCTCAAGGACATCGGCGCGGCCAGCTCCACGATCGCATTCTTCCGCTCGCTGGGCGGCACGATCGGCGTGTCGGTGCTGGGCGCGGTCCTGGCCCACCGGGTCACCGACAACCTGACCCACGAGCTGGCCGCCGCGGGCATGTCGTCGAGCGGCAGCGCGGCCTCGTCCAGCAGCCTGAACCTCTCCGCCCTGCCGGAGGCGATCCAGCACCTGGTCCGGGCCGCCTACGGCGACGCGACCGGCCACATCTTCCTGATCTCGGCGGCGATCGCGGTGGTCGGCGTCGTGGCCGCCGCCTTCATGAAGCCCACCGCCCTGCGCTCGACCGTCGACCTCGGCGCCGCTCCCGCTCCCGAGACCTCTCCGGAGCCGGCCCTCGCCCGCTGACCCAGTTTCTACGCGGCGTCCCCCCACCCCGGGGGACGCCGCTGTTTTCCGGATCACGTGGCCACTCCTGGGATCTTGCGCTTACCGAGAGCTAGCCTTTCGGGACGGAGCGCATATCGAAGGGTGGGATCTTGGACGGCCAGTTGTCTGCGGCCCTGCTCGAACTCGAAGACGAGATCAACTGGGATGCCGCTGCCATGCTGGAACGGGCCGTCGAGATCGAGCGGCAGGCCCGCGAGCTCGGTGACGAGCTGCTCGTCGCCCGGGCCCGGCTCAGCCAGGCCAACCTGCACATGCGGGCCGGCGACCTGGCCGGTGCGGCCGCCCGCATCTGGAAGGTGCACCAGTGGGCCGTCGAGCACGAGGCCCGGCAGCTCACCGCCCGCACCCACCTGGTCTGGGCCAACATCCACCGGCACCTCGGTGACGCCGCCCAGTGTCTGGAGCATTCGGTGCTCAGCGTCGAGCTGCTCGACGACACCGCCACCGATCACATGCGCATCTGGCACCGGGCCAAGCTCGCCGACGCACTCAGCCTGGCCGGTTCGATGGACGCGGCCCGCCTGCGCTACCGGCAGGCGGCCGATCTCGCCCGCCGCCTGAAACGTCCCGACCTGCAACTGGCGGTCCTCAACAACTTCGCGTACGCCGAGCTCGCCGCCGGGCAGCACGAACGGGCCCAGCAGGTCGCGGCCCGACTGCAGCGGCACGCCGCCGAGCACGGCTTCGATCTGGACGCCGCCCTGCTCGACACGATCGGCGCGATCCAGATCGAGAACGGCCAGTTCGCCGAGGCCGAGCGCACCCTGCTGACCTGCCTCGACCAGCACCACGACGGCAATCAGGACGACGCCGACGCCCTGCCCGAATATCTGCTCACCCTGGCCCGGGCCCAGCGCGGGCTGATGGCGTACGCCCGAGCCCAGCGCAGCCTCAACGCCTCCCGGCGCCTCTGCGCCGAGCGCGAGCTCGGCCATGTCCTGGTCCGACTGCATCAGGAGCAGGCCGAGCTGTACGCGGCGCGGGGCGAGTTCGCCGAGGCATTCGCGGAGCACAAGGAGTTCTTCGCCGCGCACACCCGGCAGTACTCCATGCAACGGGAGGCGCAGGCCCGCACCCGGCAGGCGATGTTCGAGACGGCCGAGGCCCGCCAGGAGGCCGAGCGGTTCCGTGAGCAGGCCCGCCGCGATCCGCTGACCGGTCTGCGCAATCGGCGCTTCCTCAACGAGCAGCTGCCCGGCCTGATCGAGTCCGATCCGGAGCTCACCGTGGCGATGGTCGATCTCGACCACTACAAGCGCATCAACGATCGCCTCTCGCACGAGGTCGGTGACCAGGTGCTGGTGCGGGTGGCGCGGTTGCTGGAGCAGTGGCTGGCCGAGACCGCACCCGACGGCTTCGTGGTGCGGATGGGCGGCGAGGAGTTCCTGCTGGCGCTGCCGGCCACGCCGGTGGACCGGGCGAGCGGGGTGCTCGACGGCCTCCGGAAGGCGGTGCGGGGTCACGCCTGGGCCCCACTCACCGCCGGTCTTCCGGTTACGGTGAGCATTGGCGTCGCCGGCGTGGGTGACACGGCCGACCCCACGCAGGCGGCGCTGCTGTCCATTGCGGACGGTCACCTGTACGCCGCTAAGCACGGCGGACGCGATCGGGTCGTCTCCTCGGTGACCGATTCTGGTCGGCAGCACCGAGCCCCTGCAGCGTGACCTGCGATTCCTCTCCGTAGTTATCGGATGCGCAACGCGGGTGACCTTACATACCCGGAGCCGTTACCCTTTACGACACTGACGGACGTCGACCCGGAGCGGGGGTCGGGCGAGGGTCGCCGTCGGAAGGCAAGGAGGGCCGGGTCGTGCACCAGGGCAATGAGGTTGCGCCGCCAGGGGTCAACATCAACGTGCCCCACTCGGCCCGCATCTACGACTACTGGCTGGGCGGTAAGGACAACTTCGCGGTCGACCGGGCGGTCGGCGAGGCGATGATCAAGGCGATCCCCGGCATGCGCTACATGGCGGGGGAAAACCGTAAGTTCGTCCACCGGGTGGCCCGCGATCTGGTCGCCAAGGAGGGCATCCGCCAGTTCCTCGACATCGGCACCGGCATCCCCACCCGGCCCAACCTGCACGAGATCGCCCAGCAGCTCGAGCCGTCGGCCCGGGTGGTCTATGTGGACAACGACCCGATCGTGCTGGTGCACGCCCGCGCCCTGATGGTCAGCAAGCCGGAGGGCCGCAGCGAATACATCTCGGCCGACCTCCGCGACGCCGCCTCGATCCTCGAGGACAAGGTCCTCCGCGGCACGCTGAACTTCGACGAGCCCGTCGGCCTCACGCTGATCGCCATCCTGATGCTGCTGGCCGACAACGACGACCCGTGGTCGCTGGTCGCCGCGCTGCGCGACGCCATGCCGTCCGGCAGCTGCCTGGCGATCACCCACCCGACCGCCGATTTCGCGCCGGACGAGGTCAACCGGGCCGTCGACGCGGCGACCGGCGCCGGGATGACGCTGGTGGCCCGCTCACAGGAGGCGGTGCGGCGCTTCTTCGGCGACTGGGAGCTGCTCGAGCCGGGCCTGGTGCCGGTGTCGAGCTGGCGACCGGACGCGCCGGTGGAGAACCCCGAGGCGGCCTATTACTGGGCCGGCGTCGCCCGCAAGCCTTAGGCCCTCGTTTAAGCGGGGGCCAGGGGCGAGCGGGCCCCTGACCCCCTGTTATGTGGGGTGGAGCTGTCCCGTCGCCACATCTCGCCGGCCAACCCCTCGTCGGCGTGGTGTGGATGCGGGGGTGGACCGGTCGAGCGGCCTGGCACGGGGGAACCGGACCGCCCGACCGGCGTCGGGGGTGGCGTCCTTCAGGAGCGCCTCGCGGGTGTCACGGCGTTACACCCGCAATCGCGGTCGCTTGCGTGCCAGCGGGGCCGGTAGTCGCTCCGCACGGATGAGAATCTGGCGCCGGCCGGCACTGTGACCGGCCGCATCGAGCTCTTCGGCCTCGGCCTCGAGCCAGGTGCTGCCGTCGCGCACGACCGAGCTTCCCCACTCGACGTGCACGATGCGTAACCGAAGGCTGCCGGAACCATGACGATAGTCCGACTCGGCGAACTCCTGCGCGGGCCAGCGCGGCTGCCGTGGCAGGAGCCGGCCGCCGCGGAAGATCAGGGCCGTCGGCACGGGAACCGGTGGACCGGGAAGGTGCCCGGCACGTCGGCCCCGCGCGCAGCGGACGAGGTCACTCGCGCGCGTCGGAATCACCTTCCTCGGCGGGCGGCCGATGCTCGGCCACCGTGGCATCTGGGCGGGTCAGGGCATACCTGACACCACCAAAACGGTGCGTCACGGCGACGGCACGCGTTGTCGCCGCCGCCATGTCGTCGGTCACCGGCTCGTCGCGAAAGACGAGCGGCGGGTTTCCCTTCCGGGGTGCTTCCACTCCTTCGGGGTCACCGTGGTCAGCATGCTCAGGACCGATATTGGGAATCGACATGCTCGACACCTCTCGCTCGGACGCCCCCGCCAAGGAGCCTCGCGCTGAGGCCGCAGACGCCGTTTCCGCGACCGACCCGTCACTCAAAGATGTCACCCTAAGTGACACCCCTTCGAGTGTGTACGTGCGTTATCATGCTCACAATCCCGTGAGTACGCAAGGCCAAATGCACGTGCATTTGCACAACGTGTGATGCGGCCGTCGCCACGAGAGACCACCGCCTCCGGACGATCCCCGACCGGAGCAAACCAAGGGAGTTTCGAATGAACGCGGTTAACGGCATCCCGGCCGGCCAGTTGGACGGTGTCACCTGGCAGAAGAGCCGGCGGAGCAACCCCAGCGGCAACTGCGTCGAGTGCGCGGTGCTGCCCTCCGGCGAGGTCGCCATGCGCAACTCGCGGGACCCCGAGGGCCCGGCCCTGATCTACACGCCGGCCGAGATCGAGGCCTTCCTCGGCGGGGTGCGCGACGGAGACTTCGACAACCTGCTCGCCTGAGCCAGGCAGTGCTCCACAAAACGACTCAGGCCCGCCGTCCGGCGGGCCTGAGCGCTGTCTGGAGGGTTCTAAGCCGGGCGGCCGACCTCGTGCAAGAGCTTGCCGAGGATCTCCGGCGTGTGGTTCGGCGGCTCGGCGTCGATGCAGACCCGCTCCATCGCCATCGCGTACTGGTCGACGTCCTCGCGCTTGTCCAGATAGATCGCGCTGGTGAGCTGCTCGACGTAGACCACGTCGGGGAGCTCCGGCTCGGGGAAGCGCAGGATCGCGAACGGCCCGCCGGCGGCCGCGTGGCCACCCGCGTGGAACGGAATGATCTGGAGCCGCACGTTCGGCTTCTTGGCCGCCTCGATCAGGAACTCGATCTGCGCCCGCATCACGTCGATGCCGCCGATCGGGCGGCGCAGCACGGCCTCGTCGATGACCGCCCACAGCTGGGGCGCATCGGGCCGGTCGAGGATCTGCTGGCGCTGGCGGCGCAGCTCGACCCGGCGGTTCATCTCCTCCGGGGTGACGCCGGCGTGGCCGAGCATGATGACGGCCCGCGCGTAGTCCGGAGTCTGCAGCAGACCGGGGACGAACTGAACCTCGTAGGTGCGCAGCAGCGAGGCCGCGGCCTCCAGGCCGAGGTAGGACTGGAACCAGCCGGGCAGGATGTCGCTGAACTGCTGCCACCAACCCGGGTTGTTCGCCTGCCGGGCCAGCACGAGCAGTGCCTCACGCTCGTCGTGGTCGTTGACCCCGTAAAGGGTCAACAGGTCGGCGACGTCGCGCTCCTTGAAGCTGACCCGCCCGAGCTCCATGCGGCTGATCTTCGAACCCGAGGCGCGGATTTCCCACCCGGCATCCTCTCGGGTGATCGCCTTGGCTTCCCGCAAGCGGCGGAGCTGGGCGCCGAGCAGGATGCGCAGCACTGTGGGGCCGCTGCCCGGTGCCTCCTCCTGCGAACCCGCGCTCACCTGACTCCTCGTCATCGCTGTTTTCGGGCTGCCGGCCGCAGTCCCTACGCATCCTAAAGGGGAGATCGTCCACAACGAAACAGCACCATCTTATCTCCGGAGGGTGACGCCCGGAGCATCCGCTGGATGCAAATGCACGTGCAGACGGCCTTGCGAATGCCTTTGTTCGCGAGGATGATAGCTGACACAACCGCACCATCTGCTGACACAGCGTGCTGGGAGGGCAAACTCGATGTCCACGACACCGACATCCCCACCTCCGTCAAACGCGTCGTCATCCACGCCGACCGTTGCTCCCCCGCAGCGTGACCCGGCTGACGTGGCACCCGCTGACAGTTATCACCCGTCCGACCGCGTGTGGGTCTACCGCGATGGCTGGCGGGCCGGCGTGATCGAAGCGGCCTCGCCGAGGGCAGTGACCGTGACCTACCGACCGGGCGCCCACCGCGGCACCGGGGTCGACACCTTCACCGCTCCCTACGTGACCGCGCGCGTGTCCGATGACCCGCTCGACCGCCGCGACCGCAGCGCCGTCGGCCGCCGGATGACACCGGCGGGCCTTCCGGTCCGAGGGTCGGCGGCATGACCGGAGCGGTGACCGTCGCGGCCATCGTCGGTCTGCTCAGCCTTCTCGGTGGCGTCGCCCTCGGGTGGTATTTGCGTCGCACCAACGACTGGTGTTCCTCCTGCGGCGATCAACTGGCCTGTGAGGGCTGCGGCTCGGGCGCGGCCTGGCCCAAGCGACCGATGAGCTCCTCCAGCCCTCACTGACCCTCTGATCCCTGAGAGCCGACGCCTTCGCGTCGGCTCTTCGTCGTATCAGCGCGGAGTAACCGTCGGCGCCCTCGGCCGCGGACCATCGATCGGGTGAATGTTGACGACCGGCAACCACATTCGCGGTTACGGAGCGTGAGTTCTTAGGGGTGCGCTGGCCCACAAGGACGGGGGCTAATCACCCAAAGGGTCGATATTGAAGTTGTCGCGGAACACGTTCGCCGGGTCGTATTTCTTCTTCAAGGCCCTCAACCTGGCCAAAGTCGCAGGTGGCCACGCCTCGGTGATCCGCTCGGGGCTCTGGTCGGTCTCGAACGAAAGGTACAAACCGCGGAAGTGGTCGGCGAGTGCACCCCAGGCTGCGTCCAATCTCGACCTGGATGCACCGAATGCCACCACTGAGAAGTTCGCCGCTCGATGCGAATACGCGGTGGCGTCCTCCGCCACGTCCGCGACCGCGCCACCCACCGACCGAATCTGGAAGAAGTAGGCGGTACCCGTGTTGACCAGGGCCGCTGCCGCCGCGCAGAACTCCGGCGTCAGGTGATCGACCAGCCCCGACCGGGCCACCGGGTCACCCTGCCCGTCGTGCGGCGCGTCCGGCACATTCATCACGCCGGCGTACGGAATCAGCTGCACCTGCTGGTCGAGCAGCGGCGCGATCTCGGCGACCGGGGTGAGACGCTCGATGATGGCGTCCGGAATGGACGAGTTGACCACGCCGTACACCTGGGCCAGTGATTGTCCCCGCCGGGGCGCTCCCACGATGAGGTTGGCCGTCAGGTCCCTCGGGGCCGCCTCCATCGTGGCGCCGAACCGTTCCAGCAGGCCCGCGGTGTCCGACGCGTCGTAGACGAACTGCCCGAACCCGACGTTCTCCACCGCGTCCGCCTGGAACTCGAACGCGGTGACGATCCCGAAGTTCGCGCCGGCCCCGCGCACCGCCCAGAACAGGTCCGGGTGTTCGGTTGCGCTGACGTGCACCCGCGAGCCGTCGGCCAGCACCAGGTCGGCGGCGCGCAGGTGGTCGATGGTGAGCCCGTGCTCGCGGGCCAGCCAGCCGATGCCGCCGGCCGTGGCCAGCCCGCCCACGCCGACACCGCCGTAGTCGCCGCTCGACAGCGCCCAGCCGTGGGGTGCGAGCGCCGCGGCAACGTCCTTCCAGCGGGCGCCGGCCTCGACCCGTACCATCCGATCCTCTTCGGAAAGGACGGAAATCTCACGCATTGCGGAAAGGTCGATGATGATGCCGCCGTCGTTCGTGGACCGACCGCTGATCCCGTGGCCGCCGCTGCGCACCGCCAGCGGCACCTTCTGCTCCCGGGCGAACGCCAGCGCGTCCACCACCTCGTCCACGGTCCGCGCCTTGATCACGAGACCGGGTGATCCACCCCGCATATAGGTGGAGCGGACCTTGGCGTACCCGAAATCGCCAGGCTCGACAGCCGTCAGCGAACCGGGAAGCGCGTCATAGTCGATGCCCTCGCGGCGTGCGGCCAGCGCGGCAGCGCTGCGCACCGGCCCGGCCTTTGTCCCTTGGGAAACCCGCGCGCGGGCAACCTCCTCGCGCACCGCCGGGATCACCTCGGTGGCGAATCGCTGCAGCTCGAGCGGGTCGTCACTGCCGAGGATGAGGGTGCCGACCCCGTCATCGAGGATCAGCGGCAGCAGCTCGTCCACCCACTGCGCCGGCTCTTTCCCCGGTTCGCCGGAAATGTTCAGCAGCCGCCGAATCTCCCGCGGGTCCCGCCCGGCTTTTTCGGCTGCCTCATCGATGATCGCATTGCCGCGCTCCAGGTCACCCGGCTTCAGATAGCCGAGCGACGGCAGCCACCCGTCGGCCTTCGCACCCACCAGGCGCAGCATCCGCGGCTTGTAGGCCCCCAGCCAGATCGGCACCTCGTGCGCCGGCGCGGGCCCCCGCTTGGCCCCCTTGAGCTGGTAATACTTCCCGTCGACCCGCAGCTGCGACCGGGTGTCGGCCCGCCAGATCTCCCGGATGACATCGATGGCCTCAGCCAACTGCTCAACCGACTCAGCCGGTGTACGCCGTGGAAAGCCCATCGCCACCATCGCATCCCAGAACGCCCCCGCGCCGAGCCCCAGCGCGAGCCGCCCGTCGGACAGCAGGTCGAGCGAGGCGGCCGCCCGGGCGAGCACCGGCGCCGGCCGCATCGGCACGTTGAGCACGTTGCCGGAGATCGTGATGGTCGACGTCTGCGCCGCCACCCAGGTCAGCAGCGTCCAGGTGTCCAGGAAACCAGGCTGATAAGGGTGGTCCTGAAAGGTGACCAGGTCGAAGCCGAGCTGCTCACTGAGCTGCGCCCGGTCGACGGCCGCCTGCGGCGGGTCGTTGGCGGGCGTGATGAACGTCCCGAACTCGATCGGGTGGCCATAATCCACGTTTTCGAGCCTAGGTGTTCTTGATTGCCGGCAGCCTGCGTCCCGCACCACATGCTCACCGGAAGGTGACGCCGCTCACTCCTTCTTCAACGCTTCCACCTCGGCCTTCAACGCGCGGATCTCCTGCAGCAACATCGCGACGTCGGCGCGGGTCGCGGTGCCGGAGGGACGCTCGGTGTCGGAGATGCGGTCGACGATCCAGCTCGCCAGCGACCCGGTGGTGAACCCGATCAGGCCCAGGCCGCCGATCATCAGGGTTCCCGCGACCAGCCGGCCCTCGACAGTCATCGGATAGAGATCGCCGTAGCCGACCGTGGTGATCGTGCAGACCGCCCACCACAGCGCCTCCGGATAGGAGTGGATGCGGCTGTCCGGGAGGCCCTGCTCAGCGTCCAGAACCGCGAGGGCGGCCATCAGAACAATCAGAGACGTGGCCGAGATGACATAGATCGCCAGGCGCCCCCGAGTCCACGCCACGGCATGCCGGTTCAGCACCCGCAACGCGTTGAGCAGGCGCAATGCCCGCAGCGGCCGCAACACCGGCAGAATCAGAACCGCCAGATCGAACCAGTGGGTGCGCACGAACCGTCTCTTGCCGCGAGCCAGCCTCAGCCGAACCAGATATTCGACGCAGAACAGCGCCCAGATCACGACGTCGGCCACTTCACAAGCCTGCCGCCGGCCCGAGTCCAGCCCCGGGTCCAGCACCGGCCATGCGTAAACCCCGATAAACAGCAAGGACAGAGCGGTCAACGGGTACGCGGTGGCACGTTCCCAAGACCGCAGACGTTCCTCGGAGCTCATCACCTGATTCTGGATCGGCAGATGGCGCACGTCGGCGTTTTTCCGGGTCACGTGCCGGGAATCCAAGGGTCCTGGAGGTGGTCCCCGTGCTGGAGCCAACCGAGAAGGCAATATTCGACACCTTGGTGACCCGCCTGCGCGCGGACGACCCGGTCTTCACCCGGCGAATCGACCGCCTGTCCCGCCCGAAGCGCCGGCTGTACGCAACGCTGGCGATTCTGCTGTGGACCGCGGCGCCGCTGTGCATCGTCTTCGGCGGTTGGACCGGCCTGCTGCTGGCCGCCATCGGGGTGAGCTACGGCGTGCATTTGATGTCGAAGCGGGGCGGCATCACCAGCGAGACCCTCTGGCCGTCACCGCGCCGCCGCCCCGGAGTTTCCAACTAGCTGGGGTTACTTCCAGGTCTCGCCGGTGAGCCGCTCGTAGACCTCGACGTAGCGGTTACGGGTAGCTTCGACGACCTCATCCGGGATTTCCGGCCCCGGCGCGGTGCGGTCCCAGCCGGTGAGCGTGCTCGACCAGTCCCTCAGGAACTGCTTGTCCAGGTACCGCTGAGTGCTGCCCGGCTTCCACTCATCGGCCGCCCAGAACCGTGACGAGTCCGGGGTGAGCAGCTCGTCGCCCAGCTTGAGCGTGCCGTCTGCGGCAAAGCCCAGCTCAATCTTGGTGTCGGCGATGATGATCCCCTTCTCAGCCGCCACCTCCTGCCCGCGGCGGTAGACCTCCAGGGTGACCTTCCGCAGCTCCTCGGCGACGTCGTCGCCCACCTTCTGCTGCACGTCGGCGAAGGTCATGAACTCGTCGTGGCCCTCGCCGACCGGGGCCTTGGTGGTCGGGGTGTAGATGGGTTCTGGGAGCTTGGAACCCTCGATCAGCCCCGGCGGAAGCGCGACGCCGGAGACCGCGCCGTCGCGCTCGTACTCCTTGAGACCGGAGCCGGCCAGGTAGCCGCGAGCGATGCACTCAACCATGACCATGTCGAGGCGCTCGCAGCGGATGGCGCGGCCCTGCCATTCCGCCGGCACGTCGGTGCTGGAGATGACGTGGTTGGGGACGACGTCTTTGAGCTGCTCGAACCACCAGAGGGAGAGCTGCGTGAGGATCTTGCCCTTGTCCGGGATCGGGGTGGGAAGGATGACGTCGTAGATCGAGATCCGGTCCGAGGTGACAAGCAGCAGGTCCTGCCCGTCCGCGTAGACGTCCCGAACCTTCCCCGAGTGCAACAGCTCCACGTGATCCCCTCCGCTAGCCTGCGTACCGGGTTCAAGCTATCCGACCTCGTAGAAGGACTTTGCGCCACCTGTCAGACACCCTGTAGGAACGTATAAATGACGGGGTGTATTTACTTCCAGGTGTCAGGCGACTAGGCTAGAACGCATGTTCGATTCTGTGATTCCATGCGCCACAAGGTCTACCGCAGACTCGAGCGACTCGTGCTCCCAGACCCGCACAACGATCCATCCAGAACCTGTGAGCACCTCGTTTGCAAGCCGATCCCGCTCCATGTTGCGACGCAACTTAGGCGCCCAATACCACTCATTCGTGGTCGGCTGGCGCCCGTGCTCAGGACAAACATGCCAGAAGCAGCCATCCACGAAGACCGCCACCTTGCGGCGTGTAAACACGATGTCGGGGCGAATTCGCCTACCGTCAAGCCGCATCACGAAGTCTTTACGAAATCGATAGCCCAGAGCGTGCAGGGCGGAGCGCAGCCGCACCTCAGGCTTAGTATTCGTGCGGCGGTTCGCCTGCATGTTCCGTGAACGACCCTCATTAAGAGGAGCAGGATAGAGCCCTGCAGCGTGAGCATCACGCCTTGCTTTCGCACTGTCACGCACAGCCATCCGACACCCCGACGGTCTAACAGACGCGAACACATCAACCTAAGGCAAGATACTCGCATCGGTGGTGCGCCACCTCTGCACAGCGAGGAGGAAGTCAGTGACCAGCTACAAGGTAGTCGAGATCTGCGCTGGCGCCGGCGGACAATCCCTTGGCCTAGAGAAGGCAGGCTTTGACCACGCCCTTGCCGTGGAACTTGACAACAATGCGGCTAACACCCTCGAAGAAAATCGTCCGTCATGGATAGTCAAGCGCGGTGACGTCGCCAATCCAGAGACCTGGAATCCCGACGAATATCATGGTGTCTCTTTGCTCGCTGGTGGCGTTCCGTGCCCACCATTCACCATTGCAGGAAAGCAATTGGGCGCCACTGACGAGCGCGACCTCTTCGCATGGGCTGTGGGGCTGACGGATAGAGTCCGGCCAGATGCTCTTCTCCTAGAGAACGTACGAGGGCTAAGCATGCCTCGTTTCTCTGGATACCGACAGCACGTCCTCGACACGTTGGCGTCTTTCGGATACATTGCAGAATGGAGGCTTCTTCAAGCCTCGGACTTCGGAGTACCACAGCTTCGGCCGCGGTTCGTCCTAGTAGCTTTGAAAGAAGAGTTCGCCCCCTACTTCGCCTGGCCTGAACCGAAGGACACACCCCTCACCGTCGGTGAGGCGCTATATGATCTCATGTCAGCTAACGGATGGGATGCGCGGGAGTGGGCCCGTAATGCTTACAAGATCGCACCCACTATTGTTGGCGGTTCCAAAAAGCACGGTGGCGCCGACCTTGGCCCCACCAGAGCAAAGCGTGCCTGGGCTGCCATGGGGGTGGACGCCTTAGGCGTCGCCAATGACGCACCCTTGCCTGGGCAGAAGTTCGAGGTTGGCCCAAAACTCACGTGCGACATGGTTGCGCGAATCCAAGGCTGGTCAGCCGAGTATCCCTGGACATTCACTGGCCGCAAAACTACCAAGTATCGCCAGATTGGAAACGCCTTTCCGCCTCCCGTGGCGGCTGCCGTAGGCAAATCAATTATGAAGGCACTCAAACGCGAGGGTATCCGTTCTGAGCGAGTGCCAGCCGACCACGACGCTATCTACCTGACACTGCGTGACACCGGCGACTTCGTCTCGACTGCGAGGCTGCTAAGGGCGGGCGGGAGAGAAATGGACCCTGCGGAGCTCGAGCGTCGCATCAGTCTGCTCAAGCGCGATTTCGACATTGACACCTTGGAAACAACGTCCGGCAATCAGTACAAGCTCTCAGGCTTCAAAGCGTTCGTCGGCCAAGAAGGACACGTCAGGCATCATCTATTCCAGAAGAACAAGAGCCGCATTAGCTGATCCCAGCCCGGCGCCCACCATTGCCGAATCAAACCTCGGCCCGGTCGTGTCCGACTGGCTCAGCTGACCCTTCGACCTCCGCCACCGCTTGGCTCGCATTCTGCACTTAGGCACACGCAAGCGCGCTCGCATGCCTTCTCGCCAATCGCTCGGCGGGAGTCTGCGGACAAAACTTCCTGCGGTGGATACGCGACTCAATAAATCTAGCGTCTTTCCGCTTCTGCCCGCCGAGTCGAATGTCCATTGCCGCGTCCTGGCGGTGACGATAACCTCGTCGTTTCTTTCCGAATAACTTTCCTATCCGCTGTGCAGCCTCGGGAGCGAAGAAGGTGCAAGCCTCGTCCAGTTCCGGATCAGTGCCGGGGGCTTAGGCAAAGGTTCTGCATATCTTTGTCTTCTCCGCACGGGCGCACCTCCAGGTCACACTGCCTATAGCAGTACCGCACACGCGACCCGCGATGGTTTACGAGGCAATTTTCAGATGGGCGAGGAGCGCACGAACATCAGCGGCATCCATGCCGCCGGATGAGATCATGTCTTCCTCCTGTAGGTCGCCAAGCTGGCGGACGGCTGGGTCATCGAGGATGCTGCCCATAAATTCCAACTTTTCCTCCAAGCGGTAGGCAACGACCTCGTCCACTGTCCCGCGAGCGGCTAAGACGGTCACGCGGGTCTCCGTCTCCGGGGCGAGGCCGAGCCTATGGATGCGATCGAGGCTCTGCAGGAACCGGCCGGCCATGAAGTCTCGATCGACATAAAGCGCGTCGTGGCATTCATGGTGCAGGCTGATCCCTTCCCCGAGGGTCGCCGGGTTTGAAATGAGCACCAGACAGTTCGGATCCTCCCGAAAGCGCCTGATCTGCTCGTCTCGGTCCGGCGTGCCGCCGTGGACGGTCGCCGGCTGAAACGGCTCAAGCAGCCGATCCAGTGTTGTGATGCTGCGCACGAAGGTCGTCCAGACCAAAGTCTTTCGCTTCTGCGCCGCATTATCGGCTACGATCTTGACGGTTTCCTCGTACTTCGGCGAGAGCTCATACTGGGGAAGCTTTCTTAGGAGTGTGCCCAGCGAGTCGCTAGATGATGCTTCCAAAGGCGGCACCTGGTATGCAAGCGGCTCGTAGCGCGTGGTTCCCTCGACGAGCAGTGCGGGACTGGTCGCTGCCATGAGCATTCTCAGCATTGCTTTACCCAATGCCTCAAGATCTCCAGATCTCGCGGTCGGGTTGCCCTTGAGGGCTTCATAGATCTCACGGTGCAGCGGAGGCAAGTCCACGTAGCGGATCCGTGTCGTGACAGGTGGGAGCCCAAGTTCGGCCTTGGTCGTCCGCGTGAACAGCGGCCGCAGCACCGAGCTCGCGTATGCAAGGTTGCCTCCGCCAACCGCATCGGCCACAACACGCTTGCCATGGCCAGGCCAAACAAACGACAAGAGGCTCTCAAGATCCCGTGCGCCGTTGGGGGCCGGCGTTCCGGTAAGGATGAGTCTTCTGTCGGCCAATGGGCCGAGGGCAAGGCAGGCGGCGCCGTAGGCGCCGCTCGATCCGAGCTTCATGCGGTGGGCTTCGTCGAGCACAATCATGGCGGGAGCCGCGCGAAGCCAGGCAGACAACGATGCTACTGAGCGTGCCAGCCGCTCGTAGTTAACAATGAGTACCTCGGCCCCTGGATCAGCAGTCGTGCCCATGACCAAGGTTCTAAGGGGATCTGCGAAACAGACTGCACTCTCAAAGTTCCATGCCTCGTAGGCGGACTTCGGGCAGATCACAAGCAGCCGCTGGGCCTCACTACGCTCCCGCATTGCACTGAACAGCGCGAGGGCAACGCGCGTTTTGCCGGCACCGGGAACGCTGAAGTTTGCGCCGTGGCGCAATGCGAGCAGCCGTGCGATGTCGCGGCGTTGGAAGGCGGTCAGCTCGCCAGTCCAGCCCGGTCCCAGGAGAACAGATACCTCGCCGTCGGTGACCGGCGCCGGTCCAGCCAACTGCCCTGCGCCTGCGAGTTGCTGCTGGGCCGTCTCAGCGTCGTCGAGAACACCGGACACGAGACCCGCGAGCGATTCCTCCCACTCCACCCGATCGTCGGTCCAGGACACAAGCTCGCCAACGCCAGCAAGAAAGTCGTCCAGGTCGACCTCTGCGGTCAGCGGCCCGGTCTGACCACCGGGAGCGATCCGTCCAATCAGCGCCGCAAACTCCTCGCGAAAGACACTCTTCGTGCGCAATACGACCCTAGTACGCGTGACATCAAACGAGAGCTGCAGCGACGACTCAGGAGCATTTGGCGTTGAAGTCATTATTCCGCCACCGCCGCGTTAAGCCACGTGAGTCCTTCACCTGGAAGCTCGATCGATTTGCTGGCTTCAATAGCCACTCGCCCGAGGAGGCCTCGAAGCTTGACCAACGCATCGTCGAATGCTTCCTGGTCCAGGCTGGAATTGCCGCGCGCCATAACTAGATCTGTGACGCATTGCTCAAGATCCTTACAGGCATCGACTACACGCTCGGGTGCGGCCTGCCGCTTCTTGCGCATCCGGAAGTCCTTGCCGGCGAACTCGATGGCCTCGTCAAAGGCGTTCAGCAGGTTCTGCTTCGCTTTTGAGGCGTCAGCGAGCTGACTTGGCTCCGCTTTCTCGCCGGCGACCTCCACTGCTTTCAACCTCAGTACTGCATCGGTCAGCGCCCGAGCGGTGGCGACCTGCGGCGCGGCCGCCGGCGCCGGCCGGTTGAGCCCAGGGATGACCTTCGTAGTCGGCGCCTGCGGCGCCGACTTAAAGTCTTCGGGAAGGCGCTGGTCAAGGAAGCGGGCCTGGAAGTCTGAACCGATGTAGCGGACGTCCGTCTTGGCAAAGTCAAGCGTGATGGCCGCAAGGCGAGCCTCTTTGAGCAGGTCTGCTTTTTCCTTGCTCCGCTCTCCTTTGACGGTTCGGTAGAGCTCGAAAAGCTTCTCCTGCGCGTTCTCAAAGTCCATCAAACGCAGAGCGAACGCACCGTTCTTGCTGCGGCGTACCAAATCCTGAAGATTATTGAGGATCCAGACGTCACGCTCAAGAGCCGGCGTGGTCGTGTGGAAGGCACGGGCGATGTCGGGGAGCCCACGACCCAGCGTCATCTGCTCCTCGAGGGCGAGGAGGTGGTTGATGTACGAATAATCACGTCGGTGATCTTGGCGGAGCTGAAGAGTCAGCTCGACCGCGTGAATGTCGTCCCACGTACACGAAGTCGGCAGCACGCCAACCCGGATAGTGAGCGAACCCAGCTCTTTCAGGGCTGCTCGGCGAGTGTTCCCGTTAACCAGAATTCCATCGCGAGTGATCAGACCCGGCTCGAGCTGCTTGTAGTCGCGGAGACTGTCCTTAAGCTCATCAAACCGCGGATCGCGCCGGGACGGATCGGCCGGCTGTGTAGACAGGAGGTAGTGCAGATACTCCTGACTCTCATCACTCCAGGGGTTGGCGCTCAGCGCCTCATCCTTGCTGAGGTCGTGGCTGCGCTGCGCGCGGATGCGGTGGGTTCCCGGATTGTAGAAGAGCTGCACGACCGGCATGTCGATCACTTGAACGTTGACCGGCTGACCGCGGAACTCAACCTTGATTGTCTCGGGTACCCCTGCTGAGCCATTTGCCTCTGCGAGCCGCTGCTCAACCAGCTCACGGATTGCAACGGAGCCGGGCGGAACACCAAAGTCAGTCGTCATTGCATACCTCAGTCTTCAAGTCCTGGGCAACGAAACCCATCGGCGGAGCGAGCACTGCGGGGATAATCAGGCCAGCGCCTCACGGACCGACTCGCGCGCCTCCTGAGGCAACGTACGGTAGTCAGCCCAGATCTGCTCAACAGCGCTGAACGTCCGCGAGTCCCGGTCGACCCACCCGGCGAGCATCCGCTTCTCTATCATCGGCAGTTTTCCGATCCTCGAGAGCAGGTCCCCTAGATTTGCGGCCTGATTACGACCACCACCCACCCTGCAACGGTTGCACTCAACGACCAACCTCACCTCATGCCGGCCATCCTCCATGCGGACCTTCCGCCGAGCAACGTCGAGCTGCGAAGTCATCTCCGTCCCCGGGTACTTGTCACCCGGTCCGATGCCGCAACTACGACAGAGATAACCGTCACGGGCGAGAATTTCCCGGCGCTGGTTGGAGGTGATTGTGGCTGCACCGCTGCGGGTGGCTTTGCCCGGCTCCCAGACCGGGATACCTCGCTGAGCGAACCGCTGTTCGTTCGGATCCAAGCCGATGTCCTCGCGATTGGTATCGATCTTCCAGCCGAAGTCGCGCAGGTCACGCATGCGCCGGTCGATCTGCGCCACATCCGGGAAAGCATCCCGCAGCTGGCCCTTGGTGAAGGTGTTACCTTCGCCAACCTCCTGCACCAGCCAGAGCGCAGCACGCTTCATCGTGCCTAGGCCTTCATCGGTCCAAGTAGGGATACTCATGGGAACAGCCTCACCCTTAGTCGTTTACGGAGAACATGCCACTACCGAGACGGAGATCCGGTCAGGTCCGGCCGAATGCCACCGGCGGGTCGCATCAGGAACCGCCCGGCTCAGTTGCCACCAATCTCGTCCATCTGAGTTCTCAAGGGAAGCCTTCTGCGTCCCGAATAGATGTCTCCAAAAATGGGACAGGGGGGGACCGGCAACATGAACAAGGGCGGGGCAGAATGCACTGTCGCGACAGGGAGGCCGACAGGCCGCACCGGCGAACCCGGTCACCTCAAAGGAGCTGCAACTTGGCCACAACAGGACACAAGGGGAACATCGACCATCCAACCAATGCGCAGCGCGAACTCACCGATGCGTTACGTATCTGCATCAGCGCGTTAACCCATGCCGGGATGTCCCAAAATGCTGTCGCCAAGAGCCTCCACATGTCGAGCTCAGCGCTCTCCTATCTCATCACTGGCAAGCGCAAGCGGCCTACCCGGAAAATCCTGGAGTCCCTGCACCAGTTGGTGAGTCTGCGGGCACCCAACAGCGCACTGCCGTTGCCCACTCTCGCCGACCTGTTGCTCCTGCTTGACCGGGTATTGTACGAACTTCAGCAGTCCCAGCCGTGTAAAGCCTGTGGCAGACCTTGGGATTCCAAAGCTTTACCCACCCGGCCGTCCGTCTCCACCGTTGAGGAGTCCAACCCCGGCCGTGCTCCATCAGAGAATCTCGCCTTGCCGGTCGACCAGATAGACGGGGACCGGCAAGGCGCATGGGAGGATCTGGCAGACCTGCAGTGGCGCCTGTCGGCCGACGAACTCGGCGACGCCGCCGGCATCCTGCGGCACGTCGGGCAAGATTGTGAGCCTACTGAGACTGCTATCGCCATCGCCACATGTGTGCGGGAGGGGCTCGGCGACGCAGCAAAGACGATCATGACTTACGCGGCACAACGAGTCGATGAAGAAATCATAGTGATGGTACGTGCTCTGCTGGTCGGCGGCGACGCCACGGCGGCAGAAGAACTTGTCACGCTTAGGCTGGAGAGATAGTGAGGGGTTCGGCTCCCGGTCCTGGCGATCTGTGCACCAACGTCCAGGGAGAAACGCATGTCTTGGAGCATCCGGCCGGAGATGATGAACTGCGAAGGGTGCTTGCAGTGATTCGGCGGCAGAACACGTTGCCTGCCCTCTTCGGCGCAGCGGTGCAATCCTCCGTAGACTATGTGCTTGATGGTGCGCGAACGGGACGCTTCGATCTTGCATCCCCGCGGGTAGATTCTGACGAACGCCGGACGGTCGGAACGAAGCTGCAGTATCACCTACTCGATGCGCTCGGGCTTCCCAAGCTCAGAGGACCGGACACTGTGATCGCCGGCGTCCCCGTCGACATCAAGGGCACGGTCGGCGAGAACTGGAGCATTCCCCGCGAGGGACAGTGCGAGCTGTGCATCCTTGTAAAGATCGATGTTCGCCGCGACACGCACAGTGCATGGCTTATGAGAACGCACCGCGCCTGGCTGCACGGCGGCCAGGGAAACCGTGACCAGAAGCGAGGCGTCATCGCGGAGGCCCTGAGGCTGTACGCTGTGTCGCTCTACCCTGAAGCGCCCCTAATGAGGAATCCACTTCGATTGTTGGACGACGAGGGACTCGCAGCAGTTTTCGATCCCAATGCCGGACTCGTCACGCGTTTGACTGAATTATTTACTCGATTGCCTAACGTCGTCTTTCCTCGGCATGTGATCGAGACGGTGGGCTTTCAGCGTGACGATCCGCTTCGCCGTGCACGACAGGCGAAGGAGCGAGTTCGAGCATGCGGCCTTGATCTGCTCGTCGAAACCTGGGTCGAGGACCGCGACAGGGCAACCCGCCTCGGTTTCCAACTCCCTAAAGGCGGTTGGGTCGCTGTGCCATTCGATCAGGCGCCTCTAGCCGATTAGGTCGGCAGATCGCATGACTTGTCGCTGAGGCCGCAGCCAATCGGCCTCGGCAAGCAAGCCGTGACGGGCTGGTATCTCAGCGGCGTGCGGCCGTTAGTCGGCCACTGCTTTGGAAGCTACGGTACCTTCCATGACCGCCGCGGAGTGGAAACGAGCCAGCAAGTGGACCGTTCGCGGATAGCGGGTCACCGATGACTCGCGGCGCGCGGCTGCTGAAGGACTCTCTGCGCAACTCCCGCGCGTCAACCGAAGCGGCGTCCACCTTGCGCGGTGCAGCAGCGACGTGCGCCAGTCGGTCGGCGGTGCCCTTCGTGCCCGACAATCGGGCGGCCGCCGCCAGCGCGCCGGCGGCTCCGAGCAGATCATCCAGCTGCAGCGCAGTGGCTTGGTCGGGGATCTTCCTACCGTTCTCCCACTCGGAGATCACCGACTTCGAGTGGTGGGACAGCCGGGCGAGCTCGCGCACCGAGAGTCCGCGCTTGGTGCGAGGTCGGCGGAGTGCGTCGCCGAAGAAGGCCGGCTCGTTCATGGCTCCCTGCTTGCGGTCAGGGGTAGCGAGCCGGTCCGAAAACTCGAGCTCGCTACCCCTGAAGTTACCCCGCGTAGGCGCCGCAGTGCTAGTCCCTCGCCTAGGGCGCGAAGCCAGACAAGACTCCCTGGTTCACGGTGTAAAGGCGGCCGCCGGTAGGGATCTGGTGGCCCGCCAGGAACTTGGACTGGGTGATCACGGCGCCCGAGGTGGGCGACAGGGCAGGGCCGCCCGTGTAGAGGAGACCGCCTGCGCGGATGGGCTGGGCGCCTTCGGCGGGCAGGCCGCGGGACCACAGAGAACGGCCGCTGTTGATGTCCAGGGCCTCTGCCGTGTGGTCGTCCATCCGGTAAATGCGGCGGCCGTCGGTGGCCAGCAGCTCGGAAGCCTTGTTCGGGGCGGTCCACATCACGGCACCGGTGGCGGCCTTGATCGCGGACATCGCGGCTCCGTTGGTGACCAGGAAGCGGTCGGCGGCCGGGGTTGCTGCCTTTGCCTGCCACAGCGCCGGCTTTGTCCAGAGCGCAGCGCCCGTCGTGACCGACAGGGCCGACGTGGTGTTGCCCTTGTTGACCAGCACGTAGCCATTGGCCGAGACGCTCGAGCCCTCGTAGTCGACCTTCTTCCAGGCCTGCTTGCCGTCTGACACCCGGTAGGCGACCACGGCCTTCTCATCCGACGGAGACTCGCCGGAGACGACGATCATGCCCTTATCGACCACCACCGTGTAGATGGGCATGTCGGATTCCACCCGCCAGCGGACCTTGCCCGTTGCCAGGTCCAGGGCCACCAGGCGGCCGTCCGGGTCACTGTTCGAGTTGCAGTCGCCGTTGGTGGCGATCACCGTGTTGCCCGAGGCTGCCAGCACCGCCGTGTCCGAGTCGCCCGGGTCTTCCCAGCTGAAACGCCACGCCGGAGCGCCCGTCAGTGCCTGGAACGCCGAAATCCCCAGCTGGTCGGTGGCTACCACGCGCCCGCCGGCGACCATCGGGGCGCCGAAGCCGCCGCACGAGCCGTCGTGCTTGCGCAGGGCTACCGACCACTTCTTGGTCAGCTTGGCGATCGTGCTTGCGTTGATGACCGACTCGCCGGGGTTGTAGTAGCTGTCCTCGGCGTCGTAGCCGGGGTGGTCCCAGCCTGCGGGGGCGGCTGAGGTCGGACCGCCCGAAAGGCCGAAGACAACGGCAACGGCAACGGCGAAAGGCAAGGTACGGCGTAAAGCGGTCACAGCGCAGCCCCCGGAATGTGGTGATTTGCGCACGTAACTTATGCACGCCGACCGGGCGGACGGTGGCGAAACGCCGAAAGAGGTGGCCCAGCGGACGGGGCCACCCCTCCAACGAAGGAACTAGCTGTTCATCAGCTTGAGCATCTGTTGGACCTCGGCCTGGCGGGACTCTCTTACCCGTACGGCGAAGGCCTTTGCCTCTTTGTTCTGGCCCTGGGTTGTCTCCAGGTGGGCCATCTCGATGGCGTTGTGCTGGTGGGCCAGGAAGAGGTTCAGAAACGCGGTGTCGAAACCGGCCGCCGAGACCGTCTTCAGTGCCTTGATCTCCGCCGGGCCGGTCGCCGGCAGGCCGCCGTGGTCGGCGTGCAGCGAAGCCGCCGTGTCCACGTCGGTGGCCTTGCCCCACTGGGTCAGCCACGCCTGCATCATCGACAGCTCGTCCTTCTCGGTGGCCTGCACCGCCTGGGCGAGCGTCTTCAGCTGCGGATCGGCCGAGCGCGACGCCGCGGTGGTGGTCATCTCCAGGCCCTGCTTCTGGTGGTAGGCCAGCATCTGCAGGAACATCACGTCGGTGTCGTTGTAGTCGTCGCCGGCCTGGATCTCGGCGACGCTCTTCGCGGTCACCGTCGGGGCCGGCGACGGAGTGGCCGTTCCGCAGGCGCCGAGGGCGAGCGGAACGATCAAGGCCAGGAGGAAGCGGCGCTTCACAGCGGCAGCCACAGCGCGAGCGTGTAGATCGTCGGCTCCCAGGTGTTGATCGAGGTGTGCGACTGCCGGCACTGGTAGCGCACACCCTTGTAAGTCACCACATCGCCCGTTTTATACGAAACACCGGCGGCCCAGGCAGAGCCGGAGGCGGCGGGTGGCGCGGTGGCCGCGGTAGTAGTGGCGGTGGCGGTAGGCGCGGTGGTGGCGGGCGCCGTGGAGGGTGCAGACGTGGTCGGGGAGGCCGTAGGAGCAGACGCTCCCCCGCCCACGTTCAGGTCTACGCAGCTGTAGAAGGCGTTCGCCGTATCGCCGATGTTCCAGACGGCCAGCACGGTGTGCTTTCCCGGGAACTTGCTCAGGTCGATCGTGTGGGACACCACCGCGTCCGGCTGGGCGTTTCCGCCGTCCACCGTCGCGACCTTGGTGCCGCCGATGAAGTACTGCCAGTCGGCCGTCCGGTGCCGGGCCGTCATCACCCAGGTGAAGGTCACCGAGGTGCCGACCGACTTGGCCGGCCAGTTCCGGGACTCGTCGGAGAGGACCGACCAGGTGGAGACCCCACCATCGCAGGACTGCCGACCCTTCGGAGCCTCGACGCTCTGCGGCTCGAACTGGATCTGCCCGCAATCGGTGACCGCGCCCGAGGCACACAGCGCCTGCCGGGACGGCGGCGTCGAGACGTAGCCGTGCGCGAACGCGGGCGAAACCACCGCGAGGCTCGAGCCGACCGTCACGCCGAGGGCAACCAGGGGGTAAGCAATTTTCCTGCGCATGCGGAGCACGGTAGGGAGCCCGACCATAAAGGCTCCTTAACGGATCATGAAACCGCGAAAAGAATGCCCACCCGGGCGCCGCCCAGCGGAGAGCGCGCGATCACCAACTGCCCGCCGGACTCGTCGGCGGCCCGGCGGACGATGTCCAGGCCCAGGCCGGTCGAGCCGGCGCCGCTGACCCCGCGCTGCACCGACCGGGCCGGGTCGGCGATGCCGGGGCCGGCGTCGTCGACGAGCAGGCCGTTCGGGGAGATGGTCACTCGGAACGCCGTCTTCTCGGGGGTGTGTGAGAAGACGTTGCCGAGCATCGCGTCCACGACCAGGATCAGCTCGCTGTGTGACTGCGGCAGCATCACCGGCACGTCTCCGCCGACTACCTCCCACGGCCGTTCCTGGTCCTCGGCCAGCACCGACCAGAACGCCAGCCGGTCGGCCAGCACCTCGACCAGGTCGGTTCGCTCCGGGCCGCGGGCCTGCGAACCCCGCCGGGTGCCGGTGATGATCTCTTCCAGTTCGGAGTCCAGCAGGTCACAGGCCTGCCGCATGCGGTCGGCCACGGGACCGGGGGGCATGGCTTCGGCGTCCAGGCGGAGCGCGGTCAACGGCGTACGCAATCGGTGTGAGAGATCCGCGGCCAGCTCGCGTTCCCGTTCCAGCAGGCCGTGCAGGTCGTCGGCCATGGTGTTGAAAGCGTTCGCGGCGTCCTGCAGCTCGCGCGGGCCGATCGGCTCGACCCGGGTGGCCAGGTCGCCGCCGCCCAGGCGGCGGGTCGAGCCGGCCAGCTGCCGGGTGGCCTTGACCAGCTGGCCGCCGAGGCGGTCGGCCAGCGCGACCGACCCGGCCACCAGCAGCACCGCCAGTCCGCCCAGGACGAGCCAGGCCGTCCAGACACCGCGCTGCATCTCGGAATCGGGCACATAAACCTCGACGACCACCGTGCGGCCGTCGGTCAGGACCGTCGGCTGCAGGTAGGCGACGCCGTCGGGGGCCGGCGCCAGCACGGACCTGCGGTCCTGTGCGGCGATGTTGATCTGGGCGGCGTCGGTGTGCGAGACGCCGATCGGGTCGACCTCCGGCAGGTGTACGGCGAGCCGGCCCGCGCTGCCGGCCGCGGTGCTGGCCACCGCGTTGGTCAGCAGGGTCGGATCGGCGTCCACGCCGAGCACCGTGACCAGGGACGTCGCCTGCTGGCGGGCGTCGCTGACGGCCCGGTCGTGGGCGATCTGCCGGGTGGCGACGGCCAGGGGTACGAGGAAGGCCAGCGCGACCATCGACGTGATCGCGAGGGCCAGCCGGTTGAGCGCCCACCTCACCGGGGATCGACCATCATCACGCCGACACCCCGTACGGTGTGCAGGAATCGGGGTTGCGCGGCCGTCTCGCCGAGCTTGCGCCGCAGCCAGGAGATGTGGACGTCGATGGTCTGTTCCTCGCCGATCCGGGCCTGGTTCCAGACCTCGTTCATCAGCTCGCGCCGGCTGATCACCTGGCCGACGCGTTCGGCCAGGTAGGCGAGCACGTCGAACTCGCGGCGGGTGAGTTGCAGCGGCTGGCCGCGCAGTTCGGCCCGGCGCTGCCGCGGGTTGATGACCAGCTCGCCGACGACGATCTCGGGCGGGGCCTGGTCGACCGCGGAGCGGGCACGGCGCAGCACCGCGTTGATCCGGGCCAGGATGTGGCCGCCGGAGAACGGCTTGGTCACGTAGTCGTCGGCGCCCGCGCTGAGCAGGCTGATGATGTCGGCCTCGGAGCGGCGCGCGGTGGCCACGATGACCGGCACGTCGGAGACCGACCGCATCATCCGCAGCGCGTCGGTGCCGTCGATGTCGGGCAGGCCGAGGTCGAGGATGACCAGGTCGGGCCGCTCCTCGGTGACGATCTTCAGGGCGTCGGCGGCCCGGCCCACCGGCCGCACCACGTGCCCGGCGTCGGTGAGCGCCCGGGACAGTGCGGCCGTGATGATGCGGTCGTCCTCGACCAGCAGGATCAACGCCATGCGGTGCAGCATAGGTGTAGATGAGATTATGGCCGCGTGCGATCTTCCCGGTGGACTCCGATAGCGGGCTGGGCTGCCGCTACGGCGACCAGCATCGTGTTGGCGAGCGTGGCCATCCTGCCGGTCCTGCGCACCACCGCGCCGCAGGACGGCGCCCTCGCCCAGCTCCCGGCCGGCAAGACCGACAGCTTCCCGGCGCCGCTGCCCGCCGTGACCGAGTCGAAGGCTCCGGCGGAAACGGCGCCGACCACGCAGCGCCCGCGCACGACGGCCCCGACGAAGACCACCACGACCAGGCCGGCCACGACCGCCCCGACCACGAAGGCGACGACCCCGCAGACGAAGACCGAGGACGGCTGGACGGTCACCACGGCCGACGACGGGCTGCGCACCTACGTGCGCTCATTCCAGGTGGAGGGCGGCCAGGCGGTCATCAAGATGACCTCCGACAGCGTGGTCACGCTGGTCACGGCAACCCCGGCCGAGGGGTACGCGGTGCAGAAGGTCCAGGATTCGCCGGACAACATGGCGGTCTACTTCAACGAGACGAACCACAGTTTCATCATTCACGCGACGTGGTGGGACGACCGCCCGTTCGCCGAGGTCAGCGAGATCGGTCAATAGGGTTTCACCAGGTATAACTCCGTTCTCGCCGGGTAAGACGGTGGCGAGGAGGGAAGCACACATGACGACGCAAACCGAGCAACAGTCGACCGGTGATCTGGTCCGGCAGATGAGTGAGCAGGTCTCCACCCTCGTACGGGAAGAGCTCACGCTCGCCCGGATCGAGATGGTGGAGAAGGGCAAGCGCGCCGGGGTCGGCGCCGGCCTGTTCGGCGCGGCCGGAGCGCTGGCGCTCTACGGGCTCGGCGCACTCTTCGTCACCGTGGGTGCCCTGCTGGCCCTGGTCATGCCGGCCTGGGCGGCCGCCCTCATCGTCACCGTGGCGCTGTTCGCCGCGGCGGGCGTGGCCGCACTGGTCGGGAAGAGCCAGGTGAGCCAGGCCCTGCCGCCCGAGCCGGAGGCCGCGATGGCCAGTGGCAAGCGTGATGTCGAGACGGTCAAGGACGCGATCCAGGAGGGGCGGCACGCATGAGCGAGCGTAGCGAGCGAATCGGCAGGCTCAGTGCGGAATTTGCTCTTGGCAGCTCGGAGCGAAGCGAGGAGCTGGCATGAGCGGCGACAACAGGACCGCGGATGAGGTGCGGGAATCGATCGAGGAGACGCGCGCCGACCTCGGCGAGACGGCCGCCGCGCTGGCGGCCAAGGCTGACGTCAAGGGCCGGGTCAAGCAGGCCGCGGCCGAGAAGAAGGCCGCGATCAAGCAGGCCACCGTGGAGAAGACGCAGGAGCTCAAGCACATCACCACGGACAAGGCCGCCGAGCTCCGGGAGACCGCTGCGGAGAAGACCGCTCAGGTCAAGGAAGCGGCTGCGGCGAAGACGGCTCAGGCGGGCGAGGTGCAGCAAGCCACCGCGCAGGCGGCGGGCCGGGTGGCGAGCCAGGCCGGCGAGGTCGGCGACCGGGTCCGTCATCAGTTCACCGACGGCCGGCCGGCCGACGTGGCCCGCCGACCGGTTCCGCTGGCCGCGGTGGCCGCCGTGGCTCTCGGTGTGGCCGCCGTCGTGGCGACGGTGCTGCGCCGCCGACGCTGATCGAGGACGACGGAAAGACGGCACGCCCTACGGCGTGCCGTCTCCGGCTGTCCGGGCCCTGACCAGGGCATCCTCCAGGACGCCGGTCAGCATTCGGGCGTACGTGCCGGTGAGGTGGAACTGGTTCCGGTAGACCAGGATGTTCCCGATCACCGGCGTGCAGATCTCCCTGCACAGCCACGGCAGCACCGAGACATATCCGGCTCCGGTCTCCTTCGCCGCGGCCTCGTCGGCGGCGTTCCACACCCGCGCCGTCGCCTTCGTGCTGGTGGTGAAGCACGATGCGATGTCCGACGCGTGCGCGGCCAGGCAGTCCGGCGCGCTGCGGTCGAGCACCGGCGTATCACCCAGCACGATCACCCGGGACGCCGACCGGCCGATCGTGGTCAGCGTGTCGACCAGGCCGGTCTCCCACTGCGCGGGCGTGACCAGCTCACCCCGGCCGACCTTCTGGGCGTAGCTCTCGTTGGTGACCACCACCAGGTCCGGGTGGCTCTGCCCGATGCGGGACAGCACGAAGTCGCGGAACCGGTCGCACGCGGTGAACGGCCGGTTCTCCTGCTGGTTCCAGAAGGTCAGCCGGGGCGCCGGGCAGGCCGGTTTGCCGTAGAACTCAAGCCGCCAGTGCCGTCGCGCCGCGATCGTGGTCATCGCCGGCAGCCACATCCCGGCGTGCGAGTCGCCGTAGAGCACGACCCGCGTCGTACCGGTCCGGTCGCCGAAGACGCACGGGTCCCCGATCCGGTCGGCGGCCGGCGCGGCCTCGCACTTCTGGTAGTCGAGGCCCAGGTCGTCGCCGGCCGCCGCCACCGACGGGGTCAGGTCGGCCGGCACCTCGCGCAGGTCCGCCGCGGCACGAACCGCGGAGAGCACGGCGGCCCGCGAACCCGGTGGCGCGGCCGGTTGCGGCGCGGTGGAAGGGGCGTGCGTGCAGCCGGCAAGCAGCGCCAACAGGATGAACCGGCTAGAACGGCGCATACGACAACCGCGGTTGATACTCGACGCCGCTGGGTGAGGTGCTCGTCCGCCACTCCGCGACCAGCAGGGGTGCCGCGATCAGCAGGACGGCCATCGCCACGGTCAGCACCGGTCGCTGCAGGCGCCGACTGTGCCGGATCGGGGTCTCCACGAAGGCGTACGTCAGGATCGACAGCGCGACGCTGAGCAGCACCAACGCCAGTCGCGTGCGGGCCGACAGCGGGCCGTAGGCCTGCTCGGCGATGATCAGCACCGGCCAGTGCCAGAGGTAGAGCGAGTACGAGATCCGGCCGAGCCAGCGCAGCGGCGCGATGCCGAGCAGCGCGTCGCCCCGCCCGGCCAGCAGCAGCACGGTGGCCACCACCGGAAGCGCCGCCGCGTACCCGGGCATCGGGGTGCTGTCGTCGAAGCTGAGGGCGGCCACCACGACGCCGCCGAGTCCGGCCCCGGCCAGAGCGGTGGACACCGCGGCCGGGATCCGGTCGAGCCGGTCGGCGACCAGGGCGAGCAGGCACCCGGCGCCGAGTTCCCAGGCCCGGGTGGCCGGCGAGAAGTAGGACCACGTCGTGCCGGTCTGACCGATCGAGCAGGCCAGCGACGCGGCGACGGCCAGGCCGAGCAGCAGCGCGGTGGCGTGCCGCAGGCCGAGCCAGATGAGCAGCACGACCAGGGCCGGCCAGACCAGGTAGAACTGCTCCTCGACGGCGAGCGACCAGAAATGTTGCAGCGGCGACGGCGCGGACTGCGACTGGAGGTAGTCGACGCCCTGGGCCGCGAAGTTGAAGTTGGAGGCGAACAGCGCCGCCCACCGCCCGTCGTCGGCGATCTCGTCGCCGCGCAGGAACCCGAGCCAGTGATAGCCGGCCAGCACGACGGTGACCAGCACGACGGTGGAGGCGGGCAGGATCCGGCGGGCGCGCCGGCCCCAGAAGCGCAGCAGCGACAGGTCGCCGGTCTCGGCCACCTCGCGCATCATCAGCGAGGTGATCAGAAACCCGGAGATGACGAAGAAGACGTCCACGCCGATGTAGCCGCCGCCCAGACCGGGCACCCCGGCGTGGCAGAGGACGACCGCGGTCACCGCGACGGCCCGCAGTCCTTCGATGTCGGGCCGGAACCTCAGGGACGGCCCGGCCGAGCGAGTCTCGGCCGGGCGGACCTCTGTTGTTGTCTCCGTCATCGAAAGCGACGTTAGCCACGTCGGACGGACAAAAAGCCCAAACAATTACAGACCACGCGTACGGCGGGAGTTCCCCCGAAGCCGAGACGGGTGTCTGACATTTGTGTTAGCGCGTTGACCTGGCCTGTCACCATGGCCCTGACAAAAACATGAACGGGGGCGTGACAAGGCGATGGACGGATTCGTCGGGGCCGTGCTGAGCTTCCCGACCGTTCTGTTCACCCCCCTGCTGATCCTCGTGATCGGGTTCTGGGTCGTGGTGATCGCCGGCGGCGCCGACCCGGATGCGGGGGACAGCGGCGATCTGCTGAGTTTTGCGGGACTGGGCGGTTTGCCGGTTTCCGTACCGGTCTCGCTGCTCGTCGTGTTCGCCTGGTTCGGCAGCCTCTCCGGGGCTGAGTTCCTCCCGGCCTGGATTGCCCTGCTCGGTGCCCTGGTGGCCGCCTGGCTGCTCACCCGGGTCGCGGTCGTGCTGATCCGACGGTTCGCTCCACTGGGGACCGATCCCTCCCGCAACGACTTCGTCGGCCGCACGTGCGTCATCCGCACCGGCCGGGTTACCAGCACGTTCGGCCAGGCCGAGGTGCACGCCGGCGACGGCTCCTCCGCGATCGTCCAGGTCCGCCAGGCCGGCGACGACGACCTGCACGCGGGCACGGTGGCCGTCCTCTACGACTTCGACCCGGAAGGCGAATTCTTCTGGGTCGTTCCCGCCGATATAGCCACAAAGGATGTTTGATGGACGTAATCTCGACAGGTCTGGGCATTCTCATCGCGGTCATCGTTCTCATCGCTGTCGGCGTGCTGTTCTTCCTGAGCCGAATGTTCCGGAAAGTCGAGCAGGGCAAGGCGCTGATCATCTCGAAGGTGCGCCGGGTCGACGTCACGTTCACCGGTGCGGTGGTGCTGCCGGTGCTGCACAAATCCGAGATCATGGACATCTCGGTGAAGACCATCGAGATCGTCCGGACCGGCCGAGAGGGCCTGATCTGCCGGGACAACATCCGGGCCGACATTCGCATCACGTTCTTCGTGCGGGTCAACAAGACCACCGAGGACGTCATCAAGGTGGCGCAGGCGATCGGCACCGCGCGGGCCAGCAACGAGACCACGCTGCAGGAACTGTTCAGCGCGAAGTTCTCGGAAGCGCTCAAGACCGTCGGTAAGCAGCTCGATTTCGTCGACCTCTACACGAAGCGGCACGAGTTCCGCGATCAGATCATCGAGGTGATCGGCACCGACCTCAACGGTTACAGCCTCGAGGACGCGGCCATCGACTTCCTCGAGCAGACGCCGCTGATGTCGCTCGACTCCAAGAACATCCTCGACGCGCAGGGCATCCGGAAGATCACCGAGTTGACCGCGATCGAGGCGGTGCGCACCAACGACTTCCGGCGCACCGAGGAGAAGGAGATCACCCGGCAGAACGTCGAGGCCAAGGAGACCATCCTCGAACTGCAACGCCGGCAGGCCGACGCCGAGATCCGGCAGCGCCGCGAGATCGAGACGATCCGGGCCCGCGAGGAGGCCGAGATCGCCCTCGCCCAGGCCGAGGAGATGCTGCGGTCCGAGGGCGCGAAGCTCAAGACCCAGCAGCAGCTCGGCGTGCAGGAGGAGAACAAGGCCCGGGAGATCGCGGTGGCCGAGAAGAACCGGGAGCGGGTCATCGCGATCGAGACCGAGCGCATCGAGAAGGACCGGATGCTCGAGGTCATCTCGCGCCAGCGGGAGACCGAGCTGAGCACCATCGCCAAGGACAAGGAGGTCGAGGGCGAGCGCCGCTCGATCGCCGAGGTCATCCGGGAGCGGATCGCGGTGGAGAAGACGGTCGCCGAGCAGGAGGAGAACATCAAGCGCCTCCGGGTGGTCGAGGAGGCCGAGCGCACCCGCCAGGCCGTGATCATCAATGCCGAGGCCGAGGCGCAGGAAGCCCTGGTCAAGGACATCAAGGCGGCCGAGGCGGCCGAGACCGCGGCCAAGTTCAAGGCTCGCGAGGAACTGCTGCTGGCCGAGGCCCGGCAGCAGACCGCTGAGTTGGACACCCGCGCCAAGATCCGGCTGGCCGAGGGCGCGCAGGCCGAGGCGGCCGCGGCCGGCCTGGCCGACGTGCAGGTGCGCGAGCGCAACGCCGAGGTGGTGGAGAAGACCGGCCGGGCGGAGAACGTCGTCTCCCGGGAGAAGGCACTCATCGCGGCCGAGTCGATCAAGGCGAAGCTGCTGGCCGAGGCCGAGGGCCTGCAGGAGAAGGCGGGCTCGATGGCGGCGATGGACAACGCCACCCGCGGCCACGAGGAGTACCGCCTGCGCCTGGAGATGGAGAAGGAGATCCGGCTGGCCGGCATCAACGTGCACCAGCAGATCGCCGAGGCGCAGGCCGAGGTGCTCTCGGTCGGCCTGGCCAAGGCCGACATCGACATCGTCGGCGGCGACTCGATCTTCTTCGACAAGCTGCTGGGCTCGATCACGCTGGGCAAGAGCGTGGACGGTTTCGTGGAGAACTCGACGGTCGCGCAGGCGCTCGGCTCCCGCTACCTCGACGGCGAGGGCGACCTCGTGGGCGAGCTGAGCAAGGCCCTCAACGGGCTGTCCACCGGTGACGCCGCCAACGTCACGCTGGCCGCGTACCTGGCCAAGCAGATCAAGGCCGACGACGCGGCGGCCAAGTGACCCAGCTCGACGCCGGAACATACGAGGTCCTGCGCGCCCGGCTGGGCGCGCAGGCCAAGGAGCTGGCCGCCCGCGCCGAGACGCTGAACGACAAGCGGGTCGAGACGTTCGGCGGCCGGCAGATGACGCTGCTCGGCACCGAGCGGGTGCGCACCGAGAACAACTGCGTGCCCCGGGACATCGCGCACGTCGGCGGCTCGATGCTGTTCGGCTACAACGTCTTCATCGGGCTGCGGGCCGAGACCGCGGTGGCCGACGTCTTCGCTGTGCACCGGTTGTCCGACGGCAAGCTGACGCCGGCCGAGCAGGGCAACATCCTCGACGACCCGGGCTTCCAGCGGGACTTCGCCGAGCTGTACCGCTACTACAAGGACACCCGGCTGCTCCAGTTGCGGCGGCTCGAAGGGCTGCTGCTCGCGGTGTTCCAAACCGGGGCGCGCGGCGACGACCTCAAGGTGCTGCGCTGGCGGGTGGCCACCGACGGCACGGTGTCCTATCTCGACAACCGGGGCGAACGCGACCACGTCTTCCCGCCGGCCTGGGACTTCGAGTGGACGCCGACCACCCGTGACCAGCACGTTCTCGGGCGGCACCCGCACATCTCGATCGAGGACGCGGTCTTCGTCGAGACGGTCGGCGGCACGCTCACGGTGAAGGTGGAGAACAACACCGAGGACGGCGAGGGCATCTTCTCCGAGCCGGTGGACGAGCCGCTGCAGAGCCTGGCCGACGCTTCCATCGCGTACGCCCGAATCGGTCCGTTGATCTTGATCCGGGTCCTTCCCTACAAGGAGACCCAGCACCGCTACCTGGTCTTCAACACCCGGACCAAGGATGTGCAGCGGCTCGACGGGATCGGGCAGGCCTGCCAGCGACTGCCGGAGGACCAGGGGATCATCTTCCCGGGCGGGTATTACCTGGCCACCGGCCTGGCCCGGACGTTCGACGCGGACACCGCCGACCTGGAGTTCGAGCGGGTGCTGCGGTCGGTCAACGGCGAGGACGTGCTCTACGTCTTCCACGCCCGGGGCACCGGCCGCTACCTGCTGCTGCCCTACAACGTCATCCGCAAAGAGGTGGCCACCCCGATCACCTGCCACGGCTGGTCGCTGTTCGACGACGGCACGCTGATCGCGTTCCGGCACGACTCGGACGAGCCCACCCGGGTGCACCCGATGCAGATCTGGCAGACGCCGTTCGTCTCCGACACGTTCGCGGCGGCCCAGCCGATCGGCAGCGGCCCGCTCGACCGGATCGGCAACGCCGACCTGGTGCGGGGCATCGCCGACGCGCTGTCGGTGGCCCGGATGGTCGACGAGATGTCGCCGTCCGGACCGGTCTTCGAGGCGATCATCGCGGCCTGCTCGCGCCTGTTCGACAACTACTTCTGGCTGGCCGAGACCGAGCTGGACGACCTGGCCACGCCGCTGCGCGAGGTGCGGGCCACCGCCGAGCAGGTGCTGGACGAGTTCGAGGCGGTCCAGCAGCTCACCGCCCAGGCCACCACCGCGGTCGACCAGGCCGAGGCGGCCGCGACCGCCCTGATCCGGCGGGCCCGCGGGGAGGTGCCGGCCGGCACCGACGGCTGGATCGGGCTGCTCGCCTCGCTGCGCCAGCAGCAGGGCCACACCGTCACGCTGCGCGAGATGCGCTACGCCGACCTCGGCCGGCTCGACGCCCTCGAGGCGACCCTGGCCACCGAGATCGACGAGACGGCCCGCCGGGCCGTCGAGTTCCTCCGTCAGGAGCAGGCGTTCGCCGGCTACCAACAGGCGGTCGAAGCGCTGGTCACCGAGGCGTCCGCGATCGCCACCGTGGCGGCCGCCCAGCCGGTCGCCGACAGGCTCGCCGAGCAGGCCGACGGCCTGCAGGTGGTGATCGACGTGGTGGGCGGGCTGGAGATCGCCGACGCCACCGTGCGGGTCGCCATCCTGGAACGCATCGGCGAGGTGCTCGGCGGGATCAACCGGGCTCGGGCCACCCTCGACGGGCGCCGCCGCGACCTGGCCGCGGTCGAGGGCCGGGCCGCCTTCGCCGCCGAGTTCGCGCTGCTCGGTCAGGCCGTCACGGCCGGGCTGGCGGCGGCCGACACACCGGAACGCTGCGACGAGCAGTCGGCGAAGCTGATGCTGCAGGTCGAGGCGCTGGAAACCCGGTTCGGCGAGTTCGACGACTTCGTCGACCAGCTGGCCGCCAAGCGCACCGAGGTCTACGAGGCCTTCGCGGGGCGCCGGCAGGGACTGATCGACGAACGGCAGCGGCGGGCCGACCGGCTCGCGGCGTCAGCCCAGCGCACCCTGGCCAGCGTGCAACGGCGGGTCGCCGGGCTGTCCACGCTGGACGAGGTCAACACCTATTTCGCCACCGATCCGATGGTCGCCAAGCTGCGCTCGGTCGCGGCCGACCTGCGCGAGCTCGGCGACGCCGTACGCGCCGAAGAGCTGGACGGACGCGTCAAGGCGGCCCGGCAGGAGGCCGGGCGCGCCCTGCGCGACCGCCTCGACCTGTACGGCGAGGGCGGCACCACGATCCGCCTCGGCCGGCACACCTTCGCGGTGAACACCCAGGCCATCGACCTGACGCTGGTGCCGGACGGCCCCGACCTGGCCTTCACGATCACCGGCACCGACTATCGCGCGCCGATCCGCGACGCCTCCTTCGTCGCCGACACCCGGCCGTTCTGGCCGCAGTCGCTGCCCTCGGAAAACTCGTCGGTCTATCGGGCCGAACACCTGGCGGCCGCGATCTTCGCGGCCGATCCGGCCGGTGCGGCGACCGCGCTCGCCGACGGGTCCCTGCCCGATTTCGTACGGCGGGAAGCCGAGTCCCGCATCGACGAGGGGTACGAGCGTGGCGTGCACGACGCCGATGCGACCCTGATCCTGTCCGCCGTGATCCGGCTGCACGCCGGGGCCGGACTGTTGCGGTTCGAGCCGTCCGTGCGGGTCGCCGCCCAGCTGTTCTGGGCCTTCGAGACCACCGCCGAGCAGCGCACCGCCTGGACCGTGCGGGCGACCTCGCTGGCCCGGGCGCGCACCGCCTTCGGTTCGGGCCTCCCGCTCGTCGAGCTGGCCGCCGAGATCTCCACCCTGGCCGGGGAACCCATCGGCGAATACCTGGTCGAGGAACTGGCCGACGGGACGGCCGGGTTCGTCACCGCGGCCGGCGCCCGGACCTTCCTCGACAAGTTCCACCGGGCCGCCCGCGGCTACCTCGACGACCTGGCCGGACTGCCCACCGTGGCCGAACGCCGGCAGCTGATCACCGGCTGGCTGGCCGCGTTCCGGTCGGCCGTCCCGGATGCCGGCACCGAGGACGACCTGATCGAGGCGGTCGCGATCGAGCTCACCGGCACCCAGCTGACCAGGTACGACTCGGCGGCGGCGCTCGATGCCACGGTCGAGGGGCTGCTCGGCGTGCACCCTCGCATCAGCGGCGGCCGGCTGCAGCTGCGGCTCGACCGGTTCCTGGCCGGGACCCGCTCGTTCCGCGAAGCGGCGGTGCCGGCCTTCCGGGCGTACCAGAAACGTCGCAATGCCCTCGCCGCCGCCGAGCGCGACCGTCTGCGCCTCGATGAATATCGTCCGGCGGTGATGACCGCCTTCGTCCGCAACCGGCTGCTGGACGAGGTCTACCTGCCGCTGATCGGCGATAACCTGGCCCGGCAGCTGGGCGCGGCCGGCGATGCCAAGCGCACCGACCAGTCCGGCCTGCTGCTGTTGATCTCGCCGCCCGGTTACGGCAAGACGACCCTCATGGAGTACGTCGCGAACCGGCTCGGCCTGGTCTTCGTCAAGGTCAACGGGCCGGCGCTGGGCCACGCGGTCACCTCGGTCGACCCGTCGTCGGCGCCGAACGCGACCGCGCGGCAGGAGATCGAGAAGATCTCGTTCGCCCTGGAGATGGGCAACAACGTGCTGCTCTACCTCGACGACATTCAGCACACCTCCCCGGAGCTGCTGCAGAAGTTCATCTCGCTCTGCGACGCGCAGCGGCAGATGGAGGGCGTCTGGGAGGGCTCGACCAAGCGGTACGACCTGCGCGGGAAGCGGTTCGCGGTGTGCATGGCCGGCAACCCGTACACCGAGAGCGGGCAGCGCTTCCGGATCCCCGACATGCTGGCCAACCGGGCCGACGTGTGGAACCTCGGTGACGTGCTGAGCGGCCGCACCGACGTCTTCGAGATGTCCTATCTGGAGAACGCGCTCACCTCCAACCCGGTGCTCGCGCCGCTCGCCACCCGCTCGCCCGACGACCTGCCGCTGCTCGTACGACTCGCTTCGGGCGACTCGGAGGTGCGTCCCGACCGCCTTTCCTACGCATATTCGGCCGCCGAACTGGACCAGGTTCTGTCGGTGCTGCGGAAGATGCGTCGGGTGCAGCAGGTCGTGTTGCGGAACAACCAGGCGTACATCGCGTCGGCCGGGCAGGCCGACGAGTCGCGCACCGAGCCGCCGTTCCGTTTGCAGGGCTCCTACCGCAACATGAACAAGCTGGCCGAACGCATCGTCCCGGCGATGAACGACGACGAGATCGAGGCGGTGCTCGACGACCACTACGCCGGTGAGGCGCAGACGCTGACCACCGGCGCCGAGGCCAACCTGCTCAAGCTGGCCGAGCTGCGCGGGCGGCTGACCCCGGCGCAGGCCGCGCGGTGGGCCGAGGTCAAGGACGCCTACCTGAGGGCGAAGGCGCTGGGCGGTTCGGGCGACGACCCGATGAGCCGGGCGGTCGGCGCGGTCGGGCTGCTCGCCGACCGGGTCGGCGACGTGTCGTCGGCGATCGGCCGGCTGGGATCTTCCTGATCTTGGCGGGTTAGGCGGCAAAACGGCTCGTGGGCACGGCTGTGTCCTGGCAGAGTGGCGCACCATGACGGAAATCCTGACCGGCGCGGACATACCGCTCATGCAGGATCTGGCGCAACGCGTCACCGCCCTTCGCCCCGACCTGATCAGTGCCGGCGCCTCGTACGGGGAACTGGCCTGGGTCTGGGCAAGGGAAACGTCCCCTTCGGCGCGGCCTGGCCGCGCCGGCTGTGGTTCTCCGGCGCCGAACTGGTGGCGTGGGGCTGGGCTTTTCTTCCGCACCGGGTGCGGCGCAACGACGGGTCGGTCCGGGAGGTCACCGGCGCCGCGCTGAGTTATCAGGTCCATCCCGGCCACGCCGAACTGATCGACGACGTGATCGAGTGGTACGACTCGGTCGCGGCCGGCCTGGAACGCACGGCGACGCCGACGACCGCCGAGGAGTTCGCCCTGCGGCGATGGGCCGCGCACGGCTTTGTCGCCGACGCGGCGGCGCTCGGCGACGACGGCGACTGGACCCAACTCAACCGGCGGGACCTCACCGATCTGGACCAGCCGGTGCTGCCGGACGGGTTCCGCTTCCGCACCGCCGACGAGGCCGGGTCGGAGGCCGCGGTCCAGGCCCACGTGGACGCCTGGGCACCCTCGTCGTACACGGCCGAAAGCTACGCGGGGGTCCGGCAGACCGCGGCCTACCGCGGCGACCTGCACGTCCTGGTGGAGGCGCCGGACGGGACGATGGCCTCGTCGGCGATCATGTGGTTCGACCGGGCGAACCGGACGGTCGAGTTCGAGCCGGTCGGAACGCATCCGGACTACCGGCGGCTCGGGCTGGCCCGCGCGATGATGCTGCACGGCCTGCACCTGGCGCGGGCGGCCGGGGCCGACCACGCGACCGTCGTCTGCCTGGGTGCGCCCGGGCATCCCCGGGCGCGCGGGCTGTATTACGGCCTCGGCTTCCGGGAGCTGTCCCGGGACGCGCCACTCATCAAGCCGCTCCGCTCGCCTTGACCAGGCAGCCGGTCACGTCGGGGCGCTCGGTGAGCTCGATGATCGCGTCGAGGCGGTCGCGGGTCTGGATCAGCTCGGTGATCTGTCGGTCGATGCGCTCGCGCTCGGCCGACAGTCGCGCCCGCGACTCGGGGGTGCTGACCTTGGCGTCCACGCACGGGAGCAGCTCGGCTATGGTGCGGCTGGCCAGGCCGGCCGCGTAGAGGTGCTGGATCAGCTGGACCCGGTCGACCGCCTCCTCGGCGTAATGCCGCTGGCCGCTGGTGCTGCGGACCGACCTGAGCAGGCCCTGCTCCTCGTAGTAGCGCAGCGCACGGACGCTCACGCCCGCCTTGGTGGCCAGCTCGCCGATCCGCATGGTGACTCCGATCGCAGTTCTTGCCTCTGACGTCAACGTCAGGTTCTAGCGTATCTCTTATGCAGATTTCCGGAGCAATTGCCCTGGTCACCGGGGCTAACCGCGGCATCGGCCGCGAGTTCACCGTTCAGCTTCTCGAGCGCGGGGCCACCAAGGTGTACGCCGCGGCCCGCCGCCCGGAGACGATCGACCTCCCCGGCGTCATCCCGCTGAAGCTCGACGTCACCGACCCGGCCTCGATCGCGGCCGCCGCTTCGGTGGCGAGCGACGTCAACCTGCTGATCAACAACGCCGGCGTCTCCACCGGCGCGAACCTGATCTCCGGCGACCTCGACACGATCCGCCAGGAGATCGACACCAACTTCTGGGGCCCGCTCAACATGATCCGGGCATTCGCCCCTCGCCTCGGCGGTGGCGCGATCCTCAACGTGCTCTCGGCGCTCTCCTGGTTCAACTACGACGGCGCGGGTGCCTACGGCGCGGCCAAGGCCGCCGCCTGGAACCTGACCAACGGCGTACGGCTGGAACTGGTCGCCCAGAAGACCCTGGTCACCGGCCTGCACCTGGGTGCCGCCGACACCGACATGATGGCGAACTACGACGGCCCGAAGATCGCCCCGGCCGCCGTGGTGAAGGCCGCCCTGGACGGCATCGAGGCGAACAAGTTCGAGGTCGTGGCCGACGACTGGAGCGCCCACGTGAAGGCGTCCCTGGCCGCCGACCCGAGCCAGTTCTACACCCAGGCAGTTCTCGACTGACCGGGGCCCGCGCCCGGCTGCCAAGCCGGGCGCGGCTGACGACTCAGCGATACGCCCGGACGTCGGCGACCGACCACCAGGTGTCGGTCGCCGCGGTCAGGGTGATCCGCACGAAGCGAACATTCCGCCCACGCAGGTCGCCCTCCGCGAATTGCCCGGCTCCCGCGCTGCGGACAGGTGCCCAGTGCACTCCGTCGGCCGACGCGGTGATCGCGTAGCCGCGCGGGTAGTCGCCGGTCGAGGCGCCGGTGTCGAAGACGATCCGCCGCACCGGCTGCGCCCGGCCCAGGTCCACCTGCAGGTACTGGCCCGGTTGCTGGGCCGCGCCGGTGCTGAAGCGGGTGCTCGCGTCGTCGTCGACCGCGTTGGCCGGGACGTCGCCGGTGCCGGTGGCGGTCCAACCGGTCGGTGCGATCGGCCGGTCGTGCGAACCGCCGCCGCGCCACACGAACGTGGCCAGCGACCCGCCCGGCAGCGTGTAGCTGAACTGGCGGTTGCCGATCCGGACCGCGACCGCCTGCGGGTTGTCGTTCTCGTTGTGCGCGACCAGCACCGTGCTGCCGTCCGGGTTCACGAACGCCACGTCCATGACCTGGCCGTTCCAGCCGGTGGTGCCGAACGACGTGCTCGCCACCCGGGTCGCGCCGGGCCGGACGAAGCGGGCCAGGTGCCCGAGCGTGTAGTACTCGGCGTTTCTGGTCACCGACGCGCCGACCGTGATGACGCCGGTGCAGGTGCCGCAGCCGCCGGTGTGCGGGCCGTTCGTCTCGTCGAGGGCGAGGTTCCAGTTGACGACGGTCTTCGCCCAGTTCCGGGTGTTACCGATGATCAGGTTGCGGGCGTGCCACTTGAGCGTGTCGGAGAACGTCATCGTCGGATCGCCGGACTGGCTGCCGGAACACTCGGTGAAGTAGATGTCCTTCGCCGGGAACTCGTTGTGCAGGGCGGTCATCGCGCTCGGGTCGCCGGAGTAGCAGTGGTAGGCGGTGCCGGCGACCCAGCGGGCAGCCGGCGAGGCCAGCAGCTCCTGCGGGTAGTGGTCGATGTCGGCGACCTCGTCCGGCGGGGTGTTGGCGGCGTCGTTCGGATGCTCGGCCCAGTTGTGGTCGTACCCCAGGATCTTGGTTTTCTCGAATCGCAGCATCGGGCCGAGCTGCTCGATCACCTTGGCCGCCTGCCAGGACGGCAGGTCCATGCCGGGGTAGCCGGACGGTGCCCGGTTCTGCGGTTCGTTCTGCAGCGAGAGGTAGTCGATGCGGACACCCTCGGCCCGGTAGGCCTGGACGAATTTCAGCAGGTAGGAGGCGTACGCCCGATAGATGGCCGGGCTGTCGATCAACCGGCCGCCGATCAGTGACCCGTTGGTCTTCATCCACGCCGGCGGCGACCACGGCGTACCCATGATCTGCAGTTCGGGGTTCAATCTCGAAGCCTGGCGCAGCAGCGGCAGGATCTGCGCGCGGTCGTGGGCGACGCTGAAGTGCCGCAGTGCGTAGTCGGTCTGTCCGGCCGGCACGTCGTCGTAGGTGTAGGCCGGCTCGTCGGTGAAGTCGGAGGCCCCGATCGGCTGGCGCAGGAAGTTGATCCGGTCGGTGGCGAAGAGGTCGGTCATCGCGGCGTTCCGGGCGGCGGGGGCCAGCCGATAGAGCACCGCCGCCGACGAGTCGGTGATCGATGCTCCGAAACCGGTCATTGTCTGAAATTTCCGGCCAGGGTCGATCACGATCGTGGGAGCCGCGGTGTCGACGGCCGCGCCGAAGTCGACGGTGCCGACGTAATTGCTGCCGTCCGGCGAGGTGACCCAGACCCGCGCGGTGTCGCTGTGGTGCGGCGGAGGGGCGGCAAGCAGGAGTACGGAGAGTAGGGCGGTTCCGAGGCCGGCCATTCGATCTCCCTGTAACAATCTGAAACAACTACGGAATGTTTCTGATACAGGTAGGTAACCAGCCAGCTCGAAAGACGTCAATGTCTATGCTCGAGTCATGAAACAGGGGCCGGTAACAAGGGTCACCGTCCGCGACATCGCGGCCCACGCCGGCGTCTCCATCGCGACCGTCTCCCGGGTGCTCAACGAGCAGTCGCACGTCGCCCCGGAGACCCGTGACCTGGTGCAGCGCGCGATCACCGAGCTCGGCGGCCGGGCCGTCACCCGCCGCCCGGCCCCGGCCGGCTCGATCTACGTGCGCTGCCCCTACCTGCTGACCGACTACTTCGGACTGATCGTCTCGTCGATCGCCGAGACGCTCGACCTGCACGACCGGCAGCTGGTGCTGAACGCGGGCGAGTCCGCCCAGCACGGCGCCGTGCTGCCCACCCTGGCCGGCCGCACCGGCATCGCCGGAGCCATCATCGTGCTGCCGCCCGAGCCCGGCACCGAACTGGTCGCGCTGCAGGCGGCCGGCTTCCCGTTCGTCGTGGTCGACCCGCGCGAGCCGGTGCCCCGCGACATCGCCGCGGTGTCGGCCGCGCACTTCGCCGGCGCCCGCAGCCTCACCGGCCACCTCGTCGAGCTGGGTCATCGGCGGATCGGCCTGATCGCCGGCCCGGACAACTGGCTGGCCAGCACCGCGCGCCGGGCCGGGCACATTTCGGCCCTGGCCGACGCGGGCGTCCTGCCCGATCCGGCCCTGGCCCTGCCGGGCGAGCCGACGGTCCGCTTCGGTTACCAGGCCGCGCAGCGCCTGCTCGACCGGCCGGACCGGCCGACCGCCCTGCTCGGTTTCAACGACAAGGCCGCCTCCGGCGCGCTGGCCGCCGCCGCCGAGCGTGGCCTGCGCGTGCCCGAGGATCTCTCGATCGCCGGCTTCGACGACATCGATCTGGCCCAGGCGACCCGGCCGACGCTGACCACGGTGCGCCAGCCGCTGCAGGAGATGGGCCGGATGGCGGTCGGACTGCTGCTCCGCCTGCTCAACCGGCACCGCCTGGACGCCCTGCACATCGAGCTGGCCACCGAGCTGATCATCCGGGACTCGACCGGGCCGGCCACCAGTATCGAGAGTTAATTTAACTATTAGGGCTCTTTACCTTGTGGCGTGGGACATCGATGCCTGAGGATGTGCGCAGCGGCGCCGCGTCCCCAACCGCTACTCATCCCCGAGGTTCCCACCGTGGCTCGAAAGCTGCTCAAACGCGCCCTCGTGGCGACGATTGCCCTGCTCACGACGGCTGCCACCGGCATCGCCATCCAGTCCGCCGACGCCGCCGCCGCGGCGCCGTTCAAGGTGCTCGCGTTCTACAACGGAACGTGGGACGCCGCGCACATCGACTTCGACAAAGAAGCCAAGGAGTGGTTTCCGAAGACCGCCGCCCAGTACGGCTTCACCTGGGAGGCCACCACCGACTGGAGCCGGCTCAGCGCGAGCGGGCTCTCCGGCGTGCAGGTCGTCATGTTCCTCGACGACGGGCCGCCGGCCGAGCGGCGCGCCGCCTTCCAGACCTACATGCAGAACGGCGGCGGCTTCCTCGGCTTCCACGTGAGCGCGTTCACCACCAGCGCGAACGACTGGAGCTGGTACTACAACACCTTCCTCGGCTCGGGGAACTTCGTCTCCAACACCTGGGGGCCGACCGCCGAGACGCTGAAGATCGAGGACCGCAACCACCCCTCCACCGCGGGACTGCCGGCCACCATCCAGTCGTCGGTCAGCGAGTGGTACTCGTGGAGCAACGACCTGCGCAACAACGCGAACATCGACATCCTGGCCTCGCTGGACGCCTCGACCTTCCCAGTCGGTGACGACCCCAACCAGCAGTGGCGCAGCGGGTTCTACCCGATCATGTGGACCAACAAGAACTACAAGATGCTGTACGCCAATTTCGGCCACAACGGCATGAACTACTCGACCAACACGCGTACGTCGTCGACGTTCGCGAGCGCGCAGCAGAACCAGTGGCTGATCAACGGCCTGCTCTGGCTGGGCGGAGGCGGCACCACCCCGCCGACGACGACTCCGCCCACCAGCCCCGGCTTCAGCTCACTGATCAACAAGAACAGCGGGAAGTGCCTGGACGCCAAGGGAGCCGGCACCACCAACGGCACGGCCATCCAGCAGTACACCTGCAACGGCAGCGCCGCCCAGAAGTACCAACTGGTGACCACCACCGGCACCTACGTCCGGATCAACAACCAGGCCAACACCGCCCAGGCGCTCGACGTCACCGACGTCTCGACCGCCGACAACGCCAAGATCCAGACCTGGACGTACGGCGGCGGCCTCAACCAGCAGTGGCAGTCGGTCGCCGAGAGCGGCGGCTACTTCCACCTGGTCAACCGCAACAGCGGCAAGTGCCTGGACGTGCCGGCTGCCAGCACGGCCGACAGCGTCCAGTTGGTGCAGTACACCTGCAACGGCACCGCGGCCCAGAGCTTCAGGCTGGGCTAGAGATCTTCTCGGGCCGGGGTCCCGCCAATTCCAGGAGGGGCGGGATCCCGGCCAGGCTGCCTAGACGTGGTCGGCGGTCCGGGAGTTGCGGCACCCGGACCGCCGGGGTTTCAGTGGCAGTGCCGGGCCGCTGACTTCGGGACGTCCAGGGTGGGGTTGCGGTCGAAGAAGCCGTACGGCTTGAGCGTGAAGCCGGCGTAGTCGACCGGCATGATCGGCCAGTCCTCCGGCCGCGGGAAGTGGGTCAGGCCGAACGTGTGCCAGACGACGATGTCCTCGCCGTCGATCGGCCGGTCGGCCGCCGTCCAGGCCGGCAGCCCCGCCCCGGCCGGGCTCTGATTGACCAGGTCACCGGCCGGGTAGCGCTCGTCCGGCGCGTACTGGGTCACCCAGAGGTGCTTGGTCGCGAACGTCGCCCGCTGGTGGATCGACGACGAGTCGTCGGCCAGCAGCACCGGCAGGCCGGCCGGGTGCAACGCGTACCCCACCGGCTGGCCGAGCCGGTTCTTGACCTCCGGGTTGACGATGTGCCAGACCCGGCCGGCGGCCGGATCGGCGAGCCGCTGCGCCGTCGATTCGCTGGCCAGCCGGGTGGTCCGGCGAGCGAAGGCATTGCCGTACGGGTTCTCCGGTCCGACCGGCACCCGCACCGCATCCACCTCGTCGACGGCGTTCTTCACCCCGTCGACGGTCATGTCCAGGCGCGCCGAGAAGAGATGCTGGTGGAACGGCGCGCCGAGACCGGGCGCGATCTCCGTGGCGTACGGGTATCCCTCGCACGGATAGGCCGAGGTGAAGACCACGCCGGTCGCCTTGCACTCGAGCTGGATGGTGCCGTCGAGGTACAGGTACCAGTAGAAGCCGTAGTCGTAGTTACCGATGGTCACGAAGAACGAGATCACCAGGCGTCGCTGCCGGCGGGTCTCGGCCATCTCGTTGAAGAGGTCGGTGTGCTTCCACAGCACCCCGTAGTCCTCCTCGTGCATGCAGATCGCGTTGC
>NZ_BOQN01000089.1 GCF_018332695.1 Paractinoplanes toevensis
CTCTGTCCGCACGCTAAGTCCTCGAGATCGCGTCCGGCCGCGGGAGCCTCCGGCTGCCGCCCGGGACTGTTCGCGCCGGCGGGCCGGTGGGCGGGTCGGGGTTGCGAGCTTGGGCCGGGCCCGCCCGCAGCGGGCGCGCGGAGGGTGAGTTGCACCTGCCGGGACCGCGTGCCACGGGAGTGAGTCGGCGCGTACGGCAAAGGTTTGATCTTTCGCCGCGAAAGCGTCCCGCCCTCCGTTTCGAGGCAGCCTGGGCCGGGGTCCCGTTCCTTCGGGATTGGTGAGACCCCGAAAAGATCTCTAGCGGAGCAGGTCGGCCAGGGTCGGCGGCGCGGCCCGGTCCACGATGATGGTCCGGGCCGTGTCGTGGTCGCGGTAGAGGCGGGACAGGCGCTGGGCCAGCACGTCGTCCCACGGCCGGTCCGGGCGGTGCTTCTCCCAGGTGGCCCGGTCCGGCAGGTACTCCAGCAGCACGCCCAGGTCGCGCAGCAGCGCGAAGGACGGGCAGTCGGTCACCACCACCGGCCGGTGGTCCGGGCTGACCAGCAACCGCTGCTGCAGGGTCAGCACGAACTCGCGCACCGCCGCGATGTCCAGCCCGATCGCCACGTACAGGTGGACGGGCGGGCGCTGGGCGGCGGTCGGCGCCCGGCGGACCTCGGCGTCCCCGGCCGGCCGGCGGCCGCGCAACCGGCGCAGCACCGCCCGGCCGATCCGGGGCACCGTGTGCACCGGGTCCTTGACCAGCGAGACCAGCCCGAATCCGAGCCGATAGGACTCGCTGCGCCGCAACCGTTCCAGGCGGCGGCGCTCGCGGTCGCGCTCGCGCCGCATCTCCTCGCCGTTCGCCTGCTCCTCGGCCAGCCGCACCTCGAGCGAGCGCAAGCGGCCGGCCATCGCGGCCAGCTCCCAGCGGGCCCGCTCCGGAGCGTCCAGGGTCACCTTCACGCCATCCTCCACGTGTTCGACGGCAGCTCGCTCAGCCACTTCGCCGCCGCGGCACCGCCGTTTCCGAAGCTCAGTTCGCGGCAGCGGTTCGCCAGCCCGGCCCGCACCTCCGGCCGCACGGCCTGGTCCAATACCTGTTCCAACTCGCCCGACGCCGGGTCCTCGACCACCAGCGCGACCCCGGTGGCGGCCGCGAACCGGGCCCGCCCGACCTGGTCGTCGAGCCGGGTCGAGGTGTTCGGCAGGAACACCGTGGGGACGGCGAAGGCGATCTGCTCGTGGAACGAGTTGTAGCCGGTCGCGCTGATCGCGAGGTCGAACGCCCGCAGGTAGCGACTCACGGGGTAGATCCGGACGACCTTGGCCCCCGGCACCTTGGGCATCGGCCGGGTCGCGATCGTCGACTCGGCCAGCACCAGCTGGAAGCCGTGGCCGGTCAGGTGCTGGCAGATTCGGGCGATCGGCGACGAGATGTCGTTGATGTTCCCGGCGCCGAGCTGCAGCAGCACGGCCGGCCGGTCGTCGAGGTCCAGCTCGTTCCTCGCGGTGTCCCGGTCGAGCAGTTCGCTCTCGTCGAGGAAGCTGATCGGCTCGACCTGGAACGCGCGGGCCCGGTCGGCGACCGTCGGCCCCTCGTCGGCCACCGCGGCGAACTCGCCCGGCTCCAGCACGTGGTCGAAGACCTTGCCCTCGGTGATCCAGTCGGCGCCGACCCCGCGCTGCCACATGGCCCGGCGCACCCACACCCAGGTGAGCTCGGGGTGTTCGCGGACCGCCTCGACGATGCCGGGGTGCGGCAGGCAGTCGACCGCCACCACGGACGGCTCGTGCAGCTCGATCAGGTGGTCGAGGCGGGCGCGCAGGATCGCGGTCCAGCGCGGCTTGGCCGCGTCGAGCACCTTGCGGGACGGGATGTACTCGGTGAGGAAGCCCTCCTGGTGGGCGACCGAGGCGGCGTACGACTGGGTGGCGATGACCGTTTCCACCTCGGCCGGCAACCGGCGGGCGATCGCCATCAGCCGGGAGAGATGTCCCATTCCGGCGCCGTTGTCGCTGACCATGAGGACGCGCTTGGTCTCGGCCTTGGGTCCGGTCGTGACCGGTTTCGCCGGCGCCAGCCGGGACCGGATGCCGAAGTCGGCCAGCCTCGCCAGGTGCGACTGGTGGCCGTACCGGTGCTCGGCGAACTCGCGGGCCCGGCTCACCACCGCGCGGTACCGGGCCGGATTCGAGTAGAGCTCGGCGACCAGCCGCCGCACGTCGGCCGGCGTGCCGTAGAGCGCGGCGTCGTCGAACGTCGGCCGGAAATGCTCGCCGATGATCACCGGGACGCCGCTGGCCATCGCCTCGAGGATGGTCCGGCCGAACGCCTCGACCAGGTCGGGGTCGTGGAAGTAGACGAAGAAGTCGATGGTGCGCAGGAACTCCTCGGGCTCCTCGGCCCCGAACCGGACCACGTCCCAGTTCTCCGGCTTGGCCCCGAGTCGCTGCACGGCGATCTCCCCGCCGCCGAGGATCCGCACCCGGACGTCGTCGCCCTCCGGGTAGGCCTGCCGGATCTCCTCCGGGTCGAGCGGCCACTTCACCGGGTCACCGCGGCCGTGCCGGCCGATCACCGGCACGTCGCCGACGAACCCGTCCCGGTCCCGCCACCAGTGCGCCACGTCGATGATCTCGTGCCAGTCGGCCGGTGCGAGCCGGGCGTCCGGGACGACCTGGCGCACCTGGTCGCGAACCTGCGAACTGATCGGCGCCCACTCCACGTGGTCGCCGAAGTAACGGTGCACCCGGTCGCGGACCGCGGCGAAGTCGTAGTAGCGGAAGGGGTTGCCGACGTCGCCGGGCGCCTGGTTGATCACCATGACCGTGCGGTCCGCCTCGACCCGCGGCACGGCGGCCAGGTCCTCGGTGAAGATCCGCGGCTGGCGCACCAGCAGGAGCTTGCAGCGCACCGGCTCGTCGGCCCGGGCCAGAGTGGCCACGCCGTCGCGGAGCAGCTCGCTGATCCGCGGGCTGAACGGCAGCGCGCGCGGCTGATGCGGGGACGGCACGTGCACGAGAACGGTGGAGAGCGCGGCCTCGGCCTGCGCGTGCACCTCCGCGGCGATGCTGGCCGAGGTGCCGCCGGGATAACGAAAGTCCGACAGGATCGCCACGTCGTAGACGGTCTCGGGCACTTTCTGGTCTCCCTCAGGTCGGCGCAGTGTCCCGGAAACCCAACGAGAGACCGGTACGCACCGTGACGGCAACCGTCAACCGGGCGGCAACCCAGGCGCCCCGGCAAGGCAACCGCCGAGGCTTCATCGGCCCTGGAACAGCGCCGAACTATGTCGGTGAACCCGGCGGTAGGCAACCGGGCCCACACGGCGAAAGGCAGTTCCACTCGATGCGCTCCATCACCAAGCGTCTGGCCCTGATCGCGATGATCCCCGCCACCCTGCTCGGCATGGTCCTGCTCGCCGCCGCACCGGCCGAAGCCGCGCCGACCAGCGTGGTGAACCTCCAGAACGGCATCAACACCCTGATCAACCAGCAGCGCGCCGCGCACGGCTGCAAGGCCCTCACGGTCGACGGCCACCTGCTCACCGCGGCCCGGGCGCACAGCGCCTACATGGCCCAGACCGGCAAGTTCAGCCACACCGGCCGGGGCAGCTCGACCTTCGACTACCGCATCAAGACCGCGGGTTACTCGAAGCCGTCGGCCGAGAACATCGCGTACGGCTACCGCAGCGCCGCCGAGGTCGTCACGGGCTGGATGAACAGCCCGGGCCACCGCACCAACATCCTCAACTGCAAGTCGACCCGGGTCGGCGTGGGCGCGGTGTACGCGGCCAACGGCACCCCGTACTACACCCAGGACTTCGGTTACTGACCTACTCCACCGGCGTCAGCTGACGCACGATCCGGCGGTACGCCAGCACGGCGTGCCGTCCCCGGGCCTCACCTTCCTCGGTGAGGCCCTCGATCGTTTCCACCCACTTGCGCAGCGCCTCCGCCTCGTCCTGGCGGTGGGCGTCGTCGAAGACCACGGTGGCCGTGTCGGCCAGCCGGTCCTCGAGCACCCGCATGGCCGGGTAACGGGCGTCCTTGCCGGTCTTCTCCGGCGGCCCGTCGATCAGCAACAGGTCCACCTCGCGTAGATCGGCCACCGACTCGGTGTCGTACCAGGGGAAGGTGCGGCCGTCGACGACGACCGGGCGCAGCGGGGCGTCGCGCACCTCGGCCACCTCGGTGAGGCCGTGCGCGGCCAGCGCGATCCGGGTCTTCTCGGCGTAACCCGGGTCGTGGTCGAGCGAGACGAGCCGGCCGCCGGCCCGCTCCAGCGCGTACGCGATCCACACCGTCGAGGTGCCGCTGCCCAGCTCCAGCACCAGGCGCGGCTGCCGGGTGTGGATCAGGTGCAGCAGATCGAGCAGGTCGGTGGGGTTGAGCGCGAACCCGCCCGAGGACGGCATCGGCGCCCGCGGCGCGAAGCCCTGGAACAGCTGCACCAGCGCCTCCACCTCGCCGGTCTGGGCGCGCAGCAGCCGGTCGGTGCCGTTCGCGGCCGCCTTCTGCTGGGTGGCGAGCAGCTCGGTCAGTTCCCGGTGCCGGTCGCCGGCGGTGAGCAGCATCTGCTCGACCGCCCCGAGCACCCGGCGCTGGGTCTGGTCGAGCACGGCCCGCTGCTCCCGCTGGGCCTTGCGCTGCTCGCGGCCGAGCACGGCCAGCCGGTGCAGGACCAGCAGCAGCCCGGCGGCGAGCCCGGCCAGCACCACACCGAGCACGGCCAGCGCCAGCTCGAGGTGCCCGGTGAGCGCACTGCCGCCGATGGCCGCGCAGAGCACGCCCGCGACGGCCAGCAGGGCAGCTTGGCGGCGAGTGATCTTCCGGAGCCGTTCCCCCGTCCGACCGCCCCGCCGCCGCCCTTGATCGGACTGAAGACCCATTATTTTCCTCCGGGTGTGGACGTGGGATGCGGGCAGAACGGAACGCCGGCCCGCTGTTCGGCGGCGACGTCGAACGACTGGTCGAACCGGTACTGCGAGAACGGTGCGTCGGCGAACATCGTGAAGAACTCGGCGCGCAAGGCACAGCGCCGGGCCTGCCCCTCGGGCGTCGGGTCGAAGTCGGCCACGGCCTCGGCCAGCCGATTGTCGAGCCGGGCGGCCGGGCTGGCCATCACGGCGTCCCGGAACCGCTTGTTAGCGGTGGCCGACACGGTCGCGCTCGCCGCGAACAGCAGGATCAGCCCGGCGATCAGCACCCGGCGGCCGGGCCGGATCAGGTGCCCGAGCGCCGCGAGCAGCACCGCACCGGCCGGCATGGTGACGGCCGAGTCGCGCCAGCCCATCCCCCAGTCGCCCTTCGCAGCCACCCGCTGGATCTCCCCGTTCAGCGCGCCCATGGTGGCGCCGAGCAGCACGGCGGTGCCCGCGACCAGCAGCAGCACCGCGCCGGCCGGCCGGTCCACGACGGACAGCCGGCCCAGGTCGCGGATCGCGGAGAACGCCAGCAGCCCGAGCGCGAGCCCGGCGGCGACCAGCACCACCCCGGCCAGCCAGGGCCGATGACCGCCACCGGCGGTGGCGTCCGGCCACATCAGCGGCGGGAACCAGCCCAGCGCCCGGCTCGGCAGGGCCGCGAACACCTCGGGCCCGGCCGACACGTCCGAGCCCGTGTAGCAGTCCCGGATCGAGCAGTAGTGGTTGATGATCCCCCGGACGGCCAGGAACACCGGCAGAAAACCCAGCCAGAGCAGCCCGAGTACGCGCATCGGCGCCGCAAACCAGAACTTGCGGCCGGTCAGTTCGAGCACCCACCGGCCGCGCGCGAGCAGCGCGACGGTGGCCAGCGGCAACGCCAGGTAGGCGACCTCGTTGAAGGAGGCCAGGGCGGCGCCCGCGACGATCAGCGGAAGAATCCACCAGAGCCGGATCGGCCGCTGCGGGTGGATCCGGCACAGCATCGCCGGCACCGCCAGCACCAGCGCGGCCGAGGTGAGATAGAGCCCGGCGAACAGAATCACCGGGCTGGCCCGCCCGGCCGCGACCAGGCCGCCGGCCACCGCGAACGGCACCACGGCGGCCAGCGTGGACGGCGGCCGCCGAAACATCCGGCCGCGCGCCACGACGCTCTCCGCCAGCAGCATCGCCACCACCCCGAGCAGGGCCGCGGCCACGAACGACACCAGCCGGAACGCGATGTTGCCGGGTACCCCGAGAACATCACCGAGGACGTACGCGATCAGGTCGAGGGTTTTCTCCACCATCCGCCCGAGCGGCCGGAAGTTACCCATACGCAGATAGCTCGGCATCGAGTCGAGCGTGTGCGGCACGATCCGCAGCGGGTGGTCCCGGAACAGAGCACCATGCCAGTAGATGTTGAACCGGTGATCGGCGGTGGGTGCCATCGCCACCAGCGGCGCCAGCACCACCAGCGGGGCGAGGGCCGCCCGCAGCATCGCCCGCCGCCAGAGAGCACCGACCGGCGGCCCTTCAACGACAAAACGCATCGCGACCCGGGGGGCCTCAGCTTCCAGCACGGACGTCACGAAGGTGCCAACGAGCCCACGATCGGCTCAGTAACGCGATGGCTCGAGGAGACGGGCCAGGGTGGGTGGGTCGCGGGGGTCGACGACGACGGTTCGGGCGGCTCGGTGGTCTCGGCAGAGCTGGGCGACGCGGCCGGCCAGCAGGCTCTCCCAGTCGCCGGTCTCGTGTCGCGACCAGGTGGCCGGGTCGGGCAGGTATTCCACGATCACGCCGGGCACTCCGAGTCCGCGCAGCGCCGGCTGGTCGGTGACCACCACCGGGCGGTGGTCGCCGTCCACCAGGATTCGCTGCCGCAGTGCCCGGACCAGGGCGTGCGAGGCGTCCCGGTCCAGCCCGACGGCCACGTAGACGCGGGCCGGCACCGGGCCGGGGGCGGGCTTGCGGCGAGGCGGGTGGGCGGGCCGGCGCCGCAGGAGGCGACGGGCCGTACGCATCGGATCGTCGGCCAGGTCGCCGAGCACCCGGCCGATCCGGTAGGAGCGGCTGCGCCGCAGCTCCGCCACCAGGTCCTGGGTGCGGTCCCGCTCGCGCATCGCGGCGTCCCGTTCCGCTTCGACCGAGCGCAGCCGCCCGGTCAGCGTGGCCACCTCCCAGCGGGCCAGCGACAGGTCATCAGCGTCCGGCACGGTGCACCTCCCGGCAGTGCGCGGCAAGCCAGTCGGCGGCGTCGCCGGCGCCGTTGCCGAAGGCCAGGTCGGCGCAGCGGCGGCTGAGCGCCTCCCGCACCGCGGGGTCGGCGAGTTTCTCCAGCGCGATCGCGGCCGCCTCGTCGTCGGTGGCGCACAGGGCGACCCCGGCCGCCGCCGCGAACCGGGCTCGGGCCAGTTCGTCGTCGCAGGCGTCCGGGTCGGGCACGAAGACGGTCGGCACCCGGGCGCCGATCAGTTCGTGGAAGTTCAGGTAGTCGGCCCGGGACACGGCCAGCGTGACCTCGCCCAGTTCGGCGGGGCCGGCCTCGACCGCCCGGAAGCCGGGCAGCGCGGCCTCCACGCCCCGGCAGAGGATGGTGTGGTCGCCCTCCCGGCGGACCACCCGGCCGGGCAGTCCGGTGATCGGGTCCACGGTGGAGACCCCGGCCCGGGCGGTGGTGGTCCAGCCCTCGTCGCCGGCCGCCGCGAACTCGCCCGGCTCGAGGATGCCGGCGAAGGCCGCGCCGCGCGCCGCCCACTCGCCGCCGGTGCCGCGCCGCCACATCGCCGGGCGCAGCCACAGCCAGCGCGGCAGCGGATGTTCCTCGACGGCGGCCACGATCCCGTCGTGCGGCAGGCCACCGACCAGCACCGCGCGCGGCCGGTAGAGCTCGACGAGGTGGCCGAGGCGGTCGCGGGCGAAGTCGTTCCAGCGGGCCGGCGGGGCACCCAGTTCGGCGGCGCCGGGAAGGTACTCGGTGAGCAGGCCGGCCGCGTGCGCGTCGGCCAGGCCGGCCGAGCCGGCCACCACGACCGCCTCGAATCCGGCCGGCATCCGCCGGGCGATGGCGCGGAAGCGGGCCACGTCGTCGCCGACCAGCAGCACCCGGCGGTTCGGCCGGGTTGGCCGCACCGGCGGGCGGGGGCGGCGGCGTCCGGCCCGGGGCATCACGCCGAGCGAGGCGAGCCGGGCGATGTGCGAGGCGCTGCCGAACTGCTCGGTGACGTAGCGCCGGGCCCGCTCCACCTGGGCCTGGTAGGCGGCCCGGTCGGCGTGCAACCGGCGCACCAGGTCGCGGACCCCGGCCGGGTCGGTGTAGAGGGCGGCGTCGCCGAAGATGGCCCGGAAGTGCGGGCCGACGATGACCGGCACCCCGCTGGCCATGGCTTCGAGGATGGTGCGGCCGAACGCCTCTTTCCAGTCCGGGTCGTGGAAGTAGACGAAGAAGTCGAGGCCGGCCAGGAAGTCCTGCGGCGACTCGGCGCCGAATTCCACGACGTCCCAGTTGTCCGGTCGGCGGCCGAGACGGCGTACGCCGATCTCGCCGCCGCCGAGGATCCGGACCTTGACCTCCGCCGAGTCCGGGTAAGCCTGCAGCAGCTCACCCGCCTCGCGCGGCCATTTCACCGCGTCCGGCCGGCCGTGCCGGCCGATGACCGGGACGCCGCCCGGCGTGCGGTCGGCGGCGACCCAGTCGTCGATGTCGATGATCTCGTGCCAGTCCGTGTCCGGCAGCGCGGCGCGGGGGGCCACCTGCTGCACGTTCTCGCGCACCTGTGGACTGATCGGGGCCCAGACGATGCCGTCGCCGAACAGCCGGGTGACCCGCTCGCGCACCTCGTCGAAGACGTAGTAGCGCTGGTCGTGCGACTCGTCGCCGGGTGGCTGGTTGAGCACCACGATGGTGTGCCCGGCCTTGACCTTCGGCACCACCGCGGGCTCGGCGGTGAAGATCCGGGGCTGGCGGATCAGCAGCACCCGCGCGGTCACCTCGGTGCCGTCGTCGTGCGCCAGGTCGGCGAGGCCGTCGCGCAGGCAGTCGACGATCCGGGACTGGAACGGGCGGGCGTGCCGCAGGTGCGGTGACGGCACGTGGATGAGCACCGTGGACAGCCCGGCCGCGGCCTGGGCGCGCACCTCGGCGACGATGCTCGCCGAATTGCCGCCCGGGTACCGCAAATCGGACAGGATGGCGACGTCGTACAAGGTCACGGTGGTTCAAACGACCGGAACTAAGCGGGCGATACGGACAATTCACCTGAGGCGTTGGCTCGTTAAGAACTCCGGATGGAAGGAGAACGCCGATGAGATCCGGACCGGATCCGCTCGCCGTCGCGGCTCTGCAGGCCCACTCGGTCGCCGCTCGCGGACCGCTCGCTCGCGCGGCCGGTGCGCCCTCGGCCGAGGCGCTGGTCACGGGCGAGACCAGCCCGGTCGATCCATGGCTGGCCGGTGAGCTGGCCCGGGTGATGGCGCTGCAGGATCTGCGCCCCGATGACCAGGCCGGAGCCCTCGCCCTCCTGGCCCGGCTGCGCCGGGCCGGCACCATCGCGCCGGAGCACCAGGGCCTGCACGTGCAGCTCGCCTGCGTGGCCGGCGATCGCAGCCTGGTGGCCGCGCTGCTCGCGGAGTACCCGGACGTCGCCGAGCCGATCCGCACCGCGGTCGCCCTCGACCTCGCCAATCCGCACACCGGCGGCAACGGCTCCGGCTGGGCGGACGGCTTCGCCGCCCTGCTGCCGCACCCTCGGGTATGGGTCGGCGACGGGCCCGGCGCGGCCTTCGACCGGCTGGTCACCGGAGCCGCCCAGCGGACCGGTCACGCCCGGCGGATCACCACCATCGTCACCACCTGGCGGCCCGACCAGGCGCTGCTCACCGCGGTCCGCTCGCTGGTCGCGCAAACCTGGACCAACCACGAGATCCTGGTGATCGACGACGGCTCGCCGCACGAGTTCGATCCGGTGCTGCGGGCGGCCGGCGCGATCGACCCGCGGATCCGGGTGATCCGGATGGTCAGCAACGGCGGCACGTACGTGGCCCGCAACGCCGGCCTCGACGCCGCGACCGGCGACTTCGTGACATTTCAGGATTCGGATGACTGGTCGCACCCGACGCGCCTGGAGAAACAGGTGGCCCCGCTGCTCGCCGACGAGGCGGTCTTCTCCACCACCTCGACCGGGATGCGGGCCACCCCGGATCTGCTGCTCACCCGGCCCGGCGTCGAGCCGACCCGGTCGTACAACCTCTCGTCCTTGATGTTCCGCCGGCAGGCGGCGGTCGATCAGGTCGGCTACCTCGACCCGGTGCGCAAGGGCGCCGACGCCGAGTACGTCGAACGGGCCCGGGCCGTCTTCGGCCGGGCCGCCACCCAGCACCTCGGCGGTCCGCCGCTGGCCTTGATCCGGCTCAGCACCGACTCGCTGTCCAGCGCCGACTACCGGGTCGGCTGGATGCACCCGGCCCGCCGCTCCTACCTCTCCGCGTTCCAGGCCTGGCATCAGCGGATCAAGGCCGGGACCGCCGCGCCCCGGGAACCGCGCGCGTTCGCGGCCCCCCGCCGGATCCGCGGCGAGACCGGCGCCCGCGCCTACGACGTGCTGCTGGCCGGCGACTGGACCACCGCCGGCGGCGCCGGAACGGCCGGGATCGGGCAGCTGCGCGCGCTGACCAAGCGCGGTCTGCGCGGCGCCCTGCTGCACCTGGACGAACTGGCCAACCTGCGCGGCGGGCCGCGCAACCTCGACCCGGCGGTCCAGGACCTGATCAACTCGGGTGATCTGACCCAGGTCGAGCTCACCGACGACGTCCGCACCCGGCTCGTCGTGGCCCGCTCGGCCCGGGTCCTGCAGCACGCCCCCGACCTGCCCGGCGGCATCCGCGCCCAGTGCGTGGTGATCGAATCGGCCACCATCTCCCGCTCGGCGGCGGCCGCGGGCCGCCGGCTGTTCGGCCGCCGGCCGCTCTGGGCGCCGGCCGGGCCGGACGGCCGCCGGCTGCTCACCGCCGCGCTCGCCGAGGATCCGCTGGCCGCGGGCGCACCCGGTGACCTGCTCACCACCGTCGACCTGCCCGGGACCGTGGACGCCGGCCGCTGGCGGCTGGACCGCCGCGGGCCGCGCGCCGACCGGCCGGTGGTGGGCCGCCGCTGCCGGGGCGGCCGGGCCGAATGGCAGCGGCTGCGCGCCGAGCTGCCCGACTCGGCCCGGGTCGACGTGCGGCTGCTCGACGACGACGGTTCGGCCGGACGGGCCTTCGGCCGGTTCGGCACCCCGCGCGCCTGGCTGGTCTACGACCGCGAGGAGGTCAGCGTGCGCAACTTCCTCTACCAGGTCGACTTCTACCTGCACCTGCCCCGGCCGGAAGCGCCGGCCGACCCCGACCCCGACCTGCTCGCCGCGCTGGCGGCAGGCTGCGTGGTGCTGCTCCCCTCCCGGTACGCGGCCACGTTCGGCGACGCGGCCGTGTACTGCGAACCGGAGGAGGTGCCGGAGACGGTCCGGGCGCTGCACGAGAACCGGCCGGCGCTGGTCGCCCAGGCGGCCCGAGGGCCGGAGTACGTACGCCGGCACCACGGCCACGACCTGTACGCGGAGCGGGCCGCCCTGTTGGCAACCCAAGGGCACCCGACGCGCGGGTAAAGCGGGCGGTCCGGCGACCGATTCTTCCAGGCGTAAGACACAGAGCAGCCGGTTCCCCGACCGGCTGGCCGCGGGAGCTTCCCCTGTCTCCCGCGACCCGCGACCCCGCCGTCCCCCGCGGCGGGGTCGCGTTTACTTCACGGCTGGCGTCGGAGCCTGCGGCTGGGCCAGCGTCGTCCAGCGGCCGGACAGCCGGCGCTGCTCGGTCAGCCCGAACCCGCCCTGCCGCGGCGCGACCCGGCCGGGCACCTCGTCGACCACCACGGCCCCCGAGTCGGCCAACCGGCGGCCCAGCACGTGCAGGGCCGGCGCGACCGCCTCGGTGCCGGGCGCGGACGTGCCGTCCACCACCAGCAGGTCGATGTCGGTGAGGCCGTCGAGCGCGTCGACGTCGTACCAGTCCACGTTCCGGCCGTCGACGGTCAGCTCGGCCGCCATCGCGTGCCGCACCTCGACCCCGGTGAGACCGTGCTCGGCCAGCAGCTGCCGGGTCGCCTCGGCCCGCTTGCGGTCGTGGTCGACCGCGACCAGCCGGCCGCCGGTGGCCTCCAGCGCGTACCCGAGCCAGATCGTCGCCGGTCCGCCGCCCAGCACCACGGTCAGCCCGGGTGGCCGGCCGGCCGCGATGGTGATCAGGCCGAGCAGGTCGGTGGGGTTGAGCGCACCACCGGCGGGCATCGGCGCCCGCGGCGTGACCTGCCGGAACAGTTGGAACAGCGCCTCGATCTCCTGGTTCTGCTCGCGCAGCAGGAGTTCGGCGCCGCGCCCGGTGAGCCGCTCGTTGCGGGCCAGCGCCTCGGTCAGTTCCTGGTGCCGGTCGCCGGCCGCGAGACGTTCCTTCTCCACCGAGGCGATCACCCGGCGCTGCAACTGCTCGACCACGATCCGCAGGTCACGGACGGCGTCCTGGGTGGCGCGGTTGACCCCGCCGATCCGCCGGGACAGGTGCAGCACCCCGGCCGTCACGGCCACCAGCAGCAGGGCGACCAGGCTGGTGGCGAGGGCGGCCCGGCCGGCGGCCGAGGCGACGGCCACGCCGGCCGCGACCGTCACGATGACCACCAGACCCGCGACCTGGCGGGACGACAGGCCGAGCAGCGCCTTGACCAGCCTCTTCAGCTTCGCTTTCACATCATCGGTAACGCGGCCGTCGTAGCGGCCGTTACGGGAAGCAGGTCCATGATCCGTTCGACGAGCAGGGCCGGGTCGTGGGCCCGGGCGACCACCTCGCGGGCCCGGCGGCTCTGCTCGGCGTACAGCGCCGGGTCGGCCCGGTAGCGGTCGATCAGCGGGCCTACCTCGGACCGGCCGCAGTACACGGCGGCGTCGCCGTACAGACCCGCGTAGCGCTCCGGCATCACCACGACGCAGCCCATCGCCGCCGCCTCCAGGGCCGGGCGGGAGTACCACTCGGCGCTCTCGGCCGGCGGGAAGTGCAGGTAGAAGTCGAGTTGGTGGAGGAACGGCCGGGGACCGAGGTCGGCGGCCTCGTAACCGAGCCAGGTGCGCGGCAACGGGATCTCCGGCTCGGTGCGGGGCCGGTCGGGCAGCCGGACCCGCACGTCGGCGTCCGGCAGCCGGCGGCACACCGCGAGGGTGGCGGCGAGGTCGGGCGGCCAGGCGGCCGCATCACAGAGGTCGGTGCCGGCCACCGCCGGGCCGGGGGCCGCGGCGGTCCGGTCGGCCACCCAGCCGGGCGCGGCCAGCGCGGTGGGGAAGTCACGGTCGGCGACGGTCACGGCGTGATGCGTACGCAAGCCGGCCCGGACCCCCGGATCCTGCGGAACCCACACCGGGTCGGCCCCGAAGAGCCGCCTGGCCGCCGCGTCGCAGGTGCCCGGCTGGTAGCGATGATCGGAGCCGTCGCCGCGCAGCGGTGCACGGTCGGCCACGACGACCACCCGTTCCCCGCCGATCCGGCTCTCCGCCGGGGCGAACTGCAGCACCGCGGCCTGCCGGACCAGCACCAGCGACGCCTCGACCCGGTCGCCGAGCGCGACCCGGTCCACCACCCCGGCGTTGATCAGGTCCTGGATCGGTGCGCACAGCGGCTGCCGCTTGAGGTGCACCGCCCGGGCCTGCTCGAGGTGCAGCACCGCCACCCGCAGACCGGCCGCCCGCAGCGCGGCGAGCTCGTCCACCGCGGTCCGCTGCGCGCTCTCCAGGAACCGCCAGTCGGCCACCATCAGCACGTCGTACGCGGCAATCCGCTCGGGGTCGGCACCGAGCAGGTGCGCGGGCGCCGCGTGCAGCCGGCCGGACCCGTCCGCGGGCCGCATCGGCGAGGCCACGCCGGCCAGGATCAGCTGGTGATAGCGCAGGTAGGCCGAGCTGTACGCGGTCCGGGCCGGATGCATCCAGTGCGGCTTGATCTCCGAACGGGACAGTGACCCGGCCGACAGCCGGATCAGTGCCAGCGGCAGCGAGTCGAGGTGCCGCACCCGGCGCTGCCCGAACGCGGCCTGGATCCGGCCGATGTATTCGCTGTCCGCGGCCTTGCGCACCCGGTCGAAGTAGCCGACCCGGGCGAGCACCGCGGTGCGGCGGATCAGCAGCGACGACGGGTTGAACCGGCCGCTGCGCACCCCGGGCCGGGTGAGCATCAGCTGGTCGGTGACGGCCAGCCCGTCCGAGGTGGTGGCGACCAGCCGCCGGTCCGCCAGCATCGGGGCGACCTGCAGTTCCAGCCGGCGCGGGTGGGACCAGTCGTCGGAGTCCTGGAACGCGGCGAACTCGCCACCGGCCGCGTCCAGCCCGGCGTTGCGGGCGGCGTAGGTGCCGGCGTTGACGGCCAGCTTGATCAGCCGGATCCGGTCGCCGAGCGCGGTCGCGGCCCGCAGCACCTCGTCGTACTCCGGCGGGGACGCGTCGTCGACGATGATGATCTCGACGTTGGCCCAGCTCTGCGCGAGGATCGAGCGGACCGCGGTGAGCAGCCCCCGATCGGGCCGGAACGCGGTCACCACCACCGACACCCGATGCGCGGCCTCGACCCGCTCGGCGGCCGCCGACGCCAGCCGGTCGAACGGCACGCCCTCGCCGTCGCCGACCACCGGCCCCGGGGCGGGCAGTTGCGCCTGGAAGCCGCGCAGCCACGGCTCGACCGGCCGGTTCGACACGTACGGATTGATCAGGTCCAGGCGCAGCGAGTCCCGGGTGGCCGGGTTCATCCGCCGGTAGCCGCCGAGCAGCCGGCGTGCCTTCTCCGGGCCCTGGTAGGTGAGCGCCAGCTGGGCATGCAGCGCCTGGTTGGCCGGAGACAGCGACCGCGCCCCGTACGCCCGCCGGACCAGGTCGTACAGCGCGAGCGCGTCCTCCCGGTCCCCCGGCAGCAGCTCCTGCAGCGCGATGATCTGGGCGACCGCGGCCACCAGTCCCGGGTCGGCCTTCCGCCGGCGGCGGCGCAGCCAGCGCTTGTCGCCCCGGCGGGCCGCCGCGAGCAGGTCGTCCAGCGTGCCCGAGTCGCCGAGCGCGGCCCGCGCCATCAGCAGCCGGGAGTCCACGGTCCGGTTACGCGACGCGGTGGCGGTCAGCGCCAGCCGTAGCCGAGGACCGATCGCCCGGATGTGATCATCGAGCAGACCGGATGGATGTGGCTCCCGCATGCCCCACCAAACGTCGGTACGGCCATCGAAGTGACGCGGCGGCTCAGACCGCGGCCAGCACCGCCGCCGTGACCCGGTCCCGCTCGGCCTGCTCACTCCACGGCCCGACCAGGTAGAACGCGTCCACCACGTCACCTCCGAGGGTGGAGATGCGGGCCGCGCGAACCTCGGCGCCGGCCTCGTCGAGGGCGGTTGCCACCCGATAGAGCAGCCCGGCCGAGTCGGCCGCGCGCAGTTCCAGCACGGCCGCGTCGGTGGCCACGTCCCGCTGCCACACCACCCGCGGTTCGGCGGTGCCGCCGCGGGCACTCATCGCCCGGGCCCGCAGCCGCTGGGTGACCGACACGTCGCCGGCCGCGACCCGGCGCAGGTCGGCGGCGAGCGCCACCGGGTCGTACGGCGAGCCGTAGCGTGGCTGGGTGAAGAACTCGACGATCGCCCGGCCGTCGACCGTGGACGCGTTCGCACCGACCACGTCGAGCCGGTGCATGGCCAGGCAGGCGGCGACCGCGCCGAGCAGGCCACGCCGGTCGGCGGCGGCCACCGCGACCCGGTCGCCGTCCAGGTGCACGGCGGGCAGGTCGCCCTCCAGCAGCTCCGGGTCGGGGGCGGGCGGTTCGGGCAGTTCGCCGGTGTCCAGGGCGGTGTGCACCCGGCTGACCAGCTCGGCCATCAGCCGGCCCTTCCAGTCCGACCAGGCGGCCGGGCCGGTGGCGTGCGAGTCGGCCCGGGCCAGCGCGTGCAGCAGGTCGAGAGTGGCGGAGTCGCCGACCTTCTCGGCCACACTGGAGATCGTCACCGGGTCGCTCAGATCGCGGCGGGTGGCCACGTCCGGCAGCAGCAGGTGCAGGCGCACCAGCTTCTCGATGGTGGCCACGTCGGCCGGCGGCAGGCCGATCCGGGTGGCGATCTCGGCGGCGATCGGGGCGCCGACGATGCTGTGGTCACCCTCCAGCCCCTTGCCGACGTCGTGCACGAACGCGCCGATCAGCAGCAGGTCGGGGCGGTCCACCTCGCGGGCGTACGCGGTGGCTTCGTAGGCGGCCTGCACCAGGTGCCGGTCGAGGGTGAATCGGTGCACGGGGTGGTGCTGCGGGAGGCTGCGCATCCGAGCCCACTCGGGCAGCCAGGCGTCGATCAGCCCGTACCGGTCGCAGGTCTCCCAGGTGGGCAGCAGGCCCGGACCGGAGCCGAGCAGCGAGACCAGGGCGGCGCGGGCGGCCGCCGGCCAGGGGTTGGGCAGCGGCGGGCTGAAGGCGGCGAGCCACTCGCTGGTGGCGCGGGCGATCGGCAGCCGCACGGTGGCGGCCGCGGCCGCCACCCGCAGCGAGAGGGCCGGGTCCGGGACCGGCCCGATGGCGGTACGGGCGAGCACCAACTCACCGTCCTGCTCGACCACGTCCCGGGCGACCGGACGGCGGGTGGGTGAGCCGGGCATCTGACCGCGCCGACGGCCGGCCCGCAGCCGGTCGGCGGCCCGCCAGGCGTCGTCGACGGCGTGCGCGACGGTGCGGGCGTCCCCGGCCACCCGGCGCAGCAGGGCGTCGCCGTCGTCGAGTTCGAGCAGTTCGGCCACCGCACCGCGTTCCTGGGCGACCAGCCGGTCGACCCGGCGGCCGACGGCGAGGTGCAGGGCGTCGCGGGTGTCGAGCAGGCGCAGGCCGGCAGCGCGGACCGCGGGGCGCATGGTGTCGGCCACCCCGGCCCGGCCGATGCCGCGCAGGATGGTCACGTCGCGCAGGCCGCCGGCCGCCTCCTTGAGATCGCCCTCGAGCAGGAAGGCGAGCTCGCCATGGCTGGCCCAGCGGCTGGTGGTGATCTCTTTGAGCTGCGGCATGAGGCGTACGGCGGTGCGCCGCCACTGGTCCGAGGAGGCCGCGATGAGCTCGCCGGAGAGGGCCGGGTCGCCGGCCACGTGCCGGGCGTCGAGCAGACCGAGGGCGACCTTGACGTCGTCGTGCGCGACCGACAGCGCCTCCGGCAGCGTGCGCACGGAGTGGTCGAGGCCGAGCCGCGCGTCCCAGATCGGGTACCACAGGGCCGAGGCGATCCGGTCGATGCCGGCCGTGCCGCTGTGCAGCAGCACCAGGTCGAGGTCGCTGTAGGGAGCGCAGTCCCGCCGGCCGAGCCCGCCGACCGCCAGCAGGCTGACGCCGGGCAGGTGACTCGGGAAGATCGCGGTCAACCAAGCATCGAGCGCCGCGGCCCGATCGATCCGGGCGGCGGCGCCGATGTGTTCACGCAATTTCTCCAGCGAACCGCCGGTCGGCACAACCGGCGCGGCCGGCGGTTCGCTGAGGTTGCTCATCTTAAATCGTGTTGTTCATTGTCAGAGCGCGTCGAGACCGCGCTCGCCGGTACGGACCCGGACGACCTCTTCCACACCGGTCACCCAGACCTTCCCGTCACCGATCTTGCCGGTCCGGGCCGAGGTGACGACGGCGTCGACGATCTTCTCGACGTCGATCTCGTCGGTCACCACCTCAACCTTGATCTTCGGCAGGAACTCCACCGTGTACTCGGCACCCCGGTACACCTCGGTGTGGCCCTTCTGCCGTCCGTACCCCTGTACCTCGCTCACGGTCAAGCCGGTCACGCCGAGCGCGTGCAGAGCTTCCTTCACCGCGTCGAGCTGGTACGGCTTGATGACCGCGGTCACCAGCTTCATGCTCAGTCCCTCTCTCGGAGCAGTCATACGGGAATCTAACCGGCGACCTTCTGGCTGACATCAGCCTTGCCGTCCGCATCGATGCCGGGCTTGATCCCCGCCATCGCGAACGCACTGCCGCCACCCGAACCACCGGACGGGGTGAAGTCGTACGCGGTCTCGCCGTGGTCGGCGATGTCGATGCCCTCGATCTCGGCCTCCTCGCTGACCCGCAGAGCCTTAACGGCCTTGAGGATGAACGCGAGGATAGCGGCGATCGCGAACGAGTAGACGGTGACAGCCGCGCTACCGGCGAACTGGCGCCACAACTGCTCGCCACCGCCCCCGTAGAACAGACCCTCCTTGGCACCCAGGACGTCGGTGATCGCACCGTTGACCTGCGTGGTGGCGAAGAAGCCGATCGACAGCGAGCCGATCCATCCACCGACGAAGTGCACGCCGACGACGTCGAGCGAGTCGTCGTAGCCCAGCTTGTACTTCAGGCCGACCGCCAGGGCGCAGACCGCACCGGCGATGATGCCGATCAGGGCGGCGGGCAGCGGAGCCACGAAACCACAGGCCGGGGTGATGGCGACCAGGCCGGCAACCGCACCGGACGAGGCACCGACCAGGGTCGGCTTGCCGTCCCGCAGCCACTCGACGACGGCCCAGCCGACGAGAGCGGCGGCGGTGGCGAGCTGGGTGTTGACGAACGCCACCGCGGTGGTGCTGTCGACGGTCAGCTCGGAACCGGCGTTGAAGCCGAACCAGCCGAACCACAGGAGGCCGGCGCCGAGGGCGACGAACGGCACGCTGTGCGGGCGCATGTTCTCCCGCGGCCAGCCGATCCGCTTACCGAGCACCAGGATCACACCGAGTGCGGCCGCGCCGGCGTTGATGTGGACCGCGGTACCACCCGCGAAGTCCAGCGCGTGCAGGTTGGCGCCGATCCAGCCGCCGCCCCAGACCCAGTGCGCGACCGGGACGTAGACGAGGGTGAACCAGCCGATCGCGAAGAGCACCCAGCCGCCGAACTTGAGGCGGTCGGAGAGAGCACCACTGATCAGGGCAACCGTGATGACGGCGAACATCATCTGGAAGACCATGAAGACGTACGTGGGGATCCCGGTCTCGCCCCACATGTCCGGCAGCCAGCTGGTGCCGGTGCCGAAGTACTGGGTGAAGCTACCGAGGAACTTGTTGGTGCCCTCGCTGTCGTTGGCGCCGAACGCGAGGGTGAAGCCGTAGAGCGACCACAGAATCGAGATGATCCCGATGCTGGAGAAGCTCATCATCATCATGTTCAGGGTGCCCTTGGACCGGTTGAGGCCACCGTAGAACAGCGCCAGACCCGGGGTCATGAGCAAAACGAGCGCAGACGACAGGAGCAACCAGGCGGTATTGCCAGTGTCGATCTCCACGCTGCCTCCTCTCGGAATTTTAGGTGTCCTCCCACACGACCCACGGGGCAGCGTCGCCAGTCGGCCGGTTCGCGGCAAAGCGTTCCGGTCTGCTGTTTCACGCACGGTCTACGCGCGATTTCCGGCACGTGACGGGTTGTTTCGTACGTGTGAAGAAACTCTCACAGGCGCGGCGGCGAAACGCCCTGAACTGGTGCAATAGCCGCGCAATTTTGTCAGCGCCCTCGCCCGGACATTGTCAACGGGCGATCAACGAAGAGCGTATTCGAGGGTGTGGCGCTCGTAATCGAGCAGTCGTAAATCGCGCATCGGACGCCGGAGATGCCCCTTGTGCACGATGCGTACGAAGGCCGGATCGCCGGCCGCCGCCATCCGCCGGATGCCCTCGACATGGTCCACGATCCGCTTGCGGATGGTGCGCACGAGGCGGTGCCGATCGCGCGGGATCAACCCGTAGGCGTCCGCGAAGAGCCGCAGGCGGCGCGGCCGGTTCGGCCGCTTCCAACCCAGGGTGTACGAATCCCGATCGCTGAACAGCGGCACCCAGGTCCACGCCGCGTAGGCCACGTCGTAGATGCGGGCACCCGGCGAGGCCAGGTCGAAGTCGATCAGGGCGAGCGTGCCGTCCGGCCGCCAGACCACGTTGTGCGGGGCCGCGTCGTGGTGGCAGATCACCTCGGTGTCCGGCGGAGGCGGCCCGAACGAGCGCCACACCGCACCCGGCGGCGGCACGAAACCGTACTGCGCGTCGTGGAACATCCGCAGCATGGTCGCGACCGTGACCAGCGCTTCCTCGGTCACCCAGTGGGCGGCCAGCGGGTATTCACCGCACTCGCCATCGAGGTACGACAGGACCTCGCGGCCCTTTTCGTCGATCCCGAGGGCGTGCGGCGACCCGGTGAACCCGACCCGCTCGAGGTGGTTGAGCAGGGCGTGCACGGAGGGCGTCCACGGGCCGGTGTTGCGCCGCACGGTGTCGCCGATGCGCGAGACCGTGCTGACGTTGCCGCCGTGGAGCGGAATCTCCCGCACCGGCTCCTGCGTCACCCACGGCCTCCCCGAATTGCTCACCTGAGACTCCGAGACTAACCGTCGGAGCCAAGCAGTGCCTCGACGAAGGCCGCCGGCTCGAACGGTGCAAGATCGTCCGGACCCTCGCCCAGACCCACCAGCTTTACGGGAATCCCCAGCTTGCGCTGCACGGCGATGACGATTCCGCCCTTCGCGGTGCCGTCCAGCTTGGTGAGCACGACGCCCGTCACATCCACCACTTCAGTGAACACGCGCGCCTGTTCCAGACCGTTCTGCCCGGTGGTGGCGTCCAGGATCAGCAGGGTCTCGTCGACCGGCCCGTGCTTCTCCACGACCCGCTTGACCTTGCCCAGCTCGTCCATGAGCCCGACCTTGTTCTGCAGCCGGCCGGCCGTGTCGATCAGCACGGTGTCGATGCCGGTGTCGATGCCCCGCTTCACGGCGTCGAACGCCACGCTGGCCGGGTCGCCGCCCTCCGGGCCACGCACGGTCTCGGCGCCGACCCGCTCGCCCCAGGTGGCCAGCTGCTCGGCGGCCGCGGCCCGGAACGTGTCGGCCGCGCCGAACAGCACGGTGCGCCCGTCGGCGATCAGCACCCGGCCGATCTTTCCGCAGGTGGTGGTCTTGCCGGCGCCGTTGACGCCGACCACCAGCAGCACCGCCGGGCGGCCGTCGTGCGGCGTCGTCCGCAGCGTGCGGTCCATGCCGGGCTCGAGCGCCGAGGTCAGCTCCTCGGCCAGCTGCGCGCGCACCTCGGCCACCGTGCGGGTGCCGAGCACCCGGACCCGCTCCCGCAGCCGCTCGACGATCACCTGGGTGGCTTCGACGCCGACGTCCGCGCTGATCAGGCTGTCTTCGATCTCCTCCCAGGCGTCCTCGTCGAGGTGGTCCCGGGACAGGACGCTGAGCAGGCCCCGGCCGAGCGAGCTCTGCGAGCGGGCCAGCCGGGCGCGCAGTCGGACGAGCCGGCCGGCGGTCGGCTCCGGCTTCTCGAGCTCGGGTTTCTCCTCGACGACGACCGGCGACTCGACCGGCGCCTCGATGAGCGGCGGCAGGCCCTCGTCGGCCTCGGCCGGCACGACCAGCGGCGGAGGCTCCTCCTCGGTCGGGCGCTCGAGGGTCGTGGTCCCCCCGCCGGCCTGCGGCGGCAGTTCACGGCGGCGCATCCGCGGCACCATCAGGCCGACGGCACCGGCGACCAGGACGACGAGCAGGATGACTGCGGCGACCACGTATTCCATGGCTGAAATCCTGACAGATGAGCCGCCGGCGCGTGGCGTCGGCCGCCCAGTGGCGGCATCCCACTCCTCTGACGGAGGATGGGACGCCCTCGGAACCCTTTGCGTGGAAGGCTCAACCGCCTGATGGCTGCTCACCTCCTCATCGGCCCCCTGCTGCGGCGGGTGGTCGGCGACCGCGCGACCATCTGGGTGGAGACCACCGAGCCGGCCACCGTCCGGGTCGAGGCGGAAGGCGGCGGCACCGGCTCGGCGACCACCTTTTCGGCGTACGGGCATCATTACGCCCTGGTCGTCGTCGAGGGCCTCACCCCGGACGCGGCCAGCTCCTACCGCGTATTCCTGGATGAGCGCCCGGTCTGGCCGTCGGCCGATTCGACGTACCCCCCGTCGGTGATCCGCACCCGTCCGGCGCAGGACGCCGACGCACCGGTCCGGCTGATCTTCGGGTCCTGTCGCGAGGCGACGCCGCACTCCACCGCCCGCCATCTGCCGCCGGACGCGCTGGACGCCTACTCCCGCCGCCTGATGGGCGACCCGCAGAACCAAGATCTCCGCCCCGACCTGATCGTCCTGCTCGGCGACCAGGTCTACGCGGACAACACGTCGGACAAGGTCAAACGCTTCCTGCGCCGCCGCCGCGCGGCCGGCCACCAGGGCCCGGACGACCAGGTGGTGACGTTCGACGAGTACACGAAGCTCTATCTGGAGTCGTGGCGCGACCCGGAGATCCGCTGGCTGCTCTCCACCGTCCCGAGCGTGATGATCTTCGACGACCACGAGTTGATCGACGACTGGAACACCTCGGCGAGCTGGCGTCGCGACATGGCCGCCCAGTCCTGGTGGATCGAGCGGATCGCCGGCGGCCTCGCCTCCTACTGGGTCTACCAGCACCTGGGCAACCTCAGCCCGGACGAGCTCGACGCCGATCCGCTGTTCGCCAAGGTGACCGCGGCCGGCGAGGCCACCGTCCTGCTGCACGACTTCGGCCGCTCGGTCGACGGCGAGTCCGGCCACTACCAGTGGTCGTTCGCCCTCGACCTGGGCCGCACCCGCCTGGTGATGCTCGACAACCGCTGCAACCGGGTGCTGACCCCGGGCGCCCGCGAGATGCTGCCGCCCCGCGAGTGGTCCTGGTTCGTCGACCAGGCCCACGGCAACTACGACCACCTGGTGATCGGCAGCTCCCTGCCGTGGCTCATGCCGCCCGCCATCCATCACCTGGAGGCGTGGAACGAGAGGACCGCCGACTCGGGCAACGAGCGCGTGGCCGCCTACGCCGAGAAGATCCGCCGAGCCTTCGACCTGGAACATTGGGCGGCCTTCGGCCGCTCCTTCGCCGCCCTCGGCGAGCTTTTCCGCCGGCTGGGTGAGGGCGGTGCCGGCTCACCGGGCCACCGGGTGGGCGCAGGCGGGGCGTACGCCGCTCCGGCGACGATCTCGGTGCTCTCCGGCGACGTGCACCACTCCTACGTGGCCCGGGCCGACTTCGGCGAGGCCATGCAGACCCCGGTCATGCAGCTGACCTGCTCGCCGGTGCACAACCAGGTGCCCGCCTTCATGCGCCCGCTGATGCGCTTCAGCTGGTCCCGCGCCGCCGCCAAGGGTGTGCGCGGCCTGGCCCACTCGGCCGGTGTGCCCCGCCCGAAGTGGACCTGGAAACGCGAGGCCGGCCCCTATTTCGGCAACGCGGTCAGCAGCCTGCGGCTGACCGGCCCCACCGCCACGGTCCGAGTCGAGGGTACCGAGAAGGGTGGCACGTTGTTCACCGTCGCCGAGGTCGTTTACGGCCCCGAAAAATAGGGCTGCGGCCACTGCCGCGCAGCGGGAAGGATAGCCGCCGATGACTACCTGGACCGCGCCCGAGGCGCAGCGTGAGAGCGAACCCTTTACCGGCCCCGAGCGGGCGATGCTGCAGGGCTGGCTGGACTGGCACCGCCAGACCCTGCTGACCAAGTGCGCCGGCCTCACCGCCGAGCAGCTGAAGACGGCCGCCGTGCAGCCGTCCAACCTGACCCTGCTCGGCCTGGTCCGGCACATGACCGAGGTCGAGCGCATCTGGTTCATCGTGCGGGCGGCCGGCCAGACCCCGGCCGGCGACCTCTACGTCACCGCCGACAACACCGACGGCGACTTCGATTTCGTGGCCGACGCCGACGCCGAGGCCGACCTCGCGGCGTTCCGAGCCGAGCTGCCGGCCGCCGACAAGGCGGTGGCCGACCTCCCGCTGGAGCACGAGTTCACCACCTCCCGAGGCAGCACCCTGAGCCTCCGGTGGGTCTACATCCACATGATCGAGGAGTACGCCCGGCACAACGGCCACGCCGACCTGATCCGCGAGCGCATCGACGGCGCCACCGGCGACTGACTCAGCGACCGTCCGGGATGTGCCACAGCCGCACGGTGGAATCCTGCTGACCGGCCGTGATGACGGTATGACCGGTCGGCTGACCGGCGCCCCACTGGTATTCCAGCACCGGGCCGCTGTGGCCGCGCAGGGTGTCCACCAGGTGACCGTCGGCCGTGTCCCAGACCCGGATGGTGTCACCGTCGGCCGCGGCCAGGAGGAGTCCGTCGGGACTGAACTGGATCCACCTCCAGTTCGAGGCGGGCTCCTCCCGGTAACGAGACCCCGGCAGCGGCCCGATCAGAGAGCCGTCCGAACGGTAGAGCGCCAGACGATCGCTGTCCCGTCCGACGAACACACCGCCGGTCGGGCTGTCCACCAGGGCGTCCCAGCTCGGGGCACTCGGACCGAGTGGCTCGCCGGTCAGGCCGTTCCAGGCCATCGTGTGCCCGTCGGCGGTCTCACCGAGGATCGGCTCCACGAAGTCGGTCTCGATGTCCTCCACCGGCCCCTTGTCGCCGCCGGCCGGTGACATCACCCGGCCGGGAACCCGCACCGTACGGGTCAGGGTGCCGGAGTCGACGTCGACGATGTCGACCCGGCCCTGCCACTCGCTGTCCTGGTGCACGACCAGCAGGACCGACCCGGCCCTTCGCCGGTATATCTGGAAGGTTTCGATCCCGGTGAAGGTGCTGGCCGCGCCGGCCGCGCCGATCGGCCAGACCAGCAGCGTCGCGTCGGCCGTGGCGCGGTCGGGCACCGTGAGCACGATCGACTTCTCGTTCCGGCCGAATACCGGCGAATCCAGGTCGTCGGAGACTCGCATGGTGCTGCGCGGCGCACCGGTCGCCGCGTCCCAGACGGTCAGGGTGTCGTCGTCATCGACGCTGTTGTCCCGCCCGCCGGACGCGCCGACGATCCACCGCCCGCCCGGGCTGAACTCGAGTGTGGACCTCGCCTCGCGGAACGCCAGCCGACGGAGCAGAGCGCCGGTCGCCAGGTCGAACAGTTGGGCCGAGCCGGAGGCCCGCACCAGCACCCGGGTATCCCGGGAGTCGATCACCGCGTCCTCCGGTCCCCCACCGGCCTGGCGCAGCACCGACACGCGCCGCGGTTCACCCTGGAGGTCCCAGACGTCCAGCGAGCCGTCGTCGGCGCCGACCAGAACATGCCGGGGCCCCTGCGGGTCGATCGGCCGCTGGCTGTCGTCCCGGCTGGAGTCCTGGCGGGTGATGGCGGATGGAAGACTTCCCCGGATCTCGGCGAGCACCGCGCCCGTCTCGGACCGGACGGTCAGCACCGTTCCCGGGCCGCCGTCCCGGCTCGACAGCACGCCGAACCTCGTGCCGCCGGCCAGCAGCACCACGCCCCCACCGGGCGGCGCCACGCCGACCGGCTCCGGGCTGCCACCGTCGGTCCGCCACACCTGCGCGAAGTCGGGGCCGTCGCGCACCACCACGAGCCGGCCGGTCGCGCTGAAGTCGATCTGCACGCCATAGTCGTTCGCCACCGGGATACCGATGATCGGCCGGCCGGTCGGCAGCCGCCACAGGCGTACCCCGTCGTCGGAGGTGACAGCCAGGGTCCGGCCGTCCGGGCTGACGTCCATTCTCTTCGCCGACGACCGGTAGGGCAGGTGCAGCACCGCGTCGGCCCGGTCGTGCGGCACCGCCAGCAGCGGCACCGCCAGCGTCACCACGAACACCACCAACGAGCCGGCGACGAGGAGCCGGCGGCGGCGCGACCGGGCCCGGGCCACCTCCTCGGCGGCGGACACGGTCGGCGCGTTCTCGTCGGCCAGCCTCTCCTGCAGCCGTACGTGCCGGAACTGGTACGCGCCGGCGGACTGACGCAGCAGGTCCCGGGAGCGGGCGTCCTCCAGGAAGCCGAACACGCGCCACGGCAGGTCACCGCGGGGCGCCAGGACCAGCCGCAGAATCTGGAAACGGAACCAGGCCCGGCCGAACAGCACGACGAGCGCGACGGCCAGACCGGGCAGCACCGCGAGTGCGCCGAAGGCGAGGCTCGGGCGACCGAAGGTGCCGGTCACGATGTCGAACTGCCCGGCCGCGACAAGGTTGCGGAAATCGCCCGGGACCGACCAGCCGGCCCCGCCGGTGACCAGGGCGGCGGCCAGGCCGGCGATCGCTCCGCCGCCGATCAGGAACCACCCCAGCAACCAGGCGAACACCAGCCCGGACCCGATCGCTCCGGTCAGCGAGGACAGGCGATCGTGGCGCAGCGCGGCAACCGGCGAGGTGAGCTGGGCCTGCGACGCCGCACCCACCGACCAGGCGTTCACGACCAGGGCGAGCAGCCCGGCCAGGCTGACGCCCAGCGTCCGCCCGGCGTACTTGAGGAACTGCTCGGTGTTCAGCACGGTCCAGCCGGAGAGCACGGTCACCGCGACGACGACGATCGCGGCCAGCACGATCCAGACCACCATGCCGAGCCACACCTCGAAGTTGACCAGGCGCCGGACCGAGGCGAGCGAGGAGCCGTCGAGCGGGAGCCGGCCGGGGCGTTCCCCCGAGGCGAACCAGGCGATCATCACCAGCACGAGAAAGCCGAAACCGATCAGGCCACCGATGTAGACGCCCTGCACGGTGGAGCCGGACCCCAGCGTCGCCGTGGTCCACACGGCGGTGCCGATCAGCGCCAGCAGGCCGACGAACAGCCCGACGAACGTCGGTGTCCAGACCGACAGCATCCGGCCGGGCAGTTCCCACCACACCAGGTCGCGTTCGCCGTCCCGGTACAGCAGCCGGGCCAGCACGGTCAGATAGCGCCGCGCCTGGGCGGCCGACCAGCGCGAGGAGGGAGCGGAGTACGCCGCATCGACCAGCCGGTCGATCACGCCGTTCTCGACGGCGAGGCGGGAGTCGTACCGCTCCCGGTCGAGCTGCTCGCCCGGGTCACCGCCCAACTTCTCGTAGACGGTCCGGGCCACCGACACCATCAGCGGCGTCGAGTACGCCTCGGCCACCGGCGAGCCGGCCTTCTCCATCTCGGCGAAGACACCGTCCCACGCGGCCGGGTCGGCCCATTGCGCCCGCTTCAGGTAATCGATCGCGTCGCGGGGCCGAACCGGCGACACCCGGACGACCGCCGCCCGGCGCAGCACCGGCGACCCGGCCTGGATCAGGTCCTCATACTCAACGAGCCGGCAGGTCACCACGACCGGCCGGTCGTGCTCGGCGACCGCCTCGTTGATCCCGAGGACCGCGGCGCCCCGGGCGAGCTCGGGGATCTCGTCGAGACCGTCCAGGATGGGCAGCAGAAGACCGGCCCGCAGTAGTCGGCGCGGCACCTCCTCCCGGCCGCCGTAGTAGTCGCGGGCCAGTCGCGCGACCACGAAGTCGTCGAGTTTCTCGGTCACCGGGTTCCAGGAGGCCACCGGCAGCAGCACCGGCACCGGTTGATCCGCGCCCGCGGACCAGGCCTTCAGCAGGCCCACCTGCAACATCAGGGCGGCCACCGACTTGCCCGCACCGGGCTGCCCGAGCACCACCAGCCGCTTCGGCCCGCTCAGGTAAAGCTCGGCGAGACGACGGGCCATCTCGTCGAAGTCGCGACGCAGGCGCTGCTCGGGACGGCCGGAGTCGACCGGGACGGCCGGCGTCGCGGCCTCCACCTCGATCCAGGCAAGCGGCAACAGGCCCGGGTCGTGCAGGTGCCGGGCCGCCACGTCGGCGGGCCACTGCTCGGTGAGGATCCCGGCGAGAGCCTCGGCGTGGGCGGCCGGGGTGGGCGCGGGCCGGTCGCGGTCCAGCCGCCGCGTCCGTTCGTCACCGGCCAGGGCCAGCACCGCCACCAGGAGACCGACCAACCCGACCGGTTCGAGCTCGCCGTGCAGACCGGACCGGACGAGCCAGACCGCCGACCCGGCGGCCAGTACCCCGAACAGCACCCTGACCAGCCACCGCCACCAGCCCGGCATCCCGCTCCCCTCGACCTGGCCGCGACTCTTCCAGAGCCGGACGGGAGCCGCCACCCAAGGTTCACTCGGGCAGATCGAGGGCCTTGCGTAGATAGGTGACGTGCTCCGGGCCGGCCCAGCGGTAGGCGGGCAGCCCTGCGGCGCGGGCGCCGCTCACCGCGCGGTCGTCGTCGTCCACGAAGAGCACGTGCTTCGGTGCGAAGCCGATCAGCTCGCAGGCCCGGTGGTAGAACTCGGGGGACGGTTTGTGCAGCTTCTGCTCCCACGAGCTGATCACCACGTCGACCTCGCCGGCCAGGCCCAGCGCCTCCAGGTCGGGGCGCAGGCGGTCGGTGGCGTTGGTGGCCAGGCCGACCGGGCGGCCGCCGGCCCGCACCTCGCGGATGAAGGCCAGCGCGTCCGGGTCGGGCTCGCCGCGGTAGGACTGCCACTGTGCCACCGCCTCGGCCGCGCGGTCGGGTTCGATCGGCAGGCGCTCGGCGACCAGGCGCATCCACTCGGCGTCGGTGATCTCGCCGGCCACCGCGGGGCGGTAGATGTCCCACGACATCGACGTCTCGAGCAGGGCGGCCGGTTTGAGGCCGTACTCCAGCTCGACGGCGATCATCGGGGCCGGGTCCCAGCGGCGCAGAACGCCGTCCAGGTCGATGAGCAGGGCCTGGGCGCGTTCGCGCATGCCGGCTATTCCTCTTCCTTCTTCAATCGCTGACTGATCACCTGGGTGACACCGGCCCGCATGGTCACGCCGTACAGGGCGTCGGCGACCTCCATGGTGCGCTTCTGGTGCGTGATGATCAGCAGCTGGCTCTTCTCCCGCAACTGTTCGAAGAGGGTAATCAGCCGGCCCAGGTTGACGTCATCGAGGGCGGCCTCGACCTCGTCCATGATGTAGAAGGGCGAGGGGCGGGCCCGGAAGATGGCGCAGAGCATCGCCACCGCGGTCAGCGAGCGCTCGCCACCGGACAGCAGCGACAGCCGCTTGATCTTTTTGCCCGGCGGCCGGGCCTCGACCTCGACGCCGGTGTTGAGCAGGTCTTCCGGGTCGGTCAGCACGAGCCGGCCCTCGCCGCCCGGGAACAGCACCTGGAAGACGGTCTGGAACTCGCGCGCGGTGTCCTCGAACGCCGACGTGAACACCTCGAGGATGCGGTCGTCGACGTCCTTGACCACGGTGAGCAGGTCCTTGCGGGTGGCCTTGAGGTCTTCCAGCTGGTCGGAGAGGAACTTGAAGCGCTCCTCGAGCGCCGCGAACTCCTCCAGCGCCAGCGGGTTGACCTTGCCGAGCAGCTGCAGGTCACGCTCGGCCTTGTTGGCCCGCTTCTCCTGGGTGGGCCGGTGGAACGGCGCCGGCTCGGGCACCGGCTTGTTGTCCTTCTCGGCCTGCGCCGTCTCGGCCGCGCTCGGCGGCACGAGCTGATCCGGGCCGTACTCGGTGATCAGGGTGTCCACGTCGAGCGAGAAGTCCTCGGCCGCCTTGGCCTCGAGCTGCTCGATCCGCATCCGCTGCTCGGCCCGGGCCATCTCGTCCCGGTGCACCTCGCTGGTGAGCCGCTCCAGCTCGGCCAGCAGCCGCTTCGCGGTCGCCCGGACTTCCTGCAGCTCGGCCTCGCGGGCGGTGCGGGCCTGCGCCAGGTCGTCGCGCACCTCGACGGCCCCGGCCAGCGACACCTGAACCCGGGCGAGGGCGGTGGCCGCGCCGAGCGCGACCGCCTTGGCGATCTCCGCGCCGCGGGCCCGTGCGGCCCGGCGGGCCGCGGCCCGCTCCCGGGCCTGCCGCTCCGCGTTGGCCTGACGCATCAGGGAATCGGCCCGGCCGGAGATGGACGAGACCCTCTCCTCCGCCGTACGGACGGCGAGGCGTACTTCCATCTCGTTCTGCCGGGCCTGCGGTACCAGCGCGGCGAGCGTGTCCCGTTCCTCGGTGGAGGGTTCCTCGTCGATCGGGGTGGACTCGGCCAGGCTGAGCCGCTCCTCGAGCTCGGCCAGGCGCATCAGGTCCTGTTCCCGCGCGCTCTCGGCCTTCTGCCGGGCGGCGCCGAGGCGCTCGCTCTCGGCCTTGGCCGACCGGGCGGCGGCACCCAGCTCGGCGAGGCGGCGGGCGGCGGCGTTGCGCTCGCCCTCGGCCGCCCGCTTGGCCGCCGCGGCCACGTTCACCGTTTCCTTGCGCTCGGCGACCTCGGCGCGGGCGTCCACCAGCTGGGCCTTGACCTCGCGGATCGTCTCCTCGGCGGTGGCCCGCTGGGCCTTGGCCTCGTCGACCGCGGCCTGCACCTCGATGTAGCTGGTGGCCTTGCCGGAACCGCCGGCCGCGGCGAACGCGCCGAGCACGTCGCCGTCCGGGGTGACCGCCCGCAGCTCGGCGTTGCTCGCCACCAGCTGGGCGGCCACGCCGAGGTCGGGGACGAGGACGACGTCGCGGAGGGCGCGGTTGACGGCGGGCCGGATCTGCTCCGAGCACTCGACGGCCTCGGGCGCCCACACGGCACCCTCCGGCATCGCCGGGCGCAGCGACTCCAGCGAGCCGCGCATGCCGGGACCGGCGGGCGAGGCCACGACCAGCGCGGCCCGGCCGGCGTCCGCGATCTTGAGGGTACGCATCGCCTCGATCGCCTCGTCCACCCCGGAGAGTGCGACGGCGTCCGCGAACGTACCCAGCGCGGCGGCGATGGCGGCCTCGTGGCCGGCCCGGACGGTGAGCATCGAGGCCAGGCTGCCGAGCAGGCCGGGCACCTGGTCCCGCTTGGCCAGCAGGGCACCGGCGCCGTCCTTGCGCTGCAGGCCGAGCGCGAGGGCCTCCTCGCGCGCCTTCCAGCTGGCCGCGTCCTTCTCCGCGGTCCGCTCGGCGTCGGAGAGTTCCCGCACCACGGCGGCGGCCCGGTCGAGGGCGGCCTGCGCCTCGGCGTGCCGCTCGTCCAGCTCGACGTTGTCCCGGTCGGCCTCGGTGGATTCGGCGGCCACCGCGTCCACCTCGGACTGGGCCGCCTCGGCCCGGGTGAGCGCGTCGGTGTGCGCGGTGGCGAGCCGCTCGATCTCCTCGGCCGCGCTCCCGGTGCGGGCGCGTGCCGCGTTCACGTTGCCGGTCAGCTTGGCCAGGCCCTCGCGGCGGTCGGCGATCGCCTTGGCCGCGGTGCGCAGGGCGCCCTCGGCCGCGGCCAGTTGCCGTTCCAGTTCCTGTCGCCGCTCGACCGCCTCGGCCAGCCGCATCTGGTCGTCGGTGAGCGCCTCGCGCAGTTCCTCTTCCTGCTCGCGCACCCGCTCGGCCTCGGCGACCAGCTGCTCGGGGTCGCGACCGGGCCGCTCCTCGTCGGGCGTGGCGGCGAGGTGGCGCAGCCGCTCGGTGGCGAGCTGCTCGGTGGAGCGGAAGCGTTCCTGCAGCGCGGCCAGTTTGTACCAGGTGTCCTGGGCGGCCTGCAGCAGCGGAGCGTCCTCGGCGTGCGCGTGCTCGAGGTCGGCGAGCAGCCGCTGGATCTCGCGGTTCTCCTCCTCGACCTCGTGCCGGCGGTCGCGCATCGCCGACTCGTCGGCGATCTCCTTGTCCAGAGTGGTGCGCAGCGTGTGCAGGTCATCGGCGAGCAGCCGGAGCCGGGCGTCGCGCAGGTCGGCCTGGATGCCGGCGGCGCGGCGGGCCACCTCGGCCTGCTTGCCGAGCGGCTTGAGCTGGCGGCGGAGCTCGGCGGTGAGGTCGGTCAGCCGGTTGAGGTTGACCTGCATCGCGTCGAGCTTGCGGATCGCCTTCTCTTTGCGCTTGCGGTGCTTCAGGACACCGGCCGCCTCCTCGATGAAGGAGCGGCGGTCCTCGGGCTTCGCGTGCAGCATCGCGTCGAGCCGGCCCTGGCCGACGATGATGTGCATCTCCCGGCCGATGCCGGAGTCGCTGAGCAGTTCCTGGATGTCGAGCAGCCGGCAGGCGTTGCCGTTGATCTCGTACTCGCTGGCACCGTCGCGGAACATCCGACGGGTGATCGAGACCTCGGTGTACTCGATCGGGAGGGCGCCGTCGTTGTTGTCGATCGTCAGCGTCACCTCGGCGCGGCCCAGCGGCGCCCGGCCGGACGTACCGGCGAAGATGACGTCCTCCATCTTGCCACCGCGCAACGCCTTGGCGCCCTGCTCACCGAGCACCCAGGCGATGGCGTCGACGACGTTGGACTTACCCGAGCCGTTGGGGCCCACCACACAGGTGATGCCCGGCTCCAGGCGCAGCGTCGTGGCGGAGGCGAAGGACTTGAAGCCCTTGACCGTCAGGCTCTTGAGGTGCACGGATCTCCGAGGGTCAGCGTCGAGATGTTGGCAAGGAGGCTACCCGTACCCAGGTCCGGGGGGTTGGCACGCCGCGCTCGATGGCCGCCAAACCCGACAAAGGGGACAAAAAGATGCGCGCCGCCACTATGTGGAGGCGCGCTGTTCGGGGTGCGTCGAGCGGTGCTGGCCCCAATGGAACTGGGGGGATCGGCCACCGGTTCGCGGTGGCCGGTGGTGCTCAGGTCAGCGCCGGCTCGGTCAGTCGCAGGATGTCGTCCGCTTCAGCGGCCGCTGCCGCCAGACGGTCATTCTCCGCCCGGAGGCGGGTGACCTCGAACTCCAGGGACTGCACCCTGGTACGCAGTCGGGTGACCTCGTCGAGCAGGCGCCGATCGGGCGCCGCACCTACGTGGCCGAAGAGGGCCTTCGCCATGGTGACTCCTTGAGAAGCACTGCTTCTTCTTGGGTTAGAGAACTTCGCGCACGCGGCGCGCGCCGAGTTTGCACCCAAATGTCTATGCACACGGGCACGCGTGAGCACAGACTCATGCACCCGCGGAACGTAGTCTTAGGTGCAGATGTCTCATGTCCTGAAGTGAAACCGGGCATGAGTGGGCGCGACTGGCGACACCTCCATAGTCCGCCGATACCCACGCTCCGTCAAGCGGTGCGACCGCGGACCGGGCCCCAAGGTCAGTGAATCATGCCACGTTCCCGCTCTTTACCTGGGCTTATGTTTTCCTTTGCCGGTTTGCACTCGCCTGGTCCGACTGCTTACGGTCGGCCGCGGTCGAGCCCGCCTTGATCAGCTTGACGATCAAGGATGGTGCGGCGGTGAGCCTCTCGGCATCTCGATCACCGTACGCACGGCGCCGGGTGCTGGTGGCGGGGTATCCGGCGCCGGCGAACCCCGTCCGCCATACCCTGAACTCCCGCTAAATTTCGTGATTTTTGGGACAAGTCGGGCGGCAAATCGGATAAAAGTCGCAGAATTGTGTCGCCTACCCGACAGGATCTCGTAACTTTCCCGGGCTGTCTCGTTGCCTCCTTCGTGAAATCGACCCCGTCGCAGGAGCGCGTCTGCTTGCTCACCGGCGGCGGGTACCCGTTCCGGCGGGACGCGCTGAGCGGGTGGTGCCGCACCCTCGTCGAGGGGCTGCGCCGATTCCGTTTCGATCTGCGGACCGTCACGGACCGCGAGCCGCCGTCCGTCCCCGCGTACCCGCTTCCCTTCAACGTCGCCTCGGCCGAGGCCCTCCAGGTCTGCCGGGACCCCGGCCGGGAGCGCCGCCGTGGCGACTCCAACGAAGCCGGCCGAGGCGCCGCCCACCTGCTCTGCCGGGGGCTGCTCGAGGAGAGCCGCTTCGCGGCCGGGCTGCGTGGCCTCGCCGAGATCGCCGCCGAACGCCCCGACCCGCTCGCCCACGTGCCCCTCGCCGACCTGCTGATGGACGCCTGGCGCGGCGGCGGCGCGGCGAGCGACGAGCCGACCCTGCCCCGCCTCGGCACCCGCGACGCCCGGACCGCGGCCACCCTGCTCAAACACGCCCTCGGCGCGCTGGCCGTGCCGCTGCCCGAGACCGACCTGGTGCACTGCGTCGGCGGCACCACCCCGCTGCTGACCGCGCTGGCCGGTCGATGGCGGACCGGGGTCCCGCTGCTGCTCACCGAGGCGCGGGCCCCGGTGGCCCGGCAGCGGCCGGCCGAGGAACGGCTGTCGCCGGCGGTGCGGGCGGTGCTGCGCCGGTTCCGGGCCGCGGTGGCCCGCACCGGGTACGCCGAGGCCGGCCTGATCGCCCCGCTCAGCGCCTATCACCACGGCTGGGCGCTGCGGCACGGCGCCGAGGCGAACCGGCTCGTCCAGGTGCCCGCCGGGGTGGACCCGTCGGAGTACCCGGTGACCGCCGAGCCGAACACCGAGCATCCGGCCGTGGTCTGGGCCGGCAGCGGCGGGCCGGACAGCGGCCTCACCCCGCTGCTGGCCGCGTTCGAGCAGGTCAAGGCGTCCATGCCGGGGACCGTGCTGCACCTGGTGGGGGTCACCCCGGCGCACGAGGACCACTGCGCCGAGCAGATCGAGCGCACCGGGCTGGGCCGGGCCGTACGCATGCATCCGCTGCCCGCGGACCCGCGCGACCGGTACACGGCCGGGCACGTCGTCGCGCACGTGCCGGGGCCGGCCGACCCGCCGTACCGGCTGATCGAGGCGATGATGTCGGGGCGGGCGGTGGTCGGGGTGGATGTCGGGCCGGCCGCCGAGACGCTGGGCGACGCGGGCGTGCTGGTGCAGCCGGACGACCCGGCCGAGCTGGCCATCGCCATCGTCGGCCTGCTGCGCGGCCCGAACCGGCGCCGGCAGCTCGGGGACGCGGCCCGGCGACGGGCGCTCACCCACTTCACCAACGACCGGGTGGTCCGGGTCTACGGCGCCCTCTACGCCGATCTGACCGGGCCGCTGCCGGCGCCCGTGTCCGCCTTCGAACTGGCGCTCACCATTCCGGCCCCGCGGACCTCGCCGCCCGCGACGCTGCGCTGGCTGATCCGGGAGGACCAATGACGATCGCACCCCGGCGGGCGGCCACCTCGACCCGTACGCCGAAGAGCCGCACCCGTCGCCGCGCGGTCGGGCATCCGCACGACGGCGTACGCGCAAAACATGCGGCGGAGTCGGCGGTCGCGGCACCGCCGCGACCGACGACCCTGCCCGCGCTGCCGCGCAACCACCGGCGGCCCGGCGCCCTCCGCGCCTGCCTGAGCGCCGCCCTGCTGCGGTGTGCCCTCTACCTCGCCCCGATCAGCGTCGGGGTGGCCGGCAGCGGGACCCTGCGGCACGTGGCCTGGCCGGTCCCGCTGGTCACGCTGCTGCTCGGCTGGACCGCCGCGCAGGCCCTGACCTGTACCGGGGCCACGGTCGCTCGCCGAGCCGGACCGGCCGCCGCCTGCCGCCTGGTCGGAGCGGGGTTCGGGGCGGTGGCCGGACTCTGGTCCGCGCTGGTCTGGGTCGCGCCGGACGCGATGGTCGGCCCGCACCGCGGACTGGCCCTCGTCGTCGGCCTGAGCGGGCTCGCCACCCTGGCCACGATCACCTCGGCGCTGGTCACCCGGGCCGAGGCCGCCGCGGTGCGGTGGAGCGTGCCGAGCTGGGTGCTGGGCGCGGCGACGGTGGCCGAGCTGGCCGGGAACCCGGTGCCGTGGCTGCCGGTGGGCACGCTGCTGCCGGCGGCGATCGTGCTGCCGCTGGTGCGAGCGTTCCGCCCGGCGATGCTGCCCGGCCATCCGCGCCGGAAGTTCGGGCTGACCCGGCCCGAGCGTCAGCGCGCCTTCCGCTACCTGGTGATCGGCGCGTCCCAGGCGGTCTGCGTGGCGCTGCTCTGGCGGGGCGGGCCGTCCGGTTCGACCCTGCCGTTCTGGCTGCCGCTGCTGCTCGCCGTGCCGATCCTGGAGGCGCTGATCGCCTGGAACATCGGCCAGTTCGGCGCCCGGCCGCGGGGCGTCACCCTGGTCACACTGACCGGGCTGCTGCCGCCGCTGGTGCTGGGCTGCGGGCTCGCGGTGGCCGGTTTCACCGGTGCGCCCACCGGCGTGCTGGCCCTGGCCGGCGGCACCCTGCTCAGCGGCGTCTTCGCCATCACGTTCCTGCTCGGCGCCCGCGGCCGCACCGGGATCGCCGCCATCCTCGCGGCCGCTCCCCCGGTCGCCGTCGCCGTCCTCAAGCTCCTACCGCTACCGGCCGCCGGCCCCCTGCCGAACGCCGTCGGCGCGCTCGCCGTGACCCACGCGGCCGGCCTGCTCGTCGTCGCCCTGACCGCCGCCGATCACCGGAGGACCCCGTGAAGACCCTGTTCCCCCCGTACGCCCATCCGTCGCCCGAGCTGACCCTGGACGCCGAGACCTGGATCATCCGGGACCTGCCCGGGGAGCGTCGCACCATGCACCAGTCGCTGGGCCGGATCGACCTGGACTGGGGCAGCCGGTCGCTGGCCGACGTGCTGGCCGATGTGGACGCCTGGCGCGAGGACGGCGTGGAAGGGCTGTTCCTGGACCGGGCGCCGGCCGGGTCGGGTGGGGTCGGACCGGTGGCGCTGACCGTCCGGCTGGCCGCACGGCGCGGGCTGCACCGGGTCGTGCTCAACCCGGGCGTGCCGACCCACCCGCTCTACCGGGATCTGGGCACCCGGATCTGCACGTTCGAAGGGCCGTGGTCGGCCTATCAGAGCTGGGACGGGGACGGGGTGCGGTCCGGCGACGGGCACATCGTGCACGGGGTGCCGCCGGCGCTGCTCACCGCGGCACGGCGGCTGATGGGCCGGCGCGGTGCCGGCTTCGGGCTGGCCACCGACGCCAGCCCGCACGTCAACGCGTACGCGGGCGGGGCTGGCAGCGGGGACAGCTGAACGAGGAGCGGTTCATGAACTGCTCGCGGCGGATCGGGGTGCCGCAGCGGTGGCACGGTTCGCCCTCCCGGCCGTACGCGTTGAGCGACCGGTCGAAGTAGCCGCTCTCCCCGTTCACGTTCACGTAGAGCTCGTCGAAGCTGGTGCCGCCGGCCACGATGGCCTCGCCCAGCACGTCCCGGACGTGGGCGAGCAGCCGCCGCGCGACCGGCCGGGTCAGCGCGTCGGTGGGGCGGGCGCCGTGCAGCCGCGCCCGCCACAGCGCCTCGTCGGCGTAGATGTTGCCCACCCCGCTGATCAGCGTCTGGTCGAGCAGGGCCCGCTTGACCTCGGTGTGCTTGCCGCGCAGCCGGGCCACGAACGCCTCGTCGTCGAAGAGCGTGTCCATCGGGTCGCGGGCGATGTGCGCGATCTCGTCGGGCAACTCGGCGCCGCCCTCGCTGACCGCGAGGCCGCCGAACGTGCGCTGGTCGACGAACCGGAGCTGCGGCCCGCCGTCGGTGAACGTGAACCGGATCCGCAGGTGCTTCTCGTCCTCGGCGTCGGCCGGCTGCATCAGCAACTGGCCGCTCATCCCGAGGTGGCCGACGATCGCGTCGCCGGAGTCGAGCGGCAGCCACAGGTATTTTCCGCGGCGGGACACGTCGAGGACCGTGCGGCCGGTCAGCATCGCGATGAAGTGGGCGTCGCCGGGCAGGTGGCGCCGGATCGAACGCGGGTGGTGCACCTCGACGGTCGCGATCGTGCGGCCGGCCACCCACTTGGCCAGGCCCTGCCGAACGGTCTCGACCTCGGGCAACTCGGGCACCGCGGCTCCTTACAACGTATAAGGCCAGATAGTGATCAGGTAAGCGCCGTACCACAGGCCGAACGCCGCCCACGCCACGATCGACAGCACCGCGACCCGGGGGCGGGCGCGGGCCGCGGCGACGGCCGCCGGCAGCAGCGTCAAGAGTACGGGCAGCAGCAGCCGCGGCTTCGAGTGGTAGAAGCCGGCCTGGCCGTACACCAGCACCATGGCCACCACCCCGTAGACGGCCAGCGGCGGCCACGGCCGGATGGCCAGCCCGACCCCGGCCGCGGCCAGCGCCGCCAGCAGGATCAGGGCCACGCTCATCGGGATCCAGCCGTCCCCCGACGACAGGGTCTCGTCGAGGAAGTCCCAGGTGCTCTTCCCGTAGTCGAACGACGTGCCCCAGCCCGCGGTCTGGATGCGGAACCAGGCACTCCAGTCACCGACCCGCAGACCCACCCAGGCCAGGAACAACGGCACCCCGGCCAGCGCCACCCCGGCCGCCAGCAGTGGCCGCCAGGCCCGCCACGGGTTCCGGTGCACCGCCATGATCGCGGCGACGGCGAGGCCGAGCGCGGCGGCGGCTCCGGTCGGGCGGGTCAGCGCGGCGGCGAGACCGAGCAGGCCGGCCGCCCACCACACCTGCCGGTGCGCGGCGGTGAACATGCCGGCCACCAGGGCCAGGAAGAGCGCTTCGGAGTACGCCATGGACAGCACCACCGACACCGGGGCACTGCAGCAGATCGCGACCAGCGCCCAGCCGGTCCGCTTGCCGTACAGCGTGGTGCCGAGCAGGTGCAGCGCTACCGCCGCGGCGATCGACGCGGCCCAGGCGACCACCAGCGCCGCGCTCTGCGCGGAGAGGCCCACCGCGGCGAAGCCGCGGATGAGCATCGGGTACAACGGGAAGAAGGCCAGCTCATTGCCCTGCAACACATGGTGGGCGTCATAGGTGTACGCGTGTGGGTAGCCGTCCACCGCCACCCGCAGGAACCAGCCCGCGTCCCAGACCAGCAACCGGCCGCGCAGACTCGTCCCGTCGTCGGCCGCACCGCCCAGCCAGACCAGCATGAGCAGTTGCGCGACCCGGGTCAGCGCGAAGATGCCCACCGCGATGAGCACCCCGCGCCAGGCGCCGGCCACCTCCCACAGGCCCGCCTTCTCCTCGGCCCGCTCCGCCTCCGGCCGCTCGTCCACCGCGACGCTCACTGCTCGTCGTCGTCCGGTTTCTCGGCCTCTTCCACGGCTTCATTGCCGCGGTCGTTGAGGGTGCGCCAGGCCGCCGCGGCCGCCCGCTGCTCGGCCTGCTTCTTGCTGCGCCCCTCGGAGCCGCCGTACCGCTCACCGGCCACCACCACCCAGGCCGTGAAGGTCTTGGCGTGGTCCGGGCCGGAGTCCTCGATCACGTAGTCCGGTACGCCCAGGCCGAGCGCCGCGGTGAGCTCCTGCAGGCTGGTCTTCCAGTCCAGGGCCGCGCCCCGGCCGGCCGACTCGGCCATCAGCGGGTCGAACAGCCGGTGGATCACCTCGCCCGCGGTGTCCAGGCCGTGCTCCAGGTAGATCGCGCCGAGCAGCGCCTCGAGCGTGTCGGCCAGGATGCTCGCCTTGTCCCGGCCGCCGGTGGTCTCCTCACCCTTACCGAGCAGCAGGTGCGGGCCGAGGCCGTGCGGGCCCAGGCCGCGAGCCACGTCGGCCAGCGCGTGCATGTTCACCACGCTGGCCCGCAGCTTGGCGAGCTGGCCCTCGGGCAGGTCCGGGTGGTTGTGGTAGAGCGCGGACGTGATCACCACGCCGAGCACCGAGTCGCCCAGGAACTCCAGCCGCTCGTTGGTGGGCAGGCCACCGTTCTCGTACGCGTACGAGCGGTGGGTGAGGGCACGTTCCAGCAGGGGCGGCTCGAACGGGACACCGAACGCCTCCTCCAGCGGGAGGGTGGACGGCCGGCGGCGCTTATCCATCATGGGACACCTCGTTGTGCGGGATCAGGTCGACCATCGCCGCCACCGCGGCGCGACGGTGCAGGTGGGCGGCGAGGGCGATGCCGGCGGCCAGGTCAGGGCCGGAGGCAGCACCGTGGCAGACGACGACGGTGCCGCCGACGCCGAGCAGGAGGGCGGCGCGGGGCACCTCGAGGGCGCCCCGACCGGGCGGGCCCAGCCGCGAGTACGCGGTCTCCAGGCCCTTGAGCAGGATGTTTCCGGTGAAACCGTCGGTCACCACGACGTCGGCCCGCTCGCCGGTCACGACGTCGTTGCCCTCGATCAGACCCACGTAGCGCGCGCCGGCCGGCAGGTGGGCGGCCTCCAGCAGCGGTGGGAGGGCGCGGCGCAGCCGGTCACCCTTCCCCTTCTCGGTGCCGATGGTGAGCAGGCCGACCCGGGGCTCGGCGACCTCGTGCACCACGGCCGCGTAGGCGGCGCCCAGCCGGGCGTGCATGAGAAGGGTGTCGGGATCGGTGTCGACCGAGGAGCCGACGTCGAGCAGTACGAGGCGGCCGGCGGCGGTGGGCAGCGCGGCGGTCAGCGCGAACCGGCGGACCCCGGGCCACCGGCCCAGGGTGCGGGCGGCCGAGAGCACGATGTCGATGGTGTTACCGGCCGAAACGGCGGCGTCGGCCTGGCCGGTGGCCACGGCGCGGACGGCAGCGCGTACGCCTGCTCCGGTCTGGTCCTGTTTTTGATCTTCGACGCTCGCCGGCACGGACAGCATGCCGAGCCGGGCGCGCTCGACCGGATCGACGGCAGCAAGAATCGGATCGGCTGCCTCCGGCGGGCCGACCAGCAACAGGTGTAGGGACGGATCGTCCTGGAAGGCGCGCAGAGCGCCGTCAACCACGACGGCGGGAGCGTGGTCCCCGCCGAGGAGGTCGACGGCGATCCGCGCGGTCGCCGGCTCCTGATCGGGAGCCGGGGAGCCGGTGGTTCGCCGTGGCCCAGGTGCGACCCGCCCGATGATCGGGCGCGTCACTCCGCGAAGGTCTCAGACCTCGAGGACCTGGCGGCCGTTGTAGGTGCCGCAGACCGAGCAGGCGGTGTGCGGCAGCTTCGGCGACTTGCACTGGGGGCAGGCCACGGTCGCAACCGCGGTCGCCTTCCAGTTCGCCCGGCGGGACCGGGTGTTGCTGCGCGACATCTTGCGCTTCGGGACGGCCACGGTTCCTACTCCTCAGATCCTTGAAGGTTACGCAAAGCGGCCCAGCGGGGATCGACTTCCTCGTGGCTGTGATCAGCCGGAAGGTCGTCGAAATGCACCCCGCACTCGGGGCACAAGCCTGGGCAGTCCGGCCGGCAGAGCGGAGTGGTCGGCAGTGCTAGCACCACCGCGTCCCGTACCGCCGGCTCCAGGTCGATCAGGTCGCCCTGCATCCGGCCGACCTCGTCCTCGTCCGTCGTCTCCTCGGTGGTGCTGTCCTCGTAGGCGAACAGCTCCGCGACCGCGACGTCGAAGGACTGGTTGATCTCGTTGAGGCAGCGACCGCACTCGCCGGAGAGCGAGCCACGGACCCTGCCACTGATGTAGACCCCCTCGGAGACCGACGTGAGCACGAGATCGAGCTCGACGTCCGACCCCTCGAGGACCGAGATCATCTCCAGGCCGAGGTCCGCCGGCGCCGGGATCACCCGTTTGAGGGCACGCGTCGCGCCAGGCTGCCGCGGAAGCTTGGTCGTGTCGACGACAAGCGGCTGCCTGGGGTTGAGGTGACTCTTCGGAGACTTTGGCATGGTGAACTCTCAGCCTGTAGGTAGGCCGACGAAAAAGGCTACCTGAGCAGCGGGCGTAACGTCGAATCGGCCCTCTAGAACGGGAGCGGGCGCTCGCTGTCCTCGCCCTGGAAAGTCCCGATCTCGCGCAGCGCATGCATTTTATCCCGGCCGCGCTCTATCGACGCGAGCGCCCTGGTCAGGAACTGCTCGAAGTTGGCCAGCGCGGTGTCGACGTAGTCGTCGACCTCCTCACGCAGGCGCTGAGCCTCGCCGCGGGCCTCCGCGATGATCCGCGCACCCTCGTGCTCGGCGGACACCGTGATCTCGTTGACCGAGACCAGCCGAGCGTGTTCCGTCTCACCCTCACTGATGATCCGGTCGGCCTCCCGGCGGCCGGCCTCGATGATCCGGTCACGCTCGTCGAGCACGGCGGCGGCCTTGCGGATCTCGGACGGCAGGGCCGACCGGAGAGCGTCGAGAAGATCGATCATCTCGGCCCGGTCGTACATGAAGTTCGTCCGCGACATCGGGACGGATCGCGCATCCTGGACGCGTTCGATGATCTCGTCGATGCTGTCGAGCGGATCCACCGGTCTCTCACTCCCGTCATCTCACACCCACGGAGCGTGGTGCGATCACGTTACTGCGCGACCGTCGCAGCCGTTTCCGGCGCGCCGGTAGCGGTCAGTTCTGCTTGAGACGCGCGACCAACCGCTCACCGACGAAGTCCGGGACGTACGCCGACGCGTCGCCACCCCACTTGACCACGTCTTTGACAAGACTGGAAGACAGGAAGGAGTAAAGCGGATTGGTCGGCATGAACAGCGTCTCCACGCCGGACAACCCGATGTTCATCTGCGCCATCTGCAACTCGTAGTCGAAGTCGCTGACCGCCCGCAGACCCTTGATCACCACGGCCGCGCCCTGCGCCTTGCAGAAGTCCACGAGCAGGCCGTGGAACGAGGCGACCCGGACGTTCTCGTACTGCGCGGTTGCCTCGCCCAGCATCTCGATGCGTTCCTCGATGGTGAACAGGCCGGTCTTGGACTGGTTGATCAGAACACCGATGATCACCTCGTCGAACAACCGGCTGGCCCGCCCGACGATGTCGAGGTGGCCGTTGGTGACCGGGTCGAAGGAGCCGGGACAGACAGCTCGTCTCATGATCGGCGACCGTACCAAAGAGTAGTCTCGCCGTAACGTCGGTGGCGGTCGGCGGTGACGCCCTCCACCCAGCTCATCGGATCGCCCCGGCTCGCTCGCTCGATCGCCAGCACGGCGTCCTTGGCGAGCCACTCGTTGGCCAGCAGATCCTGCTGCAGTTCCACGATCTCGTGGTCGCTCACGGCGTACGGCGGATCGACGAAGATCACGTCGTACGGGCCACCGTCGGGCGGAGCCCCGAGCACCTGGGCGACCTTGCCGGTGACGAGCCGGGCCGAAGCACCGACACGCAGCGCCACGATGTTGTCGCGAATCGTGCGGGCCGCGCGAGCGTCCGATTCGACCAGAAGTGCATGGGTAGCTCCCCTGGACAGGGCCTCGAGTCCGACCGCCCCCGAACCGGCATAAAGATCCGCGAAACGCACGCCGTCCAGGTCGATCATCGAGTGCAGCGCGCTGAACAGGGCTTCCCGAACACGGTCCGAAGTGGGCCGGGTGCCCGCACCGGCCGGAGCGGACAGCCGGCGGCCTCCGTGGGCGCCCGCAATGATCCTGGTCATGCGACCTCTCCGGGGTCGTTGGATAGCACCACTCGACGCTACTTCACTACTCACGCAGGGCAATCCTGGAGTGAACAAATCCCCTTCACCGCACACGCTCGGGAGTGGAGAGAATCCGCTCAGTGCATGGAAGATCACGGATTTGTATCAACAAACTTAACGCCCGCTGAGGCATTTCCCAGCTTCGCCTTAGTGGCTATCGTCATGGCTCGTTGCACGTGGTTACGGCCCCGTGTCGACGACGACGTGGGGAGGCCTCGTCGACCGCCTCGCCCCCGTTCTGGCGTCGGCCCGCCGCTTCCTCGACGCACCCCTGACCCCAACCCAGGAGTAGGCGTGAACCTGCTTAAGACCAAGCTCCAGCGCACTGCCGCCGTCCTCGGTGGCGCGCTGCTCGGCCTGGGCGGCGTCGTGGCCATCGCCGCGCCCGCCAGCGCCCACGCACCATCCGTCGACGGTTCGACCGACTGCATCCGCGACAAGAGCTGGACCGTCGACTGGTCGGTCGGCAACGACTACCAGCTCGACGCCAAGGTCGACCTGACCAAGACCAAGATCGAGGTCAAGAGCGGCAACGGTCAGTGGAAGAAGGTCGACAACGGCCTGACCGGCGCGCTGGCCGACGCCGCCACGGTCGTCAAGCCCAATACCGACCGCAAGCCGGACGAGCAGGTGCACGGCGCGACCACGGTCAGCACCGAAAGCGTCACCGAGGTGCGGCTCTCGGTCGTCCTGATCTGGACCGACGGCTACACCAACGACGGCCACGACCGGAACGGCGACCCGCAGACCAAGACGGTCCACAAGCCGGAGAAGTGCCCGACCGACAACCCGTCGACGCCGGAGAACCCGACGCCGTCCTCGTCCGGTCCGTCGAGCCCGGCGACGACCACCCCGTCGAGCCCGACCCCGAGCGAGACCACCCCGGAGATCCCGATCCCGACCCCGTCCACCACGGACGAGCCGGTCGAGCCCAAGGAGATCCTCGAGTTCAACTGCGACACGCTGGTCATCGGCCTGGACAACCCGGTCGGCGGCACCACCTTCACCCTGAAGTTCAAGACCTCCAAGGGCGAAGAGCGCACCACCGTCATCAAGCCCGGTGAGAAGAAGACCGAGACCTTCAGCGCCACCGAGGGCTTCTCGCTCCGAGTGACCGTCGAGGTCACGATCGACGGCGAGACCTACTCGGACTTCACCGACATCAACTACGAGAAGCCGGCCGACTGCGAGGGCGAGGGTGGCGGTCTGCCCGTCACCGGTGCCGCCGCTGGTGGCATCGCCGGTGGCGCTGCCGGCCTGCTGGCCATCGGTGCCGTGCTGTTCGTCATGGCCCGCCGCCGCAAGGTGCGCTTCACCGCCTGACGCACTGACTGAGAGAGGCGCGCCGACCCGGTCGGCGCGCCTCTCGTCGTTTCCGGGCGTCCCCGCCCGCTACAGCCCCTGCGGCGGCGAGAACGAGCCGTCGGCGTCCGGCTGGTAGTCGGTCACCGCCACTACGGCCTCGATCGGCAGGGCGGCGTACAGGTGCGGGAAGAGATCACCGTCGGGATGCGCCGGGTCGCCCTCCTCCCAGGTCAACGGCGTCGGCAGGCGGGACTCGTCGATCTGGAGCAACAGCAGATCGGTGCGGCCGCGGAAGAGGAACGTCGCCGGGCGGTGCACCTGCTTCTCGGTGGAGCAGTGAATGTAGCCCTGGGTGGCGAGCGTGTCGCCCTCGTAGACGCCCGCCGCGACCGCTTGCTCCCACGTGTCGCGCGGACAGATGTGCAGGATCAACCCTTCTCCAAATACTCAGCGCGTTCCTCGTCGACCAGCGCGGCCACCGAGGCGGCCAACGCCGGATATTTCGTCAGGTCGGGGTCGTCGCCGATCAGCTCGGTGGCTTCGGCCCGGGCCGCGGTGATCAGCTTGCTGTCCTGAAGAAGCGACAGCAACCGCAGATGCGAGTGCCGGCCGGACTGGGACGCCCCCAGCACGTCGCCCTCGCGACGCTGCTCCAGGTCGATCTCGGAGAGCCGGAAACCGTCCGTGGTGGCGGCCACCGCGTCCAGCCGTTCGCGGGCCGCCGTCCCCTCCACCGACTCGGTGACCAGCAGACAGATGCCCGGCGCCGAGCCCCGGCCCACCCGGCCGCGCAGCTGGTGCAGCTGGGAGACGCCGAACCGGTCGGCATCCATGATGATCATGACGGTGGAGTTGGGCACGTCGACGCCCACCTCGATCACCGTGGTGGCGACCAGCACGTCCACGTCGCCCTTCGCGAAGGAGCGCATCACCGCGTCCTTCTCGTCGGCCGGCAGCTTGCCGTGCAGTACCGCGATCCGCAGACCCCGCAGCGGCCCCTCGGCCAGCAGCGGCGCCACCTCGGTCACGGCCAGCGGCGGGCGGCGGGCCGGCTCGTTGTCGCCGGGCGGCTCCTCCTCCTCACCCTCGGCGGCGCCGATCCGCGGGCAGACCACGTACGCCTGGTGGCCGGCCTTCACCTCCTCGCGCAACCGCTGCCAGGCCCGGTCGAGGAAGGCCGGGCGCTCCGGCGGCACCACGTGCGACGCGATCGGCGACCGCCCCCGCGGCAACTGCGACAGCGTGGACGTCTCGAGGTCGCCGTAGACGGTCATCGCGACCGTCCGCGGGATCGGCGTCGCCGTCATCACCAGGACGTGCGGCGGAACCGCCGCCTTCGCCCGCAACGCGTCCCGCTGCTCCACCCCGAACCGGTGCTGCTCGTCGACCACCACCAGGCCGAGATCGTGGAAGTCGACCCCCTCGTACAGCAAAGCGTGCGTGCCCACCACGATGCCGGCCGTGCCGTCCGCGACCTTGGCCAGCGCGGCCCGCCGGGCCGCCGCGCCGAGCGAACCGGTGACCAGGGTGAGCTGGGTGCCGCTCGGATCGCCGTCGATCTCGCCGGCCCGGCCGAGCGCGCCCAGTTGCTCGCTGATCCCGCGGAAGTGCTGGGTGGCGAGCACCTCGGTGGGTGCGAGCAGGGCGGCCTGACCGCCCGAGTCGACCACTTGCAGCATGGCCCGCACCGAGACCAGCGTCTTGCCCGAGCCCACCTCGCCCTGCAGCAGCCGGTGCATCGGGTGCGGTTTCGCCAGGTCGGCCGCGATCTCCTCGCCGACCGACTGCTGGCCCTCGGTCAACTCGTACGGCAGTCCGGCGTCGAATTTCGCCAGGATGCCGCCCTCGATGCGCGGCCGGGCGTGGCCCGGCGTGCCGGCCGCGCGGGCCCGGCGCTGCACCAGGGTGAGCTGGACGGCGAACGCCTCGTCCCACTTCAGCCGGTACTTCGCGGAGAACAGCGCCTCCTTCGAGGTGGGACGGTGGATCTCCCGCAGCGCGGTGCCGATGCCCACCAGGTTGCGGTTGGCCCGCACGGCGGCCGGGAGCGGGTCGTCGGGCGGCTGGAACGTGTCCAGGACCGTGCGGACGCACTTGGCGATCACCCACGTCGGCACGGCCTGCGCGGCCGGGTAGACCGGGATCAGCGCGCCCGCGAACTCCTCGATCTCCTCGGCCGCCTCGTCCTGCGTCGCGTCGGCACTCAGCAGTTGATAGGCCGGACCGTTCAGCTGCCGCTTCCCCCGGAAATCGGTGATCTTGCCGGCGAACAGGCCCCACCGCCCCCGCGTCAACTCCCGCTCGCGCCACGCCTGGTTGAAGAAGGTGCAGGTCAGCGTCGCGCCCGAGCCGTCCCCGACGGTGATCTCGAGCATGTTGCCCCGGCGGGCGCGCATCGGCTTCACGCTGATCGACTGCACCTGGGCCAGCAGCGTCACCTGCTCACCGATCTGCAGGTCGCGCATGTCGGTGTGCTCGCCGCGCTCGTCGTAACGCCGCGGGAAGTGATAGATCAGGTCGCCGGCGGTGTGCAGGTCGAGGTGGGTGGCGAGGGCCTTCGCGGTCTTCTCGCCGAGCACCTTGCGCAACGGCGTCGTGGTCGTCGTGGCGGTGGTCTCCGCGCCGTCGGTCGGCTCGCTCATTCCGCTCCTCATTCCACGCCCACCAGCAGGTGGTATCGGGGCTGGCCGCCCGCATAACACTGCAACTCGACGAACGGCCAGGTCTGCGTGACGTGACCGCGCAGCGTCTCCTCCAGGGAGATCGGGGCGTCGGCCCCCAGCACCAGGGTGGCCAGCTCGCCGCCACCGCCGAGCATCCGGTCGAGCAGGCGGCGGCTCACGTCCTCCAGATCGGCGCCGATCACGTGCACCTCGCCGTCGACCAGACCGAGCAGGTCACCGGCCCGGCACGGACCGGCCACCGTGAGCGAGTCCCGCTGGGCCGTGCAGACCTCGCCGTACCGGCAGGCACCGGCTGCCTCGGCCATCGCGATCACGTCATCGCTGAACGGCCGCCCGGCATCCCGCACGGCCAGCGCCGCGAGCGCCTGCACCGGCGACCGGGTCGGCACCACACTCACCCGTACGCCCGAGCCCTCCGCCTCCCGCGCCGCGGCGGTGGCCACCGCGTGGGTGTTGGCGTCGTTCGGCAGCAGCACCACGCACCCCGCCCGGGTCGCCGCGATCGCCTTGAGCATCTCCCGGATCGACGGGTTCCGGTCGACCACGGTGGCACCCTCATGCTCGAACAGAGCCGCCAGCCCGTCCCCCGCCGCGACCACCACGGCTCCACGCCGCAGCGCCGGCCGTTCCTCGGCGACCACCGCCCCGTGCCCGCGCGCCTGCTCCAGCGGCGTAACACTGATCCGCCGCGGCCGCCCGGCGACGACCCCGGCCTCGACAGCCGCCCCGATGTCCTCGGCCCCCACATGAACGTGCACGTTCCAGGTGCCGTCCCCCGTCCCGACCACGACGAGCGAATCCCCCAGCCCGTCCAGCACCCGCCGCAACTCCCCGACGGCCGAGTCCGGAGCTTCCAGCAGGTATTGCACCTCGAACCCGAACCCACCACCGCCCTCGGCTGCCCCCAGCAGCTCCCCGCCCGAGCCGCCCTCGGCCGCCCCCAGCAGCTCCCCGCCCGAGCTTTCGGCCGAGCCGCCCGCACCGGCCGCAGCGCTCGGTCGGTCGTCGGCGGCGCCCAGGCCGTCGGAATCCCCGCCGCCCACGGTCGCGCTGAGGTCGCCGAGAGCAAGCGGTACTGCGCCGCCTCGGTCCGATTCGGCTAGGTCGGCCGGGCTCGTCTCGGCGTCGCCCAGGTGGGGCGGGTCGGCCGGCGTCAGGGCTTCGACCAGCGCGTCCAGGAGCAGGCACAGGCCGCGGCCGCCGGCGTCGACCACGCCGGCTCGGGCCAGGATCGGGAGCTGCTGCGGGGTGCGGGCCAGGGCCTCGGAGGCGGCGACCGCCGCCGCGCGGGCCACGGCGACCAGGTCGTCGGACTTGATGCGGCCGGCGCCCTCGGCGGCGGCCGCCACCACCGACAGAACGGTGCCCTCGACCGGGCGGGCCACCGCCGCATAGGCGGCCTCGGTGGCCGAACGCAGCGCCCGGGCCAGCTCGCCGCCACGCACGGCGACCGAGGTGGCCATGCTGTCGGCCATGCCGCGGAGAATCTGCGAGACGATCACGCCGGAGTTGCCCCGGGCACCGAGCAGCGCTCCGCGAGCCATCCGCCGCAGCGTTCGGCCCGGCTCCTTGTCCCCCGCCGCCGACTCGAACACCTCGCCGGTGAGCGCATGCGACCGCTCACCGACCCCGCCCTGGGCGAATCGGCCCTCCGCCTCGCCGCCGAAGCCGTCGTTCTCCGCGCCGGGACGTGCCCACGTCTCACCGCCGGAGCGGGCCCCGTCGCCAGGACGGCCCCCGGCCTCATCGTCGCGATGGTGTGCGGCTGCGTCGCCGGGGCGGGCCTCGGCCTCGCTGCCGGAGCGGACCGATGCGTCTCCGCCGGAACGGAGGGCGGGATGGAGCTCGTCGGCCGAGTTGGGCTCGTCGAGGGCCTGCTGGGCCGATGTGAGGGTCAGCACGAGGTTGGTGCCGGTGTCGCCGTCGGGCACCGGGTAGACGTTCAGCTCGTCGATTTCGTGTTGGTGGGCGCGTAGTGCTTTCAGCCCACCACCGCACCAGCGGTGGACCGCGGCGGCGTCGAGGGTCTTCAGCACGCGAAAATCGTACTAACCGCCCCTGACATTCTCCCGTGACCGCCCCCTGACCGGGGCGATTGGCTGTCGCGGTGGGGCATCGGGTAACCTTGCCGGGTTGCCCGGACGGTCTTTGCTGGGCGCCTTCAAGTTTCGCTGAGAACTCAGGAGTACCCCGTGGCTAGCGTGTGCGACGTCTGTGGCAAGGGACCGGGCTTCGGCCACAACGTGTCCCACTCGCACCGGCGGACCAACCGCCGCTGGAACCCGAACATCCAGTCGGTGCGCACCCCGGCCGGTGGTGGCACGACCAAGAAGGTCAAGGCCTGCACCTCGTGCATCAAGGCCGGCAAGGTCGTGCGCGCCTGACTCAGGCGCATCAGACACATCAGCCGCCGGGCCAGTGGCCCGGCGGCTATTTGTGTGCCTAGAGCGCCTTGGCGAAGGACAGGACGCCGTCCTCCCCGGCGTAGAAGCCGAAGTCCGCGATGCGGACGTAACCGGCCGACTCGTACAGGTTGATCGCCTCGGGCTGCCGGTCGCCGGTCTCCAGGATCAGCCGGGTGCAGCCGGCCTCGCGGGCCGAGTCCTCGATCGTGGTGAGCATGCGGCGGCCGAGGCCGCGGCCGCGGGCCGATTTCGCGGTGAACATGCGTTTCAGCTCGGCGTCGTCGCCGTGCCGGCGCCAGCCGGCGCAGCCGACCAGTTTCTCGCCGTCGTCGGCCACGAAGAACGCGCCGTCCGGCGGGCTGAAGTCGCTGTCGGCGATGGGCGTGTCGTCGCCGCTGCCGCCGTACCGTTCGGAGAGTTCGTCGAGGACGTCGACGAGCAGGGCGCGGACCGCCGGCTCGCCGAAGTCCACCATTCTGATCTTGATGTCGGGCACGCCAAAAAGAGTAATCAGCTGAAGTGGTCCCAGCCTCGGGGCCCGGACCAGTGTTTGCGGTCGACGGTGACGCCGGAGCCGTCGTAGACCCGGCCGATCTCGCGCCAGCCCTCGGGCAGTGTCGTGCCGGGCGGGAAGGTCGCGGCGAGCGCGTGGTCGTCGCCGCCGCCGAGCAGCCACTGGAGCGGGTCGACACCGAGGGCGGTGGCCGCGTCCCGCATCTGCGGCGGAACCGTGAAGGCGTCGGTGTGCACATCCAGGGCCACCAGCGAGGCCGTGGCGATCTGCCCGAGGTCCTGGAGCAGGCCGTCCGAGATGTCGATCATCGAGGTGGCGCCGTGCCGGGCGGCCAGCGGCCCGGCCGAATACGGAACCTCGGGCCGCCGGTACGCCTCGACCAGCGCTTTCGGCGTACGGAATCCGCGGGAAAGAATCGTGTAGCCGGCCGCCGCGTGTCCCGTACGCCCGGCAAGGGCGAGAATGTCGCCCGGCTGTGCCCCGCCGCGCACCACCGGAGGCCGCCCGCCCAGGTCGCCCAGTGCCGTGACCGCGACGGTGAGCGTCGGGCTCGACGACATGTCGCCGCCCACCACGCTCGCGCCGACCAGCGCGGCCTCGGCCGACAGGCCGACCGCCAGTTCCTCGGCCCAGCCGACCTCCAGGTCGGCGGGCGCGCACAGCGCCACCAGCAGCGCGGTCGGGGTGGCACCCATGGCCGCGATGTCGGCCAGGTTGGCGGCGGCGGCCCGGTGGCCGATGTCGGAGGCGCTGCCCCAGTCGCGGCGGAAGTGCCGGCCCTCGACGAGCACGTCGGTGGAGGCCACCACCCGGCCGTCGGGCGCGGCCACCACCGCGCTGTCGTCGCCCGGCCCGAGCAGGACCGTCGGGCCGGTTTCGAGCCGCGAGACGACCCGGGCAATCAGCCCGAACTCGCCGATCTCGGCAATGCTCACTGTGTGCAGCCTTTCCGTACCGGTGGCATCCCGCAGCCGCGTCGATTCTTACGGTAGTTTCACGTTCGAGTTACGGCTGGCAGAGGATGGGAGCGGATCGTGGTCCAGGCATACATCCTGATCCAAACAGAGGTCGGAAGGGCCCATGACGTGGCCGCCGCGATAGGCAAAATACCCGGTGTCATCCGGGTGGACGCCGTCACCGGCCCGTACGACGTGGTCGTGCTGGCCGAGGCACACACCGTAGACGATCTGGGTGGGCTGATTGTGAGCCAGGTCCAGAACGTCACGGGCATCATGCGGACGCTCACCTGCTCCGTGGTAAACCTCTGAGCATGGTCGACGTGGAGACTCCGCCGGAGCAGCGGAAGAAGCCGGATACGACGACGCGGGGGGCCGCCCTCTGGGCCACCGCGATCGCCGTTCCGGTGGCGCTGCTGGCCGGTCTCCTCGCGTTCTGGAAGGTGGCGCCGCACGACGACGCGGATGCCCGGCCCACCCCGTCGGCGACCGTGCCGGCGGTGGTTCCGTCCACTGCGGTGCAGATGGCCGCGCCGAAGCTGGATGCTCGCACCACCCAGGTCTGCCTGGCCGTGACGTCGCAGTTGCCGACCAGGGTCCGCGATCTGCCGGCCCGCAAGGTCAGCGCCGGCCCCGAGCAGAACGCCGCGTACGGCGAGCCCCCGATCACGGTGGCCTGCGGGATCACCCAGCCCACGATGTGCGAGCGGGTGGACGGCGGGCACGACGGCTGCGTCCCGCTGGACGCCACCATGTTCGCGATGAACGGCGTCTGCTGGTGGGGCGCCGACGGTCCGGCCGCGGACGTTTTCACCACGATGGACCGTGAGGTGGCCGTGCAGGTGACGGTGCCGGGCAGTTATCAGCAGACGGCCCAGTGGGCCAACGAGTTCTCCGACGCCGTGGTCAAGACGATCAAGTCGACGACCAAGGGCGTGCCCTCGGGGTGCACTCAGTGAAGGCCGGTACCGCGGCGTAGCGCGGTGCGGATCAGCCGGTCGACGACCTTCGGGTATTCGAGGCCGGTGGCCGCCCACATCAGCGGGAACATCGAGGTCGGCGTCATGCCGGGCATCGTGTTGATCTCGTTGAGGTAGATCTGGTGGTCGGCGGTGACGAAGAAGTCGACCCGGGCCAGGCCGGCGCAGTCGAGCGCGGTGAAGGTGCGCCGGGCGTACTCCTGAACCTGTGCGGCCACCTCGGCGGGCAGGTCGGCCGGGATGTCGTAGCGGCTGCCCTCGATGTATTTCGTCTCGAAGTCGTACCAGTCGTTGCCGTCGACGTGGATCTCGGCGAGCAGCGACGACTCGGGCGCTCCGCCGGCCTCGCCCTCGAGGACCCCGCACTCGATCTCGCGGCCCACGATCGCGGCCTCGACCAGCACCTTGGGGTCGATCTGCCGGGCGGTGGCGACGGCCGCGTCGAGGTCGGCCCAGTCGGTGATCTTGGTGATGCCGTGCGACGAGCCGGCCCGGGACGGCTTCACGAAGACCGGGAGGCCCAGCCGTTCCTTGTCGGCCTCGGACAGCTCGGCGCCGGCCCGGAGCACCGCGTAGGGGCCGACCGGAATGCCCTCGACGATCGCCAGCTTCTTGGTGAATTCCTTGTCCATGGCGGCGGCCGAGGCGAAGACGTTGGCACCGACGTAGGGGATGCCGGCCATCTCGAGCATGCCCTGGATGGTGCCGTCCTCGCCGTAGGCGCCGTGCAGCACGGGGAAGACCACGTCGACGCCGGCCAGCGAGGAGATGCCGGCGACCGGGTCGCGCACGATCAGCTCGGTCGCGGTCGGGTCGGCGGCGAGCACCACCGCGCTGCCGCTGGCCGTGGTGATCTCGGGCAGCCGCCGGTCGGTGATGGCCAGATCGGCCGGATCGCCGGCGGCCAGCACCCAGGCGCCCTCGCGGGTGATGCCGACCGGAACGACCTCGTACTGATCGCGGTCGAGAGCGCCAAGGAGGCTCCCGGCGCTCACGCACGAGATCGCGTGCTCGGTGCTGCGACCACCGAACACGATCGCGACGCGGGTCTTCCGAGGAGTCGTCACTTTTCTCGCGCCTTCCAGCTAGCGGGCATGCCGGGGGTGACCCTACTCTGCGTAAGCCACTCACGGGATCACCCGTCCGCCGCCACGGGACAAGGGAACTACGGGTTCATGAGAGCATCACTCCACGTGATCGCAGGGCTCGGCTCCGGCCAGCTGGCCACGATCGCGCACCCCCGCGGGGACGGCTGGGAGGCGGACGAACTGAGCGCTCTCGCCGACACCGGTGTCAGCGTCCTGGTATCGGCGCTGACCAATGTCGAGCAGCAGCGACTCGGGCTCGGCGGAACCGCGGCCACCGCCGCGGCCCTCGGTGTGGACTTCGTCTCGTTCCCGGCGGCCGAGGGCGGCATACCCCGCGAGGAGGCGGCCAGGGTGGTCAGCCTGGCCGGCCGGCTGGCCGCCCAGGTGCGGGCCGGACGGTTCGTGGCGACCCAGTGCTTCGGCGGCGTCGGCCGTTCGACGCTGCTGGCCTGCACGACGCTGGTGCTGCTCGGCATCGCCCCGGGCGATGCCCTGCGCCGCGTGACCGGCGGCTCCGAGATGCCGATCACCCGCGACTGGTTGTACGAGCTCTCGGCGCACCGGGCCACCCACCTCTGAGCCTCAGCCGGCCGTGCGCCGGATCGCGACGTCGCCGATGACCCGCTGGAACGCCAGCGCCGCGAGGGCCGTGGCCGCCAGCGACAGTGCCAGGGCCGCGGCGTAGGGCAGGTGGGCCGGCACGACACCGAACTCGTCGATGCCGAGCAGGCTGTCGGCCACCCCGGCCGGGACCGCGCCACCGATCATCACGACCAGGCCGATCCACGGCCGCCAGCGGTAGAAACCGGCCGAGATGAGCGCCCCCGAGATGAGGTAGGCGATCGTCTCCGGGAACACCTGGCCGAACTCGCCCAGCAGGCCGCCCACCGACAGCACCGGATAGCCGTCGCCGCGACCACCGATCGCGTCGAGCACGGCGCCTTCCAGGGCGTGGCCGAGCACCACGACCGCCGCGAAGGTGGCCGACGCGATCAGGCCGAACACTCCCGCTCCGGCGAGAAACTCGTGGCGGGTGCGGCCGTTGGCGAGAAACACGCGCAGCTGCATGACGACGAGCATGATGCCGACCACGAGCAGCCAATATTTCGCGGCCGAGCCGGCCAGCACGAGCCACATGCTGAAGCCGATCTCGCCGTTGCCGCCCACGACCACCCCGGTGACCAACAGGTCGGCGGTGAGCAGGATCGCCGCGAACGGGATGATGATCGGCCGGTAGATCCGGAACAGGGCGCCGTGCATGCTCATCGGATGGCCTCCAGCCGCTTCGACGGTGACGTGAGGTGGATGAAGAGGTCCTGGATGCCGACCGGGCCGAAGGTGAGGCCGGCCGCTTCACCGCGGGCCACGTCGGCCGGCTCGGGCCGCCAGTCGAGCGTCACCGCGCGCACGCCGCCGAGGCTCTGCTCGCCCAGCACGGGATGACCGCCGGCGAAGGCCTCGACCGCGTCGGCCGGACCGGTCACGGTGATGCCCCGGCCGCGCAGCTCGTCGGTCTCCTCGTGCAGCAGCAACCGCCCGTGATCGAGGATGATCACCCGCTCGAAGAGGTCGGCGACCTCCTCGATGAGGTGGGTGGAGAGGATGATCGTGCGCGGGTGGGCGAGGTAGTCGGCGAGCAGCTCGCGGTAGAAGTTGCTGCGGGCGACCGCGTCCATCCCCAGATAGGTCTCGTCGAGGATGGTCAGCGGGGCCCGGGACGCCAGGCCGAGCACCGCGCCGACCGCCGACCGCTGCCCCCGGGACAGCGCCGAGATCCGTTTGCGCGGCTCGAGCTCGAACAGGTCGAGCAGCCGGTCGGCGTAGTCCTGATCCCAGCCCGGGCGCAGCCACCCGGCCACGGCGAGCACCCCGCGCACCCGCTCGGCGTCATTGACGTCGAGGGTGTCGCGAACGAAGCAGGTCTGCCGCATGACGGCCGGATCTTCGAACGCGTCGGCGCCGTCGAACCGGACCGAGCCGCGGGTCGGCCGACGGTAGGACGCGAGCGCGCTGAGCAGGCTGGTCTTGCCGGAGCCGTTGCGGCCCAGCAGGCCGTAGATCTTGCCGGTGGGCAGGTCGAGGCTCACGTCGTCGACCGCGACGGTCGACCCGTATCGCACCGTGAGATCGCGCAGCTCGATCATCGGGCACCGCCGAGGTGCCGGACGATCTCGTCGACGCCGATGCCGATGCGTTTCGCCTCGACCAGCACCGGGTCGACCACCTCGGTGAAGAACCGCTCGCGCCGCGCCGCCCGCAGTTTCTCCCGGGCATCGGGGCTGACGAACATGCCGATGCCTCGCTTCTTGTAGAGCACGCCCTCGTCGACCAGCTGGGCGAAGCCCTTGGCCGCGGTGGCCGGGTTGATCCGGTAGAACGCCGCATATTGGTTGGTGGACATGACCTGTTCGTCCTCCTTGAGGGCTCCGCTCAGCACGTCGTTCTTGATGCCGTCGGCGATCTGCAGGTAGATCGGGCTGCGGTCGTCGAACACCGGAGCCTCCCTAGTTCTGCGGTTCATTACTCATGTAACGAACCATAGAACCACTGTGCCGGGAAGGGCAAGGGAAGAAAGCGGTCAGGCGGCGAAGGACTGCGGCAGCACGCCGGAATCCCACAGCTCGTCGAGATGCGCGAGGAAGCCGACCAGGCTGCCCTCCAGCTCCCGCCGCTCGGCGACGGTGAGCAGGGCCAGCGGATCGGAGAACACCAGTCCCGCCGGGTGGGCCGCCCGGGTGCCGACGAACTTGCGGCACGCCGAACACCAGACATAGCTGACCAGCGTCGGGCGACGGGCGTTCGACGGCGCATTGACGTACGCCCGGAGCCGCCGCTTGCCGCAGGCGGGACAGATCCGCTCCCCGGGCGCGGCGAAGAAGCTCTCACCCTGCGTCATTGCCGCGACCTGGTCGCCGGAGAAACTGTCCCAACCCATGCGAAAACCCTAGCCGTCGAGGGCCGCCGTCAGGTCGGCCAGAAGATCCGCCGCGTCCTCGATGCCGCAGGACAGCCGCACGAAACCCGGTGCCGTGTCGTCGCCGAACTGCGCTCGCCGGTCGGCCGTGGTGTGCACCCCGCCGAACGAGGTCGCCGCGAAGACCAGCGACGCCGCGGTGAGGAACCGCGCCACCCGCTCGGCCGAGCCCAGGTCGAACGAGACGATCCCGGGGATCCGCCGCATCTGCGTGCTGGCCACGGCGTACGACGGGTCGGACGGCAGGCCCGGCCAGCGCACGCCGGTCACGTCGGGACGTGCCGCGAGCAGGTCGGCGACCGCGGCGGCGTTGGCCGTCTGCCGGGCCAGCCGCAGGTCGAGCGTCGCGATCGACCGGTGCGCCAGCCAGCAGTCGAACGCTCCGGGCACCGCCCCGGTCTGCTTGCGCCAGGTCTCCACCTTGCCGAGCAGCGCGTCGTCGCCGCTCGACACGTAACCGAGCAGCACATCGGAGTGTCCGGTCAGCGCCTTGGTGCCGGACGCGACCACCACGTCGGCGCCGAGCGCGAGGGGGTTCTGCCCGAGCGGCGTGGCCGCGGTGTTGTCCACCGCGACGATGGCCCCGCCGGCGTGCGCGGCCGCCGAGACGGCCCGGATGTCGCACACGTCGAGACCGGGATTCGCCGGCGTCTCGAGCAGCACCAGGCGTACGCCCCGGAAGTCGGGGTATGGCCCGGAAGTCGGCACCAGGATGGTGGAAACGCCCAGCTCGCGAAGGGTTCCCTCGGCGAACGCGCGAACCGTGAAGTAACCGTCGGCGGGCAGTGCCACCGTGTCGCCGGAGCGCAGCACCGACAACAGCAACGCGGTGATCGCCGCCTGCCCGCTCGCGAAGACCAGCGTGGGGCCGCCCTCGAGCTGCCCGATCGCCGCCTCCAGCGCACGCCGGGTGGGGTGCTGGGTGCGGGCGTAGTCGTTCTGGCCCGGCCCGGTGACCGGGTCGAGGTGGAACGGCGCCGCGAACACCGGACCGGGCAGGAACGGGTCGCCGACCTCGGGCTTCTCCGGCAGCCCGGCGTGCACCGCCCGGGTGCCATCCGAATACGTCATTCCGGCTTGATCTCCCGTCCCATCAGCATCTTCACGGCGACCCGCGGGTCGGCGCCCTCGTGGCAGACCCGCTCGACCTGCTCGGTGATCGGCATCTCGACGCCGACCGTCCGGGCCAGGTCGCGGATCGCCAGGCAGCTCTTCACACCCTCGGCCGTCTGCCGCGCGGCCACCTGGGCCTCCTCCAGGCTCCGGCCGCGGCCCAGCTGCTCGCCGAACGTGCGGTTGCGAGACAGCGGCGACGAGCAGGTGGCGACCAGGTCGCCGAGGCCGGCCAGGCCGGCGAAGGTGAGCGGGTCGGCGCCGAGCGCGACGCCCAGCCGGGCGGTCTCGGCGAGGCCGCGGGTGATCAGCGAGGCCCGGGTGTTGTCGCCCATGCCCATCGCGATGGTCATCCCGTAGGCGAGGGCGATGACGTTCTTGACGGCGCCGCCCATCTCGCAGCCGATCACGTCCTCGCTCGTGTAGGGCCGGATGTAGGGCAGCGCGATGGCCTGCTGGACGGCCCGGCACCGGTCGGGGTCGGTGCCGGCCACCACGGTCGCGGCCGGCTGCTCGGCGGCGATCTCCGGGGCCAGGTTGGGGCCGGAGACGACCACCACCCGGTCGGCGTCGACCCGGGCGGTCTCCACGATGACCTGGCTCATCCGCTTGGTGGTGCCGAGCTCGATGCCCTTCATCAGCGAGATCAGGGTCGAGCCGGGCGCGAAGTGCCCGGCCCACTCGGCAAGGTTGCCGCGCAGCGTCTGGGACGGCACGGCGATGGCGATCAGCGACGAGCCGTCCAGCGCGGCGGCGAGGTCGCTGGTGGCGGTGATCTCCTTGGGCAGCTTCACCGACGGCAGCGCGCCCTCGTTGACGTGCCGGTCCCGGATCTCGGCGGCGACGACCTCGCGCCGGGCCCAGATGGTCACGTCGCTGCCGGCCTCGGCCAGCATCTTGGCGAACGCGGTGCCCCAGGCTCCGGATCCGAGAACGGTGGCGCGGCTCATCACGCCTCCCCGGCGGTGCCGGCCCGGCGGCCCGGCCGTTCGTAGAGGGCGGCCGGCGGTTCCTCGCCGCGCAGCTCGCCCAGCAGGGCTTTGATCTGGAGCATGATGTGGTCGGTCATCTCGTCGAGCACCGTGCGGGTCGGGGTGGCCCCCGCCCAGTGGGAGAGGTCGATCGGCTTGCCGGCGGTGACCGTGACCGGCGTACGCGGCCGCAGGCTGAGCCGGCTCGTGCGTGGGTCGAAGATCCGCTCGGCGCCCCAGTTCGCCACCGGTACCACCGGGGCGCCGGTGACCAGCGCCAGCCGGGCCGCACCGGTCTTGCCGCGCATCGGCCACAGCTGCGGGTCCTTGGTGGTGGTGCCCTCCGGGTAGATCACCACGACGCCACCCTGGTGCAGGGCATCGATCAGGACGTCGAGCGACTTCACCGCCTCCACACTGCCGCGTTCCACCGGGATCTGCTGGACCTTGCGCAGGAACGGCCCGAGCACCGGCACCCGCCAGATGCTGGCCTTACCGAGGAAGCGCGGCCAGCGGCCGGCGCCGTAGATGAAGTGGCCCACCACCAACGGATCGAAGTGCGAAACGTGGTTGGGCACGACGATGATGCCGCCGGTCGCCGGGATGTTCTCCATCCCGGTCCAGGTCCGTTTCGTCCAGACCGTCAACACCGGTATGCATAACCACGCCGCGAACCGTCGCCAGAATCCCAGCCTGCGCCGAGCCACGGCCCCTCCTGCCTACACCACGGCGTGTCCCCACCGCGGTCCCCATACCTCGGACGAATCATGCCTGCTCGCGGGCCGGAGGACCAGGCAGGGGTCCTTACCGTGACCGCTGGCAGACTTGCCCCCATGGTGCGGGACTGGACGGCGGTGATCCCCGTCAAGCGGCTGAGCGCGGCGAAGAGCCGGCTGCGGGGCGCGGTGCCCGCGGCCCGGCACGCCGACCTGGCCCTGGCCATGGTGCGCGACACCGTGTCCGCGGTGCTGGCCGGCGTGACGGTGGCCGAGTTGGTGGTGGTGACCGACGATCCGGTCGCGGCGGCCGCGGTGACCGAGCTGGGCGCGCGGGTGGTGCCGGACACACCGGGCGGCGACCTGAACGCCGCGATGCGGTTCGGTGCCGACGAGATCGTCGGACTTAACCGGTTCCGTACGGTCCTCGCCGGCGACCTGCCGGCGCTTCAGCCGGCGCAGCTCGACGAGGCGCTGCACGCGGCCGAGCGGAGGAGCTTCGTGGCCGACGCCGCCGGCACCGGAACCGTGCTGCTGGCGGCCGGGCCGGGCGAACCGCTCGACCCGCGCTTCGGTCTCGGCTCGGCGGTGGCGCACGCGGACTCCGGCGCCAAGGCGCTGACCGGAGACTGGCCGGGCCTCCGGCAGGACGTCGATACCCCGGCCGACCTGCGCCGGGTGCTCACGCTGGGGGCCGGCCGGCACACCTGCTCGCTGTTGCGTGATCTCGGACTCACGGTGAGCTGCGCCCCGGCCGCCTGAAACCGGTAGCGTTCAGGGCATGCAGGGCACGATCGCGACCTTCGACCCGGACACCCGCAGCGGGACCCTTCTGCTGGACAACGGCACTGAGCTGGCCTTCGACTCGATCGCCTTCGACCGGTCGGGTTTGCGCCTGCTGCGTCTGGGGCAGCGGGTGGACATCGACACCGAGTCCGCCGGCACCGTGCGCCGGGTCACCATTCCCGGAATCGGTTGAGTTGATCAAGCGCTAGTTCGTTTCACGTTTTCCCCGGACCCGCAATGATGGAGCGATGCAAACCCCGCCCCGGATCCCCGAGTCCCGTCGGCGTGGCCCGAACGGCCGCTTTCTCCCCCGGACCGCAGAGGAAGCAGGACCTACCGCCTTGGAGCACATCGTGACGGAACTGACCGCCGACGATCCGGCGGTGGACGAGGCATTCGAGACGGACAGCGCCCCCGAGCTGCCCGAGGACCGTTTCCTCAACCGCGAGCTGTCCTGGCTCGACTTCAACGCCCGGGTGCTGGCGCTGGCCGAGGACCCGGGCACCCCGCTGCTCGAACGGGCCAAGTTCCTGGCCATCTTCGCCAGCAACCTGGACGAGTTCTACATGGTTCGGGTCGCCGGGCTGAAGCGGCGGCTGAACGCCGGGCTGCCGATGCGCGGCGGCGACCGCAGCTCGTTGCGCAACCAGCTCGAGATGATCAGCGAGCGCGCCACCGACCTGGTCACCCGGCACGCGGCCTGCTTCGGTGACGAGGTCCGGCCGAAGCTGTCGGCCGAGGGGATCGAGCTGGTCAGCTGGGGCGAGCTGGGCCCAGCCGAGAAGGAGCGACTGCGGACGTACTTCCGGGAGCAGGTCTTCCCGGTGCTGACCCCGCTCGCGGTCGACCCGGCCCACCCGTTCCCCTACATCTCGAGCCGTTCGCTGAACCTGGCCGTGGTGCTGCGCGAGCCGGACGGCGGGGCTTCCGAGCTGTTCGCGCGAATCAAGGTGCCGAACAACGTGCCGCGCTTCGTGACCGTGCAGAACGACAGCCGCGGCATCCGCTTCCTGCCGGTCGAGGAGTTGATCGCGGTCCACCTCGACCAGCTCTTCTCGGGCATGCAGATCCAGGAGTGGCACCTGTTCCGGGTGACCCGCAACGCCGAGCTCGAGGTCGACGAGGACCGCGACGAGGACCTCCTGCAGGCCCTCGAGCGCGAGCTGGCACAGCGCCGGTTCGGCCCGCCGGTCCGGCTCGAGGTGGCCGCCTCGATCAGCGACCACGTGCTCGACACCCTGGTCCGCGAGCTCGACATGGACAGCCAGGACGTCCTGCGCGTGCCCGGCCTGCTCGACCTGTCGTCGCTGTGGCAGGTGTTCGGCGAGTGTGATCGGGACGACCTGAAGGACCGGCCGTTCGTGCCGGCCACCCACCCGCAGCTGGCCGACGGCGAGGTCCCGCGCAGCGTCTTCAACCGGCTGCGAGAGAGCGACATCCTGGTCCACCACCCCTATCATTCGTTCTCGACGAGCGTGCAGCGCTTCATCGAGCAGGCCGCCGCCGACCCGAACGTGCTGGCCATCAAGCAAACGCTCTACCGCACCTCCGGCGACTCGCCGATCGTCGACGCGCTGGTGGACGCGGCCGCGGCCGGCAAGCAGGTGGTCGTGCTGGTGGAGGTGAAGGCCCGGTTCGACGAGGTGGCCAACATCGCCTGGGCGCGCACCCTGGAGCGGGCCGGCTGTCACGTCGTCTACGGCCTGGTCGGCCTCAAGACCCACTGCAAAACCGCGTTGGTGGTGCGCCAGGAGGGCAACCAGATCCGGCGCTACTGCCATATCGGTACGGGCAACTACCACCCGAAGACCGCCCGGCTGTACGAGGACTTCGGCATGCTGACCGCCGACCCCGAGGTGGGCGCCGACGTCACCGACCTGTTCAACGTGCTGACCGGGTACAGCCGGCAGCGCTCGTTCCGCCGGCTGCTGGTGGCACCGCACGGCGTCCGCTCCGGCCTGATCGAGCGCATCGAGCAGCAGGCCGAGATCGCCCGGTCGGGCGGCGAGGCCCTGGTGCAGTTCAAGGTGAACTCGCTGGTCGACGAGGAGACGATCGACGCGCTCTACCGTGCCTCGCAGGACGGCGTGAAGGTCGACCTGGTCATCCGGGGCATGTGCGCGCTGCGCCCGGGCGTGGCCGGCTTCTCCGACAACATCCGGGTCCGCTCGATCGTCGGCCGGTTCCTGGAGCACTCCCGGGTGTTCCGGTTCGGACCGGGCGACGACGCCGAATACTGGATCGGCTCGGCCGACCTGATGCACCGCAACCTGGACCGCCGGGTCGAGGCGCTGGTCCGGGTGACCCTGCCGTCGGCCCAGCGCGATCTGCACGACGTTTTGGAGCTGTCGATGAGCGACGAGAGCGAAGGCTGGGACCTGGCCGGCGACGGCACCTGGCACCGCCGCCCGATCAGTCCGTCCGAGCCGCACATGCACCTCCAGGCGGCGCTGCTGCGGCGGATCATCGGTAAGGGCAAAGCGGTCTGATGGCGGATCAGGTACGCGCCGCCGGCGGTGTTCTCCACCGGGAGAGCGGCGAGATCTGCCTCGTGCACCGGCCCCGTTACGACGACTGGTCGCTGCCCAAGGGCAAGCTGGACGACGGCGAGCACCCGCTGGCCGGCGCGGTCCGTGAGGTGACCGAGGAGACCGGCTGGACGGGCGTGCCCGAGCTGCGACTCCCCACCGTCGCCTACGACCTGCCCGACGGAACACCCAAGACGGTCGACTACTGGCTCATGCGGGCGGCCGGCGACGGTCCGGTGCAGGACACCGACGAGGTCGACGAGGTGGTCTGGCTGTCTCCGGCCGAGGCGCTGACCCGGCTCAGCTACGACGACGAACGGCGACTGGTCGAGCATGTCACCACGCTCCCGCCGGTGACCGCCGTGGTGGGTCTGGTGCGGCACGCGCACGCCGGCGAGCGCAAGGAGTGGAAGGGCAACGACGCCCTGCGCCCGATCGACGAGCGTGGCCGGGACGAAGCGGCGCGGATCAGCGCGGTGCTGGCGCTGCTGCGGCCGGCGCGCCTCATCTCGGCCACTCCGCTGCGCTGCAAGCAGACCCTCGAACCACTGGCCGCGCTGCTCGGCGGCCGGCCGATCGTGCAGGACGGCGCGTTCGCCGAGCCGGCCGACCCGGACGATGCCCCGGCCAAGGCGAAACTGGCCGCCCAGCGGATCCTCGATCTGCGAACCGGCGGCGTGCCGGTGATCTGCAGTCAGGGCAAGGTGATGCCCACGATGCTGGCCACCCTGCTCGACGAATCGGATCCGGAGCCCTACAAGACGCCGAAGGGCGACGCGTGGTTGCTCACCTGGGCCGGGGACCGGCTGCTGGACGCGTCCCGGTTGTGAGTGGCGCACGGCGGG
>NZ_BOQN01000090.1 GCF_018332695.1 Paractinoplanes toevensis
AACCACCACTTGAAACCGCCGACCTCGCAGAAGTCCCACAAGATCTGCGGCCGGGGCGCCGCGACCAACGGTTTGGCGCACATCGGCCAGCCCGGCGCAAGGCCAGAGCCGCGCCACGGAACGCGGCGGCCCGGCACAAGGCCAGCCGCACCGGAAAGCGGTGAGGCGCGGCCGGAGCCGCGCCTCAGCGTTCGTTGTGGGTCAAGAACCGTCGCCGTTGACGTCGTCGGCGGGCTCGGCCGGGTCGTCGGGGACCTTGCCGGCGTCGGCCACCGGGGCCGCCGACACGGTCGGCTTGTCCTCGGCCGGGTTGGGCGGGGCCGCGTCGGTCTCGCCGAGCTCGGACTCCGGCACGGCGCCGTGGCCGAGCAGGGTGGTCAGCGTGTCGCCGGTGATGCGCCGGAACGTGCGGCCCTTGCGCCGGCGGTCCAGGACCGCCACCTCGAGCTGTTTCGCCTCCAGCGTGCGGGTCTGGCCGTTCTCCCCGCCGACGCTGCCCAGCGCCTTCGCCGCCAGCACGAGCGCGGTCTGCAGGTCGGCCGCGGTGTCGTGCTCGTCGCGCAGGACGCCGGAGATCGCCTCGGCCTGGCCGCCCATCGCCATGAAGCCGGGCTCGTCCATGACCGAGCCGTCATAGGTGATCCGGTACAGCTCGTCGGCCTCGGGCGAGGCGCCGACCTGCGCGATGCAGATCTCCACCTCGTACGGCTTCTGGGTCTCCGAGAAGATCGCACCGAGGGTCTGGGTGAACGCGTTCGCCAGGCCCCGGCCGGTCACGTCGCGGCGGTCGTAGCTGTACCCGTTGAGGTCGGCCATCCGCACGCCGGCCCGGCGCAGGTTCTCGAACTCGTTGTACCGCCCGACGGCCGCGAAGCCGATCTTGTCGTAGATCTCGCTGATCTTGCGCAGGGTCGTGATGTTCTCGGCGACCAGCAGGATGCCGCCCTCGTAGGTCAGCACCACGGCGGAGCGGCCGCGGGCGATGCCCTTACGGGCGTACTCCGAGCGGTCGCGCTGGACCTGCTCGGGTGATGCGTAGAACTGCATGGCCACGGCTGGCTACTTCCTCTCGTCCCGGTTGAAAGCAGTGGTGGAAGCGGGACTCAGCCGCCCGGATTTTCCATGCGGCCGGCGACGACCTGTTCGGCCACCGCCGAGATCTCTTCCTCGGACAGCCGGTGGGTGCCCTGTGCCGTGGCCGTCATGACCACCGGGTAGATCTTGCGGGTCACGTCGGGCCCGCCGGTCGCGGTGTCGTCGTCGGCCGCGTCGTACAGCGCCTCGACGGCCAGCCGGATCGCGTCCTGCGTGCTGACGCCGGTCCGGTACTTCTTCTTGAGCGCGGACTTGGCGAACAGCGAGCCGGAGCCGATCGAGTCGTAGCCGGTCTCCTCGTAGAGGCCGCCGGCGACGTCGAAGCTGAAGATGCGCCCGGCCTTGGCCGGGTCGGCCGGCGACAGGTCGTAACCGGCGAACAGCGGCACCACCGCGAGACCCTGCATGGCCGCGCCGAGGTTGCCGCGCACCATGCCGGCCAGCCGGTTGGCCTTACCGTCGAGGGACAGCATGATGCCCTCGATCTTTTCGTAGTGCTCCAGCTCGACCTGGAACAGCCGCATCAGCTCGATGCCGATGCCGGCCGTGCCGGCGATGCCGATCAACGAGTACGCGTCGGCGGGGTGGACCTTCTCGATGTCCCGGCTCGCGATGAGGTTGCCCATGGTCGCCCGGCGGTCGCCGGCCATGACCACGCCCTCGGCCGTCGTGATCGCCACGATCGTCGTGCCGTGCGGCGCCATGTCCCCCGCCAGGCCCGGAGGCAGCGGCCGGCGCCCGGGCAACATCTCGGGCGCCGCATGGGTCAGGAACTGCGTGAAGGAGGACGTCCCCGCGTTGGTGAAGATATCCGGGAGGCGACCGGATGGATCAAAGTCCTTAGCCACGTGGTTCCTTTCAGATACGTGATCGCGCGGGCGCCGATTCCCCCGGGGCGCCTTTGCAGTTGAAGCACAATATCCCGCGGGACCCACCCGGTGCGATGATCGTGATCGACGTGTCAGAGCCTCAGCTTGCCCGATCCGGCGTGCCGGGGCCGCACTTATCCAGGCACCGCCCGGAGGGCCGTTTTCCAGGCCTTCCGAGCGATGCCGGTTCGCTGAAAGCGAAACCGCCGCCCGATCCATCAGGATCGGACAAAACGGCTTACTGGCCGCCCTTCTGGACGTATCCGCGGACGAACTCCTCCGCGTTCTCCTCCAGGACCGAGTCGATTTCGTCGAGCAGGTCGTCGACGTCCTCGGTGATCTCGGCGTGCCGCTCGGCTACCTCCGGGTTGGCCTCGACGGTGACGTCCTCGATCTCCTCGTCGCTGCGGCTCTTGCCGGACTGCGACTGACCACCTGTGTCTCTGGTTGCCATGGGATGTCCCCCTTCTCCGCCACCCGAAGTCGCACAACATCGGGTATCGCAAACCTACCGCGCGGCTGTGACAAAACGACCCGCCGGGCGGTCCGTTTCGGTAAACCGCTCAGCGCGAGGTAATGACCTCGAGCAGGTCCTTCGCGCTCTCGCACTTGTCGAAGAGGGCACCGACGTGCTTCTTGGTGCCACGCTCGGGTTCCATCATCGGCACCCGGACGAGCGACTCCCGGCCGACATCGAAGATCACCGAGTCCCAGCTGGCCGCGACCACTTCGGACGCGTACTGCGCCAGGCAGCGGCCGCGGAAGTAGGCCCGGGTGTCGACCGGCGGCTCGTACATCGCCTGCTGGGTGTCGGCGTCGTCGAGCAGCGTCTTCATCGAGCCCCGGGCCACCAGGCGGTGGTAGAGGCCCTTCTCCGGGCGGACGTCGGCGTACTGCAGGTCGACCAGCTGGAGCTTCGGCGACGACCAGCCCAGGCTCTCGCGCTCCCGGTAACCCTCGAGCAACCGCAGCTTGGCAACCCAGTCGAGGCTGTCCGACAGGAGCATCGGGTCGCGGCCGAGCTTGTCGAGCACGTCCTCCCAGCGGTCGAGCACATCGGCAGTCTGGTCGTCGGCGTCGTCGCCCTGCCGCTCGTCGACGAACGCGCGGGCCCGCTCGTAGTAGGCCCACTGCAGGTCGAGCGCGGTGAGCCGGCGGCCGTCGCGCAGCCGGATGAGGTGCTTGAGCGACGGGTCGTGGCTGACCGACTTGAGCTCGCTGACCGGGTCGGCGATGCCCAGGTCACCGCTGAACACCTTCTCCTCGATCATGGCGAGGACCAGCGACGTGGTGCCCATCTTGAGGTAGGTGGCGATCTCGGAGAGGTTCGCGTCGCCGATGATGACGTGCAGCCGGCGGTATTTGTCGGCGTCGGAGTGCGGCTCGTCGCGGGTGTTGATGATCGGCCGCTTCAGCGTGGTCTCGAGGCCGACCTCGACCTCGAAGAAGTCGGCGCGCGAGGAGAGCTGGAAGCCGGAGCCGGAGCCGTCCTGTCCGATGCCGACCCGGCCGACACCGGTGAACACCTGCCGGGTCACGAAGAACGGCGTGAGGTGCGCGACGATGTCGGCGAACGGCGTCTGCCGGCGCATCAGGTAGTTCTCGTGCGACCCGTACGATGCGCCCTTGTTGTCGGTGTTGTTCTTGTAGAGCTGAATGCGGTGCGCTCCGGGGATCGTCGCGGCCCGGCGGGAGGCCTCGGCCATGACCCGTTCGCCGGCCTTGTCCCACTTCACGATGTCGAGCGGATTGGTGCACTCGGGAGTGCTGTACTCCGGGTGTGCGTGGTCGACGTAGAGCCGGGCACCGTTGGTCAGTATCACGTTGGCCAGGCCGAGGTCTTCGTCGGCGAGGGCGTCGGCCGGGTCGTAGGCGGCGCCGGAATAGGTGAACCCCCGGGCGTCCCGCAGCGGCGACTCCTCTTCGTAGTCCCAGCGCGCGCGGCCCCCGCGGTTGAGCTCGGGCCGGGCACCGTAGGCGTTGACCACCTGCGAGGACGTCACCATCGGATTGGCGCCGGGCTGCCCCGGGACCGAAATGCCGTACTCGACCTCGGTGCCCATAATGCGTCGAACGCTCATGCGACCACTCCGCCCATGCCGCTGCTGCTCATGCATCGAGCCTAGACGCTCTCGCACCCCTTTCGCCGTGCCCCGTCGCCGTGGCGGCACGCTGGGTGGCGAGCAAGCTCGCCGGAACCGGGCGGGGTGAGAGCTTGGCGGTCAGCTTCCGGCCGAGTGCCTGGCCCGGAAGTTCCACCATTCGGTACGCGAGCCAGGCAACCCCAAGAGCGACGATCATGTACGCGAGCCCGGCCGCGACCCTGATCACACCTGCCCTGGTCCCGATATCCGGGACGAGGCGCGGAAGCAGGAACAGCAGTACCGCGTGCAGAAGATACAGCGAGTAGCTGATCCGCCCCAGCTCGGTGAGAGCGCCCGGAACGGCACGGTTTCTCATCGCGTACGCGAAAAGGAACGTGATCGCGACCCCGCCGACGTTGGCCGACCAGACGAGCAGCGCGGCGGTCGTACCCAGATGTGTCCAATGCGCACCGATGACGCCGAGCGCAACCGTCGTCAGGGCGAGGGCCGCCGGCCGGCGGCCGAGCTGCCCGTGCTGCCAGCGGTAGACGACGGTGCCGGCGAACATCACGGCCAGCAGCAGCAGACCCTGCCAGGACGCGATGACGGTGCTGTTCCTCGTGTCGTGGCCGTTGAGGGCGGGCAGCAGCAGGAAGGCGATGCCGGCGGCGCCGGCCAGAAGCACGAACCGTCCCTTGACGTACGCGAGGACGCTGAGCCCGATGACGACGACCAGCACCGCGGCCGTGAGCCGTCGCTGTCCCGGCGTTGCCCCGAAGAGGTCGTTCGGCAGCGTCAGGAAGGCCGCGAGCGCCAGCCCGGAGGCCCACCAGGCGCTCTGCCGGTGCCGGCGCCAGGCGAACAGGCCGGAGACGACCAGATAGAACGTCATCTCGTAGGCCAGGGTCCAGAACACCCGGACGGCGCCGCGCTGGCCGAGCAGGTCCGGCATCATCGTGACGTGCCCGAGGACGCCGGTGACGGTCTCGTTCCGGATCGACGCCGGCCAGGTCATCCAGCCGAGCGCGCAGAGCAGCGCGACGACCAGGATCGCGAACAGATATGCCGGATAAATGCGGCAGAGGCGGCCGATCCAGAAGCGGCTCAGGCTGCCGTGCTTCTCCAGCGACATCGGAATGACATAACCCGAGACCAGGAAGAACAGCAGTACGCCGTACTTGCCGAGGTCGATGTGGCGCATGACCGCGAGGTGCCGCTCGGAGCCCAGCACGATCGGGCTGAGGTGGAAGCAGACGACGACCAGGGCGGCGTAGCCGCGCAGGGCGTCCAACCAGGCGAGACGAACCGGATTAGGGGCGGTCATGCCCGGTGCAACGACAGCACGGGCGGAAGGGTGATCCCTCCGCCCGCGCTATCGGTGCTCGTTACAGGTACTGACCGGTGTTCGAAGCCGTCTCGATCGAGCGGCCGGCCTCGGCGCCCTTGCCACCGGAGACGAGCGTGCGGATGTAGACGATCCGCTCGCCCTTCTTGCCGGAGATGCGGGCCCAGTCGTCCGGGTTGGTCGTGTTGGGGAGGTCTTCGTTCTCCCGGAACTCGTCGACGCAGGAGTCGAGCAGGTGCTGCAGGCGCAGCCCCTTCTTCCCGGAGGTGAGGAACTCCTTGATCGCCATCTTCTTGCCGCGGTCCACGATGTTCTGGATCATCGCGCCGGAGTTGAAGTCCTTGAAGTACAGGACCTCCTTGTCACCGTTGGCGTAGGTGACCTCCAGGAAGCGATTCTCCTCGCTTTCCGTGTACATCCGGAGGACGACGGCCTCGATCATCGCGGCCACCGTGACGTCGCGGTCGTTGCCGTGCTCGATCAGATCGTCGGTCGAGAGCGGCAGCTCGGCCAGGATGTACTTGGCGAAGATGTCCTTCGCGGCCTCGGCGTCCGGACGCTCGATCTTGATCTTCACGTCGAGACGACCGGGGCGCAGGATGGCCGGGTCGATCATGTCTTCCCGGTTGGACGCGCCGATCACGATCACGTTTTCCAGGCCCTCGACGCCGTCGATCTCGCTGAGGAGCTGGGGAACGATCGTGTTCTCCACGTCGGAGGAGACGCCCGAGCCGCGGGTCCGGAAGATCGAGTCCATCTCGTCGAAGAACACGATCACCGGGGTGCCCTCGCCGGCCTTCTCCCGAGCCCGCTGGAAGACCAGGCGGATGTGCCGCTCGGTCTCACCCACGTACTTGTTCAGCAGTTCCGGGCCCTTGATGTTGAGGAAGTAGCTGGTGTGCTTCTCCTCACCACGCCGCTCGGCGATCTTCTTGGCCAGCGAGTTGGCCACCGCCTTGGCGATCAGGGTCTTGCCGCAGCCGGGCGGGCCGTAGAGCAGGATGCCCTTCGGCGGGCGCAGCTGGTGCTCCCGGAACAGGTCGGCGTGCAGGAACGGCAGCTCGACGGCGTCGCGGATCTGCTCGATCTGGGAGTGCAGGCCACCGATGTCGGAGTAGTCGACGTCGGGCACCTCCTCCAGGACGAGCTCCTCGACCTCGCTCTTCGGGATCCGCTCATAGGCGTACGCCGAGCGGGGCTCGATCATGAGCGAGTCGCCCGCACGCAGCTTCGCGATGTCGAGCGAGTCGGCGAGGAAGACGATGCGCTCCTCGTCGGCGTGCGAGACGACCAGAGCCCGGTCACCGCGCTGCCCGTCCGGGCCGGCCAGAACCTCCTTGAGGAGGACGACCTCACCGGAGCGTTCGAAACCGAACGCGTCGACGACATTCAGCGCGTCGTTGAGCAGAACTTCCTGCCCGCGCTGAAGCTCCTCGACCTCGAGCGACGGCGACACCGCCACCCGAAGCTTGCGGCCGCCGGTGAACACGTCGACCGTGCCGTCCTCGTGAGCTGACAGAAAAACGCCGTAGCCGCTGGGCGGCTGGGCGAGTCGGTCAATCTCTTCCTTGAGAGTGACGATCTGGGTCCGGGCTTCCTTGAGGGTCGCCACGAGCCGGTCGTTGTTCTCGGTCAGTCGGGCCAGCTGCGCCTGCGTTGCCGCGAGCCGTTCCTCAAGCTGCCGGACGTGTCGTGGGCTTTCGGTCAACTTTCGCCGAACAAGGGCGAGTTCCTCCTGCAGGAACGCAACCTGGCTGGAGAGATCGTTGGCCTCTTTCTCCCAACGTGCGGCGCGTGAATCCGCCTCGTCGCTACGTGCCACGTCCCACCTCCCCGGGGGCTCGAACGTCTTGCGATAACACTAGCTGCTGTAGCCCGGATTTCGACCCATGCAACACCCTCGTCACCGAGTCTTGATCCATTCGGCCAGTGGTAGCAAGTTGGTTGTCGGAGGCATCCGGTACCGTCGGCCGGGACCATTTTCAGGAGGTTGCAGTTGACGACGCAGACCGGTATAGAGGCGCTTCAGGTCTGGGTGGACCAGGACCTGTGCACCGGCGATGGGCTCTGCGTGCAGTACGCACCGGAGGTCTTCGAGTTCGACATCGACGGCCTTGCCTACGTCAAGGACCAGGCCGGTGAGCTGCTGCAATCCCCCGGAGCGCGCACCGCGGTGCCGGCCCACCTGATGCTCGAGGTGATCGACTCGGCGAAGGAGTGCCCCGGCGACTGCATCCACGTGGTGCGGTCCGCCGACGACGTCGAGGTGGCCGGCCCGGACGCCGATTGACCAACCTTCCGGGGGTACGCCGCGCCCGCGGGCGTGCCTCCGCAGCGCGCTGACGAAACGCGGAAAATGTCACATCCCCGAAACGAGTCTCACAGGGTCGGGCGGCCCACCAACGAGGCCACCACGCGGGAGAACTCCTCGAGTCGGGCGATTTGCCCCGGTCCGCCGTCGTCGAGCGTCTTGCCGAACCGCAGCGCGTCGTGCCGCAGCGCGGTGCGGCCCTCGCCGCCCTCGTCCATGCCGGGCGGCGGGACGGCGTCGTCGATCGAGCTGAGGAGCAGGTAGACGTCGATGCTGTCGACCCGGGCCTGCCCGTTGGAGGTGCGGGTGAGCCGCCGCCGGCAGCCCACCTCGGTCACCGTCGACAGCGGCACCACACGCAGCGACGAGGTCATCGAGCCGACCGGGCCGTCACCGGGCGCCACATCCTCACCGTGCCACAGCACCAGGCGACTGCCGTCACAGATGACGACCTCCTGCCAGACGCCGTTGACCTCGTTGACGAAGCGCTCCAGGGTGAAACAGAGCACCGACGCACCGCGCAGCACCCCGAAGAGCGCGTCGAGCGCCACCTCGGGGTCACGCAGGTAGGCCCGGGCCGCCGAGTCGAGATCCTGGTACGGAGACCAGTCCGGGAAGACCGCAGGCATCTCGTTGCTGCCGCCGAACGGCGGAGAACTCATCGCTCCCACCCCATGCTCCCCAATGGCTCGGCCTCCCCGTGCTTATGCCGCCTTGGAAGCTACCCGAATCGAGCGGCCCGAGTCACATCGCTGGTGCGAGGACCCTCATCGATCCAGGTCGGCGGCCTCGGCCGGGTCGGCGGCGGCCGCGGCGAGGGCAGCCTGAGCGGCCCGGCGAAGTGCGTACGCCTCGGCGCCCTTGCTCGGTTTGCGCCGCCGTGGCGGCGCCGTCACGCCCGGCGCGAGCTTGCGCGCCGAGACCAGGAACGCGGTGTGCGCCACCATCCGGTGGTCGGGACGGACCGCGAGGCCCTCGGCGTGCCAGTCCCGGACCAGTGATTCCCAGGCCCGCGGCTCGGTCCAGCCGCCGCGCTCGCGCAGCGCCTCCACCAGCTCGGACAGCTGCGGGGTGGTCGCCACGTAGCCGATGAAGACGCCGCCGGGCACCAGCGCGCGCTCGACCATCTCGAGCGCCTCCCACGGGGTCAGCATGTCCAGGATGATCCGGTCGAAACCGGCCTCGGTGTTGTCCGCGACGTCGCCGTTGTGCAGGTGCCAGGCCGGGTGCGGGCCGCCGAAGAACGCCTCGACGTTCTTCCGCGCGATCGCCGCGAAGTCGTCGCGCAGCTCGAACGAGTGCAGCTCGCCGCCGCTGCCCACGGCCCGCAGCAGCGAGCAGGACAGGGCACCCGAGCCGGCACCGGCCTCGAGAACCTTCGCACCGGGGAAGATGTCGCCCATCGCGACGATCTGCGCCGCGTCCTTCGGGTAGATCACCTGGGCGCCGCGCGGCATGGACAGCACGTAGTCGCTGAGCAGCGGGCGCAGCGCCAGATATTGGGTGGCACCGGCCGAGGTGACCACGCTGCCCTCGGGCAGGCCGATGATCGCGTCATGGTCGAGGGCACCGCGATGCGTGTGGTACGACTTGCCCGGCTCCAGCACGATCGTGTGCATCCGCCCCTTGGGGTCGGTGAGCTGAACGCGGTCACCCGCCCGGAACGGCCCGGTGTGAGCGGGCATCGAGTCCTCGACGACGGTGGCAGGCGAACTGGTCACAACTCTTCTCTCTGTCATGGTGCCGGTCTTCTCGGGCGGCGCGGCTCCAGCACGTCGGCGACATCACCGACCCGGAGAACCCCCACCACATCCTGGTCTTCCTCGCCCGCGGTGATCACGTACTGCCCGGCCGGGTGGGCCTGCAGCGCGCGCACCACCTGCTCGCCGCTGAGCCCGAGCGGCAGCGCGGGCACGGCGTCGCGGGACCGGGACACGGTGTCCACGGCCACCCAGGGGCGCCGGTCGACCGGAACCCGCTCGGCGGCGACCGGGTCGACCAGTGCGGTGAGATTACCGGCCGAGTCGGTGACGGCCAGCACCACGTTCGGTCTCGGGTCCTCGGAGCGGCGGCGCTGCGCCTCGCCGAGCGGGGTGCCGGCCGGCACGGTCAGCAGCGGGCGGGCCAGCGCGGCCAGGTCGACGAGCGGGAACCGGCGGGTCATCCGGGCCAGCCGGATCGACTGGCCGGCGCCCTGCCACAGGGTGAAGACGACCAGGATCACGAACGCCAGCCCGAACAGCGTGACCAGCTCGAGCCGGTAGAGCCAGATCGCGACGACCATGCAGGCGAACGCGATGGCCCGGCCCGACCAGGCGGCGGCCTCGGTGGCCCGGTTGCGGTCCTTGATCAGCGCCCACAGGCCGGCCCGCAGCGCCCGGCCGCCGTCCAGCGGCAGCCCCGGCAGCACATTGAAGATCGCGACGAGCAGATTGCTGGCGGCCAGCTGAAACGCGACCTGGTCGCCCAGGGTGCGGTCGGGCAGCGCGAGGGTGACCACCGTGGCGAGGCCGCCGAGCACCAGCGACACGAGCGGCCCGGCCAGGCTCACCAGGGCGTCGACCTTCGGGGTGGGCGCGTCGCGGTCCATCTCGGTCCAGCCGCCGAGCAGTTCCAGGGTGATGCCGCGCACGCCGATGCGGTAGCGCCGGGCGGTCAGCGCGTGGCCCAGCTCGTGCAGCAGCACCGAACCGAGCAGGCAGACCACGAAGCCGAGACCGACCAGATAGCCCAGCGGGTCGGGCAGGTCGAGCTCGGCCCGCACCCAGTTGCCGTAGACCACGGTGACGAGCGCGGCGAGCAGCAGCATCGAGGAGTTCATGTAGATCGGGATGCGCAGCACGTGCCCCACCGGCCGGGCCGGGCGTCCGGCGGTGCGCGGTTGCGGTCTGCTCGGCTGCTCCACCCGGTCGATGCTACGGAGGCTCCGCATTTTCGTCGTACCCCTGCCCTAGCCTCTTCGACATGACGGCACAGACGGTCTCCTCGCCCCCGCCCGGCAGTTCCCCCGCGGGCCCCTCGCTGTCACCGTCGCGGGCGGCCGACTTCAAGACCTGCCCCCTGCTGTTCCGCTTCCGCACCATCGACAAGCTGCCCGAGCAGCCGACCGCCGACCAGGCCCGCGGCACCCTGGTGCACGCGGTGCTGGAGCGCCTGTTCGACCTGCCGGCCGCCGCCCGCACCCCCGCCGCCGCGGCCACCCTGGTCGAGCCCGCGTGGCAGGCGCTGCTGGAGGCCGAGCCCCGCCTGGCCGAGATCTTCACCGCCGCCGCCACCCGGCCCGCCGTCACCGACCAGGCCGCGCTGATCGCCGAGGCCGACGCGGGCGGCCCCGGCACGCCCCAGCTCGCGACCTTCCTGGCGAGCGCGTCGGCCCTGCTGGAGGGCTATTTCGCGGTGGAGGACCCGCAGCGGCTCGAGCCGGCCGAGCGCGAGGCCCTGGTGTCCACCCTGGTCGACGACGAGCTGCTGATCCGCGGTTACATCGACCGCCTCGACGTCTCCCCCGCCGGCGACCTGCGCGTGGTCGACTACAAGACCGGCGGCGCGCCACGCGAGGCGTTCGAGGGCCGCGCGCTGTTCCAGCTGAAGTTCTACGCCCTGGTGCTGTGGCGCACCCGCGGCGTGGTCCCGCGCGTGCTGCGCCTGCTCTACCTGAAGGACGCCGAGGTCTGCGACTACAGCCCCGACGCCGAGGAGCTGGAGCGTTTCGAGCGCACCCTGGTGGCCCTGTCCCAGGCGATCGAGCTGGCCAAGCGCAATCAGGACTTCCGCCCGAAACCGAGCCGGCTGTGCGGCTGGTGCAGCCACCAGGCCCTGTGCCCCGAGTTCGGCGGCACCCCACCCCCGTTCCCGACCGGCGAGGTGGTCCGCATCGACCTGACCCCCGCCGACGACGATCGCCTAGGGTGACGCCCAGGCCCGCCGGTTGGGTAGGCGGGCAGGATCGGGCGTGAGGGGTGGGTTCGGCGGGGTGAGCGAGAGCAGGGCCAGGCCCGTTCGCGTGCTGCTGGTCGACCCGGCGCCCATGCACCGATCCGGCTTGCGCATGGTCCTGGCGGCGGCCGGCGGCGCGAGCCGCGCTGGCACGATCGGGAGCGCAGGCGGCGGGCCGGGCGGTGCGGCGGGCCACGCCGACGACGCGGCCGGCGGCGCCGCCGCGCCGGAGATTGTCGTCGTGGGTGAGACCGGAGACGGCGCCGAGGCGGTCGAGTTGGCCCGGCGCCTGCTGCCGGACGTGCTGATCACCGAGATTGCGCTTCCCCGGCTCGACGGGCATGCCGTGGCGCGGGCGGTGTCGCAGGGCGGGCTGCCGGTGCGGGTGCTGATCCTCACCGACCACGACAGCGACGAGGAGGTGCTCGCCGCGATCACCGCGGGTGCGGGCGGCTTCCTGCGCAAGGACGCACCGGCCCACGAGGTGACCGCGGCCGTGCGGGCGGTGGCGGTCGGCGGGGCGGTGATCACCCCGATGGTGCTGGCCCGCATCCTGGCCCGGGTGGCCGAGGCCCTGCCCGCGCCGGAAACCACCACGACCTCGAAGCTCGACGCCCTCACCGACCGGGAGCGCGAGGTGCTGGTGCACCTGGCCCGCGGCCACTCGAACGCGGAGATCGCGGGCGCCCTGTTGGTCAGCGAAACCACCATCAAGACCCATGTCGGCCACGTCCTGACGAAACTCCGCCTGCGCGACCGCACCCAGGCCGTGGTCCTCGCCTACGAGACAGGCCTGGTCAAGCCCGGCAGCTGAGCACGCCGCGGCGCCCGGTGGGCGGGGCCACCGGGCGCGACGGTCAATGACGGCGTGGGTTCGGGGTGGGGCCTCGGCTCCGGGGCCACTCCGGCTGGGCCGGGCGGGCGGCGCGCGGTGCGGGCAACAGGCGGCGGCGCACCACCTGGGCGGCGGACTCGAGGCCGAATCGGGAACCGGGGAGCATCAGGCGGCCCGGGCCGACTCGGTGGAGCGGTGCACGTGGATGTTGCCGCTGGCGGTGCGGACCCGCAGTTCCAGCGAAACCGGGTCGCCGGGCGGCGGGGTGTCGCCGGCCGCGGTCAGGTCGCTGGTCGAGCGGCCCGAGGCGGTGTTCAGGTCCATCCAGACGCCGGAGCCCGCCGCGACGCCGACCTGGACGTCACCGCTCGCGGTCTTGACGCTGGCCTTGCCCTGGCGCAGCCGGCCGATCTCGATGTCGCCGCTCGCGGTGCCGGCCTTGACCGATGATTCGAGGCTGCCGGCCCGGATGTTGCCGCTCGCGGTGGAGGCGTTGACGTCACCGATGACGTCACCGATGTGCAGGGCGCCGGAGGAGCTCTTGATGCGCAGCCCGCCGCCGACCCGGCCGACCACGATGTCGCCGCTGGCCGCGTCGAGGAAGGCGTCGCCGGTCACCTCGGCCACCTGGACGTCGGCGGAGGCGACGTTGACGTGCGCGGTGGAGAACACGCCGGCGGCGCGCAGGTCGGCGGCCGCGCTCTTGGCGTGCAGGGCGGAGCCGATCGGGACCTTCGCGGTGATCAGCAGTTTCGGGGTGCGGCGCCAGAGCCAGTGCTCGCTGCCGGGGGCCTGCACGAGCAGGGTGCCGTCGTCCAGCTCGACACGGGTGTTGCGGGCGGCCTCCTGACCGGCCTCGGAACTGTCCAGCGGCTGCACGTCCACCTGGATGGTGTCGCGCTCCTCGGCGGTGATCTCGACGAGACCGCCCTGGGCGCGCAGGACGAGGGTGACGGGCTGGGCGTGGTCGAACTCGTACATCGGGGGTCTCCTTCTCAGGCTTGGAAATAGCCGGTCATGCGCTTGCCGGAGCGGGGTGGCTGCGGCTGGTTGCGAAAGGTGAGGGCCGAGGTCACGGCGCGGACCAGCCACGCGTTGACCGAGATGCCCTCGGCGGCGGCCATCTGCTCGACGTGCGTCTTGAGCGACTCGGCCATCCGCAGGGTGAGCCGGGTGAGGTCGCCGGCGTCCGCCATCGGCGGGGGCGGCGGCTGGTTGTCGGGCTGCTCGGGTGCGGTGCGGGTGACCACGAGGTCGGCCTCGCGGCCGCGCAGCCGCACCTCGACGGTGGCGTCGGACAGGTGGGTGGTGATCTCGGCGGCCGCGTCGGACAGCGCCTCGAGCAGCGCCAGCCGGGCGGACGCCTCCAGCGAGTGGCCGAGCAACTCGGCCGCACGAGTGGTCTCGGGGCCGCCCGGTGCCGCGGCGGCGGCCAGGTCGGCCCGGAGGGTCTCGAGGTACGGCGTCAGGTCCATGTCACCACTATGACGTCATCGATGACGTCAGTCAAGGCCAAAGCGGCGTCACGGTGACATCTCAGGGCGATCCCTGACGTCGCCTGGGGTTCACCCCGTACCGAAATCTCGCGTCGCGGTCCGACTGTGGACGGACGTTTCGCGTCCGCGGCGCCGAAAGACTGATTCCTGCCGACCGGGCCTCAGGCCCGGCCGGACCAAGACGGACGGGCCGGCCAAAACGGGGGCGGCCCGCACAAGAGGGGGCTCAGACGATGGAGACGCCTGTTGCGGCACGCGCCGAAGAGGTGTGGAAGGTGTACGGGAAGGCGGAGGCTCAGGTCACCGCCCTCCGCGGGGTGAGTGCGAGTTTCGGCCGCGGGAGGTTCACCGCGATCATGGGGCCGTCCGGCAGCGGCAAGTCGACGTTGATGCACTGCCTGGCCGGCCTGGACACGGTCACCCGGGGAACGGTGCACATCGGCGGCACCGAGGTGACCGGGCTGAACGACAAGGCACTGACCCGGCTGCGCCGCGACCGGGTGGGCTTCATCTTCCAGCAGTTCAACCTGCTGCCGACGCTGACCGCGGCGGAGAACATCCGGCTGCCGCTGGACATCGCCGGGAAGAAGCCCGACCCGCAGTGGTGGGACACCGTGATCGAGACCGTGGGCCTGAGCGACCGGCTCAGCCACCGGCCCGCCCAGCTCTCCGGCGGCCAGCAGCAGCGGGTGGCGTGCGCGCGGGCGCTGATGAGCCGGCCCGACGTGATCTTCGCGGACGAGCCGACCGGCAACCTCGACTCGAAGTCGGGCGCCGAGGTGCTGGCGTTCCTGCGGGACAGCGTGCGCGAGCACGGCCAGACCATCGTCATGGTCACCCACGACCCGGTCGCGGCCAGCTACACCGACCGGGTGGTCTTCCTGGCCGACGGTTCGATCGTGCACGAGCTGGCCAACCCCACCCCGGAGACCGTCCTCGAGGCGATGAAGTCCGGAGAGGTGCTGGTCTAGATGTTGCGCGCGACGCTGAAGAGTCTGCTCGGCCGCAAGCTGCGGCTGGTGCTCTCCGGCCTGGCCGTGGTGCTCGGCGTGATGTTCGTGGCCGGCGCGTTCGTGGTGACCGACACCCTGGGGCGCTCCTTCGACCAGCTGTTCGCCACCGCCTTCGAGGGCACCGACGTGTCGGTGTCGGCCAAGCCGAAGATCGAGGTCTCGGAGATGGAGGGCGAGCAGGTCCCCTCCGCCCTGCCGGCCAAAACAGTAGACGAAGTCCGAAATGTCGCCGGGGTGAAAACCGCGACCGGCATGGTCACCGCCGACGGCGCCCGCGTGATCGGCTCCGACGGCAAGGTGCTCGCCGGCACCGGCCCACCCCGCCTGGGCAACAACTGGGTGGGTGAGGACGACCTGCTCAAGCTACGCGAGGGCCGCGGACCGCAGAGGGACGACGAGATCGCGGTGAACGCGCTGGTCGCCAAGCAGGGCAACCTCAAGGTCGGCGACCGGGTGGGCGTGCTCACCCTCGAACCGAAGAAGACGTTCACGCTGGTCGGCATCTGGGGCTACAAGAACGACAAGGACTCGATCGGCGGCTCGCAGGAGGTCGCCTTCACCGAGCCGGTCGCCCAGAAACTCATGATCGGCCAGACCGGCATGTTCAACTCGGTCGTCGTGAAGGCCGCCGACGGGGTCACCCCGGAGCAGCTACGGGACCGGATCGCCACGGCGGTCGGCGCCGGTTACGACGTCAAGACCGGCGACCAGCTGGCCGAGGACAACGCGGCGGGCCTCAAGGAGTTCCTCGGCTTCTTCAACAAGATCCTGCTGGGCTTCGCGAGCGTCGCCCTGTTCGTCGGGATCTTCCTGATCCTCAACACGTTCTCGATCATCGTGGCCCAGCGGACCCGGGAACTCGCGATGATGCGGGCCCTCGGCGCGAGCCGCCGCCAGGTGATCGGCTCGGTGCTGCTGGAGGCCGTGGTGATCGGCCTGGTCGCGGCGGCGCTCGGCCTCGGGGCCGGGGTCGGCGTGGGTGCCGCGCTCGGCGAGCTGTTCGCCTCGCTCAACGACGGCTTCGAGATGGCGACCGTCGGCGTGCCGCTGGCCGCCGTGCTCAGCTCGCTGATCGTCGGCGTCCTGGTCACCGTGGTCGCGGCGGTCCTGCCGGCGCTACGGGCGTCGCGGATCTCGCCGGTGGCGGCGATGCAGGACGTGGCCACCCCGGACCGCCCGCTCACCAAGGTGAGCGTGAGCGGGGCGATCGTGAGCGCGATCGGCGGCACCATGCTGGGCCTCGGCCTGTTCGGCAGCGGCGGACTCTGGCTGATCCTCGGCGGCGTCCTGGTCTGCTTCATCGGGGTCGCCCTGCTCACCCCGCTGATCTCCCGGCCGGTGGTGGGCCTGCTGGGCCGCCTGTTCTCCTGGTCGGTTCCGGGCCGGCTCGGCCGGCTCAACTCGGGCCGCAACCCGCGCCGCACGGCGATCACGGCGGCCGCGCTGATGGTCGGCATCGCCCTGGTCACCGGCGTGACCGTGGTGATGGACTCGGCCAAGACCAGCATCGCCGCGCAGGCCGAGGACACCGTCAAGGCGCAGGTCATCATCGGCGGCGAGCAGAACGGCCCGCGGCCGCCGACCTTCGATCCGGCGGTTCTCGACCAGACCAGGCAGATCGCCGGGGTCCGCTCCGCCGCCGGGATCTGGAACGACCAGGCCCAGGTCAACGGCAAGCTGACGTACGTCACCGCGACCGACGACCTGGCCCGGCTGGCCGATGCCTTCGGCGGTCCACAGCTGCCGGCGCTCAAGCCCGACCAGCTCGCCCTGAGCACGCAGGAACTGAGCGACAGGGGCTGGAAGGTCGGGGACGCCGTGGACGTCCAGCTGGCTCACGGCGACGTGCACAAATACACGATCGCCGCGACCTACGACGAGGACACGATGCCCGGCACCTACCTGCTGCCGGCCGCCGCGACCAAGGACTTCGGCATTCCGCAGCCGGTCTTCGCGTTCGTCCGCCTGACCGACGGCACCACCGTCGACCAGGTGCTGCCCGGCATCAAGGCCCTGGTGGCCGACAGTCCCGAGGTGTCCGCCACCGACCGCACCACGTTCATCGACCAGCAGCTGTCCGATTTCGACACGGTCATCACGATGGTGCAGGTGCTGCTGGCGCTGGCGATCCTGATCGCGGTGCTGGGCGTGGTCAACACGCTGGCCCTGTCGGTGCTGGAACGCACCCGCGAGCTGGGCCTGCTGCGGGCGGTCGGGCTGAGCCGGTCCCAGACGATGCGGATGGTGACGGTCGAGGCCGTGGTCATCTCGGTCTTCGGGGCGCTGCTCGGCGTGGTCGTCGGCTCCGGGCTGGGCGCCGCGGTGGTCCAGGCCCTCAACGACGACGGCATCGACCAGTTGGTGCTGCCGTGGGGCGGGATGGGCCTCTACCTGGTGCTGGCCGCGCTGGTCGGGGTGCTGGCGTCGGTGCTGCCGGCGATCAAGGCGGCCCGGCTCAATGTTCTGGCTGCAATAGCCGCTGAGTGATCAGCAACTGGGTCAGATAGGCGGGGTCCACCCCGACCAGGGAACGGCGCAGGTGGACCCCGTCGGTCGCGGGCAGCTCCAGCTCGGCCGGCACGGCCAGCACGACCGCCCCGGAGGCGAGCGCGCTGGCCACGCCGGTCGGCGAGTCCTCGATCGCGACGCACTGCTCGATCGGCACGCCCAGCAGGGCGGCCGCCGTCCGGTAGGGCTCGGGGTCGGGTTTGGGCATGGTGACCTCGTCACCACAGACCACCACGTCGAAGTTCTCCCGGCCCAGGGTGTCGAGGGCGGCCTCGACCAGGATGCGGCCGGTGGAGGTCACCAGTGCGGTGGGCAGGCCGGCCAGCTTGACCGCGCGCAGCAGCTCGGCCGCGCCGGGACGCCACACCAGACCCTCGCGGAACAGGTTGAACACCCGCGAGGTCAGCCACTTGACGTCCGGTTCCTCGGGGCGGTCGGGCTGGCCGAGATCCTCCCGGAAGATCCGCATGCTCGACGACATGCTGCCGCCGACCATCGCGGCCCGCGCCTCCGGCGACAGCGTGCCACCGGCCCACGCGGCCAGTTCGTGCAGCGCGATCTCCCAGACCTTCTCGCTGTCCACCAGCGTGCCGTCCATGTCGAAGAGCACCGCGGCGGGTTGTTGTGAGTTCATCGCGGCCAATTCTTCCCGCCCGGCCGGGTATCCGGGGCGGCGTGTGACGCAAGTGGCAGAGTTGACCCCCGTGCAGCCTCCGGAGACCGACTTCGGCGACGACATCGCCGTCCCCGCCGCCGTGACCATGCTGGCCGCGGGCCGCCCGCTGACCCCGATTTGGCGCAATGTCCTCGGCGGCCTGACATATCGCATCGGGACCGACTATTTCGTGAAGTTCGCCCCACGCGGGTCGGATCTGCCGCTGCGCAACGAGGCCGGCCGGCTGGCGTGGGCCGCCTCCTACACTCCCGTTCCCGAGGTCGTCAGCAGCGGCGCGGACGACACCGGCGAGTGGTTGGTGACCAAAGCGATCAACGGCTGGTCCGCCGTCGACAAGCGCTGGGACAAGGCCACGGCGGTGACGGCTATCGCGACCGGGCTGAAAGAGCTGCACAACGGCGTACCCGTCAAGGAATGCCCTTTCGACTGGAGCGTCGAGCGCCGCCTCGAAAAAGTTGACCGGGACAAGATCGGAAACCCGCCGGCCATCGACCGCCTCGTCGTCTGCCACGGCGACCCCTGCGCCCCCAACACCCTGCTCGGCCCGGACGGCCGCTGGGTCGCCCACGTCGACATGGCCGCCCTCGGCGTGGCCGACCGCTGGGCCGACCTGGCGGTGGCGTCCTACAGCCTGAGCTGGAACTACGGCGACGGCTGGGAAGAGCTGTTCTTCGCTACCTACGGCATCGCCCCCGATCCGGAACGCATCGCCTACTACCGGTTGTTGTGGGATCTAGGCTGACATCCATGTCCGTCGAGGAGGTCACCCCCGAGACGATCCGGCCGGTGCGCCGGTCGATCCTGGTGCAACGCTGGACCGACCTGACGTTCCTGCACTGGCCGATCGACCCGGACGTCGTCGCGCCGCTGCTGCCCGCCGGCACCACCCCCGACCTGCTCGGCGGTGTCACCTACGTCGGGTTGATCGCGTTCCGGATGGAGGGCCTCGGCTTCCTGCGCGGCCCCGGCCTGCCCTACCTGGGCACGTTCGCCGAGACCAACGTGCGTCTCTACAGCGTCGACCGGCGCGGCCATCGCGCGGTCGTGTTCCTGTCGCTCGACGCCGAACGCCTGCTGCCGGTGCTCACCGCGCGAGCGTGGCTCCGCCTGCCGTACATGTGGTCGCGGATGCGCCTGCGACACGAGGGCGACGTCATCACGTACACATCGAAACGCCGCTGGCCGCAACCGAGAGGCACGAGCAGCACCCTCACCGTCCGCATCGGCGATGAAATCGCCGAACCCACCGCACTCGAACACTTCGTCACCGCCCGCTGGGGTCTGCACACGAACGCGTGGGGCCGCACCATCCACCTGCCCAACGAACACCCCCGCTGGCCGCTGCGCCGCGCAACGCTCCTCGACCTCGACGACGAGCTGGTCGCGGCAACCGGCCTGCCCACCCCGAAGGGCCCGCCGGCCAGCGTCCTCTACTCCCCCGGCGTCAAGGTCAACTTCGGAAAACCCCTCTAGACGTACGCCGTCGGGGCCCCCAACCGCACCGGCGCCCACCGCCGAGGCGGCCGGGCCGCTGCCACGCAAGGCCGTCGCGGGCCGCCGGGTGGCAGCGACTTGCCACCATCGAGTCATGGATGACGATCAGTACCCCGGCAACCCGCTGGCGCCCATCGGCCTGCTCCTCAGCATCCTGGGCGGCCCGGTCGGCCTGATCGTCTCGTTCCTGGCCCTGCGCCGCGCCGACCGCACCGGCGAGGGCCGCAGGATGGCCGTGGCCGGCCTGGTCATCTCGGCGGTCTGGCTGGTGGCCGGTGTGTTCACCCTGGCCAACATCGCCAACCCCGGCGACCCACCGATCGACGAGTCCATGATCGCCCGCCCCACCGGCACCACGGTAACGGTGAACCCCGACGTGCCCGACGAGACGACACCCCCGGCCATCACCGCCCGTGACCTGGCATCAAAGGGCAAGACCTTCACCCTGTCCGGCCACGCCATAACGGAGAGCGCCGAGAACGAGGTGCTCACCACCGTCGACGGCGTCCGCGTCCTGCTGCGCGGCACCCCACTGGGCGACCTGGCGGAGGACGACGACTTCGACGCCACCGTGACGGTGACCGGCACGAAGGCCAACGGCCTCCCGCTGCAGCCAAGCCCGTAACCGCCTCGCCCAGCGCGAGCTGCTCCTTCGACGCGGCACCCAGCGCGACCTGCACCCTCGACGCGGCGGTCGGCGGCGCCAGCCGGCATGGAGTCGTGCGGGCGGTGCTCAGCGGGCGAACCGCCGATCTTGAGGAGTTTCGGTCGCGGGCCGGGCGCCCCGAACGGATTGCCCAGATCTTGATGACTTGCCGTGCGGAGCTTGCCGGAACTCAACATGATCGCGATGCGAGCCCTGCTCTGATCGGCGAAATGCCGGATATTGGACGATTGCTGAGCGAGGTTGTCCATCTCGTGGGCTGAGCAGCCAGTATCCGGGAGCGGTGTCTTGCTTTTGAGACGGGCGCTCGGCATGCGGGAGGGCAGGCCAGCATGTAGGAACGCGGACCTGGGCTCATCGGTTCCTAGAAAACCAGGCCGCCGGTGGCGCGGAGGTTCTGGCCGGTGATCCAGCCGCCGTCGGCGGAGACCAGGAACGCGACCACGGCGGCGATGTCATCCGGAGTGCCCAGCCGCCCGAGCGTGGTCAGCTGGGCCGCCCGCTCGCGGGCCTCGTCGGAGTTGGCCGCCCGCTGCATATCGGTGTCGGTGGCGCCCGGCGATACTGTGTTGACGGTGATCCCGCGCGGCCCGAGCTCCTTGGCCGCGACCGCGGTGACCTGCTCGAGGGCGGCCTTGCTCGCGCAGTAGAGCGACAGCCCCGGCCCGGCCAGCACGGTGTTCAGCGTGGAGATGTTGACGATCCGCCCGCCGTCCCGCAGCAGCGGGATCGCCCGCTGGATGGCCAGCAGCGGAAACCGGAAGTTGACCGTGAACACCCGGTCGATCTCTTCGGCGGTCAGCTCCGCGATCGGCGTCTGCGACACGACCGCCGCGTTGTTGACCAGAATGTCGAGCCCGTCCCCCACCTGCTCGAAGATCGCCGCCAGATTCCCGAGATCCCCCTGATCGGCCCGCACCGCCACGGTCCCGTCGACGAGATCCACCGGCTCCTCGTGCGCATAGGTGAACACCACCCGCGCCCCCGCCCCGGCGAGCCGAGCCACGATGGCCCGCCCGATCCCCCGCGAGCCACCCGTCACAACCGCCGTCTTCCCGCTGAGCGTCATGCCCGGCAACGCTAGACAACCCCCGCGGCCGGGTATTGAACAAATGCGCGCACTTTCCCCGGAAACGCCGACATCGCCGTCGCCGCGCGCAGAACTAGCCGCAACGCCGAGCGGAGCGGCGGCTCTCAGGGGACGGCGGTGGGTGCCATAGGCCGATGCTGAACGAAAGCCCGCAGCTCGCCGGGCGTGACGCCGGCCATGACTCGCGTCTCCCGTGTCAGGTGCGGCTGGTCGGCGTATCCGCTCTCGATCGCGACCTCCGCCAGCGCCAGTCCCTCGGCGAGGAGCTGAACGGCTCGCTGGAATCGGGTGATCCGGCCCACCGCCCCCGGCGGGAGCCCGAACGCGTCCCGGACCTCACGCTCCAGTCCGCGCCGCGCCACCCCCAGCTCGGCCGCGAGATCCCCGATCCGCAGTCGGCCGCCGGCCCGCTGCAGCCGCCGCCAAGCCGCCATGGCCAGGTCGGACTCCGCCCACTCCGGTCCGCGCAAGCCGCACACGCCGCCCGCTGTCGGCAGGCCGAGGCGGGTTGCCAGCAAGCGGTTCAAGAGGTCGAAGCGGCCCGGCCACGTTGCTGCTGCGGCCAGCCGTTCCGGCAGGTCGGTGGCCCATCGGCCGGGCAGCTCGTCGAGTCGCACCGTTCTGCCGGTCAGCTCGCGCATCGGCACGCCGAGCAGGCCCGCCGCGCCGGCCGGTGTCAGCCCGACCGTGATGCCGTGCCCCCAGGTAGTCGGGCCGTTCGTGGTCGTTTCCGCGCGCGGGCCGGTGACCAGCGCCTTTTCCTCGGCGAAGTCCACGATGAGCGCGGCCAGGCTGATCGGCAGCAGCCGGTGCGGGATGGCGCGCCCGGTCAGCGACCGGAACCCGCCGTACCCGATCACGTGGCCCCGCAGCCGGCGCGCGGGGTTGCACTCGGCGGTCTCGCACCCGGCCGCTTCCGGGCGGACCGGCACGGAGTGGATCACCGCAGCGCCCGGCTGGTCATTCTCCCAGCCTTCTCGTGCCCCTGCCGGAAGGTCAAGCCTCAGACCTTGGTGGGCAGGCGGCGGTGCAGCTCGGCGATCAGGACCTCGGGGCCGGGGGACATCAGGCCTACGTCGACCAGGTAGGAGACCTCGCCGCCGCGCTTGCGCGTCCGGGGTGCGCGGCCCACACCGTCACCCACCGTCGCAAAGTCCGGGGCGATCGGGGTGACCACCAGCTCCCGGAACGGGCCCCAGTGCCGCAGCGACACCGTGGCGACGCCGGCCCAGGGCAGATGCACGGGCTTGCGGCCGGTGGCGGCGAAGTCCAGGCCGTGCATGGAGCTGTGCAGCCAGCCCAGGCGCTTCCAGGCCAGCAGCAGGATGGCGGCGGACAGGACGGCTGGGACGATCAGGGCCATCTCCAGGAAGGTCACCACGCTGCCGGCCGGCAGCGGGTCACCGAAAGCCAGCCGCATCAGCAGGTACAGGCCGAGACAGATCACCCACACGGCCGCGGTCACCCACAGCATGGTCACGTAAACCATGGCTCGGGGCTGGAAGAACGTCACGGTGTCGTCGGCCGGTCCGAGGACTTGGTCGATGTGCGCCACCGTTGCATTATGCGGGTTTATAGAGCGGTTTGTCGGTCTCAACGGGATTATGGCGTTATGACCGTGACGACGGCGATGTCGGCGCACCGGCTCACGGACCCGGACGAGCCGCTCTTCGCCGCTGCCTCCGCGCTGTTCGACGAGTACCGGCAGCACTACGGCGCCAACCCGGCCCCGGAAGCGGTCGCCGAGTGGGTGCTCGAACAGGTCCTCTCGTCCCGCGCCCGGATCTACGTGGCCGGGACGCCGACGGAGGCGTACGGCATCTGCTCGATCGCGGTCGTTCCGGCCGCCCTCACCCTGCGCACCGTCTGGCTGGTGCGGGATCTTTTCGTCGCGCCGCAGGCGCGCGGGATGGGCGTCGCCCGCGCCCTGCTCGCGCAGGTCGCGGGCGAGGCCCGGACAGCCGGCGCGCACCGGCTGTCACTGCACACCGAGATCACCAATACCAGAGCAATTGAGCTGTACGCCCAGAACGGTTACACCGTGCTGACCGACGTGGCCCTGATGGATCACGTTCTGTAGCCGTCAGACGGCGGACACCTGGTCGAGCTCCGGGGCCGGCACCGGGACCTTCGGCGCGGCGGCCATCTTGCGCTCGTACGTCCGGGTGGCGGTCCAGAGCTTGTAGATCAGCAGCAGCTCGAAGCCGATCATCAGAGCCGACGAGATCAGCGTGGTCCCGATGATCCAGTTCACCAGCGGACCGACGATGAACACGAACATCATGAACTCGATGCCGCTGAACACGTGCGCCCGGATCCGCTGCCGGATCAGCGCGTTGCGGAACCGGATGAACAGGCCGAACCGGTTACGGAAGTCGCTGTGCACGTCGACCACGTGGTCGGCCTCGGACACCGCGTCCACGGACACCGGGTGCTCGTCCGACTCGTCCTCGACGAAGCTCACCGGGGCGGCGTCCGGTCCGCGTACGGCCGTCAGGTTGTCCTTCATCACGGTCTTGACCTTGCCCATCTGCAGGGCGTTCAGGTACCGGAACATGTCCAGGAAGAGCACCAGGCCGGCGAGCCAGACGAAGAGGAAGTCGTGGGTCCGCTCGTACTGACCGCCGAACAGCCCGATCGTGCACACCACGACCCGGAGCCGGTCGAAGACGTAGTCGAGCCACTGCCCGAACACTGAGCCGGTCCCGTTCAACCGGGCGATCTTGCCGTCCATGCAGTCGAGCACGAAGCTGACGTGGAACAGCAGCGCGCCGAGCGCCAGCCAGCCGTAACTACCCTGCCAGAAGCTGGCGGCCGCACCGATGCCGATCAGGAATGCCAGGAAGGTGAGCAGGTTGGGCGTGACCCACCGCCACGGTGCCACCAGCCAGACGAGGCGTGAGGCCAGCGGATCGACGAGCCAGACGGTCCACCACGCATCCCGCCGCTTGTAGGTCCGGGAGCGGATTTCGCCGAGAGCGACCCGTCGCGCCATGCAACAACTCCACCAGGGTGCCGAAAAGTGAACAAAGGAACGCGCGGACCTTACCGGAACTATAACGACGGACGGAAGCCACGTTTGCCCCGCCGTGGCAGGATCTTGGGGCGGCCTTCGGTCGCGGCACGATGTCGGCCTTCGGGAGGCACACGATGGACGCCGACCACGTAACGGGCGATCTCGAAACGGTACTGCTCACCGAGGAGCAGATCCTGGCGCGAGTCGACGCGCTCGCCGCTGAGCTGCACGAACGCTACGCCGGCACGGTTCCCGTGATGATCGGCGTGCTGGGTGGTGCCGCCACCTTCACGGTCGATCTGGCCCGCGCCTACCCGGCTCCGGTGGAGATCGCCTGGATGGCGCTCAAGTCGTACAGCACCCGCAACCGTGCCTCCGGCTCGGTCCGCCTTCTGAAGGACCTCGAGGTGGACATAACCGGTCGCGACGTGATCATCGTAGATGGCGTCATCGACACCGGCCTCACCATGGCCTGGATGCTCAGCAATCTGGCCCAGCGCTCACCCCGATCGATCGCGGTCTGTGCGCTGCTCCGCAAGCCCGACACGGCCCGCTTCGCCGACACTCCCACGCACGTCGGTTTCGACGTCGGCCCGGGGCTGATCGTCGGGTACGGCCTGGACTATCAGGGCAAATACCGCAATCTACGCTGCGCGGCGATTCTGGCCCCGCAACTGACCCTGTGACGCGGCTCTCTGCGGCGGGGGCTGAGCGCCGCGCGCGGCGCGGCCACCGAGTGCCGCACACGCACCGCACGTAGGCTGTCACCTATGACTGAGTTCGACGGCCTACCGCTGCTTCGCTCCCCTGTGGCCATCGCTGCCTTCGAGGGCTGGAACGATGCTGCGGATGCTTCCACCGCGGCCGTGGAACACCTCGAGCAGGTGTGGCAGGCCCGGGAGATCTCCACGATCGACCCGGAGGACTTCTACGACTTCCAGGTGAGCCGCCCCACCATCACGATGGCCGAGGGCGAGACCCGGAAGATCGAATGGCCGACCACCCGTTTCACGGTCGCCAGCCCCGAGGGCGCCGACCGCGACGTGGTGCTGATCCGCGGCATCGAGCCGAGCATGCGCTGGCGCACCTTCTGCGAGCAGGTCCTCGAGCTGTGCCACAGCCTGGAGGTCACCCGCATCGTGCTGCTGGGCGCCCTGCTCGCCGACGTGCCCTACACCCGCCCCCTGCCGATCAGCGGCTCGGCGAGCGACAACAACATCGCCGACAAGTACAAGGTGGTGCCGACCCGCTACGACGGGCCCACCGGCATCGTCGGCGTCCTGCACGAGGCGGCCGGGCGGGCCGACCTGGAAGCGCTGTCGTTCTGGGTGCACGTCCCGCACTACGCCAACAACCCGCCCTGCCCGAAGGCGACCCTCGCCCTGCTGAGCCGCCTGGAGGACGTCCTCGACCTGCCGGTCCCGATGGCCGACCTGGCCGAGGAGGCCGACGAGTGGGAGAAGCGGGTCCGGGTGGCCGCCGAGCAGGACGCCGAGCTCGGTGAATACGTTCGCGAGCTCGAGGAGCGCGTCGGCGACGAGGGCATCCAGCCGCTGACCGGCGACGAGATCGCCAGCGAGTTCGAGAAGTACCTGCGTCGCCGCGGCGGCTCGGCCGGCCCCACCGCCGGCTCCTGGTAACCGCGCCCCGGCCCGATGGCGCCCGCCGGTGAACCCGGGCGTCATCGGCCAGGCCGCCGGCCTGTTCGCCGTCACCAACATCGACGACATCCTGATCCTCGCCCTGTTCTTCGCCCAGGGCGCCGGCCACCGCCGGACCACCCGGAACATCACGCTCGGCCAGTACCTCGGCTTCACCGGGATCGTCGCGGTCGCCGGCGCCGCCGCGTTCGGGGCCACCCTCCTGCCGGAGCGCTTCATCCCGTACCTCGGTCTGCTGCCGTTGATCCTCGGCATCAAGGCCGCCGTGCAGGCCTGGCGGCATCGTGACGACCACGAGGAGGAGGAGAGCCGGAACGGCGCCCCGCGGATCCTCGAGGTCGCCACCGTGACCTTCGCCAACGGCGGCGACAACATCGGCGTGTACGTGCCGGTCTTCGCCACCGCCGGAGCCGGCGGCATGACCGTCTACGTCGCCGTCTTCCTCGTCCTGGTCGCCCTGTGGGTCGCCGCCGGCCGATACTTCGCCACCCGGCCGCTGATCGCGCGGGCGCTCGGCCGATGGGGACACGTGCTGCTGCCGGTGGTGCTGATCGGCATCGGTCTGCTCATCCTCATCGAGGGCGGCGCTTTCGGCGTGTCGTAGCGTGGCTCACAGCCGCCGGAGGCATCCTAGGAACCTAGGGGTCAGGAGGTCGGCATGACGATCAATCCAGGGGCGGCGGAGTTCCCCCACCGGCAGATCGCCTCGCAGCTGCGGGAGCGCATCCGCCGCGGGGACTGGCAGCCCGGTGAGCGGCTGCCGTCCATCCCGGCGATGGCCGAGATGTTCGGCGTGGCCAAGCAGACCGTGCAGCGCACCGTCGACCAGCTGCGCGTCGAGGGCATCCTGATCACCAAGCCCGGCTCCGGGACGTACGTCCGGGGCACCCGCCGCCGGCTCAACCGGCTCTCCCGCGGCCGTTACGGCGCCCACCGCGGCTACCACGCCGATCTCGCCGCCCGCTACCGGCAGCAACTGGTGACGGTCGGCCGGGAACCGGCGCCGGCCGAGGTCGCCGACGCGTTCGGGGTGCGCGACGGCACCGAGATGCTGGTCCGCCGGCACATCGTGCGCACCGACGACGCGACCGTCGAGCTGGGCGCTTCCTGGTTCCGGGTGGCCGAGACGTCCGGCACCTCGCTCGAACGGGCCGAGGCCTTCGGGCGCCCGCTCTACCAGGAGGCCGAGGAAGCGCTGGGCAAACGGTACGCGTCGGCCACCGACACGATCAGCGCCCGCCAGCCCAGCCGCGACGAGGCCGAGATCCTGCAGATCCGCCCGGACACGCCGGTGCTGCACCTGCTGCACGTCGCCTTCGACGAAACCCGCAAGCCCATCGAGGTCGCCCAGGCGACCTGGCCCGGCCCGATGACCACGCTCACCGAGGAATACCGGATCCCGGCCCCCGTGCCGACCCCCGACCCGGGGCCGGGCCTCGCCCTGACCTAGTGCCTGTTTCGTAGGGTTCCGGGGCCGCTCACCCGCGGAGCTTGCGGAGGAACCGGGGAAAGTGCGGGTCGCAGCGCGCCGGCTCGATCTCGGCCGGCGACCACCAGCGGACCCGGTGGAACTCGCCGCGGTCCGGAGTCAGCGGCTGGTTCCGGTCACAGTGGAGGACGTACCAGAGGCTGACGTCGGTGTGCCCCGAGTCGATGCCGACGGTCCGGGTGACGGTCAGGAAGAGCGGCGCCTCGTCCGGCGTGGCGGTCAGCCCCAGCTCCTCGGCCACCTCGCGGACGGCGGTGTCGTGCGGGTCCTCCCCCGGCTCGACGTGGCCGCCCGGCGGCAGCCACAGGCCGGCGTTGATGTGGTCGACCAGCAGGACGTTGCCGTCGGCGTCGACCGGAACCACGTACGAGACCAGATGCTGATCGGGCTCGGCCGGCTTGACCCGCCGGAAGACGTCGTCGGTGGACGCGAGCCACTCGAGCGTCTGCGACCGGTGCTCGGCCTCCAGGGTGTCCCCCGGCTCGATGCCGGTCACGATCTTCTGAACAATCCCCACCCCAGCGAGCATCGAGCCATGATGCCATTCCGGCCCCGGCTCACGGTCTTACAACACGACAAAGGCCCGAGAAGCCGTACGGCTTCTCGGGCCTTTGTCAGACCTTCAGCTGATCATCAGCAGAAGCTGCTGGAGCCGTTCCCGAAGAGGAAGCCGAGCCCGCTGAGGGTGCCATCGCCGATGAGCGAGACGTCCTGGTCGACATTGCCGTTGTTGGAGAAGTAGTTGTACTCGCTGCTGTACAGCGCGGGGCAGCTGGCGGAGGCCGAGGAGGATGCGGCGGCGGGTCCCGCGAGAGCGAGGCTCGCGCCGGTGGCCACGACGAGGCCAGCCAGGAACATAACCGAACGGCGCATGATAATTCCTTTCGAGCGAAATTAGGACCACAGAAAGTCTGGCGGTTCGTCTCGAAAAATGTGGCCGTTTTCTAAAAAGTCCGACGAAGGTGGGTTTTTACGGCAAAACCCGGCGCAGGTGCTCGGGAGGGGCTAACTTGCCACGCCTTCTACCTGCGGTTATGCAGATCTCAGATCGTCGTGAAGCTGCCGTCACGCTGTCGCCGGGCAGACCGACGCCGACGACGAACCTCCGCACACAGCCTGAACGCGACACGCCGGACAGCGGCGAACGTAACCCGAAGACTCGGATCAGCCGTTGCGTCTGGGTCGTTCATGCCGACCCGGGGCTGGGGTGATTCGGCCGGCGGCGGCGACCCTCCCGACGCTCTTGCCGCCGGAGGTGATCCGCTCGGCGATTGCGGTTCTCCACCACCTGGGGATGCGCGCCTGCACCAGCGCCGAGGTGATGGCGGTGGTGAAGGGCGACGGGTATGGGCCCGGCATGCTGCCGTCCGCTCGGGCGGCGCCGGTCGGCGGGGCGACCTGGCTAGGTGTGGCGACCGACGGGCCTCGCGATCTCTCGCTTCCGGAGGGCAAGCAGATCGGCGGCGTGCGGCAACAGGATCGGCGGAGTGAGCTCCCGCATCGCGAGAAGGCCGGCGATCGGACCCCGGCGCGTCGCCGCGTCAATCGCGTGCTGGGCCTCCGGCGACAACGACTCCCAGGTCCGCCCGGCCGCACACATGCCACAGAGCTCGCCGACGTGCCCGGTGTCGGCGACCGCGCGGTGCGTCGTGCAGCCCGGGCAGGCGGACTGGAACATGCTGAACGAAGGGTCAGAGGCGGATGCCCAGGAGGGCGTCGACCGTGCGGGACATCGTGGCTGGGGAGGACTCGTCGTCGCCCACGGCGGTCAGGGCCGCCTCGCACCACGCGTCTACCACCGCCAGGGCGGCGGGGGCGTCCAGGTCGTTGGACAGGCACTCGCGGACTGCTGCCAGCAAGCCCTCGCCGGACGGGCCGGTGGGGGCCGCGGCCGCTGCTCGCCAGCGGGCCAGGCGCTCCTGGCCGGTTTTCAGGACGTCGTCGGTCCACTCCCGGTCGGAGCGGTAGTGGTCGGCCAGCAGGCCCAGGCGCACTGCCATCGGGTCCACCCCGTCGCCTCGCAGGCGGGACACGAAGACCAGGTTGCCCTTGGACTTCGACATCTTCTCACCGTCCAGGCCGATCATGCCGGCGTGCACGTAGTGGCCGGCGAAGGGCTCGGCGCCGGTCAGCACCTCGGCGTGCGCCGCCGAGCACTCGTGGTGGGGGTAGAGCAGGTCGTTGCCGCCGCCCTGGACGTCGATGGTGTCGCCCAGCAGGCCCAGGGCGATCGTCGCGCACTCGATGTGCCAGCCGGGGCGGCCCGGGCCCAGGTCGCCGCCGTCCCAGGCGGGCTCGCCGTCGCGGGCGCCGCGCCACAGCAGGGGGTCGAGCGGGTCGCGCTTGCCGGGGCGCTCCGGGTCGCCGCCGCGCTCCGCGGACAGGACCGTCATGTCGTCGCGGGACAGGTTCGACTCGTAGCCGAAGCGCGGGGCCGCGGCGATCGCGAAGTAGACGTCGCCGGTGCCGTCGTCGAGGGTGTAGGCCGCGCCGGACGCCAGCAACTCGCGCACGTGCCCCGCGATGGCGGGGATCGACTCGACCGCCCCGACGTAGTGCGCCGGCGGGATGATGCGCAGGGCTTCCATGTCTTCGCGGAACAGGGCCGTCTCGCGCATGGCCAGGACGATCCAGTCCTCACCGTCGCGGGCCGCTCGCTCCAGCAGCGGGTCGTCGATGTCGGTCACGTTCTGCACGTAATTGACGGCGAGACCGGCGTCTCGCCACGCCCGGTTGACCAGGTCGAACGTGATCATGGTGGCGGCGTGACCCAGATGGGTGGCGTCGTAGGGGGTGATGCCGCAGACATACATCGTCGCGGTCTTGCCGGGCGTGGTCGGCTCCACCGCCTGCCGGGCCGTGTCGAACAGCCGCGGCGGCGCCGCGTCACCCGGCAGAGTCGGCACGTCGTGCCCGGTCCATGCGTCCATGGTCAGAAGCCTATCGAGCCGGTATGACAGAAACGGCGGCCGTGAGGTTTACCTCACTGTCACAAACCGAAGTGTGCGATCACCAGTTCGGCGACGGCTGCGGGCGACAAATCCGTATTGTCCACGCGGAGGTAATCGGGGTTTCCGGCGAACTCATCGATCGAGTTCAGCCGGTGGTCGGCGTCCAGGGCCAGGAGCAGGTCGCGGGAGGTGGCCACGTCCCGCTTCGACGGCTTCTCGGCCAGGCGCCACTCGTGCTCGTTGCGGCGCAGCCGCTCCTCCTGGGTGGCCTCCAGCTCGACGTAGAGGACGCGGCCGTCACGAGCCCGGAACGCCGTCGCGTACCGGTCGACCGACTCGTCGCAGGACGGCAGGTCGAACGCCCACACGTAGGTGAAGATCATGCCGGGCAGGTCGCTCGCCGCCACCTCCTCGAACAGGGCGCTGCGGAAACCCTCGACCAGGCGGGCGAAGGGCGGGCTGCCGAACTCGAAGAAACGCAGCACCGGCTCGATCGCCATGTGGTTGTGGAACAGCGGAAACCCGGTGCGCGAAGCGATCTCATGACCCACCGCCATCTTGCCGACGGCGGGTGGGCCGAGGATGAACAGCAACGTCGGTGCGGGCACGCGGGAAGGGTAACGGCGAGGGACGGGCGACCGCGCACGGTTTTCGGGCGCAGATCCGCCCGGCAGGAGGCAAAGCCGGCGAGACGCGAAGCCGGCGAGACGCGAAGCCGGCGGGACGCAAAGCCGGCGGCGAAAGGCGAAAGGCCGGCGTCGGACGGTTTCGGGGGCCGGGCCCGCCCGGCGGCGGGGCGCGGAGGGCGAGCTGCACGCAGCCGGCCATCCAGAGGCGGGATCGAGCCACGCCGTACTCGAAGATTTAGACCGGAGGCCAGGGAATGGCCGGCCAATCCTGTGGGGGTTTGGGGAAACGGCCGGAGCGTTGCAGGCGGCGCACGCGCAGGCGGACGTGCTGGACCTCGGTGACCGTCAGGTGTTGCTCCAGGCTTTCGCCGAGGGAGCCGTCGAGCTCGGCGGCCAGTTTGGCCAGAACCTCGCCGGCCTCGCCGATCAGGGACTTGCCGGTCCAGCCCCAGAGGACCGTGCGCAGCTTGTTCTCGATGTGGAAGCTCACGCCGTGGTCGACGCCGTGGATCGTGCCGGTCGCGGGGTAGAGGACGTGGCCGCCCTTGCGGTCGGCGTTGTTGATGATCGAGTCGAAGACCGCCAGGCGGGCCAGGCGTGGGTCGTCGGCGTGGGCCAGGGCGTACGCGTCGCCGTCGTCGTCGCGGGCGTTCGCCACCGGCAGCCAGCCCGGCGGCACGTCGTAGGCCGGGACGAAACCGATCAGGGACTCGGCGTCGTCGGGCTCGTCGATCCAGAGCTGGAGGGCGCCGGGGCCGAGCGGGCCGTCACGCAGGATGGTCGGCGGCACCACGTCCCAGCCTGTGGCCTGGGAGACCAGGAACGCGGAGACCTCGCGGCCGGCCAGCGTGCCGTCGGGGAAATCCCACAGCGGGCGCTCGCCGCGGACCGGTTTGTAGACGCAGCGGCGGGTCAGGCCGTCCAGCGTGATCTCGGCCCGCAGCGTCGTGTTCGAGGCGTCGACCAGACGGCCCTCGATCTCGATCTGCCCGCGGCTGAGCAGCTCGATGGCATCGCTCTCCGCGAGCGTCACCGGTGGTAACCGTTGTGCCGGGGGCAGAGGTGACCGGCCGGGTCGAGAGGCTGGCCGCAGAGTGGGCACGGCGGCCGGCCGGCGGCGACGACGCGGCGGGCCCGGTCGATGAACGCCCTGGTCGCCTCGGGGCTCAGCCGGACGCGCAGGCGGTCGAGATCGTCGTCGGGCTCGTCGTCGTCCTCGTCATCATCGTCGTCGTCGTCATCGTCGGTGTCGGGGACGTCCTCGCCCAGCTCGATCTCGACCTCGGCCTCACCGGCCTCGATCGCCTCGATGACCACGGTGCCGCTGTCGACGTCGAAGGCCAGGCCCAGCGTGCCGACCCGGAACTCCTCGTCGACGGGGGTGTCGAGCGGCTCGTTGTCGTGGCCGGCCAGGATCGGGGCGTCGGGCAGGTCGACGCCGAAGCGTTTGTTGGCCTCGATCAGCAGTTCCTCGAGCTTTTCGGCGAGGAGCGACACCTGCACTTTTTCCAGCGCGACGCTGATCACCCGCCCGCCACCGCGGGCCTGGAGGAAGAACGTCCGGTCGCCCGGCTCGCCCACCGTCCCGGCCACGAACCGCTCGGGCGGCTCGAACGAGTGCACCTGGTGGCTCATGCGGACAACCCTATCGACCCTCGCGCGGGATCGCGCACCCTGCGTGCCCCGGTTCGCCGAGGGCGCAACGGACACCCACCTGGGGTAACACGCCGGTCACACAGCGCCGCTGGCGGCTCCCCCGCCGACGGCGGCGTCCGAGTCGGTGGTCGCGCTTTTGGGGGGTACGAGGGTAGCCAGGTCACCGCCCTCGTTGACCCGCACGACGAACGGCCTCGCCGGCGTGTAGCGGATGACGCTGATCGAGGCGGGGTCGACCGCGATGCGCTGGAACTGGTCGAGGTGCAGGCCGAGGGCGTCGGCGATGATGGCCTTGATCACATCGCCGTGCGAGCAGGCGAGCCAGAGGGCTTCCGCGCCGTGCTCCGCGGTGATCTTCGCGTCCCAGCGCCGGATGGTCGCGACGGCTCGCGCCGACATTTCCGACATGGCCTCGCCGTTGGGAAATGTCACGGCACTGGGGTGCTGCTGGACCACCGGCCAGAGCGGGTCCTTCGACAGCTCCTTGAGCTGCTGACCTTCCCAGTCGCCGTAGCCGCACTCGATCAACCCGTCGTCCTCGATCACCTCCGCCGCGGGAAGCGCCAGCTCGACCGTGTTGCGACATCTTTTCAGCGGGCTGGACACCACGGCGGCCAGCGGCAGGACACTCAACCGCTCGCCGGCCCGGGCCGCCTGACGGCGGCCGGTCTCGTCGAGGTCGACCGGGCGCCGGCCGGCCAGTTCGCCGGAGGCGTTGGCGGTCGTACGCCCGTGGCGCAGCAGGAGGACGGTAGCCACTATTCCGTCACGCCCGACTCTTCGTACGCCTCCGCGACGATGCGCAGGGTGTCGATGCCGCTCTTCAGATCGCCGACGTAGGGGCTGATCGACAGCGTGCCGACCCCGGCCGCGGCGTACTGCTTGATCCGTTCCTTGACCTGGATCTTGTTGCCGATGATCGAGGTGCGCTCGATGAACTCCTGCGGGATCGCCTCGGCCGCCTCCGCCTTCTGACCGCTGAGGTAGAGGTCCTGCACCTTCTGGGCGGCGTCGGCGTAACCCATCCGGACCGCGAGCTGGTTGTAGAAGTTCTGCTCCCGGCTGCCCATGCCGCCGACGTAGAGCGCCGCGTAGGGCCGCACCACGTCGGCGCACCACGCGGTGTTGTCGCCGATCACGACGGGGACCGTGGGTGCCACGTCGAAACCGGTCAGGCCGAGGCCACGTTTGGCCCGCCCGCGCTCGATGTGCTGCAGATACTCCCCCGCGGCGTCGGGCGCGAAGAAGATCGCCAGCCAGCCGTCGGCGATCTCGCCGGCCAGCTCCAGGTTCTTCGGGCCGACCGCGGCCAGGTAGATCGGGATTTCCGTACGCGGCGGGCGGAAGCCCAGCTTGAGCGCCTTGCCCGGCCCGTCGGGCAGCGGCAGCGTGTAGTGCTCGCCGGAGAAGGACACCGGCTCGCGGGCGATCGCCTTCTTGACGATCTCCACATACTCCCTGGTGCGGCCGAGCGGCTTGGCGAACCGGACCCCGTGCCAGCCCTCGGAGACCTGCGGGCCGGAGACGCCCAGGCCGAGCCGGAACCGGCCGCCGGACAGGGCGTCGATGGTGGCCGCGGTCATCGCGGTCATCGCCGGGGTGCGCGCCGGGATCTGCATGACGGCCGCGCCGAGGTCGATCTGCCGGGTCTGGCCGGCCATCCAGGCGAGCATGCTGACCGCGTCCGACCCGTACGCCTCGGCCGACCACGCAACGGCGAAGCCGAGCCGGTCCGCTTCCTGGGCCATCGCCAGATGATCGGCGGGCGTCGTCCACGCCGCCTGATAACCGAGGCTGATTCCGAGCCGCACGTGTTCCTCCCGGTTTGCTGATCCTCCCTGCGAGCCTAGCCACCCACCGTCCGTAGTTTCCGTCCGGTAACCGACGCGGTTGACCTGGGCCGGAGCATTTCGTTACGGACACAGTGCGAATAAGGTTCACTCGTGCAACAACGACCGCTCGGCCGAAGCGGGCTGGCGGTCTCCCGGCTCGCCCTCGGCACCATGACCTGGGGACGGGACACCGATCCCGACGACGCGGCCGCCCAGCTCAAGATCTACCTGGAGGCCGGTGGCACCACCATCGACACCGCCGACGTGTACGGGGACGGCGACGCCGAATCGGTGATCGGCTCGCTGCTCGACCACCTGGTGCCGCGGGACGAGGTGGTGATCGCCACCAAGGCCGGTCTCACCCCGCACGGCTACCGCCGCCGCGACGGCTCCCGGGGCAACCTGCTGCGCTCGCTCGACACCTCGCTGCGCCGGCTCGGCACCGACTACGTCGACCTGTGGCAGGTGCACGGCTTCGACCCGATGACTCCGCTGGAGGAGACGCTCGCCGCGCTCGATCACGCGGTCTCCTCGGGCCGGGTGCGCTACGTCGGCGTGTCCAACTTCGCCGCCTGGCAGACGGCGCGCGCCGCGACCTGGCAGTCCGCCTATCCCGGCCGGGCCCCGATCGTCGCCTCCCAGATGGAGTACTCGTTGCTGGAGCGCGGCATCGAGCGGGAGTTGCTGCCGGCCTCGGCCGCCCTCGGCTTCGGGGTGCTGGCCTGGTCACCGCTCGGCCGCGGCGTGCTGACCGGCAAATACCGCAACGGCCGGCCGCTCGACTCGCGGGCCGCCACCGAGCACCTGGGCGCGTTCGTCCGCACCTACCTGGAACCGCGCAGCTCCAGCATCGTGCAGGCGGTGGTGACGGCGGCCGCCGGGCTCGGCGTGTCCCCGCTCGAGGTGGCGATCGCCTGGGTGCGTGATCGACCGGGGGTGGCCGCGCCGATCCTGGGTGCCCGCACCGCCGGGCAACTGCAGGGTGCGCTGCTGAGCGAGGAGCTGACGCTGCCCGCGGAGATCGCCGGCGCGCTCGACGACGTGTCCGCCATCGACCTCGGATATCCCGAGCGTGCGGGCGCCGACTACCCCGTCGGAGAGCACTAGCCGACCCGTGGATCGTGGGCGCATATTAGACGTCATGGACTACGAATACGCGCCGCTACGGTTGCCTTCGAATGTCGATCGCCTGACCGCGGCGGCGCAGCTCGCCATCCAGGCGGAGTTCTCCGGCTGGGAGCTGGCCCGGGTGCAACTCTTCCGGGACGGCAGCCGGAAAGTGGTGCTCCGCCGCCGCGTTCAGCCCAACCCCCAGCCGGGACTGTCGTACTGACTAGTGGTTGTGCCCGGCGTGGTCCTCTTCCTCATCCGGGAGGAAGGGGTGCTCGTCGAGCCTGCCCACCAGCAGGTCACCCTCCCGGGGAGCGAACGGGCCGTCGCCGTCCGAGTCCTCGTAGGCCTCGAGGTCGAGCGGCTCGGCGATCTCGCTCACCGTCAGCAGGCCGTCGAGCGGCTCGAGCTCGGGAACGTCGAGCGACGACAGTGAGCCGTCCCCCGCCTGCAGCAGCTCCAGCACGGCCTCGCCGACCGACTCGACCGCGCCGGCGTCCTCGTCCTCCGGCACCGTGTTGCGCCGGGCCGCGTCGGCCACCCGCAGCAGGGCGGCGACGCTGGGCACCCGGTAGTCGCGGCGCTGCCGCACCGAGATCACCTGCGGGTACGGGTCGGCGGACTCGGCCGCGTCCAGCCCGTCGACGCCCAGGCCGAACCGCTGGTCGGCCTCGTCGGGGTCGATCGACTCCACGTCCCACGGCGTGACCTCACCGAAGGCGTCGAGCAGCTTCTCGTCGTACGCGAACGACGCGTTGTTCAGGTCGACGTACGCCTGCCAGACGGCGTCGTCGTCGATGCGGCCCGCGGCCGCCTTGACCGCCGCGAGATGCGCCTTGGCGGCCTCTACGACGGCCTCGAGGGCGGCGTCGAGTTCCGCGTTCTGGTCGCTCATCTATCGGGTCCTTCCGGGAAAATACGAAGAATCAGCTGTTACGGAGCAGACGGTCCAGCACACGCACGCCGAACTCTAGTCCCTCCACCGGAACCCGCTCGTCGATGCCATGGAACAGCGCGGCGAAGTTCAGCTCCGGGGGAAGGCGCAGCGGCGCGAACCCGAAACAGTTGATCCCGAGGGTCGCGAACGCCTTCGCGTCGGTGCCGCCGGACATCAGATAGGGCACCGTCCGGGCACCCGGGTCCTCGGCCCGCAGGGCCGCGCCCATGGCGTCGACCAGGGCACCACCGAACTCGGTCTCGACCGCCGGCTGCTGCTGGATGTGCTCGATCTCGATGTCCGGCCCGATGATCTCGCGCAGCTCGGCCAGGAACGACTCGGCCTCCCCGGGCAGGGTGCGGCAGTCGATGGTGGCGGAGGCCTTGCCGGGGATCACGTTGTCCTTGTAACCGGCCTCGAGCCGGGTCGGGTTCGCGGTGTTCCGGATGGTCGCGCCGATCAGGTTGGCGATCGGGCCCAGCTTGGCGACGGCCGTCTCCGGGTTGTCCGGGTCGAGGTCGATGCCGAGCGCGTCGCTGACCTCCTGCAGGAACCGCCGGACGGTGGGCGTGACGACGACCGGGAAGCGGTGCCGGCCGACCGCGGCGACGGCCTCGGCCAGGGCGGTGACCGCGTTGTCGTCGTGGATGAACGAGCCGTGGCCGGGCCGGCCGGTAGCGTTCAGCCGCAGCCAGTTGAGGCCTTTCTCGGCCGTCTGCACCAGGTAGAGCCGGAGGTTGTCGTTCACCGTGTAGGAGTAGCCGCCGACCTCGCCGACCGCCTCGGTGCAGTCCTCGAGCAGGTCGCGGTGCTTGCGGACGAGGAACTGCGAGCCGAACTCCATGCCGGCCTCCTCATCGGCGGTGAAGGCCAGCACGATGTCGCGGGGCGGGACGTAGCCGGTGCGCTGCCAGTCGCGGACGACGGCCAGCATCATGGCGTCGAAGTCCTTCATGTCGATCGCGCCCCGGCCCCACAGGAAGCCGTCCTTCTCCTCACCGGCGAACGGCGGCACCGACCACTCGGACGCGTCGGCCGGCACCACGTCGAGGTGGCCGTGCACGAGCAGGGCACCCCGGCTGCGGTCGGCGCCGGGGATGCGGGCGATCAGGTTGGCCCGTTTCGGCGCCGACTCGTGCAGGACGGAACTGATGCCCACCTCGTCGAGCTTCGCCGCCACGTATTCGGCGGCGACGCGTTCCCCGACCGTGGTGTCCGGGTCGCCGGTGTTGGTGGTATCGATGCGCAGCAGGTCACGGCAGATGCCGGTGACCTCCGCGGCGGCGCTGGTCTCCATCCGCCCTTCATACCAGCAGTTTGATAAATCATCCGGTCGGGTACCGGCGGTGCCGTGTCCGCACTGAATCTTCCCCCGCTCCCGCCGGTCGGCGGCGAGACCACCGGCCGCAACGTGGTGGACGTCCTGAACCAGCAGCACCGCGACCTGGTCGCGCTCAGCGAGCGTCTGGCGGCGGAGCCCGGCGACAAGCGGCTGGCCGGCGTCGTGATCGCCGAGCTGTCCCGGCACCTGTCGGCCGAGGAGCAGTACCTCTATCCCGCCATCAAGCAGGCGGTGCCGGGCGGCGAGGACCTCGCGGCCCGCGAGCTTGCCGAGGATCACACCCTGCTGGTTCTGCTGAAGAGGCTGGACCGGGGCGAGCCGGCCGCCGCCGAGGTGGCCGAGGCGGTGCGACGGCACGTGGCCGCCGACGCCGAGGAGCTGCTCCCGGTTCTGATGCAGATGGTCCCGGTCGAGGATCTGATCCGGGTCGGCAACCGGGTGGAGATGGCCGCGGAGGCCGCGCCGACCCGCCCGCACCCGGGTACGCCGTCGGCGCCGCCGTGGAACAAAATTGTCGATCCCGCCGTCGCGGTAGTCGACAAATTACGCGATGTCGCCACTCGCCGGACCACGTACATTGGCGATTTGTAATGTTACCGCCCGGTTCTGTAACCGGTTTGTCACATGTGGAGGATCTTTCGGCAGGCCCGAGGGCTAGCCTTCGATGTCTCGAAGGTCCTAACGTCACGCTATGAACCTGGAGCTCCGGCATCTCAAGGTGGTCTGCGCCATCGCGGAAACCGGCAGCGTGACCAAGGCTGCGTCACAGCTCGGGCTCGCCCAGCCGGCCTTGACCGCGCAACTGCAACGCATCGAGCGCACCCTCGGGGGTCCCCTGTTCGAGCGTGACCGCCGCGGTGCGCGGCCCACGGCGCTCGGCGAGCTCGTACTATCCCGTGCCCGGGTCCTTCTGCCTGCCATGAAAGGCCTGCAGGACGAAGCGGCCCGGCTGGCCGGGGCGACCGACAGCGAGATCATGAGCCGATACCGGATCGGCGCGCTCGGCGGCCCGATCCTGGGCGGCATGGTCTACCGGCTGTCCATGGCCCAGCCCGACGCGCAGATCACCACCCACGCGTCGTACTACGTCGAGGAACTCGCCACCATGCTGCAGGGCGGCAAACTCGACTACGCCCAGGTGGGAGTGTGCGGCGACGCCATGCCCGCGGCCGACTACGGCCTGGTCTGGCAGACCGTCGCGGTCGACGCGGTCTGTGTGCTCATGCCCGACGACCACCCCGGCACCAAGCAGATCGACGTCGACCTGGCCGAGCTGGCCCACGAGCAGTGGGTGGGCAGCACCGGCGACGGCTGCTTCGCCGAGTGCTTCGCGGCGGCCTGCGCCCGCTCCGGCTTCACCCCGCGCCGGGTCCTCGAGACCGACGTGCGCGGCTGTGTCGACATGGTCGAATCCGGGCTCGCGCTCGGCCTGTGCCAGCCGACGTTCCGGCCGCCGGCCGGCCTGACCTCCCGGCCGATCCGCACCGCGCCGCTGCGCTGGCGCCAGGTGATCGGCTGGCACCCGGAGTCGCCGGCCGCCCGCAGCGCGCCCAAGCTGATCGAGATGGCGGTCGCCGCCTACCAGGAGGTAGTGTCCCGCAATCCGCTCTACGTGGAGTGGACCAAGGAATACCCGCACCTGGGCGGCGGCTCCGTGGAAAACATGACCCCGCTCAGCATGAGCTGAGCGGGGCCTGAATCCGAATCAGACGTCGAACGTCAACCTGCCGTCGGCGACGTCCACCTTGACCGTGCGGCCGGCCGCCAGCTCATTGCTGAGCAGCAGCTTCGACAGCCGGTTGTCCAGTTCACGCTGGATGGTGCGGCGTAGCGGCCGGGCCCCGAACTCGGGCTGGAAGCCCTTGTCGGCCAGCCAGTCGACGGCCTCCGTGCTGATCTCCAGGGTGACGTCCTGCGCGTGCAGCCGGCGCCGGGTCTCCTGCAGCATCAGCTCGGTGATCTGCCGCAGCTGGTCGGTCTCCAGCTGCCGGAAGACGATGATCTCGTCGATCCGGTTGATGAACTCGGGCCGCAACTGCTCCTTGAGCCGCCGGTCGAGCCGGTCGCGCAGTTCCTCGTCGGCCTTGTCGGAGTCGAATCCGGCCCCGAAGCCGACACTGCGCCGCGTCCCGCTGATGATGTCCGAGCCGATGTTGCTCGTCATGATCAGCACGGTGTTCTTGAAGGACACCGTCCGGCCCTGGCTGTCGGTCAGCCGCCCGTCGTCCAGCACCTGAAGCAGGATGTTGAACACGTCCGGGTGCGCCTTCTCGATCTCGTCGAGCAGCACCACACTGTACGGACGGCGGCGGACCGCCTCGGTGAGCTGCCCGGCCTCGTCGTAGCCGACGTATCCGGGCGGGGCACCGACCAGCCGCGACACGGTGTGCCGCTCCTGGAACTCGCTCATGTCGAGCCGGATCATCCGGTCCGAGTCACCGAACAGCGCGTCCGCGAGCGACCGCGCCAGCTCGGTCTTGCCGACACCGGTCGGGCCGAGGAACAGGAAGCTGCCCACCGGCCGTTCCGGGTCGCCCAGCCCGGCGCGCGAGCGGCGCACCGCCTCGGCGACGGCCTCGACGGCGTCGTCCTGGCCGACCACCCGGTCGTGCAGGTGCCCCTCGAGGCGCAGCAGGCGATCCCGCTCCTCCTCGGTGAGCTGCGACACCGGGATGCCGGTGGCCCGGGAGACCACCTCGGCGATGTCCGCGTCGGTGACCTGCGGAATGCCGGTCTTGTCCGACGAAACCGACTCGAGCCGGGCGCGAATGGCGTTCATCTCGTCACGCAGCGCGGAGGCCTTCTCGTAGTTCTCCGCCGCCACCGCCTGGTCCCGGTCGCGGGACAGCTGCTCCAGCCGCCGCTCGTCCTCCCGGGTGTCCGCCGACGGGGTCTTCACCCGCAACCGCACCCGCGCGCCGGCCTGGTCGATCAGGTCGATCGCCTTGTCCGGCAGGAACCGGTCGGTGATATAGCGGTCGGACAGCTCCGCCGCCGCGTCCAGCGCCGCGTCGGTGATCCGCACCTGGTGGTGCGCCTCGTAGTTGTCCCGCAGCCCGCGCAGGATCGCCACGGTGTCCTCGACACTCGGCTCGCCGATCAGCACCGGCTGGAACCGCCGGGCGAGGGCCGCGTCCTTCTCGATGTACTTGCGGTACTCGTCGAGCGTGGTCGCGCCGACCACCCGCAGCTGGCCACGGGCCAGAGCCGGCTTGAGCATGTTGGAGGCGTCCATGCCGCCACCGTCGCCGCCGCCACCGCCCGCACCCACCAGGGTGTGGATCTCGTCGAGGAAGACGATCAGGCCGTCCCCCTCGTTCTGGATCTCGTCGATGACCTTGCGCAGCCGCTCCTCGAAGTCGCCCCGGTAGCGGGTGCCCGCGACCAGGCCGGCCAGGTCGAGCTGGATGACCCGCTTGCCCTCCAGGGTCAGCGGCACGTCACCGTCCACGATGCGCTGGGCCAGGCCCTCGACGACGGCGGTCTTGCCGACGCCGGCCTCGCCGATCAGCACCGGGTTGTTCTTGGTGCGCCGGGACAGGATCTCCACGGCCTGCTCGATCTCGTCCGCGCGCCCGATCACCGGGTCGATCTCGCCGCGGCGGGCCAGTTCGGTGAGGTCCACGCCGTACTGCTCCAACGTCGGCGTCTTGCCGCCGCCGGTTGACGAAGGGCGGGCCGTGGGCTGCGGCTCGCCGCCCTGCAGGGCCTGCGGGTCGAGCTTGCCGGCCAGCAATCGGCCGGCCGCCGAGTCCGGGTTGAGGCCGAGCGCCATCAGGATGTGCTCCGGCCCGATGTAGGAGGAGCCGAGCGCCCGGGAGATCTGCAGGCTGTCCAGCAGTGCCCGCTTGGCCTGGGGGGTGAGCGCGACCTGCTCGGTCGGCGTCTCGCGGACTCCGGCCGGGCGGCCCAGCGCGGCGAGCAGCGACTCGGGGTCGGCGCCCGCCCGGCGCACGGTCTGCTTGATCCCGTCCTGCTGGAGTGCACCCCACAGCAGGTGGTCGGTGTCCAGGTCGGCGATGCCACGGTCCGGGTCGGCGAGTTCGGCGGCACGGCGGGCGGCTGCGGACAGCACCTCACGAGCGTCGCCGCTCATGTACTTCGTGATGTCGATGCGCTGCTGCCGGCGCGGCTCCGCCGCCCCGAAGAAGCGCGAGAACAGGTCGTCCCAGTTGTCCGGGCCACCCGGCCCGATCGGTCCGATGCTCATAAGTCTTCTTCTCTCCTGGTACGTCCTGACCTTATTGCTCCCGAGTCAGCGCCGGAGCCAACCGGATAATTCCCAGAACTTGACAGAGGTACGCTCAACTTCATGACCGTACCTCTGGTGGTCGTCGACGGTGCCAACGTCGTCGGATCCGTCCCCGACGGCTGGTGGAAGGACCGCGCCGGCGCCGCGATCCGGCTGCGCGACCGCTTGTCGGCGATCATCGACGAGGGCCTGCCCGGCCTGCCCGGCCCGATCGAGGTCACCCTGGTCGTCGAGGGCAGGGCCAGGGAAATCCCGCAAGCCGGCAACGGGGTCACCCTCGAGAGGGCGACGCACTCCGGCGACGATGCCATCGTTGATCTGGTACGCCGTGAAGCCGGCCGCCAGATCGTCGTCGTCACCGCCGACCGGGGTCTGCGCGACCGCGTCCAGGCACTCGGCGCCGAGGTGCGCGGCCCGTCGTCGGTGCCCCGGCGTTAGCCGCATCACCTTCGCCACCTCTAGGCTGTCCCGGTGACCACCCCGGCAGACTCCGCGCCTCCGCCCGGCGTGACCTGCCACCAGCCGCCGTGGGGCCGCCGCGTGTCGGCGGCGGCGATGCTGATGCTCGCCCGGTGGGTCACGCCTGATCTTCCGCTCTACGGCAATGACCACGACCGGGCCGACTTCGCTCCCTGACCGCTGACCCGATTCAGCGCGTCCCCCTTTCCTGCTCATCGCCGGGAGCGATGTCATGCCCGCTGCCTCCGCCGTCCTGCGCGCGCCCCAGGTGCCGCTCGTCCTGATCGCCAGCCAGGTGGGCCGGCTGCCCACCGCGGCCGCGCCCCTCGCCCTGCTGCTGTTCGCCCGCCAGTCGGTCAGCCTCGCCGTGGCCGGCATCGTGGTGGCCGTCTTCACCGCCGGCATGGCCGTCACCGCCCCGCTGCTGGCCCGCGGCATCGACCGCTGGCGCCAGCCGCCGGTCCTCTACGGCTCGGCGTCACTGTCCGCCATCGGCTACCTGATCGCCGCCCTCAGCGACGGCCGTCCGGCGCCGCTGCTCGCCGGGGCCGCCCTGGCCGGCATGGGCACCCCTCCGCTGGAGGCCTGCCTGCGGGCGCTCTGGCCGGACCTGGTGCCGGCGGCCCACGTCACCGCCGCGTACGCCCTGGACATCGCCCTGCAAGAGGTGATCTTCGTGGTCGGCCCGCTGGTGACCCTGGCCGCCGTGGCGGCCGCCGGCCCGGCGGCCGCGCTGATCGTCGCGGCCGTCCTCCAGCTCGCCGGGGTGGCCGCCTTCGTGGCCGCCCCCGCCACCCGCCGCTGGCGCGGCCAACCGGCCCACCGGCACTGGGCCGGCCCGCTGCGCGTCCCCCGCCTGGCCACCCTGGTGCTGGGCATCGCCTGCGTCGGCGCCGCGGTGGGCAGCATCCCGGTCGTCCTCACCGGCTACGCCGAATCCGCCGGCGACCGCGGCCTGACCGGCTGGCTGCTGGCCTGCCAGGCGCTGGGTGCCCTGGTCAGCGGCCTGCTCTACACCCGGGCCAAGCCCGGCTCACTGCGCCGGCTTCCCCTGCTGGCGGCCTGCTTCACCGTGGCCTACCTGCCGCTGCTGCTGGTCCCGGCCCCCGGCCCGATGTACCTGCTGCAGTTCGTGAGCGGCTTCGGCCTGCCGCCGCTGCTGACCGCCGCGTTCCTCGCCGCCGACCGGCTGGCTCCGCCCGGCACCGCGGTCGAGGCGTTCGCCTGGATCTTCACCGCCTTCACCGTCGGCAGCGCCACCGGCGCCGCCCTGGCCGGCCCGCTGACCGACGCCTCGATCCGCACCGGCTTCGCCTTCGCCCCGATCGCCGGCCTCCTGGCCATCGCCGCGATGGCCGTCACCGCAGGCCGTCGGCCACCTGGCCGGCGGTGATGCCGCGCGGCAGCGTCTCCGGCCGGTCGTCCGCGAGCGGCCGGGCGGCGACGTCGGCCCAGACCGCGGCGAACGCCTCGAAAAGCTCCGGCGTGAGCCCGGCCGCCGCCTGGGACTGCGCGATCTCCCGCATCTCGGCGACGTAGCGGTGGGCCTTGGTCGAGGCGAGGGCCACCTCGTACGGGGTGCCGAAGCTCTCGCCCAGGTCGGCCATGACCGGGGCCAGGACGTCGTGCGCCGACGCTGCCCGGATCGCCTGCGTCATCAGGCCCATCAAACCCTTGTAGACCGAGGCCGTGGACATCTTCACCGCGCTCGCGGCACCGATCCGGTCGGAGACCACCTTCGGTACGGCGTGCGTCCACCGCAGGTCCGCGACCTCCGCGGCGCGGGGACCGGCGAGATAGATCTTCGCTCCGGGTCGTACGGTCGGCGGCGGGCCCGAGATGGAACCGTCCACGAAGTCGAAGCCGGCCGCGGTGACTACCTCGGCCACCGCGACGGCGGTGCCCGGGGCGACGGCGTTCAGGTCGGCCACGATCGGCCGGACGTTCCCCGGCCGCACGGCGACGCCCGGATCGGCGGCGATGTCGGCGGCCGCGGCCAGTGCGGCCCCGGGCGGCGTGATCACCAGGATCACGTCCGCCTCCGCCAGCACGTCGGCCGGGCGGGCAACGACCCGCAGGCCCGCCTCCGCGACCAGGCGCGCCGTCCGCTCCGATCGGCCCGCCGTCGAGGTGACCACGTCATGCCCGCCGGCCCGCAGAGCCCACCCCAGCCCCGACCCCATGTGCCCCGCCCCGACCAACCCGATGACCGTCATCCGAGGAACCTATCCCCGGCCACCCTCGAGTGTTGTGGCCACCCCTGTTGGCGATATTGTCAGTGGTAGTGTCCGGGGCATGACCGTGAGTATCTCCATCACGCTCGATGATGATCTGGGCGAGGAGCTCAACGCCGCTGTCGCCGGTGCCAACCGATCAGCCTTCGTGGCCGAGGCGATCCGGGAATACCTGGACACTCGCGCGGTCGCCGCCGCGGCTGCCTGGCACGCGTCCTTGACCGGCCCGGACGCCGAGGCCTTCACGGAGTTCAACGCCGAATGGTGATCCCGAAGCGCGGCGAGGTCGTCGACTACGCCATCGGGAGCCGACGGATCCGAGTCCTCGTCGTCAGCGCCGACGCCTACACCCGGGCGTACCCGGTCATCGTGATGGTCCACGACCGGGCCGACGGAGACGTGCCCGGCGTCCTCCTGCCGTTGCCGGGTGACCTCGCCGGCGGCGGCACCATCGACCTGACCCGCATCCGATTTGCCGACCCAGCGGCATTCGGGCATCGGCACGGTCGCATCAGCCCGGCTCTCGCCAGCAAAGTGGATCACGGACTGCGCCGTCTACTGGCGCTCTGAAGCCGGAGTGGAGATCACTCGCAGGGTTCATTCCTGTTCACTCAGTGGTCGGATCTCGGACAGGTGGGGAGCCTGGCCCGGGGTGGTCGTTGATGCTTCGGGCAAGCGCTCTCCCTGCTTTCGCAAAATCGGGCGTGCGCGGACAGCGAGGCAGGAAGGGGGCAGTAGGCTGACGGGAGTAGTCGGGTTCCGCACAGCAGGAGGCTGCACGGGTGGCCAGTGTCGCCGAGGTAAAAGCGGCCGTCGATGCCGCGCTCCAGCAGGTCAGCGAGGGGCAGGCGGCGATACAGGCGGCCCGGGAGAAGCTCGGCGAGGCGCAGCAGAGTCTGGCCGCCGCGCTCGACGGCAGCGGGAGCGACGCGGTCGGGTCGGCGCACTCGTCGCTGTCGCAGGCCGACCAGCAGTTGGAAGAGTGCCTCGGTGCCACCGCTCTCGCGGTCGAGCAGGCGCAAAACTACACGGCGATGCTCTGACGCGATGTCGCTGATCCAGGAACTCGGCGCCCAGCTTCGCGCCACCTCCGACGAGCTTCCCACCGGCCTGGTCACGGTCGCGATGGAGAAACTGCGCAGCGCCACCGAGATCCTCATGTGGGTGCGGGAGACGTCCGTCGACCCGGTGGGTGTGCCGCAACTGTCCAACGCGACCGAGGCGGCCGAGCGGGCCGCGGCGGCGCTGCGGATCGCGCAGGACGCCATCGCCGCCTACCTGGCGAGCGTCGGCCTGACCGGGGACGCGGCCGCGCCGCCCGACCAGGACTGGAAGGCCGGGCTGGAACGGCCCGAGGTCAAGCAGCAGGACGCCCCGCCGCCCGAGGAGAAGGAGAAGCTCGGGCCCTGGTGGCATCAGCGGGTCGCCCAGCTGACCGGCGAGCCGGCCCCCGAGCAGAGCAAGGAGCAGCAGCAACAGCAGGCCGACACCGCCGAGCTGCTGCGCCGGGTGGCGAGCGGGGTGCGGGCCGGCGACAAGGCCCGGCTCGGCCGCGACCTGCACTCGGCCAGTGCCGCGACCGGGCTGGCGCTCTCCGCGGTCACTCCCCCGGTGCTGCACCGGCTGGCCGGTGACCTGCTCGGCCACGAGCCGCGGCCGGAGGACGTCGACCGACTGCGGCAGGCGGCGTCCGGCCGGGTGCGGTCGCTGCTGCCGGGCACCTCGCCGGCGGTGCTGGACACACTGATCGCCCGGATCTGCCGGGTGCCGGTGGCCCAGCAGGGGCAGTCCGGGCATCCGGCCGACAACGCCGTCACGGCGGGCGTTCTCACCGGGGTGCTCCTGGCCCGGCTCGGCCGCGACGCCACCACGCTCGACCCGAACGCCCCCGAACCGTTGCGCCGCCCCGAGGCCGCCGACGCCAAATGAGAACGTTGATTGCCCATGTCTGAATCGACCACGCAGCAAGTCATGGACATCCGGGCCGGGATCTCGCACGCCCTCGGCGCGGCCGAAAATGCCCTGACCGCCGCCCAGTCCGCCTACGAGGCCGCCATCGAGCGGCGGGAACGCGTCGTGCAGGCCGCGATCGCCCGCCGCCGCAACGTCGCCGAGGCCCGCGACCAGCGGATGCGGGAGATCGACGAGCAGAGCCGGGACGACCTGGCCGCGTTCGCCGAGGCCGCCGCGCGGGCCGCCGACCGGGCCGCGCCCGGCGCCGCCGGTGACCCGTGGGACGACTGGCAACCGTCGCCCCTGGACACCGCTCCCGAGCTGCGGGTGGGCCGGTTGCTGCTGCCGCATCCGGAGGAGGTGCCGGCACTGGTGCCGCTGCTCGACCACGGGCACGTGGTGGTGCGCGGCGATCGTGCCTTCGGCGACGAGGTGGTCGCCGGGTTGCTGCTGCGGGCGCTGGGCACGGCCGCGCCGGGATCGCTCTCCCTGATCGGGTACGACCCGGAGCACCTGGGTGGCGGGCTGGCCCGGTTCGCCACGCTGGCGCCCGCGGGGGTGCTGCGGTTCGCCGGGCCGGGCGAGCTGAGCGCGCTGCTGGAAGAGCTGGTCGACCATGTGCGCCGGATCAACGAGACGGTCCTCGCCGGGGAGTACACCTCGCTGCGGGAGCTGGCCGCCGCGACGCACCGGCGGCCGGAGCCGTGGCGGGTTGCCGTTCTGCTGGGTGCGGGCGAGCTGAGCCGGGCCGACCAGACCCAGCTCCAGCGGCTGCTGCGCACCGGTGCGGCGGCCGGCGTGCACCTGGTCATCCAGGGCGTTCCGGTGCAGGCCGGGCCGGGGATCGAGTTCATCACGGCGCAACCGGGCGACGACGCGCGGATGAGCAGTGCGGGAGCTCTACCCGTACGGCTGGATGGTGGTCCGCCGCAGGCGGTGGTGGCCGCGGCCTGTCGCCGGATCGCCGAAGCCGTCGCGGCCGGGCCGGCCCCGGTGGCGCTGGACAGTCTGCTGCCGGCCGAGGTGTGGCAGGAGAGTTCGGCGACCGGGTTGTCGGCGCCACTCGGCGACAGCCCGCAGGGGGTGCCGGTGACCGTGACGCTGAGCGACTATCCGCCACACGCGTTGATCGCCGGGCCCTCGGGCACCGGCAAGACCAACCTGATCTACGCGTGGATGGGTGCGCTCGCGGCTCGGTACTCGCCTCAGGAACTGGCCTTCTATCTGCTGGACTTCAAGGAGGGGGTGTCGTTCGCCCGGTTCGCGCCGGGGCGGCGGGACCCGAGCTGGCTGCCGCACGTGCGGCTGGTCGGCGTCAACGTCAACACCGACCGTGAGTTCGGGCTGGCCCTGCTGCGGTTCCTCGGCGAGGAGCTGCGCCGCCGGGCCGACGCCGCGAAACGGTACGAGGTGACCAACCTGGCCGAGTTGCGGGCCGAGGACCCGGCCGGGCACTGGCCGCGGATCGTGGCGGTGGTCGACGAGTTCCAGGTGCTGCTGTCCGGCCGGGACGCGGTCGCCGCCGAGGCCGTCGACCTGCTGGAAGACCTCGCCCGGCGGGGGCGCTCGCAGGGCATCCACATGATCCTGGCGTCGCAGGACGTCTCCGGCATCGAGGCGCTGTGGGGCCGGCCGGCCCTGGTGGCCCAGTTCTCGCTGCGCATCGCCCTGCCCCGGGCGCGGCGGGTGCTGACCGAGACGAACACGGCCGCCGAGTCGCTGCCCCGCTACCACGCGGTGGTCAACGCCGACTCCGGCGCGACCGAGGCCAACAAGGTCGTCCGGGTGCCGGCGGCCGGCGACCGGGACCGGTGGAACGCCCTCCAGCACCGGCTGTGGCGCAGCCGGCCCGAGGGCGACGGCCCGCCCCGGCTGTTCGACGGTGACGTGATCCCCCGGCTGAGCGAGAGCCCGGACTTCAACCGGCTGGCCCCGGTCGAGGGCACCCCGGCGCCGACGGTGCTGCTCGGCGAGACCATCGACGTGGCGGCCCGGTCGGCGCGCACCGTGCTGCGCCGCGCGCCCGGCCGTAACCTGGCCATCCTCGGCACCCGCACCGAGGAGGCGTGCGCGATCCTGGCCACCGCCGGGGTGTCGCTCGCCGCGCAGTTCCCGCCGGACGGCGCCCGCTTCTCGATCCTCTGCCTCGATCCCGACGCCCGGCCGGCCGCCGAGGCCCTCTGCGAACGACTGCCGGACTGCGGGCTGTTCTGGGCGGACAACGCCGACTGGCTCCTCGAGGACGCCGCCTCGGAGGCGTCCGCATCCTGGCCGGCCGACCGGCCGCACTTCCTGATGATCTACGCGGCGGACGCGCTGCCCGGTGGCAAGGCCGTCGCCGACCAGCTGCGGACCATCCTCCGGCAGGGCCCGGAACGGCGGATCCACGTGCTGGGCTGGTGGCGCGGGGCGGGACTGCTGCGCGACGCACTCGGCGGGCACGCGTCCCGGACCGACCCGATCGGCGCCTGGGTGGCGCTGGACGTGCACGGCAGCGAGCTCGCCCCGTACTACCCGGGCGCCGGCGCGCCCGTCTGGTATCCGCGGCCGTGGCGGGCGCTGCACTTCGACCGCTCGGTGCATCGAGGCACCGAGGTGATCATCCCCTATGGACAACTATGAGCGACGTACAGCCGGCCGACTTCGAGACCGCCTCCTATCGCAGCGTGCTGCGGCGGTTGACCACCCTGGACGAGGAGGCGGCCAACCTTCGGGCCGAGGCGGTGCGCTGGCACGACGGCCGGGTGCAGGCCGCCGACGAGGCGGTCCGCAAGGCCGACGAGGCGCTGCGGGCGGCCAAGCTGGCGGCCGTGGACGCACAACGCACCATGGAGTCGGTGGACGCTCGGGCGGCCGGGCTGTGGTCGGAGTACGTGCACAAGGTCGGTCCGGTCGCCGAGCGGTTCGGCCGGGCCAAGCCGGCACCGGCGATTCCCCGCCAGCGCAGTGAGAAGGACGCTCTCGACTATCTGGACGAGGTCGCCACCAAGGTGAAATACACCGCACCGGCCCGGCCGATCACGTTCGGGGTGAAGACGCTGTTCGGGCTGTTCGGGTTCGCCGGCGGGCTGATCGGGGCGGTGGTGTTCCGGGTGCTCCGGCAGAACGCCGAGGGCGGGCAGACCGGCACCTGGCGGGACGCCCTGCCGGTGGTCGCGCTGGTGGTGCTGCTGGCCTGCCCGATCCTCGCGGTGGTCGCCGCGAAGCGGGTGGCCGACCGCCGGGGCGTCGGGCTCGACGTCGCGACGGTCACCACGGTGCTGCTCACCGGCCTGGCGACGGCCGGCTTGATCCTCGCCGTGGGCGGGATGGGTTAGCGGCCGGGCCCGCCCGGCGCGGGCGCGCGGAGGGTGAGTCCCGCCCGGCTGGAACCGAGTGCCACGGGGCCTCTCCCTCCGCGTACGGAAAAAGCAGCGGAAGTGAACCGCTAGACCGGGACCACCAGGGCCTCGCGGAGCAGGCGGCGGGTCAGGACCAGGCGGTCCTCGTCGGTGTCCAGGAGCAGCTCGCCGACCCGGGTGGGTTCGCCGCCGAGGGCCTGCCGCAGCGCGGCGGCGCAGTAGGCCGGGAAGCGCAACGTGCGGCCGGTCAGCCGGAGCACGACGTGGTCGGGACCGTCCTCGGCGAGCCGCCAGCGCAGGCCGCCGCGGGCCTCGATCGTGTCGGCCGGGGTGAGCGCGTCGGCGAAGTCCAGCTGGGCCAGGGGCGACACCGGCGCCGGGCGGGCCGAGGGCCAGTCCCGTTCGCGCAGCCGATCGGCGATCTCGGCCGGGGTGCTGGTGGCGAGCCAGTCGCGCAGCGCCTCGACGGTCTCGGTCAGCTCCGGCTCGACCGCGTCGGGGTCGGTCACGTCGAGGCCGAACGGCAGCGTGGCGCGGAGCCGGGCGTCCTGGGCGGCCATCGCGAGCAGCTCCTCCACCAGGGCGTACCTGGTCAGCGAGCGGACGCCGAAGGTCAGGTGCAGCGAGCGGGTGCCCTGGGCCTGCGCCGAGTGCAGCCAGCCGCGCGGCAGGTAGAGGGCGTCGCCGGGGGCGAGGACCACGTCGAGGGCCGGTTCGCCGGCGGCGGTCGCGGCGACCTCGTCGGCCCGGCCGCCCCACGCCTGCTTCTCCAGGGGGTCGGCGAGCACCGGCTCGTGGATGCGCCACCGCTTGGTGCCGTCGACCTGGAGCACGAACACGTCGTGGGTGTCGTAATGGGTGCTGAAGCCCTGGCCGGCCGGGGGCGTCAGGTACGCGTTGACCTGCAGCGGGCGGCGCAGTTCGGTGCCGAGCCGCCGGGCGAAGTCGATCAGCGGCGGCCAGATCCGGTGCAGGCCCTGCAGGACCAGGGTGGCGCCGCCGGCGTAGAGGCGCATGACTTCGTCGTCGACGACCTGGTCGCCGATCTCGGCGCCGGCCCCGCCGGAGCCGGTGAACTCGGCGGCCGGGAGCACCTTCCCCTGCCGCGCGACCCGCAGGAACGGGGTGCGCAGGCCGCGCCGGCTGAGCAGCTCGTCGACGGCGGCCGGGGACAGCAGATCGGCGAAACCGTCCGGGTCGGCGGCCCGGCAGAGCAGGGGCGCGCGGCCCCAATGCGCGGCCGCGAACTTGGCCGGTTCGATCGTGGCGACACGTGCGAGTGCCGGGCGGTCGGTAACCCCGCCCGGCGCCTCGAAAGTCATGCCGCGGAACCGTCGGCGCCGCCGTCGTGGCCGTCGGGGTTCGCGCCGCCGTCGGCCGGGCCCTCGCCCGCCGAGCCGTCCGCGCCGCCGTCGTGGCCGGCCGGGTTGGCGCCGCCGTCGGCCGGGCCCTCGCCGCCCGCGGAACCGTCCGCGCCGCCGTCGTGGCCGGCCGGGTTCGCGCCGCCGTCCGCCGGGCCTTCCCCGCCCGCGGCGGTGCCGGTGGTGATGTCGTCGTCGCTGAGTGACATCGCGATCTCCTCGTTGTCGTTGCGGTGGAGACCTCGCCATACCCCTGGTTGATCACGTTTAACCTTGGGTATTTGTGCTCCGTGCTGAAGGTGGGAACGTCGGGGTGGCAGTACCGGGACTGGAAGGACCGGTTCTACGCCGGGGTGCCGCAAAAGCGCTGGCTGGAGCATTACGCCGAGCACTACTCGACGGTCGAGGTCAACAACGCCTTCTACCGGCTGCCGGAACGTGACACGTTCGAGCAGTGGCGTAAGCGGACGCCGGACGACTTCGAGATCGGCGTCAAGATGAGCCGCTACCTCACCCACGTCAAGCGGCTGCGGGAGCCGGCCGAGCCGGTGGCCCGGTTCATGTCCCGGGCCGAGGCGCTGGAGGGGAAGCTGGGACCGGTGTTGCTGCAGTTGCCGCCGACCCTGCGGGCCGACCCGGACGCGCTGGACCGGACGCTGAAGGAGTTCCCGCGCGGTGTGCGGCTCGTGGTCGAGCCCCGGCACCCGTCGTGGTTCACCGACGAAACCCGCAAGATCTTGGAGAGGTACGCCGCGGCACTGTGCTGGGCCGATCGGAAGGGACGACCGCTGGGCCCGCTGTGGACCACCGCCGATTTCGGCTATCTGCGGATGCACGAGGGCCGGGCGAACCCGTGGCCGCGCTACGGCCGTACCGCCCTGAAGAGCTGGCTCGATCGGCTGGCCGGCTGCTCCCGCGCGTACGTCTTCTTCAACAACGACCCCGGCGGCGCGGCAATCGTCGACGCCGACGCGATGATCGCGCTAGCCCTCAAGTAGCTCGATGAGCGTGGACGCATTGCGCTGGGCGTAGTCCGAGTAACAGTTGTTCATGAAGACCTGGGTCCTGTCCGCCTTGTCGGACAGGTCGCGCAAACGAGGCGCCCACTCCGCGAGCTCCTTCGCGGAGTACTCGTAGCCGAACTTCTCGTGGATGTCCTTGCTCGTCCACTTGTCGCTGTGGCCGTGGAATCGGACCACCGCGATGTCGGCCGTCGCCTCGACGATCGGCGGGACCGACGACTTGTGGCCCTGCGGCATGTCCACGCAGACGAACGGCAGCCTGTGGTTGCGCAGGAAGTCGAGGGTCTCGTTGCGGTTGGCGCCCTCGAACCAGGACGCGTTGCGCAGTTCGAAGACGGCGCGCAGCGGCTTGCAGCGGGCCGCGACCTCGAGAAGGTATTCCTTGTTGGACTTGCGGATGCCGAACCACGGCGGGAACTGGAAGAGCACCGCCCCGAGCTTCCCGGCCTCCTGCAACGGGTCCAGCGCCGAGAGGAATCGGCTCCAGACCTCCTCGTACGCCTGGGGTGGGAGATCGTCGGGGTAGATGTTCTTCTTGTCGGTCTCCGGGCGCAGGTCCTTGTAGATCGCCGACACCTTGGTCGGGTGGCCGGTGAGCAGGCTGAACGCCTTGATGTTGAAGGTGAAGTCGTCCGGCGTGCGCTGCGCCCACAGCTTGGTGGTCTGCTCGGCCGGCGGGCCGTAGTAGGTCGAGTCGACCTCGACGACCGGGAACTGCTTGGCGTAATAGGCGAGCCGTTTCTCGGGGTCGTCCGCGGACGCGGGATACCAGCCGGACGCCAGCAACGTCCGGTCGGTCCAGGAGGCCGTGCCGACCTCGATCGTGCCCATCGGCTCCTTCAGATACGTCGGGTCCGCCGCGGCCGGCGGCGGACCCCCTCTGTCCTCGACTCAGCTGGCCCGGCGTTCCCGGTTCGACTTGCAGTGCACGCACGAGGTGGCCGAGGGGAAAACCTCCAGCCGCTCCACCGGGATCGGGTTGGAGCAACCCTCACAGTTGCCGTACGTGCCGTCGTCGAGCCGCTGCATGGCGTGCTCAGCCTGCGTCCGCCTGTCCAGCAGGGTGCGCAGGAGCGACGTGGCGGCGTCGCGCTCGGCCGTCTTGGACCCGCTGTCGGCCTGGTCGTCACCGGCGGCGTCGCCGATCTCGACGAGGCGGAGCTTGTGGTTCTCGGCGAGAGCCGTTTCGTACTCGGCGTTCAGGTCATCGAACCGGCCCCGAAGGATCGACCGAATCTGCTCGATCTCCTCGGTCGTGCGGCCCTTGGCGGCGCCCTTACCCGTGATAACCGCTCCATTGACGAGCATGCGCTCCCCCTGCCCTTCCTCTGCCCCTGCCGACGGGTGCCCCGCGAACCGGCCCATCGCACCGTGGGCCCGGCTGATACCCGTCGCCGGAGGTCCCAAACCGGGTCCCCGCTAAAAAAGTAACCGGAGCATAACTGTCAGTGGTCGACTCCGCCACAGACTCGCTTCACCAACTCGTCTCACTCACGTGAGACGACCAGAGCCGGACGCCTCGGATCGTCGAGCCGGACCACCATGTCGGCGAAGCCGGCCGGGCCGACCTCCTCGGCGTACCGCTCGAAGGCCGGCAGGGTCCACTCCTGGCCAGGTGGGGTGCGGCGGCGCAGGGCGGCCGGGGTCAGCTCGAGATGCACGGTGAAATCGAACTCGAGGCCGCCGCCGAGCAGGACCGGGCCGCTGACCAGCACGACGGTGCCGGGCGAGAGCGGGTGATAGGGCTCACGCGCGGCCCGGTCGGTCCCGGCGTTCCAGAATCGGGTCAAGATCTTCCCGGAACCGCCCGGGCCGGCCGGGGTGAGGACCTCGCGAGCCAGGGCCGCCTCGTCGAACCAACCGGCGTAGAACGAGTCCGGGTTGGTGCGGCCCCGCTCCAGACGCAGCGAGGCGGGCCGGAGGAAGTCGGCGGTGTCCACCCGTACCGCCGGGCGACCACCGGCCCGCAGCGGGTCGACCAGGGCGTCGGCGAGCCTCGCCGGGTCGGCCGCCGCGGGACCGTCGATGCCGACTCGCAGGAAACTGTCAGCTTCCCGACTCACTATGTGGGAAACCAACTCGTCGACGAGACCCTCGACGGAAACCGGACGCACGCGCACGCCCGGCAACGCTACTCGTGTGTCGAAACAACCACCTGGGCGTCGTCGGACAGGCGGTAACCCACCCCGTAGACGGTGGTGATCACCGGAACGCCGCCGCCGAGCTTGAGGCGCAGCCGGCGGACGTGCACGTCGACCGTGCGCTCGCCGGTGTGCTCGTAACCCCAGACGCCGGCCAGCAGCTGGCCGCGGGTGAAGACCCGGCGGGGCCGCTCGGCCAGGAACAGCAGCAGATCGAACTCGAGCCGGGTCAGCGGCAGGACCTCGCCGTCGAGCAGCACCTGCCGGGAACCGGTCAGCATGCGCACCTCGGGGCCGTCCTGAGCGGACGGGGTGGCCGGGGCGGCCGGCTCGACCGTGATCGTGCCCTGGCTGATCTCCACGAGCTCGCGGACGGCCTCGATCAGGCGGTGGGCCTGCGGGGTGAGTGCGTCGGTGGTGAGCGGGATGGCGACCGTCACGGTCAACGCGGGGTCGGCGGGCCGGCGTGGTCCGGCGCCGCGGCCCGGACCTGTGACATGGCGGTTGACACGAGGCGACAGCGCGCTTACCGGCATTAGAGAAGAGCCCCCTGAAATTGCATGGTCGGTAACCGTATATGCACCGATCACCCTCCGTAAATACGCGGAAGATAATTCCGCTACGGTCGATGCCCGGTCAAGACGGCAACCACACTGTGGGAAAATTGTTCCACATCGGCTCCGACCGACAGAAATGCATTCTGAGAACGGATTCTGTCAGTCTGTTTAATAAAAAGTTGTACCGCACGACAAACATGTCGTGACAGGGAACACCTAGGACAGTCGCCACATCTGCACGAATCAACACCGGCGAATGGAAAAAGAGGATCCCCGCACAGCAAAGGCTGTGCGGGGATCTGGAATGCTTCAGTTTCCGCCGGAGAGGCGACGGCCCACGGCCGCGATCAAACGGTCCAACTCGGAGCCGAACGGGTTGTCGTGCACCAGGTAGGTCCACGTCGCGGTGGGCCGGACGATCTCGGAGCGCTCCGGTTCCCAGCCGTCGGTGAGATCGGTTTCCTCGAATGTCGCGATGGTGCGGGCCTCGATCTCGGTGAACACCTTCTGGAAAGCCGGCACCGCTGCCCGGTGGAACTCGTCGAGCGGGTCCAGCTTGCCCAGGGCACGCAGGTGCACACCCTCACGCACCTCGTTCAACTCGGCCAGGTGCTCGGCCCAGAGCCGGTCCAAATGGTAGAGCGCGATCGCCCGGGCCGCGTCCGACAGGATGTCCTCGTCGGTCTCCTTGGCCTTCTCCGGCGACCGCTCGAGCAGCATGATCGCGGCGACCTCGGAGGTGAGCAGCCGCTCCCGGCGCTCGGCCATGGCGATCCGCTGCTGCTCGATGACCACGCTGTAGCGCCAGGTGTTGCGGTGGATCTCGTGGTTGACGCCCTCGGCGACCCGCTGGGCGTGCTCCACCGCGTACTCCACCTGGTCGTCGTGGACGACGCCGTCGATGTCCATCCGCGGCGACCGCGGCAGCGCGTCACCGGCATGCCGGGTGACCAGCTCGTCCTCGAGGCTGACGAAGAACACCGAGCGGCCCGGGTCACCCTGCCGGCCGGCCCGGCCACGAAGCTGGTCGTCGACCCGGCGGCTGTCGTGCCGGCCCGCGCCGATCACATAGAGGCCGCCGAGCTCGACGACCGCGTCCCGGTCGGCCTCGTCGGAACCGCCCAGACGGATGTCGACACCACGGCCGGCCATCTGGGTCGAGACGGTGACCGCGCCGAGCGCGCCCGCCTCGGCGATGATCGACGCCTCCTCGGCGTCGTTCTTCGCGTTCAGCACGTTGGACGGCACACCCGCCGCGGCCAGCTGCTTGGCCAGCAGCTCGGACGCCTTCACGTCGAGGGTGCCGACCAGCACCGGGCGGCCCTTCTCGTGGGCCAGCTTGATCTCCTCGACCAGGGCCTCGTCGCGGGTGTCGTGCGCCGAGTAGATGCGGTCGTCGTCGTCCTCGCGGATGTTCTCCGCGTTGGACGGGATGACCGCGACCTCGAGATCGAAGTACTCCCGGAGCTGCTCGCCGACGTGCACCGCGGTCGCGGTCATACCGCACACCGTCTGGTAGAGGGCGATGAACGCCTGCACGGTGATCGTGTCGAGGACCTCGCCCTCGGCGGTGGCGGTCAGCCCCTCCTTGGCCTCCACGGCCGACTGCAGGCCGTCCGGCCAGCGGCGGCGCTGGGCCACCCGGCCGCGCATCTCGTCGATCAGCTCGACCGTGCCGTTCCGCACGATGTAGTCGACGTCGCGGCGCAGCAGAGCCTCGGCGTGCAGCGCCACGTTGACCGCGGACAGCTGCTCGACCTGGTCGTCGGCGTACAGATCGACGCCGCCCAGTTTCTCCTCGATGCGCTTGAGGCCGACGTCGGTGAAGGCGACGCTGCGGCCGTCCTCGCCGATCTCGTAGTCCTTGCCGTTGCGCAGGTCGCGGACCAGCTCGGCGGCCTCGTGCACCGGGTCGCTCTCGGTCAGCACCGAACCGGCCAGGACCATCGGCACCCGGGCCTCGTCGATCAGGATCGAGTCGGCCTCGTCGACGATCGCGGTGGCCAGCTCGCGCTGCACCCGGTCTTCCACATCGGTGACCAGCTGGTCGCGCAGGTAGTCGAAGCCGGCCTCGGAGACCGACACGTAGGTGATGTCGGCCAGGTAGGCCTCGCGGCGCTCGGCCGGTGTGGACGCCTCGGTCACCCAGCCGACGCTCAACCCGAGCAGCTTGAAGACCGGCTCCATCCACTCGGCGTCGCGGCGGGCCAGATAGTCGTTGACGGTCAGCACGTGCACCGGGCCGTGGCCCAGCCGCACATGCCCGTACGCCGCGACGGCCGCGGTCAGCGTCTTGCCCTCACCGGTGGCCATCTCGGCGACCTTGCCGGAGAGCAGCGCCATCGCGCCGAGCAGCTGAACGTCGTACGGCCGCTGCTCGAGAGCTCGCCAGGCGGCCTCGCGGCCGACCGCGCAGATCTCGGTGTAGTCCTTCGCCTCGGCGGCCGCCGCGGTCAATGCCTCATCGTCGAGCTCACGGAGCGCCTCTTCACGAGCATCGATCGCCGGAAGCCGCTTGCGGAACGGCGCCAGGTCGACCGTCGTGCCCGGACGCTGCAGAAACTTGCGGAACCGGCTCTTCAGCCGCTGCGACACACCCATGGCGGGCTACGGTACTTCATCTAGCTGAAAGCGTGGTCACGACACCAGCAGCTGATGGGTCGCCAACTCTCGGTACAGGGGGCTTTCGTCGAGAAGTTCGGCGTGCGGCCCGGCGGCGACCACGCGGCCCTCGTCAATCACGACGATCCGGTCAGAATCCACCACGGTGCTCAGCCGGTGCGCCACCACGATCAGCGTGCGCCTGGTCGCGGCGGACGCGATCGCGTCGCGCAGGGCCGCCTCGTTGCGCGCGTCGAGATTGCTGGTGGGCTCGTCGAGCAGCAGGATCGGCGCGTTGGTGAGCAGCGTCCGGGCGATCGCGAGGCGCTGCCGCTCCCCGCCGGACAGCAGCACGCCACCCTCACCCACCTGCACGTCGAGCCCCTTGGGGCTGCGCTCCACCAGTCCACTCAGATTGACCTCGGCCAGCGCGGCCAGCAACTCGGTGTCGGTGGCGGCCGGCGCGGTCAGCAGCAGATTGTCGCGCAGCGTGCCGGCCAGCACCGGAGCCTCCTGCTCGACGTAGCCGAGCCGGGCCCGCAACGCCGATCGCGGCATCTCCCGCACGTCGATCCCGTCGACCAGGATCCGGCCGCCGCTGACCTCGTAGAAACGCTCGATCAGGGCGAGCACCGTCGATTTGCCCGCGCCCGACGGCCCGACCAGTGCGATCCGGTTGCCCCGCGGCACCTCGAACGAGACGTCGTGCAACACCGGGCTTTCGCCCGGATAGCGGAAAGAAACGCGATCGAACGCGACGGCCACCGACCGGGGCACGCTTTCCTGCTGCGTACGGGTGGAATCGCCGGCCGTCTCCACGGGCACCTCGAGGATCTCCTCGATCCGCTGCAGAGCACCCAGCCCGGTCTGCAACTGCCGGTACGCGTGCAGCGCCTGGCCGAGCGGCATCGCCAGGAAGAACAGGAACAGGATGAACGCCACCAGACTGCCCACGCTGATCGCCCCCGACGCGACCCGGACCCCGCCCACCCCGAGCACCAGCAGGAACGCGCCCTGGATCGCGGTGTCCGACACCGGGCCGACGATCGCCTCGAGCCGGGCCAGCCGCATGCCCGCCGCGTACGCCTCCTCGGCTCCCCTGGCCACCGCGGTGGCCTCCCGCTCCTCGGCCCGGCTCGCCCGGATCGTGCGGGCCGCCGAGATCGCCCGCTCCACCGCCGAGGTCATCTCGCCCAGCCGGGCCTGCGCCTGCTCGGAGAGCCCGCGCGTGCGCCGGGAGGCGGAGATCGCCACCGCCATGCCCACCAGCAGGGCGACCAGCGCCACCGCCAGCAGCGCCGGGTCGAGCACCGCCATCGCGATCAGGGCGCCGGCCACCATCACCACACCCGTGACGATCTCGAACATGCCCGACGTGACCACCACCCGCAGCAGAGTGGTGTCGGCGCCGACCCGGGACAGCAGGTCACCGGTGCGGCGGCGGTCATACTCGGCGATCGGCAGCATCAGCAGGTGCCGGGCCAGGCGCCGGCGGGTGGTCAGCACCACGCCCTCGCCGGTGCGCTGCAACAGATAGTCCCGGACGGCGCGCAGCGCGGCCCCCACCAGCAGCAGGGCGACCAGCAGAACCACCGGCCCGGCGACCGCGCGATGATCGGTGACCCGGTCCAGCACGTCCCGCACCAGCACCGGCTGCACCAGCGACGCACCCGCCGCGAACAGGGACAGCACACCGACCGCGACGAGGGTGCCGCGATGGTGACGCAGATAGGGCAGCAAGGCCCGTAACCCGACCCGGCCTGCTGACATGTGCCCGAGAGTAGCTCTCCGATGCATCACCTGGCCGGACGGTCTGACGTTTGCATGGTGAATAGGGCGGGCACAGAGTTCACTCACGCGGTTGCGGTTGCGATCCTGGTTCGGGAAGTTCGGGAAGGGAGACGATTTGCACAGTCAACTCGTCTGCCGACCCCTCCGCGACCGGCCCGTGGCGCTGCTCCGGCTCAGCGGCACCCTCGACCCGATGACCGGCGACGCCCTGCAACTAGCCGTGCGGCACAGCCTGGCCACCGAACCCAACCGTCTGTTACTCGACGTGTCCGGGCTGCAGATCGGCGATCCGCGCGGCCTGACCGCGCTCAGTGCCGTGGTCTGCCAGACCGCCGACTGGCCGGACGTGCCGATCGTGCTGTGCGGCGCGTCCCCCGAGACCGCGGCCGTCATCCAGGCCGCCCCCGAATGCGCCGAACTGAGCTTCGCCCCCGACTGCGAGGCCGCCCTGGCCCAGGCCGGCTCCGAGCCGGTGCCGCCGGAGGTGCGGATCCGGCTGCGCCCGGTCCCCGACGCCTGCCGCCAGGTGCGACAGTTGGTCACCCAGGCCTGCGACGCGTGGCAACGCTCCGACCTGTCCGGCACGGCTTCACTGATCGCCACCGAGCTGGTGGCCAACGTGGTCCGGCACGCCCACACGACGATGGAGTTCACGTTCGGGCTACGCGACGGCCGCCTGCGCATGAGCGTCCGCGACGGAAGCCGCCGCATGCCGAAGCCGGCCGACCCGGACCTCTCCTCGCCGGGCGGCCGAGGCCTGTGGCTGGTCCGAGACCTGACCGACGCGTGGGGCGTCCTGCCGGTAAGCGACGGCAAGGTCGTCTGGACCCGCCTGAGCAAAGCCGCCTGACCCACCCCGCCTGGTCGTCCAACTCGCTCGGCCAGCCCGGCCCACTCAGCCCGGCCCAGCCCGCTCGGTCCGCTCAGCCCGCTCGGTCCGCTCAGCCCGCTCGGTCCGCTCAGCCCGGCCCAGCCCGCTCGGTCCGCTCACCCCGGCCCAGCCCCGCTCGGTCCGCTCAGCCAGGGCCGGGCCAGCCAGCCCAGTCGATCAGCCTGGCCCGCCAGTCCCGCTCAGCTCGGCGGGCTCAGCTCAGCCCGCGCAGTTCGCACGACCTTGGCCGCCTTTGTAGCGATTTGGCAATTCGACGCTCGCTGATGCGCCGCCCTGGCCCCTCCCACCCGCTCCTTTTCCCGATCTTGCGAACTTGCTGCGCTGTGCTGACAGCAGATCGACGAGGTCGAGCCGAGAAGGGGCCAGTGGGGGTCATTTAAGCGACATGTCAGGTTTTTCCGCGCGTGCGGGATCCAAGATGTGGAATCCCTGGCCAGGCTATGGAACCCGGCTCGCGATGTGGGACGCAGGCTCAGGATGCGAGAGCAGCGGCCAATATGCGGGCATCAGCCGGGAGCGAAGGTGGCGCATTGCCGCACAGGTCCGTTCTGGGCCCGGCGGCGTCCGACCGGAGCCCGGTCACCGGGCAGATCCTGGCCAAGGACCATGCCGACCTTGCTTCACCGACCCCTGAACCTACCCAGGCCGGGCCGCTTCCAGCCCCACCGATTCAGCCGGGCCGCTCCCCGCCTGACCGCTCTCAGGCCGGCCGCTCAGGCAGGGCGACTCAACCCGGGCCGCTCAACCCGGGCCGCTCAAGCCGGACCGCTCA
>NZ_BOQN01000091.1 GCF_018332695.1 Paractinoplanes toevensis
GCCCGGCCGCGGAGCGCCTGCCGGGGCGGGTCGTCGCCGACGCCGGCGATCTGCGCCTCGTACGACATCATGCCGACCAGCTTGAAGCCGGGGCGGGCGACGAGTCGGCGGGCCAGCGCGGAGGCCTGGGCGGCCGAGTGCACCGGTGAGCGGCGGACGCCCACGTGCAGTGGCCCGGCCGGCTTCCAGGACGAGTCGAGGTCCATGCAGAGGCGCACGTCGGGCCGGTTGCCGGGCGAGGTGACCCGGTCGACGACGTCGAGGTGGGCGGCCGAGTCGACCATGATCGAGATGGCTCCGGCCAGTTTCTCGTCCGAGGTCAGCTCGGCGATCGCGGCCCGGTTCACGGTCGGATATGCGACCAGCACATCGTCGGTGACACCCTCGCGGACCAGCCAGATCGCCTCCGGCAACGTGTACGCCATGACGCCGCGCCAGCCGGGCCGGGCCAGCACCCGCTCGATCAGCTGCCGGCAGCGCACCGACTTGCTGGCGACCCGGATCGGCTTGCCGCCGGCCCGCGCTTCCAGCTGGGTGGCGTTGCTGTCGAAGGCGGCCAGGTCGACCGCGGCTATCGGCGTCTCGAGGTGGCCGGTGGCCGTGTCGAGGCGTCGTTGCAGAGTGGTCCGGTCGACGATCACGCCAGCACGTTAACCGTTTCGGCGGCAACGCGAAAGACATTCATTTATTCGCCACCCGAACGTGCGAAACCAGGCTCGTCGGCATCGCCGGTTAGAGTGCTCCCTGGCTGGGAGCACGGGAGGTAAGACCATCGACACCGAAACGCGCGAAACCGGACCTGTCGACTTATCGGGGGTCGCCGCGCTGCGCTCCGTTCTGCGCATCCGGCCGTTCCGCCGGTTGTGGCTGGTGCTCGGCCTCGCCTCGTTCGGCGACTGGATCGGCCTGCTCGCCACCGGCATCTTCGCGGCCGCCCAGTTCCAGAGCAGTGCCGGTCAGGGCGCGGCCTTCGGCGGCACCATCGCCGTACGCCTGCTGCCCGCTCTTCTTCTCGGCCCGATCGCCGGCGTCTTCGCCGACCGGTTCGACCGCCGCTACACGATGGTCATCACCGACCTGATCCGGTTCGTCTTCTACGGCTCGATCCCGATCGTGGCGCTGATCGGCGCGTCCCCCGGCGTCATCGTCGCCTGGGCCACCATCGCCACGTTCATCGGCGAGACGATCACGCTGATCTGGATCCCCGCCAAGGAAGCCGCGGTCCCCAACCTGATCCCGAAGAGCCGCATCGAGGTCAGCAACCAGCTCACCCTGGTCACCACGTACGGCATCACGCCGATCCTGGCCGCGCTCGCGCTCTCCGCGCTCACCGCCGGTGTGCAGCAGTCCGGCGTCACGCTGCCCGATTGGGCCCAGCCCGTCCAGCTCGCGCTCTACCTCAACGCGTTCTCCCGCCTGGCCACCGCGATCACCGTCTTCTTCGGCATCAAGGAGATCGGCGGCAAGAGCGCCGAGCGCCAGCAGGAGGCCGCGCAGCAGAGCATGTTCCGGCAGTTCCTGGACGGCTGGAAATACATCGGCACCACCCCGCTGGTCCGCGGCCTGGTGCTGGGCATCTTCGGCGCGTTCGCGGCCGGCGGTGTGGTCATCGGCGCCGCGAAGACCTTCGCCACCTCGCTGGGCGCCGGCGAGGCCGCCTTCTACCTGCTCTTCGGCGTCATCTTCATGGGCCTCGCGGTCGGCATCGGTCTCGGGCCGATGATCATCCGTGAGCTCTCCCGGCGCCGATGGTTCGGCATGAGCATCGTCCTGGCCAGTGGCTCGGTGATGTTCCTCGGCCTGGCCTTCCATCTATCGATGGCCCTGGCGGGGGCCTTTCTGGTCGGAGCCGGCGCCGGCATGGCGTTCCTGGCGGGTACGACGTTGCTGTACGGCGAGGTCGACGACGCGGTCCGGGGCCGGGTCTTCGCGGTCGTGCAGATCGGCGTCCGGATGGTGCTGCTGCTGGCCATCACCCTCTCCGGTTTCCTCGTCGGCCTGGGCAGCTCCCGCCGGGTCGACCTCGGCGCCTTCGACATCGACGTCTCCGCCACCCGGGTCCTGCTGCTGGTCGCGGGTGCGATCGGCATCTGGGTGGGCATCAGCTCGTTCCGGCAGATGGACGACAAGCGGGGCGTACCGGTCCTGGCCGACCTGTGGGGCTCGATCCGCGGCCGCCCGCTCAGCCCGGACGAGGAGTTCGTCCGCACCGGCGTCTTCGTGGTCTTCGAGGGCGGCGAGGGTGCCGGCAAGTCGACCCAGGTCAGCAAGCTCGCCGCGGCCCTCGAGGCGGACGGCCATGACGTGGTGGTCACCCGCGAGCCCGGCGCCACCGACGTGGGCGCCCGCATCCGTCGCCTGGTCCTCGACAAGGGCGACGCGCCGGCCCCCCGCGCCGAGGCCCTGCTGTACGCCGCCGACCGGGCCCACCACGTGGCCACCGTCGTCCGTCCGGCGCTGGCCCGGGGTGCCGTGGTGGTCAGCGACCGTTACGTCGACTCGTCGCTCGCCTACCAGGGCGCCGGTCGCACTCTCCCGGTGGCCGAGATCTCCTGGCTCTCCTCGTGGGCGACCGGCGGCCTGAAGCCTGACCTGGTGGTCCTGCTCGACGTCGACCCCGGCGTCGGCCTGAGCCGGGTCGACTCGCGCGGCCAGGGCCAGGACCGCCTGGAGAGCGAGTCGCGGGCCTTCCACGAGCGGGTCCGCTACGCCTTCCTCGATCTGGCCGCCGCCGACCCGAAGCGCTACCTGGTGCTGGACGCGGGCCGACCGGCCGACGAGATCAGCGCCGCGGTGGCGAGCCGCCTGGCCGGCCTGCTGGCCACCCCGCAGGAGCCCCCGGCGCCGGCCTCGACCGCGGTGCCGCCCGGCCCCGACCTGGACGCGCCCGATTTGCAGGCGCCGCCTCCGCTCGAGGAGATGGCCGAGGTCTTCGGCCTCGAGGACGACACTCCGGACGACCCGGCCCGTCGCCTCAGGTGAATGCGCCGGGGCTGACCCCGAGGATGCGCTTGAAGTGCCGGATCAGGTGCGGCTGGTCGTAGAAGCCGCTGCCGGGAGCCACCGACCACAGCGGATCGCCGGCCAGGATCAACCGGCGAGCCAGGTCGACCCGGCGGGAGATCAGATATTGGTGCGGGGACATGCCGAACTCCCGGCTGAACGACCGCACCAGGTATGCCGGATGGAAGTGCAGAGTGCGTGCCGCCTCGGCCAGGGTGATCCCCGGCACGACGTGCGCCTCCAGCAGATCGCGCAACCGGTAGGCCGGGGTGCGGTCGAGCCGGTCCGGCAACTCCGGCCGGCCGAGCCGGGCACGCAGCCGCTCGGCGATGTCGGCCAGATGGCTCTCGGCCTCGAGGTCCTCACCCGGCTGCCGGATGATCCGGTGCAGGTCGGCGATCCGGCGCCGCAGCGACGGGTCGGTGAAGGTGGGGTTGTCCACCGAGGCGCCGATCAGCCCGGCCGGCAGCGCCTCCGGTGCCAGGTAGAACACCCGCTTGCGCAGGCCGAGCGGGGTGGCCGGGGTGCCGTTGTGCGGCACGTGCGGGGGAAGCAGGGTGACCTGGGCGCCGAATGCACCGCGCTCGTGCCGGTCGAGGTCGTACCGGACGGCACCGTCGTCGAGCAGGAGCAGTGTCCACGAGTCGTGGGCGTGCATCGGGTAGGCGTGGCCGGTCAGATGGGCGTGCAGGACCTCCACCACGCCGTCCAGGCGCGGGCGCCACGCCGCGAATTCCGACACGTCAAAATCGTACAAGACCGCAGGTCATCGGCCACTCCATCATCGGTCCATGGCATTTGACACGAAGATCGCGGTGCTCCTCCGCGACGACCTGCTCACCTGGCAGCGCCTGAACGTCACGGCCTTTCTGGTCAGCGGCATCGGCCCGGCGATCCCCGAGCTGATGGGCGAGCCCTATCAGGATGCGGACGGCCAGCTGTACCTTCCGATGTTTCGCCAGCCCGTCCTCGTCTTCGCCGGGGGCAAAGAACTGCTGACGGCGGCGCACGGCCGCGCGATAGCCCGCAATCTGCCCATTTCGGTCTTCACCTCGGACCTCTTCGCCACCGGTAACGACGATGACAACCGGGCGGCGGTGCGGGCGGTCGGCACCGATCAGCTCGACCTCGTCGGTCTGGCCGTCCATGGTCCGCGCAACGCGGTCGACAAGGTTCTGAAGGGTGCCACCATGCACCCCTGAATCAGCCCCGCCAGAGGGTCAGCATCATCGCCTCGACCGCGATGTCGGGCTTCACGTTCTGGTCGATGGCGTCCCGGCAGGCCAGCACGGCCTCCAGCCGGCGCAGGGTGCTCTCGGCCGTCCACTTGCCGGCGGCGGCCTCGGACTGGGCCGCCACGTCGGTGTGCACCACCGAGACCGGCGCCCGCAGCGTCGTGATGAGCACGTCGCGGTAGAAACCGGCCAGGTCGACCAGGGCGCGGTCGAGCGCGTCCCGCTTCGAGCGGGTGGCCCGGGATTTCTGCCGTTTCTCCAGGTCTTTGATCTGGCCGGCGGCTCCGCGCATGGCGCCGGCGGCCCCCCGGCCGGTGCCGCCCGCCCCGAGTGCCTGCTCCAGGGCGGCGCGCTCGGACGCGTCGGACTCGGCGAAGATCTCGGCGGCCTCCGCCTCGGCCGACTTGATCAGGGCGGACGCCGCTTCGTAGCAGGCACCGACCCCGGTCAGGCGCCGGGGAACGGCCAGGACCGCCTCGCGGCGGCTGCGTGCCTCGGGGTCACGGGCCAGGCGTTTGGCCCGGCCCACGTGGCCCTGAGCGGCGGCCGCGGCCCAGGCCGCCGCCTCGGGGGAGACGCCGTCACGGCGGGCGAGGACCTCGGCCACCGCGGTCGCCGGGGGCTGCCGCAGGCTGACCACCCGGCAGCGGGAGCGGATGGTCACCGAGATGTCGTCGGGGTGCGTCGACGGCGTGCAGAGCAGGAACACCGTGCGCGGCGGCGGCTCCTCGATCGCCTTGAGCAGTGCGTTGCCGGCCTGCTCGGTGAGCCGGTCGGCATCCTCGATCACGACCACCTGCCACCGGCCGCCCGAGGGGGCGCTGGCCGCCCGCAGCACCAGGGCACGCATCTCGTTGACGCCGATGGAGAGACCCTCGGGCACGACGAAGCGGACGTCGGCGTGGGTGGCGCCGAGCGCGGTGTGGCAGCCGTGGCAGTCGCCGCAACCGATGCCGCCCCGCTCGCACTCGAGCGCGGCTGCGAACGCCCGGGCGGCCACCGACCGGCCGGAGCCCGGTGGACCGGTGAAGATCCACGCGTGGGTCATCGCGCCGGCGGCGACCTCCTCACCGGCGACCACTCGGGCGGCGGCCGCGGCGGCCCGGCGCAGCGTTTCCACCGGCTCGTCCTGACCCGCCAGGTCAGCGAAGACGTCACTCACGCCCGGAATGGTATTGCGCCCCTCCGACAAAACCCGAGTTATCCACAGGGGACAACTGCCCGTAGCGAACGGATAACTCAACCGGGTACGGTCTGGTGCCGGACAGCGATGGGGTGCTGACTCGCGGTGAGGAGCTGGGGGCATGGCACGCGAGATCGACGAGGCGTGGATCGACGAGGCCATCGAGCGCTATCAACGCCTTGAGCGGCTGCGTGACGAGTTCGACAAGGCTGTGGCATCGCATTCGGTGTCGGTGCACTCGCCCGACAATTCGATCGAGGTCGTCGTCACCGCGGCGGGAGCGGTCCTCGACGTGCGCATTCACGGCACGCTGCACAACCGCAACCCGGCCGAGTTCGCCCGGGAGATTGCCGCCGTCGTCACGGCGGCGGCCGACGCCGCCCGCTGGGCGCGGGAAAAGCTGCAGGGCGAGGTTTTCGGTAAGCACCGCCCTCTGGGAGAGGACTGAGATGGACCACCTCGCCGACCGGCTCGACCGAGCCGCCGACACGCTCGCCACCGTCGACCGGCGCATGCCCGCGCTGGCCGTCGCGGCCGACGCGTTCGCGGCCGACGACGCCGGGGTGCCCGGGCGCCTCGGGCGGCAGCTGCATGCGCGCTGGGCCGCCGTGCTGGCCGCGCGGGCGCGGGAGGCCGGCGGGCTCGCGGCCCGGGTCTCCGACGCGGCGCAGGCGGTCCGGACGACCGCGCGGCAATACACCGAGACCGACGAGGCGGCCCGCCGCCGGCTCGCCCGGGAGGTGTGATGGACCGTCTCGACGAGGTGCTCGCCGTCTGCGCGCCGCTGCTCGACCGGGTCGACGACCTGCTCACGACGTCCGGCGCGCCAGAGGGGCACGAGGTGTGGCGGGAGCTGCGGCGAGTGCGGCTGCTGCCGGGTGACGCGGTGCGGGCGGTGGCCGGGCTGCGGCCGGCCGAGTTCGATGAGACGGTCGCCGAGTTGCGAGCCGAGGCCCGGGCCTGCGCCGAGGCGGCCGCCGACCTGCCCCCGCCGGACGACTGGACGGGCGAGGCCGCCGAGGCCTACGACGCGGTGCGCCGCCGGGTCGCCGACCGGCTCAGCGGTGACGACGAGAGTCTCGACGAGCGGCTGGAGGCGACGGCCGATCTCGCCCAGGCGCTCGCCGACTGGATGACGAAGACCCGGGCCGACCTGGCCGAGGCGCTGGCCACGGTGCTCGCCTCGGGTGAGGCGCTGGCCCTGGCGGTGAGCGCCGGATCGCCGCCGACGACGGTCGAGACCGATGCGGCGGCCGCCGTGGCGACCCGCACCCTGCGCACGATCGCCGACAACTACGCCGACGCCGACGATCTTCTGCTGGGTTCCACCGACCTGGCCGAGCCGCTGCCGATGTGAGGGGCTGTACGCATGGGCGCGGCGCCGCATTCGGGTGTACCGCACCGAATGCGACGCCGCGTCCTCCTGCACCCCCCGCAGGTGTGCCGCTTACTTTGCGCCATGAATCGACGATTGTCTTGGCCTGGCGGCCTGTTCGGGACACTCGGCGGAGCAGGACGGCACGACCGGTCGCCCCGCCCTCCACCGTCAGGGGATCGACATATGTCCATCAAGCCAATCGCGTTCCGGGCGCGCGCCGGATGCTACTGGCGAGTCCGGCGGCGGCGCACGCCGAGCAGAACCGCGGCCACGCCGGTGACCAGCAGCGCGACGCCACCCATCGCCAGACCGCTCACCGCCGGCCCGGTGATCGGGAGTCCACCGGCCTCGCCCGCCGTGTCGTGCGGGACGGTCCGCCGTTCCGGCGCGACCGCGGCCGCCTCCATCAGACCGAAGGTGAGGTTGAGCGACGCCGAGGCGGGCTTGCCGCCGTAACCGGACTTGCCGCGCGCGCCGACCTGCTCGAGCGACATCGTGATCGCCGTGGCCCGGGCCGCGATGGCGTGCCCCTTCTTCGCCTTCCGCACCTCGCCGAGCGCGATGCGCACCCGGGTGGATCCGGCGGTGGCCGGGGCTGACTCCGGTGCCGGCCCGCCGATCGCGGGCGGCATGTTCACCGTGGGCACACCGGGAACGTGCGGCAGCGGCAACGCCGAGCCCGAACCGAGCCCGCCGAGACCCGAACCGAGCAGCCCGGCCTCCATCGCCTGCCGGTCCGGCCGCAGCGTGAACTCGGCTTGGGCGCCGGCCGCCGACAGCCGCTCGGTGGCGATCCCGTCGCCGGACACCTCGATCAGCGCCGGCTCGTAGCGCACCTCGCCGCCCTCGGTCGCCGACATCGTCGCGGTCAGCGCCGGCGCCCGCAGCACCCGCACCCGCACCCGGCCACCGGCCAGGTCGATCCGGCCGGCGATCACGGTGGCCGAGGCCACCGTCCGCGCGGCCCCGCCGCGTCCCTCCAGCGCCGTGGTGCTCACTCCGGCAAGCTTTTCCGGTACGCGTACCAGAGCGGTCTCCGCCCCGGCGAGAACGGCCGCGCCGCGCACCGAGGACTGCGAACGTGCCGCCTCCCCGGCCGTGCTGCCGCAGGCCATCCCGTCGTCCCACCGCGCGTGCGCCGAGACCTCACCGGCGCCGATCTTCAATGGACCGGCCTGACCGCCACCCGTGCTGCGCTTGGTGGCCTTCGGGTGGGACGGCGGTGCCTGCTGGACGACCGGCTTGGTCCACGACGCGTGGTCGGTGGACTTGCCGTCGAGGATGCGCGCCACGGCCGCCGACTTCACCTTGGCCGGACCGATCAGGGCCGTCCGGGCCTCCCCGAGGCCCACCTCGCGAACGGTGACCGTTGCCTCGTCCGCCTCGCCGCCGCCACCCTGACCGCCGGTGGCCGACTCCGCGTCCCCGGACTCGACCGGGCTGCTGAACGGCTCGGAGTCGGCGCGGGGGATCACGCCGTGCGGGTCGACCGAGTCGAGGACTGCTTTGCCGAGGATGCCGATGCCCTCGCTCAGCGTGTCCGCGTCCTCCCCGTTGTCGGTCGTCGGGTCGATGCCGGCGGCGCCGGTCCCGAGGATCCGGTCGGCCGCGCCCTTCCCGGCGGATTCCTCGTCGGTGTCCTCGTCCTTGGTCACCGGGCGTTCCTCGCCCCGTTCGGCGGCGTGCATCTCGAGCTTGTCGATCCGGAGCGCCTCGGCGCCGGACTGCGCCGCGTAGTTCTCGGTCCGCTCGCACGGCGCCGGCGCGGCCGAAGCGGGCAGTGGCGCGGCGATCGTGCCGGCAAATCCGAGTACGACGACACTGGCGGCCAGCGACCTTACGGGCGTCATGGGCAGTTTCCTCCCGAAGTGTTCCGCGATGGAGCGGTGTCTACGGATCTGCCCAACGAAGGTCGATCTGGGCGGTTGCGATGCATCTATACGACAACCCCAGCGGGTAGTCCAAAACCGGCATTTGGTGCGGCCGAGCGAGAGTCGTAGTGTGGTCGGCATGGGCATGCTGTGCGCGGTCAGCTTCAACCGGTACGGCCGCCTCTACTACCTCGATCCGGGTGAGTTCTCACCGCAGGTCGGCGACCGGGTGCTGGTGCCGACCGACGACGGCCCCGAGGTGGCGGAGTGCGTCTGGGCGGCGCAGTGGGTGGAGGAAGAGACGGCCGCCTTCCCCAAGGTCGCGGGTCTGGCCGGCGACGACGACCTGCGCCGCGACGACCTGTTGCGCAAGCGCAAGGCCGAGGCCAAGGTCGCCGCCAAGAAACTGATCAAGGCGCATGAGCTGCCGATGAAGGTGGTCGCCGTCGACCACGTGCTGGACCAGGCCGGTTCCGGCGGCCCGCGCACCACGATCTACTTCACCGCACCGCACCGGGTCGACTTCCGCTCGCTCGTGCGCGACCTGGGCGCGACCCTGCACTGCCGGGTCGAGCTGCGCCAGCTGTCGGCCCGCGACTCGGCCCGGGTGCAGGGCGGCATCGGCTCGTGCGGCCGCGACCTGTGCTGCGCCACCTTCCTCACCGACTTCGAGCCGGTCACGATCCGGATGGCGAAAGATCAGGACCTGCCGCTCAACCCGCTGCGCATCTCGGGTGCCTGCGGCCGCCTCATGTGCTGCCTGAAATACGAACACCCGCTGTACCAGAAATTCCAGGCCACCGCCCCCGCCGTCGGCACCCGGGTCACCACCCCGACCGGTGACGGCCGCGTGGTGGCGCACAGCGTGCCCCGTGACGAGGTCGTGGTGCGGATGGACGCCGACGGTTCGCGCTGCTCCTGCAGCCGCGCCTCGGTCTGCGGCCCGCGGCAGTCCCACGAGGAGCGTTACGCCTAGGGCCTGTCCTGCCGACAGGCCCTAGCGCACCACGATCGGCGGCTCGATGCGGCGGGCCACCAGCGGCTCGTCGGGTTTCAGCCACGAACTGTGCTGGGAGCCGTCGGGGTCGGCCGACCACTTGCGGGAGATCTTGTCGATGCCGATCGGGTGGATGGTGAGCGTGCCGTCGGCGGCGATGTGCAGTCGCAGGAAGCTCTTGGCGTCCTCGATGCCCTGGCCCGCGAACAGCTCGTTGACGTTCACGTCGAACATCCCGGCGATCAGCAGGTAGAGCGCGCACACCTGGGTCGACAGGAACCCGGCGACCGGCCAGTAGACGACGGCGGCCACCACGAGCGGCCCCGGCCAGGCCCAGTCGTGCACCGGCAGGTTGAGCCACAGCCAGGCGCCGAGGACGGCCAGGCCGACCTGGGCGAAGCCGTGGGTCAGCCCGAACAGCCAGTGCCGGGTGTGGTGGGCCAGGGACGCCCCGGGCGGCTTCGCGAACATCACCGTTCCGGCCATGATGAGCACCAGCATCAGGCTGAGCGGGATCGTGAACAGCCGCTGGATGTTGCCCCCCTGACTGGCCGCGCCGGCCATGGCCAGCATCGTGAGCATCTGGATCAGGCCCAGCATGGTGACGAAGCCGGGGTTGCGGGTCGGCACCCGGTGGAAGACTCCCCAACTCATCCGCCTCGAGGCGGCCTTGTCGGGGAAGCAGGAGCGCAGACCATAGGTGCGGCTGCGGCTCTTGTTGCGGGTCAGCGTCTCCTCGGGCGGCACCGTGATCTGCTCGGGCAGTTGGTGGGTGGCAAGAAGGTAGGCGCCACCGCCCCCGCAGGTGATCAGCTCCCGGTCCTCCCCGCTGTAGCGGGCGTAGTGGTGCAGGTCGCCGGAGACCAGCACCCGCACGTTCGCCCCGGTGGGCGCCAGGATCATCCGGATCAGGTAGTCGATCGCGTCGTAGGTCTCCGGGTCCTCGGCCGCCTTCACCCACTTCGGCGACGGGGTCATCAGGATGATCCGGTCCTGCGGGCCGACGTTCTTCGCGGCCTCCTCGAAATACAGCAGCTGGGGGTCGTCGATGTAGGCCCCGAACTGCTCGTCCATCGCGAACAGCCACCAGTCGCCGGGTAGCTTCACGGCGAAGTAGGACCGGCGCTGCTGGGTGCGCCAGCCACCGATGTGGCCGTCCTTACGGCGGGCGAACAGGCGCAGGAACGCGGTGAGACCGTCGTACCAATCGTGGTTGCCGGGCAGCGCGAACAGGGTGGGGCGGAGCCGTCCGGCCGGGGGCTCGGGCAGGGCCGCGCGGTAGGGGCCCTTCATCCGGCTCTCGTAGCCGTCGCCGCTGGCCAGCGGATAGACCTGGTCGCCGCCCATCAGCAGCACCCGGCCGCGGGGCAGCTCGGCACCGTCGACGGTGAGCCGGTCCTGGGCGAGCAGCCACGCCACCGAATAGGTCGCGTGGAAGCCGTCGCCCAGGTCGGCCACGTAGTCGAGCCACATCTCGCCGTCCTCGGTGACGGACTGGTCGAACCAGGAGCCGTCCAGCGAGTTCTGCAGCTCGCGCTTGTCGAGGTAGGCCCCGAAGAGGATGGCCAGCAGGGTGCGCACGCCCGTGCTGAGCAGGAGCAGCGGCGCCAGCCAGCCGACCGGGCGCTGCGGTGTGAAGCCGAGCTCCTTCGGGTCCATGCTGCTGGGGCGGGGAGGTGCGACGCGCTCCGCCTCGGCGGACGGGGAGTGATCGACAGTCACTCATGGCACAGTAGTCCCGGGGTCCGACAGAACCCAGCGGGGTGCATACCGTACACTTATCCCTCGTTGCCGCCTTAGCTCAGTCGGCTAGAGCGACGCACTCGTAATGCGTAGGTCGACGGTTCGATTCCGTCAGGCGGCTCAGTAAGAAACCCCAGGCCAGAAGGCCTGGGGTTTCTGTTTTCCGGTCGCGTCAGCCGGCGATGCGATCGACCATCGCCGCGCAGAAGGCCGGGAGGTCGTCGGGCTTACGGCTGGTGACCAGCCGGTCGTCCACGAAGACCTCCTGATCGACCCAGGTGGCGCCGGCGTTGGCCAGATCGGTGCGCAGACTCGGCCAGCTCGTCATGGTGCGGCCGTTGACCACACCGGCCTCGATCAGGGTCCAGGGGCCGTGGCAGATGGCCGCGACGGTCTTGTCGGCGGTGAAGAAATCACGGACGAAGCGGACCGCGTCGGGGTCCGCGCGCAGGAAGTCGGGGTTGGCCACGCCGCCGGGCAACACGAGGGCGTCGTAGTCGGCGGCGTCGGCCTCGCGGACCGTGCGGTCGACGTGGTGAGTGCCGGCCTTGTCCATGTGGTTGACGGCCTGGATGTCGCCGTCCTTGAGGGAGATCAGTTCGGCGGTGCCGCCGGCCGCCTCGACGGCCTTGCGGGGTTCGGTGTACTCGACCTCTTCCACCCCGTCGGTGGCCAGGAACGCTATCCGTTTGCCCTGAAGCTGGGTGCTCATCGTGTCAGCCCCTTCCGTTCCCCTTGGCGTTCCCGGGCGGGCTGACCGCAAACCATCAGTAGCCGCGGTTGCCCACGGCGGCTTTGGCAAATGCCGGGGTGCGCCCGTTGGCGAGTTCGCCGCTGAACCAGGCACCGAAGCCGGAGATCGTCAGGGCGAGCAGCTCGATGAGGAACAGGCCGACGCCGGCGGCGCGGTCGGGTGCGCCGACCCGAACCATGAGGATGACGGCGAACAGGAACAGCACGCCCATGTTGAGCAGGGCACGCAGGACGCCGATGCGTTTCGCGACCGGACGGCGCACGAACGCCGTGTCGATCGCCCCGGCCAGCATCGCCAGGAATCCGCCGACCAGGCCGGCGACGACGTTCCAGTAGGCCAGCGTGCCGAGGATGCCGGGGCCACCGGCGAGGTTCGCCAGATCGAAGATCACGGCCATCGAGAAGAGACCGAGCGGGAACATCACGAGGATCGGTTGCACCGCTTGACCCGCGATGCTCAGGCGGCTCTCCATGCGGTCATCGCCCTTCTACCTGCGAATATTGAAGATTTGTCCTGTCTCGTCGCAGTTGGCCTACCCGGGGCGTACATGAATGAAACGCCACACGGCGGTCAGGGTGACGGACAGCACCGGACGGGTACGGCCTACACGCAATCTGCAACCTGGCAGATTGAGTAGTGGCGGACTGCCTGCTGGCATGTTCTACTACCAGTAGGGCGGAGTTCGGAAGAGGGATCAGTACAGCGGCACCCGGCGGCAACCGGGTGCCGTTGTCGCCTCCAAGCTCCGTCAGAGCGAGGCGGGGAATTCTCTCTGCGCCAATGGTGGCTCGCCTTTCCCGCTTCTCGCAAGGAGAACCGGAAGGGAGTTCGTCATGCGTCTCTACTACCGTGGGCGCGAAGCATTGGTGACCAGCGAACTCTTCGTTCGGCGCACGCCGAGTCCACGCGAGTTCGCGATCCGCGGGCTGCGCAACGTTCGCATCGCCGTGCCGGGCCGTGTCGTCGAGGTCCTGTTCCGTCCCCAGTTGAGCACACGCGAGTGGGCACTGTGGGCGGATTACCACGGACGGTCCATCACTCTGTACACCTCACCGGACGAACGGGTGTTCAACCAGGTCGCCCGGGCCCTTCGGCGTGCCCTGGAAGAGTGCGAACCATGGGATCGACAGGCAGCCTGAGCAGCGTAAAGAGCTAATGTGCCAACTAGCAGGTTGAGGGGTAGCCAGCCGACAGTTAGCCATGGTGTACTCGTTACAGACAGTCCGGAGGGCGGAGTTCGAAGGGGAGCAGTAAGAGCGGCGTTTCGGCGGCAACCGAGCGCCGCTTTTCCCTCTTCGACATCGTTTGGTCCGGGCTCGCGAGTCGGGATTCTCTCTGCGCCATCGCGACCTTCCCTTCTCGCCCAGTGTCGAGGGAGTGGACATGCGCGTTTTCTACCGAGGCCACGACGCAGTGATCACCGAGACCCAATTTCTCTGGCTGACCGGCACGCTCCGCGCGTTCGATATCGCGCACCTGCACCAGGTTCGCGTCATCCGGCGCGATGTGAAAATCGCCGGCCCCCGCCCGGAGGTCGTCGCCTCGGCCGTGCTGGCCGCCGCCGGCATCGGGGTGAGCGCGATGTTCGTCGACGCACTCCTGGTCCGTCTGTCACTCGCCGGTGTCGCTGTGGCGATGGTGGCGATCGCCACATTCCGCCGACGGGCCGTGCCCTCCTGGGAGATCAGAGCCATCCACCGAGGCCGCGAGGTGACCGTCTACTCGACTCGTGATCTCACGATGTTCAACCAGGTCAAGCGCGGTCTGAAGAGGTCTTTGGAGAACGTCGGCGCAGCCCGCTATCGGTCGCACGCGGCAGCCGCATGACGATCACCACGAGGAATCGTGGCGTGACTCATCTCGTTTTGAGAAACACCAGGTAAGCGCTTCGTCGTTTTGGTAGGACAGTGGATAGCATGTTGCCACCTCGCCGACGGCCGCTTGGCAGTCAGCGAGGTGGCGTCTTGCCCCGACCGACTCCGAAGGATTACAAGAGACCGTGGCCGAGGACGTCTCGCCGATCATCGCGCGTCGACACGTGCGATTGGCGCTGCGTGACGCCCGGGAAAAGGCCAAGCTCACTCAGCCGCAGGTCGCCGAGGCCATGGAGTGGTCGCTGAGCAAAGTCATTCGGATTGAGAATGGCGACGTCAGCATCGCTCCGAACGATCTTAGGCCGCTGCTCACGTTCCTCAATGTCAAGGATCGGACACTGGTCGCCGAGCTGCTGGCTTTCGCCAAGATCGCCCGCACCCGGCAGCGCAATGCGTGGTACCAGCAGACGGGGATGCGGGACCACCTGACCGACGCGATGCTGCGCCTCATCGAGTACGAGGCCGAGGCCGTCGAGATCAGGTACTACCAGGTGTACTACATGCCCGGGCCGTTGCAGACGCCGGCCTACGGGCACGCCAACCTCGAGACCTACACGGACGATGACATCGCGCAGGAGACGCGACGGATTCGAGTCGAGATTCGGCAGTTCCGCCGTGAAACGGTGTTGGGCCGGCTGGGTAAGGGGCTCACCATCTTCGCTCTCCTCGACGAATCGGTCCTGCGCCGCACTCTCGGCGTTCCGGAGGTATTTCTCGAGCAGTTGCGCGATTCCTATGACTTGGTCACCACAGGCAAGATTAAACTACGGATGATTCCGTTCGATTTTGACTCGGCGGTGACCAACAACGCCACGTTCGACCTGCTCACCCTCAAGTCCGGGAAAGCCGAAGAGCGCAGCGAAGTTCTCTATCGGGAGACCGGATTGCAGGACGAGATCGTGGAGGACCTATCGGTCCGAAAGCATCACGAGCGCTTCGATAAAATTTGGAACGCCGCGGTTACCGAGGAAGACACGATCGACTTCATGGGTAGCCGAATCAAGGACCTGGAAGCGCAGATCCGCCACAGGAAGAACCCGTAGCCATCACTGAGCCCGTAGGGCCCGGGATCGGGCTGCGGGCTCCTTTTGTGTGGAGAGACAGACAATGGAGTCCAACTCGGTCAACTGGCGCAAGAGCAGCAAGTGCGCCAGCAACGCGTGTGTCGAGGTCGCCAAGGTCGAGGGCGGCGTCATGGTTCGCGACTCGAAGAACCCCGACCACGCGCCGCTGAAGTTCACGCCTGAAGAGTGGCTGGCCTTCGTCGCAGGTGTGAACCAGGGCGAGTTCAGCTTTTGATAGTGGCGCTGGCCTCGCGCTCCGAAGTGCCCCCGAGCCCGTTGACATCGGTGTCATCTCCGGGCGCGAGGCCATGCGTCTATTGGCTGTACACGTAACATAGAGGACTTAACCGGCGTAAAACTAGCGGACATCACGCTATTTTCGGTGATGAATGCCGCAATGCATCGGCTTTCACTCATGTCATCTCCTCCGCACTCTTTTGCCGTTCCCTTACCGTGGATGACGGGAACCGTCACGGAGGTGCGGAAATGATCATGCAGACGGAGAAATTGCGATGGCGGCGGTCGTCTCGCTGCGCGTCGAACACCTGCGTCGAGATCGCCACGGTGGGTGACACCTACCTCGTACGTGATGCGAAGGACCCCAATGGTGCGGTCCTCTCCGTCGACGCGGCCTCCTGGGCCGCGTTCCTGTCGGCCGTCAAGGCCGGCGAGTTCGGCAGCTGAGCCGTTCATCATTCGCCAACCTCGGCCGTCATTCGGGTAGCGGCAGGCCACCGACGGCATAATGGCGCAGGTGAGGGCCGATCCGCGCACCACCGGCACCGCCCGATTCGCGATGCTGCACGACACGGCCGAGGCAATGCTCGAGAGCCTCGCCGAGCGCTACATGGTGGAGCGACGGGAGACCAAGGAGCTGCTCGGTCCGACCGAGGCTCTGGTCCGGATGGTGCGACTCATTCCTCGAACGCCGGCGGCCGGCCCCCTCGCCGTGGCGTTCACCGACTTCCCGGGGCTGATGGTGCGCCTCGGCCGATGGTGGGCCGAGGCGCTTCCGGCCTGCGGGTGCGACGACTGCGGCGAAGATCCGGGCAAGCTGACCGAGGTGCTGCGCACCCAGGTGGAGGCGCTGGTCGAGGGCGGTCTCTGGGAGCGGGTCCGCCGCGGCGTGGGTGGCTCGTGGTTCGAGACCCGGCTGATCGCGGCGGGTTTCAACGCCCGGCGGGAGGGTCCGCTGACCGCCGCCGACGCCCGGGAGGCCCGGCGAAGCGGCTTCGCCGCCCCGGTCCAGTGGGCTCCCTGGCCGCGACGTTTCTGAGGCGCTGGCCCAACCGGCTGACGGCCGCGCGGATGACCGTGGGCTCCCTGGCCGCGACGTTACTGAGGCGTCAGCCCAGCAGGCTGACGGCCGCGCGGATGACCGGCTGGCGGATGACCTCGGCCATCGCGATCTCGCCGCGGCAGAACATCTCGAAGGCCCGCCAGCCCACCGGGGTCGCCATCGCGGCGTGCACCAGCAGCGGGCGTCGGGAGTACGCCGCCAGCATGCGGCGCCCGGCGGTCATCTCCGGGACCAGCTCCTCGGCGACCTGGCGCTCGTAAGCAGGCAGGTCGCCGGCGGCCGCGGCCGCGCCGGCCGCGGTGCCCGAACGCAGGGCGAAGCTGATCCCCTCCCGGGTCCACGGCTCGAGCAGGCCGGCCGCGTCGCCGGCGACGATCACCCGGCCGTGCCGCAGCGGCGAGTCCGGGCGGCGGCAGCGGGTCAGGTGGCCGGAGTCGCGGACGACCTTGCGGTCGGTCAGGCCGAGCCGGGCCACGAAGTCCTGAAGGTACTGCTTGGTCTCGGCGCCGTGGCCCTTCGTCATGATCACGCCGACGGTGAGCTCGTCGTCCTTCGGGAAGACCCAGCCGTACGAGCCGGGGTGGGGACCCCAGTCCAGCAGCACCCGGCCGCGCCACTGCCGGCGGTCCTGCTCGGTGGCGGCGATCTCGACTTCGAGGCCCAGGTCCTGCTGCTCGAAGGTGACGCCGACGTGGCGGGACGTGATGCCGGCCGAGCCGTCGGCGCCGACCACCGCGCCGGCGGCGATCTCGGTGCCGTCGACGAGGGTGACGGTCACCGCCTCATCGGTCTGGGTCAGCGAGCGGACCTGGGAGTTCTGCCGGACCGTGGCGCCGGCCGCGACCGCCGATTCATACCAGGCGTGGTCGAAGTCGTCGCGGCGGACCATGGTCAACAGTGGCCGGCGGCGGGCGTGCCGGGTGAAGGTGCGCCGGCCGTTCCGGGTGAAGGTGACGGCGTCGATGGTGTCGCGACCGGGCACCTGGATGTGTGACTCGGCGATCGCGAGCGAGGTGCCGATCAGGCCACCACCACAGGTTTTGTAGCGCGGATGGGTGGCGCGTTCGAGCACGACGGTGCGCGCACCGGCCTTGGCCGAGGTGTAGGCGGCGGCCAGTCCGGCGGGGCCGCCCCCGATTACTGCGACATCCCAGGGCGGCTCAGCGATCACGAGCGGAGTCTAGTCCCGGGAGTTACGTACGAGCGTACATATCGTGTGTACGCTCGTTCTTATGGAGGAGACCCGGACCATGCGGGACCGGATGCTCGCCGGTGAGCTGTACATCGCCGACGACCCGCAACTCGCCCGCGACTCGGAGCGTGCCATGGCGCTCACCCACCGCATCAACACGGCCGACCCCAACGACCACGCGCTGCGCCACGAACTGCTCACCGACCTGCTCGGCGCCTTCGGCGAGAACAGCGAGATCCGCCCGCCGTTCCGCTGCGACTACGGCTACCAGACTTTCGTCGGCGCTCGCACGTTCGCGAACTTCGGGCTGATCAGCCTGGACGTCGCCCGCGTGACGATCGGCGACGACGTGCAGATCGGGCCCAACGTGCAACTGCTCACGGCGCTGCACCCGGTCGCGGCCGGCCCGCGGCGCGACAAGTGGGAAGCCGCGAAGCCGATCACCATCGGACACAACGTCTGGCTCGGGGGCGGCGCGCTCGTCCTGCCCGGGGTGACCATCGGTGACAACACGGTGGTCGGTGCCGGCGCGGTGGTCACCAGGGACCTGCCACCCGACGTGGTCGCGGTCGGCAATCCGGCACGAGTCATCCGGGCGGTCGAGTCGTGACCGCGATCCCGGTCGCGCGGTCGGCCCGCCGCTACGACCCCGACCGCAAGAGCCGCATCGTCGACGCGGCCATCGACGTGGTCGCCGAGCACGGCGTCGCCGGCACCACGAGCCGCCGCATCGCGGCCGCCGCCGACGTGCCGCTCGGCTCCATCACCTACCACTTCACCGGGGTCGACGACCTGCTGGAACAGGCCTTCGGCCGGCACGCCGAACGGATGTCGCCGCTCTACGAGGCGCACTTCGACGGCGTGCGCGACCTGACCGGCTTCGCCGACGCGGTCACCGACCTCATCCACGGCGACGCCGGCGCCGACCCACGCGACTGGGCCGTCGCGTACGAGCTCTATCTCGCCGCCTTGCGCAATCCCGCGCTGCGCAGCGTGACCGAGTCCTGGATGCGCCGGTCACGCACGGTGCTGGAACGCTTTGTCGATCCGGTGACCGCCCGGGGCGTCGACGCGCTCATCGAAGGCATGGTCATGCACCTTACGCTGTCCACCGCCACCTTCGACCGGGCCGGCACCCGGGAGATCGTCGGTCGGCTGGTCGGGCTCTGACCGTGGGCACGACCGCCGTCGTCGGCACCCCGATCCGCGCCGCCACCCGCGGCGTTTACACGGCCTTCATCCTGATGGGCTTCGCCAGCGCCAGCTGGGCCGCGCGCATCCCGCAGGTCCGCGACGAACTCGAGCTGTCACCGTCCCGGCTCGGCCTGGTGCTGCTCGCCATCGCGGCCGGCTCGATCGTGTCGCTGGTGCTGGCCGGCCAGATCGTCGCCCACTTCGGCTCCCGCCGCACGGTCACCGCGATGGCCGGCCTGCTCGGGCTGTCCCTGTCCGGGGTGGCGATCGGTTACCAGTTCGGGGTGGTGCCGGTGGTGATCGCACTGTTCTTCGCCGGCTTCGCCAACGGCGGCTGGGACGTCGCCATGAATGTGCAGGGCACGGTGGTCGAGCGCCACCTGGGCAGGGCGATCATGCCGCGCTTCCACGCCGGCTACAGCATCGGCACGGTGGCCGGCGCGCTGATCGGCGCCGGCGCGGTCGCCCTGCACCTCTCCGTCACCGTGCACCTGATGATCTCCGCGATCCTGGTGGCGATCATCGTCATGCTGGCCGTCCAGGCATTCGTCGCCGACGAGCCGGAAGACCTGGAACCCCCGGTCCCGATCGACCCGGTGCACGCCGCCCCGCCGGCCAGCCGGGTGGCCCGCGCCCTCGCCACCTGGCGGGAGCCACGCACGGTGCTGATCGGCCTGTTCGTGCTGGCCTTCGCCTTCACCGAGGGTGCCGGCCTGGACTGGATCAGCATCGCGATGATCGACGGCTACGGCGTGCCCGCCACGGTCGGCACCCTCGCCTTCGCCACGTTCCTGGCCGCGATGACCATCGGCCGCTGGTTCGGCCCGGGCTGGCTGGACCGCTACGGCCGGGTGCCGGTGGTCCGAGCCCTGGCCGGCGTCAGCCTGGTCGGTCTTGCGCTGTTCGTTTTCGGTCAGGCGCCGGCGATCGCCTTCCTCGGCGTGCTGCTCTGGGGATTGGGCGCGTCACTGGGCTTCCCGGTCGGGATGAGCGCCGCCGCCGACGACCCCGCACAAGCGGCACCGCGAGTAAGCGTGGTGGCGACGATCGGCTATTGCGCCTTTCTCGGCGGCCCACCGTTGGTCGGTTTCCTGGGCGACCACGTAACGGTCCTGAAAGGACTGCTGGCGGTCGCCGCGCTACTGGCGCTGGCAATAGTCCTGGCCGATTCGGTAAAACCGCTGACGCGGCAACCCTGAAAACCTTTAGAAATACGGGCATGCAAGGCCCCGTGGCGCACGGCCGGGTCCGTGCGCCACACGCTTTTCACCCCGCTACCGGCCCGATCCCGGTGCGACAACGCCTCGGGGGCTTCGCCCGCATCGGCGTGAGCCGGCGGGAGGGGTAAGTCCGAACGGGACGGTGACCGAGGCCAACTTCTCGTGGCTCTATGTCGCCGATATGTGTGCGAAGAAGGGCGTTTTGTAGGCACTTGCACTGCTCGATCCCGTGCTAACCGCGGCGCCTGTCACCCCGGTCCGCGTCAAACGCCGCCAGCCACCCCCGTCGAAGATCTTGTGGATCTGCTGCGCGGTCCGCACGAAAAGTCAACAAGGTCGAGCCGAACCGTGTCACCGGCGGTAGATATGTGCGGAGGAGGGGCGTTTGTTGGCATCCGCGCTACTCGATTCCGCGCTAAACGCCACGCCAACCATCCCATCGAAGATCTTGTGGATCTACTGCGCGGTCCGGACAGAATCGACAAGGTCGCGTCGAGCCTTGTGAGCCGCGGTATATATGTGCGACATATCGTTTCTTGAAAGCGCGGCGGGCGAGGTCGAAGGCGGTGGCCGCCGACCTCGCCGAGCTGGACGCCCGCCGGCGGGACCGGCTGGGCGCCCTGTTGTCGGACGCCGGGCTACGCGACAAGCAGGGTCCGCGATGTGGGCGGCTGGCGATCTCCATCTGCTGCGTGCCGGTGGACTGTCGACGAGGCCGTCCCTGGCGCGCAGCGTGTCAACCGGCGTTCGCGGCCGGAAAGTGAACCGGTGCCGTTCGCATTACGAGTGCGTGGATGGTTCGCAATGCGGGCGAAGCCCGCGAGGGATGGCCCATGGGGGATGGGCCGGTAGCCGGGTGGAAAGCGGATGGCGCACGGACCCGGGCGTGCGCCACGGGACTCTGCATGCCCGTACTGGAAATGGTTTAGGTGTTTGCGGTTATGTAGGCCTCGTCGGCGGCTTTTTTCTGGGCCAGGCCGTCTCGGCCGTTGTAGCGCAGGAAAGTGGGGAGCGTGGCGGCCAAGGCCACGCAGCCGGCTATGCAGAGGACGCCGCCCATCCAGATCGAGCCGCCGACGCCCAGGCGGGTTTTCGCCATCAGGCCGGAGCGCATCTGGCCCAGCAGCGGGCCCGTTGTGTAGGACAGCATTTCGATGCCGGCCAGGCGGCCGCGCAGGTGGTCGGGGATGGTCTGGCTCCACATGACGGCGCGGAAGATGCCGGAAATCATGTCGGCGGCGCCGGCGAAAGCCAGGCAGAAAAGGGTGAGCCATAGGGTGTTCGACAGGCCTACCCCGATTATGCCCAGGCCCCAGAAGGTGGCCGCTATCAGCACCATCAGGCCGTGGCGATGCACTTTGCCGGTCCAGCCGGAGGTCAGTGTGGCGATCATCGAACCGACCGCGGGGGCGGCATACAGGAGGCCCAGGATTTTGGGGCCGCCCAGCTGCATGGCCAGGAACGGGAAAAGGGCCTGCGGCATGCCGAAGAACATGGCGTTGATGTCGACCAGATAGGTGCCCAGCAATTCGGGGCGGGATTTCGCGTAGCGCAGGCCGGTTATCACCGCGCCGATGGACGGGCGGTCGGCGGCCGGTGGTGGTGGGACCGCGCGGACCAGGGTCAGGCAGGTCAGCGAGACGGCGAAGGTGAGCAGGTCGAAGGCGTATACCCAGGCCAGGTCGACCGCGGAGATCAGCAGGCCGGCCAGGGCGGGACCGCCCAGCTGGGCGATCTGGAAGCCCAGCGAGTTGATCGCCATCACCGCGGGCAGTTCTTCCGGCTCCACCAGGCGGGGGATCATCGCCTCCAGCGCGGGGCGCTGCAGGCCGTCGACCGAGGCGGCCAGGGCGGCGATCACGTAGAGCAACCACAGGTGGGGTTTGTCGCTCAGTGCGTTGAGCAGCAGCACGCCGGTCAATGCGGCCAGGGCGAACTCGCCGCCGCGGACCAGCAGGCGGCGGTCCAGGTAGTCGGCCAGTGCGCCGCCGACGAATGCCATGACCAGCAGCGGGACCAGTTCGCAGATGCCGAGCAGGGCGACCATGACCGGGTCGTCGGTGAGCTTCGCGACCTGGTACGGGATCGTGACGTAGGTGATGAACGACCCGAAACCGGAGACCGTGCCGCCCGCGAAGACCAAGCGGAAGTCGCGGTGTTTCAGGGGACTGAGATCCATCCCCAGGTACTTACGTTTGCCCACGAGGGGCGACGCTACTTCAGGACCAGGCGCCCGGTCTCCTGGAATAACTCAAGATCACTAAGGGTCTCGGCGATGACGAACGACTTCTCGCCGGGCAGGTCGTCGAGCGGGAAGAAGCCGGCGTCGACGGACTCGTCGGTCTGCCGCAGCAGCTCGCCCTCCCAGCTGTCGATCCGGAAGCTCATCAGGATCTGCTGGTAGGTGTGCCCGTAGTCGTTGGTGTACGTGTAGGCGCTGTAGAACGCGAACGGGGTCAGCGACGTGGCCCGCAGGCCGGTCTCCTCCCACACCTCGCGGATCGCGCAGTCCTCCATGCTTTCGCCCAGCTCCATGGCACCGGCCGGGATCGCCCACCGGTGGTTGTCGGAGCGCTGGATCAGCAACAGCCGGCCCTGGTCGTCGAAGACCACTCCGCGCGCGCCCACGAACAGGATCGTGTCGGTGTCGCCGATGCTCGCCCGCACCTTGCCCAGATAAGACTCATCCCACGTCAATGCCACGAGCCAACTCTAGTCACGCGGACTTCTTGGCCGCCTTCTTGGCGGGCGTGGCCTTCTTCTCGGCGGTCTTCTTCGCGGGGGTCGCCTTCTTCGCGGCGGCCTTCTTGATCGGGGTCGCTTTCTTCGGCGCTGTCGCCGCCGAAGTGTCCGCCGAGGCCTCGCCGCGGGCCTGCTTGGCCCGCTCGACCGACGCCTTCAGGGCTGCCATCAGGTCGATCGCGGCGGCCGGGGCCTCGTCGGCCTCCTCCGGCTGGACGATCTCGCGGCCCTCGACCTTGGCGTCGATGACCTCCTGCAGGGCGGCCCGGTAGTTGTCGGTGAACTCGTCGGCCTTGAAGCTGCCGGCCATCGAGTCGATCAGCGAGCTGGCCATGGCCAGCTCGGCCGGGCGGGTCTCGATGTCCTCGTCGAGGAAGCCGAACTCGGGCGTACGCACCTCGTCGGGCCAGAGCATGGTGTTGAGCACCAGCACGTCGTCGTGCACGCGCAGGGTGGCGAGCTGCTCCCGCTGCCGTATGGCGATCTTGACGATGGCCACCCGGTCGGCGTCCTTCAGGGCGTCGCGCAACAGCACGTACGGCTTCGCGGCCTGGCCCTCGGGCTCGAGGTAGTAGGCCTTGGCGAACAGGATCGGATCGATGTCGTCGGCGGGCACGAACTCCAGCACGTCGATCGCCCGGGACGTAGTCAGCGGCAGGTCGGCGAAGTCCTCGTCGGTGAGGATCACCATCTCGCCGCCGCCGATGTCGTACCCCTTGGCGATGTCGTCGTAGCTGACCACCTCGCCGTCGATCGAGCAGGTGCGCTGGTACTTGATCCGGCCGCCGTCGGTGCGATGCACCTGGTGGAACCGGATGTCTTTCTCCTCCGTAGCGGAGTACAGCTTCACGGCGATCGACACCAGGCCGAACGACACCGCGCCCTTCCAGATCGCGCGCATGGTGAACATCCCCTCGTTATCCCTGATCAGGATGGCATTACTGAGACTCCTGCGTAAGGTGTTCGGTCCTGCCTAAGGTGATCGAGTGCCCGCTGCCCCGCTGTCTCCGATGCTCGCCACCTCCGGTGTGCTGCCGGTCGGGCCTGGCTGGAGCTACGAGTTCAAGTGGGACGGGGTTCGGGTTCTTGCCCTGTTCGCCGGTGGTCCGCCCGACCTGTTCGCACGCTCGGGCGCCGTCGTGACCTCGGCTTACCCGGAAATCGCCGACCTGCACCTGCCGGAGGGAACGCTGCTGGACGGCGAGATGGTGGTGCTCGACGCGGCGGGCCGGCCGTCGTTCACCGCCCTGGCCGAGCGCATGCACGTCCGGGAGCACAGCCGGGCGGCGCGGCTGGCGGTGACCGTGCCGGTCACGTACATGATCTTCGATCTGCTCTATCACGACGGCCGGGATATGACCGGCCTGCCCTATCTGGCCCGCCGGGAGCGGCTGGAGGAGCTCGGCCTGGCCGGGCCGAGCTGGATGGTGCCGCCGGCGTTCGGGGACGGGCCGGCCACCGCCGAGGCGGCCCGGGAGAACAGCCTGGAGGGCGTGGTCGCGAAGCGCACCGACTCGGTCTACCTGCCGGGCAGCCGCTCGCCGGACTGGATCAAGGTCAAGTTCGACCGCACCGGCGACTACGTGATCGGTGGCTGGCGGGCCGGCGTGCGCAAGTTGGGCGGCCTGCTCGTCGGGGTGCCGACCCCGGACGGGCTGGCGTTCCGCGGCCGGGTGGGCGGCGGCATCGGCGCGGTCGCCGAGAAGGAGCTGCTGGCCGTGCTGGAACCGCTGGGCCGGCGGGATTCTCCGTTCGCGCCCGGCGCGGTTCCGCGGGAGGATGCGAGGGGCGCCCACTGGGTGGATCCGCAGCTGGTGGTCGAGGTGCGATACGGCAATCGCACGCCGGACGGCCGGTTGCGCTTCCCGCGTTTCCTGCGGGTGCGCGACGACAAGTCCCCGGCCGAGTGCGCGGAGGAGGAAGACGATGGCTCCTGACCGGTTCCCCGTCTCCATCGAGGGCCGTGACCTGGAGCTTTCCAATCTCGACAAGGTGCTCTTTCCGGCCGCCGGGTTCACCAAGGGCGAGGTCATCGACTACTACACCCGGGTCGCGCCGGTTCTCCTGCCGCACCTGGCCGACCGGGCGGTGACCCGCATCCGCTTCCCCAACGGGGTCGAGGGCGTGCACTTCTTCGAGAAGAACAAGCCGGGGGGTACGCCCGATTGGGTGCGCCTGGAGACGCTGCCGGTGCCGGGGTCCACCAAGAGCCGGGAGACGATCGACTTCGTGGTGGTGGACGACCTGCCGACGCTGGTCTGGCTGGCCAATCTCGCGGCGCTCGAGCTGCACACCCCGCAGTGGAAGGTCGGCGCCCAGCCCGACCTACTGGTGGTCGATCTGGACCCGGGCGCGCCGGCCGGGCTGCGGGAGTGCTGTGCGGTGGCGGTGCTGATGCGCGATCGGCTGGAGTCCGACGGCATCGCGGCGTACCCGAAGACGTCCGGCAAGAAGGGCATGCAGCTCTGCTGCCCGATCTCCGGCACGCAGGATGCGGAGACCGTCACGGCGTACGCCAAAAAGGTCGCCGAGGAGCTGGCGGCGATGGTCCCCGGCTCGATCACCGCGAAGATGGCGAAAGCCATCCGTCCCGGAAAGATCTTCATCGACTGGAGTCAGAACGCCGCGGCGAAGACGACGGTGACGCCGTACTCGTTGCGGGCGCAGGAGTTCCCGACCGTGTCGACGCCGCTGACCTGGGACGAGGTGGAGGCGGTCGGCACCGGCGCGGCGGATCCGCATCACTACTCGCCGGCCGAGGCGCTGGACCGGATCGACGAGCACGGTGACCTGCTGGCCGACCTGCTGCGGCCGGGGCCCGCGCTGCCGGGGTAGTGCGTACCTTGCGTCGCAAGGTACCGTGTCTCGCATGGCAGAGTTGGCGACCAGCCTTCGGCGCGGGACCCTCGAGTTCTGCGTGCTGGCCATGGTCGAGCACGAAGACCGATACGGCACCGAGATCGTCCGTCGCTTCGGCGAAGAGCCGAACCTCGCGGCCAGCGAAGGCACCCTCTATCCACTGCTGTCCCGGCTGCGCCGCAGCGGGTGGCTGGACACCAAGTGGGCCGAGTCCCCGTCCGGGCCGCCCCGGCGCTACTACTCCCTGACCAGCGACGGGCGCTCCGCCCTCGCGCACTTCCGTACCGAATGGGTTTCGTTTCGATCGACCGTCGACCGTCTCGTGGGAACCGGTGAGGCCGCATGAACACCAAGAACACCGACGTCGTCGCGGAGTACCTGCACGAGGTCGACGTCCGCCTGGCCGGGCTGCCCGTGCTGCAGCGCCGGGAACTGCTCGCCGACCTGACCGCGCATATCGCCAGCGAGAAGGCCGAGCGCAACATCCAGTCCGAGGGCGAGCTGATCGAGGTGCTCGAGCGGCTCGGCAGCCCCGAGGTGGTGGCGGCCGCCGCGCACGAGGAGTTCGGCCCAGCGGCTCCGCCCCCGGCGAAACGGACGATCAGCTGGTATTGGCCGGCGGCCGCGATCGCCGGTGTGGTGCTGGTGCTCTTTATCTGCTTCGGCGCGTTCTTCGCGCAGTCGTCGAGCGGCCCGGAGCCGGCGACAAAGGCGCCGGCCACGACCGAGCCGGCACCGATGCGTTCCTAGTCGATCTGCGGGAGCGGCGGGCCGAGCACGTCGTCCGCGTCCACGATGGTGTACGCGTACCCCTGCTCGGCCAGGAAACGCTGCCGGTGCGCGGCGTAGTCGGTGTCGATCGTGTCCCGCGAGACCACCGTGTAGAAGTGCGCCTGGCGGCCGTCCGCCTTCGGCCGCAGCACCCGGCCCAGGCGCTGCGCCTCCTCCTGGCGCGAGCCGAACGTGCCGGACACCTGGATGGCCACCGCCGCCTCGGGCAGGTCGATGGAGAAGTTGCCGACCTTGGAGAGCACCAGCGTCTTCAGCGAACCCGCGCGGAACGCGTCGAACAGCCGCTCCCGCTCCTTGTTGGTGGTCGAGCCCTCGATGATCGGGGCGTCCAGGTATTCGCCGAGCGTGTGCAACTGGTCCAGAAACCCGCCGATGACCAGCACCTGTTCGTCGGGATGCTTGTCGACCAGGGCCTTCACCACGGGCAGTTTGGTGCGGGCGGTGGCGGCGGCCTTGTAGCGCTCCTCGGCGTCGGTCACCGCGTACGTCATCCGCTCCGCGTCGGTGAGGGTGACCCGCACCTCGACGCACTCGGCCGGCGCGATCCAGCCCTGCGACTCGATGTCCTTCCAGGGCGCGTCGTAGCGCTTCGGGCCGATCAGCGAGAAGACATCGCCCTCCCGGCCGTCCTCCCGCACCAGGGTGGCGGTGAGGCCGAGCCGGCGGCGGGCCTGCAGGTCGGCGGTGAACCGGAAGATCGGGGCGGGCAGCAGGTGCACCTCGTCGTAGATGACCAGGCCCCAGTCGCGGGCGCCGAACAGGTCGAGGTGGGTGAACGCGCCGCCGCGGCGGGACGTCAGCACCTGGTAGGTCGCGATGGTGACCGGCCGGATCTCCTTGCGCTCGCCGGAGTACTCCCCGATCTCGTCCTCGGTGAGCGACGTGCGGGCGACCAGCTCGCGTTTCCACTGCCGGCCCGCCACCGTGTTGGTGACCAGGATCAGCGTCGTGGCTTTCGCGGTGGCCATCGCGGCCGCGCCGACCAGGGTCTTGCCGGCGCCACAGGGCAGCACGACGACGCCGGAGCCGCCGGCCCAGAAGCCGTCGACCGCCTCCTGCTGGTAGGAGCGAAGCTTCCAGCCGTCCTCGGCGAGGTCGATCTCGTGCGCCTCGCCGTCGACGTAACCGGCCAGGTCTTCGGCCGGCCAGCCGAGCTTGAGCAGCGCCTGCTTCAACCGGCCCCGCTCGGACGGGTGCACGACGATCGTCTCGTCGTCGATCTTGGCCCCGAGCATGCCGGCCAGTTTCTTCGATTTCGCCACCTCGACCAGCACGATCCGGTCGAGGCCGCGCAGCACGAGGCCGTGCACGGGGTCGTTGGCCAGCTGCAACCGGCCGTAGCGGTCCATCGTCTCGGCCACGTCGACCAGCAGCGCGTTGGGCACCGGATAGCGGGAGAACTTGATCAACGAGTCGACCACGCTCTCCGCGTCGTGCCCGGCGGCCCGCGCGTTCCACAGCCCGAGCGGCGTCAGCCGGTAGGTGTGCACGTGCTCCGGCGAGCGCTCCAACTCGGCGAAGGGCGCGATCGCCATCCGGCACGCCTGGGCGTCCGGATGATCAACCTCGAGTAGCAGTGTCTTGTCCGACTGCACGATCAACGGTCCGTCGCCCACCGGAAGTCCCCCTAATAAAGCCGACCCTCCAGTTTGCCACGGCTCGGTGCCACAACCTCATTCGTCCTCGGTGACCGCCGCGGTGATCCGGTGCAGCGCGAACGTGTGCAGCGTCTCGGTGCGCTCGTCCTCGGCCCGCAGGTAACCGGCGCTCAGCGACACCGGGCGCACCAGCCGGGACAGCGTGGCGCCGTGCGAGTCGACATAACCCACCCACACCCGGGCCTTGTCCCGCACGGCCTGCTGGAGCACCTCCATCGCCTCACCGTGCCGCTGCACCGAGGTGAGACCGGTCACGCTCTGCCCGTTCGCGGCGCGCACGGTGATCGGCGCCCGCCGGGCCGCGCGGGTGGCGATGTCGCCGCGGCGCAACTGCTCGACCACCCCGGCCAGACGGGGTCCGGCCAGGAGCTGGGGCGCGGCCTGGTCGGCCAGGCGCGCCGCCAGGGTGGTACGGGTGGGAGCGCGCCGAACCTTGGGGCGGGAGAGTACGGCCGCACCGACGGCGTCCTCGGCCACCGGCGCGAAACCGGCGTCCCGCAACTGGCTCAGCAACCGAGCCACCTGCAGCGGGCTGACCAGCACGGTCGGCGCGATCTGCCGCAGGCCGAGCGGGGCCAGCCGCCGGTCCGCGAGCACCTCGGCGACCAGCGCCTCGTCGTCGCTGCGCAGGTAGGAGCCGGCCGACCCGGACCGCAGGCCGCCGTGCCGGCGCGCGGCGTCGTCGATCATGTAGGTCAGGGTCTGCGGCACCGGCGTGCGGGACCGGCGCTTGAACAGCGAGTGCAGGTCGGTCGCCGTGTAACCGACGTCGAGGGCCCGGCGCACGCTGGCCGGGGTGACCCGGAAGACGCTGGCGCCGCCCGCCGATTCCGGCTCGGCCACCACGTCGAGCTCGGCGGCCAGCTCCGGCTCGGGCGGGCCGGGCACCACCACGGACAGGTCGGCCTGCACCAGCACGTGGTCGACCGGGGCCGGCAGGAGGGCGTCCAGCGTGCGCACGGCGTCGTGCGGCGTCTGACCGGCCGCCGCCCGCACGCCCAGCGGGTCGTTCTCGTCGTCGTCCGGATCCTCCAGCAGCAGCCGGGCGAACGAGGTGAGCGCACCCAGCGCGGTCACCCCGAGCAGCGCGGCCCCGGCGAGAGCGTCCCGGTGGGCGGCCTCCCGGCCCCGGGCGCGGCGGGGCGCCTGCCAGGCCAGCAGCTCGAGCACCTCGTCGACGGCCGGGGCGGTGCCCGGCTCGAGGCCGGCCAGCACCAGCAGCGCCTCGCGGCGGGCCTGCGGTGCGCCCGCCCGCTCGGCCTCCGGCGCCAGCGCGTTGATCGGCCGGTCCCGGTCGTCGCGGGAACCGACCAGGCCGGGCTGACGGGTCATCACCATCCAGGCCCGGGCCAGGGTGTGCCAGCGCTGGGCGATGCTCAGGGCCCGCCACAGGTCGTACGCCCCGGTCGGCAGGAAGATCTCGTCGACCGCGCCGCCGGCCCGGCTCACCGTCACCGACCGGGAGCTGCCGGCCGCGTCGGTCTCGCCGAGCAGACCGGCCGTGTAGGCGATCTCCAGCAGCAGGGCCGCGCCCGCATCGTCGAGGCCGGCCGACCGGGCCAGCCGGCGCAGGTCACGGACGCCAAGACCACCGGCCCGCAGCACCGGGGCGGGCTCACCGCCGAGCGCCTCGAGCAGGGCTTCCGCGCTGCGTACCGCCTCCATCGCCTGCCCGGCACCGGCCGAGTCGACCGACTTCCGGTCGCGGGCGGAGCCAGCCGGCAGCGGCGGGAACGGCCGCAGCTCGCCGAGCGGACCGGTCTCCCGGCGCAGCAGCATGCCCACCTCGCGGGGAAGCTCGACCAGCTCGCCGTCCGGCCGTGGGGCCCGGCCGGCCTCCGAGATCGGCACCAGGATGTGCTGCTCGACCAGCCAGCGCACCGGCTCGGCCATCGCGTCGCGGTTCAGCGCGCCGATCGGCGGCCCGGCGGCCAGCCGGTCGAGCACGGCGCGGGCACCGGCCGGCGCGGCCAGCACCGTACGGCGCAGCTTGGCCCGGTCGGCGCAGAGGGCCGCGGCCTGCGGGTCGAGGTAGTCGGCCGGGCGGCCCAGACCGGCCGGGTAGGGCGACGTGACCTCGTCGACCGCACCGGCCACGGCCAGGGCGTCCTCGGGGCCGTGCAGCAGGAACCGGACCCGGAGCCGGTCGATCGCCACCCGCACGTCGTCCGCCGGCGTGCTGCCGGACAGCTCGAGGATGGCGTCGACCGAGGTCAAGGCGTTGTCGGCGGAACGGCTGAGCCGGGCCGCGTCGAGGATGCGCAGGGTGAACTCGTCCAGGCCGTCGAGGCAGCGCGCGACCGAGCCGCGGGACTGGGCGCGCACGGCCAGCGCCGAGATGTCGGCGGGCACGGGCACGACGAGGTCGGGGCGCAGCTGGATGAGCGCGCCCAGCGCCTCGTCGGTGAGCGACCGTAGTTGATCGGCAAATGTGGTGGCCATCGAGTTCAACGCTAGCCGTCGTGGGACGATATTGAAGTGTCCGGGCGAGGCGCCCGGCTCACCGAACACCTGAAGGGGAGATCCGTGGCCGCTCAGAACAAGTTGCCGGGCACCGACGTCAGCGGGGGCGCCGGACCGCGGCAGACCCGGCCGGTCTCGACCAAGGGCCACCTGAACGTCGCCGAGCTGGTCTCCGACCGGGCCGCGGCCCCGTCCCCGTTCGGCGACGACCAGACCTTCCCGCTGCCCGTGGAGCACCTGAACTACATCCCGTCGACCCCCGCGTGAGCGGTGCGGTCGGTTTCGATCTGGACATGACCCTGATCGACTCCCGGCCGGGGATCCACGCGGCATACCGCGCGCTGACCGCCAGGACCGGCGTCTTCGTCGACGCCGACCTGGCCGTCACCCGGCTCGGTCCGCCGCTGCGCACCGAGTTGAGCGAGTGGTTCCCGGCCGAGGACGTCGAGGCGGCGGTGACCACCTACCGCGCGCTCTACCCGGAGTACGCGATCACGCCGACCGTGCCCACGCCCGGTGCGGTCGAGGCCCTCGCCGCGGTGCGCGCGCTGGGCCTGCGGGTCGTCGTGGTGACCTCGAAGCTGGGCACGCTGGCCCGGCTGCACCTGGACCACCTCGGCATGACCGCCGACGAGCTGGCCGGTGACCTGTTCGCCGAGGGCAAGGCGGCGGCGCTGACCGAGCACGGCGTGCGGTGGTATGTCGGAGATCACGTCGCCGACATGATCGCGGCCCGTACCGCGGGGGTGCCCGGCATCGGCGTGACCACCGGCCCGTGCTCCGCCGAGGAATTGCGTTCTGCGGGCGCTTCGTACGTATTGCCCGACCTCAACCCGTTCCCCCAGCTGCTACGCGAGATTGCAGTTGGGCCGTAGCCCACGCTTTCAGTAGCCTTGCCGTGAGCGGTTGTTTCCATTGAGTGAAGTTGAGGTCAGCGGTGCCCACGGGTCGAGTGAAGTGGTACGACGCGGCGAAGGGATTCGGGTTCGTCACCAGCGATGAGGGCGGTGACGTGTTCCTGCCCAAGGGGGCGCTCCCGGCCGGCACCGCTGAGTTGAAGGCGGGCCAGCGAGTCGAGTTCGGCGTGGTGGACAGCCGCAAGGGTGCGCAGGCGATGGGCGTGAAGCTCATCGACGCGCCGCCAACCCTGGCGGAGTTGCGCAGGCGCCCGGCCGACCAGCTGCACAGCATGATCGAAGACATGATCAAGGTGCTCGAGGTGCAGGTGCAGCCGGGGCTCTCGCGTGGTCGCTACCCCGACAAGAAGACCGCGCAGACGATTGCGCAGGTCGTGCACGCGGTGGCGCGGGAGTTCGAAGTCTCCTAGAGGAACGGCTTTACCGACGGTGTCAGACCCGCCGCCGCCGAACGTTGAAGCAGGGCGTCGGCGGCGGCGAGTCCGTCTCGGCCCAGATCCAGGGTGAACTCGTTCACATAGAGCTCGATGTGCTGCCTCACCACCTCGGGCTCCATCTCCTGCGCGTTGGCCAGGATGAACTCGCGGCTCGCGTCGGGGTTGGCCCAGGCCATGCTCACCGAGTTGCGGATCCACTCGGTCGCCTGGGCCGGGTCGACCGCGCCCTTCTTCGCCAGGATCGCGCCGAGCGGGATCGGCAGGCCGGTGTCGGCCTCCCACCACTCGCCCAGGTCGGCCAGGGCCACCAGGTCGTAGCGCTGGTAGGTGAAGCGGGCCTCGTGGATGACCAGGCCGGCGTCGTAGGTGCCGGCGGCGACGCCCGGCATGATCTGGTGGAACGGGACCACCTCGATCTTGGCCGGCTGCTTGCCGGCGGCCCAGAGGCGGAACAGAAGGTACGCCGTGGTGCGGTCGCCGGGGACGGCCACCGTGGCGCCGGTCAGGTCCTGATCGGCCGAGCGGGCCAGCACCAGCGGGCCGCAACCGCGGCCGAGGGCGCCGCCGGTGGGCAGCAGGTCGTAGTTGTCGAGCAGCCAGGGCAGCGCCGCGTAGCTCACCTTGACCAGATCGAACTCACCACGCTCGGCCGCCGTGTTGGTGACGTCGACGTCGGCGAAGGTCAGGTTGATCTCGGGAGTGCCCGGGATGAGCCCGTGCACCAGAGCGTGGAAGACGAACGTGTCATTGGGGCACGGTGAGACCGCGATGGAAAGCGCCACGAATGCCACGCTAGACCCGCAATGGCCACCCGGCGCGGCACGCCACCTGTCTTCCATCCCACATGGTGAGGTTATCCACAGGCTGTCCACAGGGCGCCGGAAGCTGTGGACAACGCGGCGAAGGCCTCTTTGAGCCGCCACGCCGCCCGGTCCCGGGGCCCGATCGGGTTGGAGATCGTCCGTAGTTCGATGAACGGGACGTTCGCGCCGGCCGCCGCGGTCGCCACCCCGAAGCCCTCCATCGCCTCGGCCATCGCTCGCGGGAAACGTTCGCTCAGAGCGTCCGCGGTCGTGGCGGTGCCGGTGACCGTGGCCAGGGTGAGCACGTCACCGCTGATCGCGTCGGGCAGGGCCGCGGTCAGGCCCTTGAGCAGCAGCGGGTCGGCCGCGAGCAGGCTGCTGCCGAAGCCCAGCTCCTCGATCGCCAGGAAGCCGCCGGGCGATTCCGCGCCCAGGTCGGCGGCGATGCTGCGGACACCGAGGACGGTCGCGCCGACGGGTGCGCGGCCGGGGAAGCCACCGGCGATGCCGGCGCTGATCACCGCGCGGTAGCGGCCGGTGGCGAGCAGGCGGGCGGTCCCGGCGGCGGCCGCCGCCGGTCCCACGCCGATCGGCTCGACCACGACATGGCCCGGGTCGGCCCCGGCGCGGACGGCATCGGCCTCGGCGGCCACCGCGGTGACCACAAGCAGGGGGTACGGCATCAGCGGTCGTCATCCTCCGCGGAGCGCTCGCCGCTCCCGTTCGTGGACTGCCCGTTCGTGGACTGCCCGTTTGTCGACTGCCCGTTTGTCGACTGCCCTGCGGAGGAGGGCCGGTAGACGTGGAACCCGGGCGGCGCGAGCGCGGGGTCCGGCTTGGTCGCTTGTGATCTTTCCGGTCCGGGCTGGGCTGCGGTCCCGCCGGGCTGGGCTGCGGTCCCGCCGGGCGCTGCGGTCCCGTCGCCTCGGGCTCCGGTCGTGGCTGGCGGCGAGGTGGGCTGCGGCGGGTCGGTCTGCTTGCGCTTGCCGAATCCCCACTTGCGCCGACCCTTGCCCGATATTTCGGAAATGTCGGTAAGGGTGGGCGGGATGGTGGGGCTTTCGACTCGGGTGCGGTCGGCGGATTGAGCCTGGGTCGCCGAGTGCCCGGCCTGCGGCGCCCTCGGCGTCGGGGGGTTGGGCCTGTTTCGCACCGGAACGGTGGGAGCCTCGGGCCAGGGATCGATCGGCTCGGCCCGCCCGCCTGGCCTCGATCCGTCGGTGGTCGCGGTTTGGCCGCCGATTCCGGTCTGGCCGCCGGCCTTGGTCTGGCCGCCGGCCTTGGTCTGGCCGCCGGCTTGGGCCTGGCCGCCGGCTTGGGCCTGGCCGCCGGCTTGGGCCTGGCCGCCGGCTTGGGCTTGGCCGCCGGCTTGGACCTGGCCGGCGGTGGGAGCCTGGCCGGCCGCGCCGGCGTTGCCGTCGGTTGATGCTCGACCGCTGCCGCTGCCGCTGCCGCTGCCGCTGCCGCTGCTGC
>NZ_BOQN01000092.1 GCF_018332695.1 Paractinoplanes toevensis
TTCTGGCCTCGGGCCTTCTGGGCGTGGGCCTTCTTGGGGCGGGCCTCCCGGTCGCTGGCCCTCTGGGCGCGGCCCTTTGGGCGTGGGCCGTCTGGGCACGGGCCTTCTGGCGGCGGGCTCTTGGCTGCGGATTCCTGCCCGCGGGCTTCCCGGACGCGGCCTCCCGGCTGCGGGCCTCGGGCGGAGTCGAGCCAACTCTGCCTTCGATCTTCGCTGTGTCGACGCGAGATCTTGGCACGCATGGCGCTGTCCCACGATCTCGTCCAATGGACCGAGGCCTTTATCCGATGCCCTGACCCGGCGCCCATTAGACTTACTTAACGCCCTCTTCTGAATGTAATGATCACCTATTGGCGCATGCCCTGCCGACCGCGAGATGATTTCTGCATGCGGCAGCTGGAGTTCTTTAGCAGGTCTGAGGTTGCTGCCATGCGCGACCCGACCAGAGCGCGCAATTATTCGCCGTCGACAGCAGAGTTTCGTCGTGAGCATGAACGGCGTCGGCGGTGGGGGCTCAAGCGGCGTCACGGGTGCAAGCGGTGCCGGTCGGGCGGGTGTTCCCGCGCTTGCGGGGAGCTTGGTCTGCACGACGTTGTCGAAAGTGTTCCGCCGCTGATCTGGCCCGAGGGGGCCACCCTCGCGCGTCCGCCCGCTCAAACAGAATCCGCGGCTCCGCCAGTGCCAGTGTGCCCGGTCGAGGCTTGTGCGCAGCTCGCGCCAGCAGGCGATGCTGCTGGCGCCGTCCGGGCCGGCGCCACCGTCCGGGCGGACGTCCGGCAGGTGGAACCGTGCGAAGAGCGAGGCCACCTCGCGGTCCAGCCTTGGCGGTCACCCGCAGTTGCCGGCGACCGGCGCCGACCGGGCGTGGGCCGCCGTCCCCACCTCGCCCGCTCTGTCCGGCACGGCACCATCGGACGGGCGCGGCAGGCGTCGTGCTTCGGATCGCGAGGAATACGCGCCGTTTCTTGAGGAATCAATCCGGCGCGCCCACCGAGACGCATCTGGAATCGACCAGAACGGCGGCAAGAATACGCGGACCTCCGGTTTGGCAAAACCAAAAATCATCTCGTTTCGGGCACTGCGGCCGGCGTTATCGGTGGCTGGCAGACTCGTTTATATCGGCAAGTGAGATTGTCGCCTACCAGCCGTTCGGCGGCCGAGCGGGCCTGGACGGCGATTAATCCTGCCGTGGATCTCCTGGCCGCGCGGAAGCGTCATCGGCAGGAGATCAGTCATGCGCTCGCCCGGGCGGGTCTGCGACAGGGTTGTCGGGCGCGGGGCGTGTTGTCGGGCGCCGTCCGCGAGCGGTCAGCCGAGCAGGGCGGTGTGCAGTGCCGGCGGGCTCAGTGCGCTCAGTGGGCGGGCCGCCAGCCAAGCTGCCGCGGCGGCCGGATCGGTGCTGGTCCCGACGGTTGCGTGCCCGGTCCGTAGGGCCGCGAGCACGCTCTCCCGCACCGGCGTCTCGGCCGCCAGCAGGCCGCCGGCCAGGACCACCGGCGCACCCGGCTCGGCTACCTGGTCGAGGGTGGCCAGGAGCTGGCCGGCGGCGGCCGTGGTGATTCGCTCGGCGTCGGGGTCGCCGGCCCGGGCCGCGGCGCACACCACCGGTGCCAGGCCGTCGATGGCGGGGAACGGCAGGCCCTGCGCCCAGTGGATCAGGGCGTCCGCCGACGTTACTCCGGCGTGGGCGGCGACCAGGCCGGCCAGTGTGGATGGCCAATCGCGGACAGCGGACCGCAAGGCTTGCAAGCCCATCCAGCGGCCCGAGCCCTCGTCGCCGAGCAGCCAGCCGAAGCCGTCGGCGACCGCGATCACGGCGTGGTCATTCAGGCGGGCGGCCACCGCCCCGGTGCCGGCGATCAGTGCGGCGCCGGATGGCGACGGCGTTCCGGCCGCGAAGGCGGTTACCACGTCGCCGACGATCCGCATGGGGCAGCGCAGACCGAGGGAAAACCACATGGCCTCGAAGGCGTCGGCGATGACCGGGTTCGTTACGACGCTGGTGCCGGCTACGCCGAGCACGCCGCCGGCCACTCTGGACGGATCACATCCGGACAGTGCGGAGCGCAGGGCCACCCCGATGGCCGATGCCGCGGACACCCCGCCGGACAGCGGATTTCCCGGCCCGGCCGCACCCCGTCCGACTATCGCACCGTCCAGGGTGGCCACCACGGCCCGGGACGCGGTGCCGCCGGCGTCCACCCCGACCACCAGATCCATGAGCCAGATCGAAACATAGCTAACAGTTGTTGACTAGACCCGCCAACGGTCGTAATTTTCATCGGCAACGGCAATCGATGAAAAGGATGACCGACGTGACGGGTGAGAGCGGCGGGCTGCTCGGGCGGCTGCGCATCGAGGGGTCGCAGATGCCGGAGGCTCTGGCCAGGATTGCCGAGACGATCCTGGCCGACCCGGAGACGGCCGCCCACGCCAGCATCGTCGACCTGGCCGAGCGGTCCGGCACCAGCACGGCGACCGTCACCCGGTTCAGCCGCACGCTCGGCTTCAAGGGCTACGCCAACCTGCGGGTCGCCATCGCCACCGAGACCGGCCGGGCCGAGCAGGCCCGCTGGGAGACCGACATCAGCGGCGACATCGCCCCCGACGATCCGCTCACCGACGTGCTCGACGTGGTCACCGCGGCCGACACCCGGGCCATCCAGGGGACCGCGGCCGGGATCGACGTCACCGCGGTCGAGCGGGTCGCCGCGACGATCGCCGAGGCCAAGCGGGTGGAGATCTTCGGGCTCGGGTCCAGCGGCACCGCGGCCCGCGAGATGGCTTTCCGGCTCGAACGCATCCGGGTCCCGGTGTGGCATCGCACCGACTCGCACACCGCGCTCACCAACGCCGCGCTGCTGCTGCCGGGTGATGTCGCGATCGGGCTGTCGCACTCCGGCCGCACCCGCGAGGTCATCGAGACTCTGGCCGAGGCGGCCGACCACGGTGCGCTCACCGTCGCGGTGACCAGCTTCGGCCGCTCGCCGCTGGCCGAGGTCGCCGACGTCGTCTTCACCACTAGCGTGCAGGAGACGACGTTCCGGCTGGCCGCGCTCTCCGCCCTGCACTCGCAGCTGCTGGTGCTCGACCTCATCTACGTGGCGGTCGCCCAGCGCACCTACGAGCGCACCGCCGAGGCGCTCGAGCTGACCGTCCGGGCCGTCGACGCCCACCGACTGCCCGAGAAGATCCCGTCCCGCAAGCGCGGCCGCCCGAAAGGACCAGCGTGAGTGTCACCAGCAGCGAATACCTGAGACAGCTCCAGGCCGTCATCATGAGAGTCGGCACCGGCCAGCAGGACGAGAAGAACAGAGCCGCAAAACTCCTGACCGAGACCGTACGCAACGGGGGAGTGATCCAGGCCTTCGGCTGCGGGCACTCGGAGGCCCTGGCCATGGAGATCGCCGGCCGGGCCGGTGGCCTGGTCCCCACCAACCGGATCGCCCTGCGGGACATCGTCCTCTACGGCGGCTCGGAAATGGCGGACCTCGCCGATCCGGCCATCGAAAGAAGAACCGAGATCGCCCACCGCCTCTACGAACTGGCCCCGATCAAACCCGACGACGCGTTCGTCATCGCCTCCAACTCCGGCATCAACGGCGCCGTCGTCGAGATGGCGCTGCTGGTCAAGGAACGCGGCCACGCCCTGGTCGCGATCACCTCGGCGCAGCACTCGGCGGGCGTCGACTCCCGCCACCCCAGCGGCCGCAAGCTCGGCGACATCGCCGACGTCGTGCTCGACAACGGCGCACCCTACGGCGACGCCACCCTCCCGCTTCCCGGCGGAGGGGCCGTGGGGGCCGTCTCCTCGATCACGGCGGCACTGCTCGCCCAGCAGCTCGTCACCGAGGTGGTCGCCAACCTCCTCACGGCCGGACTGACACCGCCGGTCTACCTGTCGGACAACGTGCCCGGCGGCAAGGAACACAACGCACACCTTGAAGCGCGGTACGCCGGGCGCATCCGGCGTACCGCATAGGGAAGAAGGCCCACGCCAATGAACCTCGAATCCCAGGTCAGACCGTACCCCACCCGAAGAAGCCTGCTGCGGACCGCGGCCACGGCCGCCATTGCCGCACCCCTTCTCTCCGCCTGCGTGACGGGCGGAAAGAAGGACGACGGCGAGGCCGTCGCGGGCGGCGAGAAAACCGCCGACAACCCCCTGGGGGTCAAGGCCGACGCGCCCCTCGAGGTGGTCGTTTTCAAAGGAGGGTACGGCGATGAGTACGCCGTCAAGGCGGAAGCCCAGTACACGGCGAAATATCCGCAGGCCAAGGTCGATCACAAGGGGTTGCAGAAGGTCGGGGAGGCCATTCAGCCCCGCTTCGTCGCCGGCAATCCGCCCGATGTCGTCGACAACACCGGCGCCGGCCGTCTCGATATCGCCACCCTCGTCGCCGCGAATCAGGTGTCCGATCTCGCCGCGCTTCTCGATGCGCCGGCCTTCGACGAACCCGGCCGGAAAGTACGCGACACGCTGCTTCCCGGCGTCGTCGAGGACGGCACGTTCGCCGGAACCACGGTCGCGCTGAATTTCACGTACACCGTCTGGGGCCTCTGGTATTCGAAGCCGTTCTTCGCGGAGAAGGGCTGGGCCTATCCGCAGACATGGGCGGACATGCTCGCGCTGTGCGCGACCATCAAGAAGACCGGTGTCGCGCCCTGGACCTATCAGGGCAAATATCCGGAGTACATCAACGATCCGCTGCTCAGCATGGCCGCCAAGACCGGCGGGCTGGACCTGATCAAGGCGGTCGACAATCTGCAGCCGAACGCCTGGAAACAGGACGGGCTCGTGCAGGCGGCCACCGCGTTCGCCGAACTCGCCGGCCAGGGCTACATCATGAGCGGGTCGGAGGCGCTGTCCCACACCGAGGCGCAGGCGGCCTGGTGCCAGCGGAAGGCCGCGTTCATTCCGAGCGGCTCGTGGCTGGAGAGCGAACAGAAGGGCGTCGCACCGGCCGGATTCGACATGGTCATGGGCGCCGTCCCATCGCTGACCGCTTCGGATAAGCAGCCCTTTGCCGCCGTGCAGGCCGCTTCCAGCGAATCCTTCCTCGTTCCGGCCAAGGCCAAGAACCCGGCCGGCGGCCAGGAATACCTGCGGATCCTCTTCTCCAAGGCGTCGGCCAAGGCCTTCGCCGAAGCCAATTCCACCCTGCCGGCGGTGGCCGGGGCCACCGACGGGCTCACCCTCTCCAGCGGGCTCGGCTCGGTGCGCGACGCGGTCACCGCGGCCGGTTCCGGCACGTTCACCTACCGATTCCGTACGTGGTACGCGCCGCTCGCCAAAGCCGTCGACGACGCCACCGGGGAACTCGTCAACAAGCGCATCTCGCCGGCCGACTGGTCCACCCGCATCCAGAAGGCCGCCGACGCCCTCGCCAAGGACTCGACCGTGCAGAAATACACGCGCTGATGCGGCACGGCCGGTGGCGGTTCCTGCTCGGTGCGCTGGTGCCGGCGCTGGTCCTGCACGTCGTTTTCGTTCTCTCGCCGTACGCCCAGGCCTTTTATCTGTCCTTGACCGATTGGACCGGTGTGGCGGGCGAGGCGCATTTCGTCGGGGCGGGCAATTACGCCCGCCTCGGCGGCGACTCCCTGTTCCTCGACGCGGTCCGCAACAACGCGGTGATGCTGGTCGTCGTGCCGGTCGCCACGATCGCGCTCGGCCTCGGGCTCGCCTCGTTGCTGCGGACCCGGCGCGGGTCGGCCGGCTACCAGATCGTCTACTTCTTCCCGCAGCTGCTGTCGCTGGTCGTCATCGCGGTGCTGTGGGGCTTCGTCTACAACCCGAACACCGGCCTGCTCAACTCGGGGCTGCGGGCGGTCGGACTCGGCGGCCTGACGAAAAGCTGGCTGGCCGACCCGGCGTTCGCGCTCGCCGCGGTGATGGCGGTGCTGATCTGGTCGTCGGTCGGGTTCTACGTCGTCCTCTTCCGGGCCGCCATCGACGCCATCCCGGCCGAGCTGTACGAGGCCGCGCTGATCGACGGGGCCGGGTCGTGGACCACGTTCCGGCGGATCACCGTCCCGCTGGTCCGGGAGTCCGTGCAGGTCGCGTTCGTCTATCTCGGCATCGCGGCCCTCGACGGTTTCGCGGTCGTGCAGGTCATGACGGTCGGGCCGGGCGGGCCGGACGGCGCGACCGAGGTCATCGGCCTGTCGCTGTACCGGAACGCCTTCACCTACGGGAAGTTCGGCTATGCCTCGGCGATGGGGGTGGCTCTGTTCTTCGCGACCCTGACCCTCGCGGTCCTGGCTCTCCGCGCCGGGCGCAACGACCGGCTGGAGCTGGCATGACACTTCTGCGCTCGCGACCCGCGCCGGTGCTGGCGCCGGCCCCACCCGCCGCCACGAACCGGAAGAACCCGCTTCCGCAGCTGGCGATGCTCTGCTGGGCGGTGGTGACCTCGCTCCCGCTGCTGTGGGCGGTGGTGTCCTCGGTCAAGTCGGACGACGAGATCCTCAACGAGCCCTGGTCGCTGCCCTCGACGCCGCGTTTCGACAACTGGGCGCGGGCCTGGACCGGGGCCAGCATCGGCCGATATTTCCTGAACAGTCTCATCGTCGTGGGCGGGGCGCTGCTGCTCACCATGTTCCTGGGCGCACTCGTCGCGTACGCCCTGGCCCGTTACGAGTTCCGGGGCAACCGGTTCCTCTACTACACGTTCGTCGCGGCGATGTTCTTCCCGGTGTTCCTCGCCCTGGTGCCACTGTTCTTCGTGGTCCAGCGACTCGGGCTGCTCGGCACGTACCCCGGCCTGATCCTGGTCTACGCCGCTTACGCCGTACCCTTCACGGTCTTCTTCCTGCATTCGTTCTTCCGCACCCTGCCCACCGAGCTGGCCGAGGCCGCCTTCCTCGACGGCTGCTCGCACGCCGCGGTGTTCTTCCGCGTCATGCTGCCGCTCGCCCGGCCCGGCCTGGTCGCCGTGGGCATCTTCAATTTCCTCGGGCTCTGGAACCAGTACCTTCTGCCGCTGGTTCTCAATCCCGACCCGGACCGGTACGTCCTGGCGCAGGGTCTGGCCGCCCTGTCGGTCAGCCAGGGGTATCGCAGCGACTGGGGCGGACTGTTCGCCGGCCTGACCATCGCCATGCTGCCGGTGCTCGTCGCCTACGTCGCGTTCCAGCGCCACATCCGCGCCGGAATGACCGCCGGCGCGGTCAAGTAAATCCCCATCCCCCATTGAGAAAGAGGAGGAGTCTGCCCATGTTGATCGACAAGCGTCGATTGGCTGCGCTCTCCATCGCGGGCCTGGTCGCTTCGGGCGTCGTCGCCCTGACCTCCGGCACCGCCTCGGCCGCCGACTGCGGCTATCTCTTCGACGACTTCCACTACGCGTCGTCGTCCGATTCGTCCCTCACCTCGCACGGCTGGACACCCCGTACCTATGCCGGCGGGCCGGGCGTGCCCGGCGCGACCTGGTCGGCGAACAGCATCACCTTCCCGTCGTCGAACGGCGACCAGGTCATGCAGCTGACCGCCTCGACCGACGGCACCGGCGCCGGCACCAACCAGGCCGAGCTCTACTCCACCCAGAAGCGGTTCCTGGACGGGACCTACGCCAGCCGGATCCGGTTCACCGACGCACCGGTCAGCGGCAACGACGGCGACCACATCAACGAAACCTTCTTCACCATCAGCCCGCTCAACGGCGACCTCGACCCGACCTACTCCGAGCTGGACATCTCCGAGTACCTGCCGAACGGCGGGTGGGGCGAGACCGGGCCGATCAACTACCAGACCAGCTGGTACACCTACCGCAACGACCCGTGGTACGCCGACAACGTGCACTCCGAGCAGCGGCAGAGCTTCAACGGGTGGCACGACCTGGTGGTCCAGGTCGCCAACGGGCACATGATCTACTTCATCGACGGGGTGCAGGTCGGCGACCACTCCGGCAAGTTCTATCCACGTCAGACGATGACCATCAACTGGAACCTGTGGTTCATCGACACCGCCGCTCACACGGGCGGGCTGTCGACGTACATCCAGCAGGTCGACTGGCTGTTGTTCGCCAAGAATCAGGTTCTCGCGCCGTCGGCGGCGACCGCGAAGGCGGCCGCCTACCGGTCCGCCGGCAGCGCCTTCACCGACACGGTCGACGCGACCGGCGGATGTTCGACGCCGACCACGCCGCCCACCACCACCCCGACAACGACGCCTCCGACGACCACTCCGCCGGCCACCGACTGCTCGAGCGCGCCCGAGTGGCAGTTCTCCGCGGTCTACACCGGCGGCAACCTCGTCAAGCACGAGAAGAGCCGGTACGGCGACCCGAGCGGCCCGCCGTCCGGGCAGGGTAAGCACCTGTGGAAGGCCCGCTACTGGACGCAGGGCTCCGAGCCCGGCTGGACCGAACAGTGGCAGGATCTCGGCCGCTGCTAGAACGCGAATATCTGTGCCGGGGGAGAGGGGTGGACGCGCCCACTCTCCCGGTACAGTGCCGCGAGAAAAAGATCGTTGAGGAGGATCCGTTGGGCGCTTCGGGGTGGGACTATTACGTTCCCTACCAGCCCGACCGGTATGCGGCTTTTGTAGGTTTGCGGCAGCAGGTCTTCGAGAGCGGCGAGTTCTGGTGGGCGGTGGCCGGCGAGGACGGCAAGATGGCCCGCGACTACCCGAACCGCCCGCAGACCGAGGACGAGCTGTGGGCCGAGGAGACGGTCCGGCTGGCCGGCACCCACTCGATCCTCGACATGTACCGGGTCCTCGACGACGGCGACCAGCCCAACTACGGCTGGCTGCCGTACTCCTACGAGACCTTCGAGGAGTACATGGCGCTGGTCAAGGAACACGGCAACCCCGAGTACGGCATCATCGTCCCGCTCTCCGACGAGGAGGCGATGGAGGCCGCCGGCACGGTTCAGCTGACCAACGACCACGTCGAGAAGATCACCGACCTGGCCGCCTACCGGGGCATCGGCCGCTGCGCGGTCCTGCACGACGCGTACGGCCGCCCTTCCGAGCTGTATTTCTGGGGTTACTCCGGCGACTGACGTCACACGGGGTAGCCCAATCTTGACCTCGTTTGCCAGGATCGCCAGGTGCCCCCTGACCAGCGACAGTCCCCGGCGGCGGCTGCGCGCCGGTGGTGGGTGCGGCTGCGCCTGCCGCTGCTGTTCGCGGCCGGGCTCGGGCTGGCCGCACTGGGCCTGTGGGGCCGGCTGCCCGACCCGCGCGCGTTCGTCGCCGGGCTCACCGGCGCCGACTACGGGTGGGTCACCCTCGCCGCCGCGCTGCAGGCACTGTCACTGGCCGCGTTCGCCTGGCAGCAGCGGCAGTTGATGCGCGCTCTGGGCGTACGCCTGACGGCCCGCCGGGCCGCCGCGGTCACCCTGGCCCGCACCGCCATCTCCATCTCGATGCCGGCCGGCGCCGCCGTCTCGGCGGGCTACGCGGTGCGCGAGTACCAGCGCGGCGGCGCCAGCAAGGAGATCTCGGCCGCCTCGATGATCGTCTCCGGTCTGGCCTCGATCGGCGGGCTCGCCCTGCTCTACGTGGCCGGCGGCGTGGCGGTTCTCGGTCGCAACCCCACTCTGCTGCTGAGCCCCCGCCCGCTCGCGGTGGTCGCCGTCCTGGCCGTGCTCACCACGGTGGCCGTTCTGGCCGGCCGCCGCCTGCCGTCCGTCACGCTGGGCACCCACCGCAACGGTCGCGTCATCCGCTGGATCCGCGCGATCCTGGCCTCGGCCCGCGACGCCTGGCAGGCCGGCGCCTCGCTGCGCGCCCGCGACTGGATCGCCGGCCTGCTGTTCTTCGCGCTGAACTGGCTGACCGACCTGCTCTGCCTGGCCGCCACCTGCCGCGCGGTGGGCCTCCCGGTCGGGATAACCACGCTGGCCGGCATCTACCTGGGCGTGCAGATCGTCCGCCAGGTCCCGCTCACTCCCGGCGGCGTGGGAGTGGTCGACACCGCGTTCGTCGCGGGCCTGACCGCAGCCGGCGCGACGGCCGCCACCGCCGCGGCCGCCGTACTGATCTACCGCCTGCTCTCCTGCTGGCTCCTGCTGCCGGCCGGCGGCACAGCCGCCCTGCTCCTCCGCCGCAACGACCTGAGCGCCCGCGCGACCCCCCGCCCCCGCCGCCGCGTCACCCGCCCCTGACACTGCGGCGACCGATTTGCGGGGTTTGGTCGCGTGGGGCAGCGACCGGGGCGGTGCGGCACCTACCGTGATCGTCGATGTCTACTTCTTCTCGTCTTCGCGTTCTTGTCGTGTCCGTCGTCGCCGGCCTCGCACTCACCCCGATTCCCGCCCAGGCCGCCCCGGTCGGCACCGGGACGATCGAGGGCACGCTCACCACGGCCAAGGGTGATCCGGTCGCGGGTGTCCGAGTCCAGCTGAGCTCCTCGGCCGGGCACAACGACACGTTGCCCCTGGTCTTCACCGACGAGGCGGGCCACTACTCGGCCGCGCCCCTGCCGGCCGGGCGGTACCGCGTCGGCTTCTACTTCCCGGAGACCATGTCCACCCAGTGGGTGCCGCGGGCCGCGCGGGAGAGCGCCGCGACCTGGTTCACCGTCGCCGACGGCCGGACCACCGTGGTCGACGAGTCGCTCTTCGCGACCGGCGGCCTCGACGTCACCCTGGTCGAGCCGGACACCGGCCCGGTCCAGGAGTTCTGCGTCGAGGCCATCGGCGATCTCTACCTGAAGACCGGCTGCACCACCACCGGCACGGTGTCGTTGACCGGCCTCCCGATCGGCAGCTACCTGGTCACGGCGACCGGCGGCACCGGCGAGGGGGTCAAGATGGCCTTCGCCGACGTCGTCGAGGACAGCGTCGTGCCGGTCGAGATCCAGCCCTGGTGACCGGGCCGTTCTGACGCTGGGTAAAACTGTCGGTGGGTTCCGTTACATTGGCGCCCATGACGGCGGGGGACAGCACGCTTTTCCGGGAGCTCGTCGCGGCCAGTCGCGACGGGACGGTCGTCGACGGGCCCCGGGTGATCGGCGCGGCGACGCTGCGGCGGGCTGTGCTGCAGCCGCCCGGGCCGGAGGACCACCCGACCGGGCAGCTTCATCTGCAGGGCATCACCATCGACGGCGATCTCGATCTGCGCGGGTCGACGCTCGGGGTGCAGCTCACCCTCATCGAGTGTGTCGTGCGGGGTGGGCTCAACCTGCTCGAGGCGTCGCTGCCCGGCCTGCAGCTCGACCGCACCACGGCGGCCTGGGTCGACGCCGCCAACTGCGTGATCACGCTCGAGGTGTGGCTCAAGGAGTCGTCGTTCCGGTCCGGCATCGACTTCACCGACGCCCGGGTCGGCGGGTCGGTGCACCTCGACGGGTCGACGTTCGGGCCGGAGGACCGCACCGATGCCATCTCGGTCGTGCCGCGCGGCTGCCCGGTGCGCATGCGGCGGCTCACCATCGGCGGCATGCTCAGCGCGCCCCGGATCGACTGCCAGGGCATGTTCGACCTGGCCAACTCGCGGATCGGCGGCGACCTCGAGCTGGACAGTTCCCGGCTGGCCGCCCCGGGCGCCGAGGGGCCGGTGCCGGGGACCGCGCTCAACGGGCCCGAGCTGCGGGTCGGCGGGTCGCTCAGCGCCGACCGGCGGCACGAGCGGGCCCGCCGGTCGATCGTGCACGGCGAGGTCAACGCCCGGCCGGTCGGCTCCGATCGCACCACCGGCGACCTGCTCGACGTGACCGGGCGGCTCTACCTGCCGGGGGTCGTCATCGGCGGGATCGTCGACCTCAGCGCGGGCCGGCTCACCGCGGTCGAGCCGGAGCCGGGCCTGCGCCGGCCGGCCGGGCCGAGCGGGGACGCCGAGTTCGACCCGGCCGCCCTGATCGTGCTCGACCGGGCCGAGGTGCGCGGGAATGTCGAGCTCGACGCCGGGTTCACCGCCCGCGGCAGCGTGCGCCTGTCCGGCGCCGAGATCGGCGGCGACCTGCGCTTCGACCGATCGTCACTGGGGCGCCCCGACGAGGCGTACGCGGTGGTCGCCAACGGTGTGGTCGTGCGCGGGCACGTGACGGCCGCGGACGCCGACGTCGCCGGCGAGATCTGCCTGCAGGACGCCCGCATCCAGCACAGCGTGCTGCTGCAGCGGGCCACCCTGGCCAACCCGGGCGGCAACGCCCTCAACCTGCACCGGGCCCGGGTCGGCGGCACCATCGACTGCGGCGAGGTCACCGCCCGCGGATCGCTGCGGCTGGCCGACGTCACCGCCGGGTCGGTGTTCGTCTCGGGTGCCCGGCTCAGCGCGCCGTGCCGCACCGACCAGCACATCTTCCGGCCCGGCGCGCGGGGTTTCGACCCGGTGCTCAACCTGATCGGTGCGGAGATCACCGGGACCGTGCGGGGCAACCCGGCCGGGCGGCCGTTCACCGCCGAGGGCGTCGTCGGGCTGCGCGGCGCGCGGATCTCCCGATCGGTGCAGTTCATCCAGGCCGAGATCGACTCCGGTGAGGGGCCCGCCCTGGACGCGTCCACGACCAGCTGCTCCGACCTCTACCTCGGCGGGCTCGACGCGGTCGGCGGGGTGCGGCTCACCGACGCCCGGATCGCCGGCGACGTCGACCTGACCGGCTCCTACCTGCGGTGGAACGAGATGGCGGTGGAGACCCTGCGCACCGCCGGGCGGCCGGAGGCGTCGGTCGACGGCGGGGCGGCCGAGATCGGCGGGGACATCTGGTTCGACGGTGCCCGGGCCGAGGGGATGGTGCGCCTGCGGCGGGCCGTGGTGCGCCGGTCGGTGGGGCTCAAGGATGTCGTACTGGGCGCTCTCGCCGTACACAGGTCGGCAAGCGCTCCCGGCGACGTGGCCGCCACCCGCGATCGGGCCTTGATGATCGCCGCGGCGCGGGCCGACGCGGCCGAGGCCGCGGTCGCGAGCGGTCTCGAGGCCGCGCGGGCCGTCGCCGAGCAGGCCCGCCGGGACGCCTCGCCGGCGGCGATCGACGCGGCTCGCAATGCCCGGCCGCCGGTGCCGGAACAGCGCCGGCGCCGCCGGCGGTCCGCCGACCCGCCCGACCCCGGCCTGCTCGTGCTCGACCTGGCCGGCCTGCGCACCCCCGACCTGGTGGTGGCGCCCGGCCAACCGTTGCGTGGCAACGTGGACATGTCCCGGGCCGTGGTCATCTCGTTCACCGACAACGCCAACCTGTGGCAGGCCACCCACCTCGACCTGCACGGACTCGAATATCAGGTGCACATCGACCTGGACGCCCGGCCCGGCACCGCCGACTGGCACACCCAGATCCGCCGGTTCGAGAGCACCAAGATCCTGCCGCCGCCGTCGACCCTGCGCACCGACGTGGCCCTGCCCACCGGGCAGCTGTCCCAGCCCTACCTGCAGCTGGCCGCCATCTACCGGGCCACCGGCGCCGACTCGGTGGCCCGCCGCATCCTGTACGAAATGCGCAAACGCGAGTGGGCGCAGCGCATCTCGGAGGCCCGCCGCGCCCGCCGCTGGTCGCTCGCGGTGGCCGGTTTCCTCTACCGGATCACGGTCGGCTACGGCTACCGGCTGCAGCTCGCGCTGTACTGGCTGGCCGGGCTGTGGCTGGCCGGATTCCTGGTCTTCGGCCTCCTCGCGCCGGCCGAGCGGCCCGACCCGATGCCGGTCGTCGACGCGCGGGGCAACACCAGCGAGTGCGTGGTCCGGCCGGCCGCCGACCCGGTCGCCGACCAGCCCGGCTACTGCGGCCGGTTCAGCCCCGGCCTGTACACGATGGATCTGCTGGTGCCGGTCGTCGACCTCGGACAGAAGTCGTCGTGGCACTACCGCAGCGAGACAATGCAGATAGTGGCCGACGTCCTGCAGGTGGCCGGCTGGATCCTCGCCACCGCGGCCGCCACCGCCGCGCTCGGGCTCGTCGGCCGCGGCGACACCTGACCGCATCACCCACATGACGGATACGACTCCGAGGCCGGAGCCGACTACGGTCCGCCAGAACGAGGAGACCACCGAGGAGCCGCATGAGGAAGCCGTCCGCCCTGCCACCCGGTGTCACCCGGCGCGAGTTGCGGCCGGCGGGCGGAGACCTCGCCGGGGCCTGGATGGCGGCCTGGTCGCCGGACGGCACCCGGATCGCGACCGCCGGACCGGGCCTCGGGATGGTGTGGCGGGTCAACCCGGAGGCGGGCGAGTTCCGGCCCGAGTTCTCCGTCGGCGGGTTCCTCGACGTCAAGTCCTGGGGCGTCCGCTGGCACCCCAGCAACCCGGCGATCTTCGCGCACGCCCACGGCAAGACCGTCACCATGCGGATGCTCGACCGTGACGGCCGGGGCTCCGGAACGATGTGGTCGGTCCCGCACCGCACCAGCGGCGGTGTCTGGCCGTCCATGGAGTTCTCCCCGGACGGCCACCGGATCGCGGTCATCCAGGGCGAGCACAGCTGGTCGAAGCCCCGCGAGGGTGCGCTCGCCGTGTTCGACACGCACACCGGCGAACAGCTCGACCGGCTCGAGTACACCCAGGGCCCGAAGATGATCGCCTGGGCGCCCACCGGCGACCGGCTGGCCGTTCTCTCGGCCAAGGAGACCCTGCAGATCCACCCGGCCGACCACCTCGCCCGGGAGACCACGGCGGGCCGCGGGGTAGACGGCGCGAAGGCCATCGCGATGAGCTGGTCGCCGGACGGCCGCCGGCTGGTCGCCGCCCGCAACCGGCCCACCATCCACATCTGGAACACCGTGGACGGCGTCCTCGAGGCCGAACTCGAGGGCCACACCGGCGACTACGTGTACGACACGGCCTTCACCCCGGACGGCCGGATCATGTTCTCCACCGGCATCGACGGGACCATCCGATGCTGGCGCACCGACACCTGGGCCTGCGTGGCCGTCATCCCGATAGCCGAGACCCACGCGGCGTACGGCAGCCTGATCACCGTGCCCGGCCACGACGCCCTGGCCCGGCGCAACAGCGACCGCAACGGCATCGAACTGTTCGACATCGACGTCGACCGGCTCCTGGCCGACCAGCCCACCGACGCCTCCCGCACCTACCGCAACGCCAAGGTGGTGCTGGTCGGCGACACCGGCGTCGGCAAGTCGGGGCTCGGCCTGGTGCTCAGCGGCCAGCCGTACCGGCCGACCGACTCCAGTCACGCCCGGCAGGTGTTCACCTTCGACGAGCGTGAGGTCGACCAGCCCGGCGGCCCGGAGAAACGCGAGATCCTGCTCTGGGACCTGGCCGGCCAGCCCGGTTACCGCCTCATCCACCAGTTGCATCTGGCCGAGGCGGCGGCCGCCGTCGTCGTCTTCGACGCGCGCAGCGAGACCGACCCGTTCGGCGCCGTCCGTTACTGGACGCGCGCCCTCAAGCAGTGCCAGGCCGACGTGCCCGGCCGCACCCCGCCACCGGCCATCCTGGCCGCCGCCCGGGTCGACCGGGGTGGCATCCCGGCCAGCCGCGAACGGATCGACGCCCTCTGCGCCGAACTCGGGCTGACCGGCTACTTCGAGACCAGCGCCCGGCAGGGCTGGCAGATCGCCGAGCTGGCCCAGGCCGTCCGGGAGGCGATCAACTGGGGCACGCTGCCCCGCTCGATCTCCAATCTGTTGTTCGAGACCATCAAACGGTTCCTGATCGCCGAGAAGGCCGGCTCCCGGGTGCTGGCCACCGCCGACGACCTGTTCCGCGACTTCAGCCGGCAGCAGCCGGGGCTGGCCGGCGACCCCGACCTGCGGGCCGGCTTCGACACCTGCATCCGGCTGCTGGAGGGACGCGACCTGTTGCGGCGGCTCAGCTTCGGCGGCTTCGTGCTGCTGCGGCCGGAGCTGCTCGACGCGTACGCCTCGGCGCTGATCGACGCGGCGCGCGGCCAGCCCGACGGTCTCGGCTATTTCTCCTGGGAGGACGCCATCGCCGGCCGCTTCCCGATGCCCGACGACGGCCGGCTCGCCGGAGCCGACGAGCAACTGCTGCTCATCGCCACCGTCGAGGAGCTGCTGCGGCACGACCTGGCGCTGCGCGAGACCACCGACAACCGCATCGACCTGGTCTTCCCCAGCCAGTTCACGATCGAAGGGGAAGCGCCCGCCGACACCAAGGCCGACGTGATCCTGCGCTTCGAGGGTTCCGTCCCGACCGTCTACGCCACCCTCGCGGTCCGGCTGTCGCACGTCTACCAGCGGGCCGAGATGTGGCGCAACGCCAGCACCTACCGCCCGAAGACGGGCGGGGTCTGCGGCCTGCGGGCCCGCGAGACCGGCGACGGCATCGGCGAGCTGACCGTCTTCTTCGACGCGGCCGCCGGCGCGGAAACCCGGATCATCTTCGAGGACTACGTGCAGGCCCACGTCACCGCGCACGCCCTGCCCGGCACGGTCCGGCGCGAACGCGTCTTCACCTGCCCCGGCTGCTCCTACCGGCTGGACGCCGAGATGGTCCGCCGCCGCCTCGACCGCGGCGCGACCGCGATGACCTGCCCGGTCTGCGACGAACACCAGATCGTCTTCCTCGACGGCGCGGACCACCTCGACCGGTCGGTCCAGCAGTCGGTGGAACGCATGAACGAGAGCGCCGACCTGGGCCGCGACCGTGCGGCGGCCACGGCGACCATCCGCGGCAAGGAGACGGCCGGCGACTACGACGTCTTCCTCTCCTACAACTCGGCCGAACGGCCGGCGGTCGCCGGCATCGCCGAGGGCCTGCGCGAGGCGGGCCTGCTGCCCTGGTTCGACACCCGCGCCCTGCAGGGCGGCCAGGTCTGGCAGCAGGAACTGGAAAAACAGATCCGAGGGGTACGCGCGGCAGCAGTCCTGCTGGGCCCGCAGGGGATGGGCCGATGGCAGCGCCTGGAAGCCGAGGCGATCGTCGACGAGCAGACCCGCCGGGAGGACCTGAAGGTGATCCCGGTCCTGCTGCCGGGCACCCCGGCCGGGTTCACGCTGCCGATGTTCCTGGGCCGGTGGCACGCGGTCGACTTCCGGGAGGCGTGGCCGGCCCCGTTCGACCGCCTGGTCCAGGCCATCAGCGGGGAGCCGCAGCGATGACCGACGACCTGCACCCGGCACTGAGGTGGCGCGCGCGACTGTCTGACGTCGTTACCTTGCCACTGTCCTGCTCGTGGTCGCTCGACGGCAGCCGCCTCGCGCTGGCGAACCGCGACGTGGCCGTGTGGGCACTCCGCCATGGCAACTGGCAGGTCGCCTGGCGCTGGCAGCATGGCGTCGTCCCGGCCTGGCCCAGGGTTGAGTGGTCTCCAACCGCTCCCGACCTGTTTGCCGTGGTGTACGGACAGTGGGCGATGCTGTATCGGATCTCGCGCTCGGGCTCGCCGGTCTGGCAGGAGCGGGTCGCCGCGGACAACCTTCTCGCTCTCTCGTTCTCCCCGAGCGGCACTCGCCTCGCCGTTTGCGACGGTTCACACACCATCAAGCTTCTGTCGGTGGCGGACGGAAGCCGAGCGTCCTGGCTGGAACTCGACCATCCCGTCGACACGGTTTCCTGGTCGCCGCTGGGCGAGGTGTTTGCCGTGCAGACCGCTGTCGGTGCCTTTCTCATCCATGAGGACGCCGAGATCGCACCGAAACCCATCACCAGCCGAGGGCTCTCCTTCAGTGGAATGGTCTGGTCGAGGGACGGACGCATGCTGGGCGCGGCCGACCAGGACTTTCCGTTGCTGCACGTCTGGAACTCGGAGGGACGACAGCTGGCCGAACTCGAGGTTCAGAGCGACGGGGGCCGGAGCGCGGTCAGCTTCTCGCCCGACGGACGCTTGCTTTATGCGGCCGACGCTGTTGCGTTGCGTTGCTGGCGGACGGACACCTGGCAATCGGTCATGCAGGTCGACCTCGGTAACCAGCAGCTGGGCAGGGGGTTGACCGCATCGCCGGCTGGTTCGCTGCTGGCGATCTGGGATCGGTCCGGCGGGATCCGCGGTGTCGACATCTACGAGGTCGACACCAATCGCCTGCTGGGCAGCAAATCGCACGGTGCGCGTACCTACCGCAATGCCAAGGTGGTGCTGGTCGGTGAGACCGGAGTCGGCAAATCCGGTCTCGGGTTGGTATTGAGCAACCAACCGTATCGGCCGACCGATTCCACCCACGCTCGGCAGGTATACACGTTCGAGGAAACGGAGGCCGCGCTACCGGACGGTGGTAGCGAGCGGCGGGAGACGCTGCTGTGGGACATGGCCGGCCAGTCCGGCTATCGGCTCATTCATCAGCTGCATCTGGCGGAGGCCGCCGCCGCACTGGTCGTCTTCGACGCGCGGAGCGAAACCGACCCGTTCTCCGGGGTCCGATACTGGGCGCGGGCGCTGCACCAGCAGACCGCGGCACCGGCCATCCTGGTCGCTGCCCGCACCGACCGCGGTGGGGTGGCCGCCGGTGACAAGCGGATCGCGGCGATCTGCAAAGAGTTGGCATTGACCGGCTACTTCCAGACCAGCGCCCGGGAGGGACGGCAGATCCGGGAACTTGCCAACGCGATCCGGGCGGCCATCGACTGGGATTCTCTGCCACTGTCGGTCTCCACCGAACTGTTCGAAACCATCAAACAGTTCCTCCTGCGCGAGCGGAAGAGCCGACGGGTCTTGGCCACGGCCGACGACCTGTACCGCGACTTCCGGCGCTACGAGCCGTCCGTGTCGGACAGCGGCAGCCTGCGGTCGAGCTTCGATGCCTGTGTGCGACTTCTGGAGTTGCGCGATGTGGTGCGCCGCCTGTCTTTCGGCGACTTCGTGCTGCTTCAGCCGGAGATGCTGGACTTCTACGCCTCCTCGCTGATCGATGAGGCGCGCGCTCAGCCCGACGGGCTCGGCTATCTGCCCGAGGTCCGTGCCCTTGCCGGTCAGTTCCCGATACCCCAGGACGGCCGGCTGGCGCGGCGAGAGGAGCGGCTGCTACTTATTGCGGTGATCGAGGAACTGCTACGGCACGACCTCGCGCAACGCGAGGTCGCCGAGGACGGCGTCGACCTGGTCTTCCCATCGCAACTGACTGCCGACCGGCCGGTTGACGGGGAACCGGAGGCGGCCGATGTGCTGTTCCGATTCGACGGTGCGGTGACCGCCATCTACGCCACCCTCGCCGTGCGGTTGTCGCGGGTCTCGGCGTACGTCCAGAAGGAGATGTGGCGCAACGGAAGCACCTACCGTGCGAAGGTCGGTGGGGTCTGCGGGGTTCGCGTCTTGCAGCCGGAGGAAGGCCGGGGTGAGCTGGCGGTGTTCTTCGACGCGGACGCCAGCGAGGAGACCCGGTTCCTGTTCGAGGACTACGTGCACGCTCACCTGACCGCCCGGGCGCTGGCGCGCTCGGTCCGGCGGGAGCGGATCTTCAGCTGCCCCGGGTGCGGCTACCGGGTCGACTCCGAGGCGGTGCGGCGCCGGCTCGAGCGTGGCGCCACCGACGTGCTGTGCGCGGACTGCGAACAGGTGCGGATCTCGCTGCTGGACCGGGAGGACCGGCTCGCGAGCGCCTCCGCGGTGCGGGACATGAACGCGAGCGCCGACGCCGGCCGGGACGCCGCCGCCAACACCGCGACGATCCGCGGCAAGGAGGTCACCAAGGACTTCGACGTGTTCCTGTCCTACAACACGGCCGACCACAACCTGGTCGCCCGGATCGCCGAGCGGCTGCGGGCCGCCGGGGTCCTGGCCTGGTTCGCCCCGGTCGACCTCGTTCCCGGCGCCCGGTGGCGCAACGAGCTCGAACGGCAGATCGCGAAGGTCCGGGCCGGGGCGGTGTTCCTCGGGCCGCACGGGATGGGCACGTGGCAGAAGATGGAGGAGGAGCTGCTGGTCAACGAGTCCGCCCGTCGTGACCTGCGGATCATTCCGGTGCTGCTCCCCGGCCACACCGGGGAGCCGGCCGGTTTCCTGTCGCAGTGGCAGGCCGCCGACTTCCGTCGTAGTGACCCTGATCCGTTCGCCCGGCTGCTGGCGGGCATCACGCAGTAGGGTCGGAATCATGAGTTCAGCGATCGATTTGCACGGGGCTCCGCATGTGGAGCGCTACCTCGAGACCAACGGCGAGGACGGCTTTCACTGGCGTAACGGGACCACCATCCTGATCCTGTTCACCACCGGCCGGAAGTCGGGCGAGCAGCGTTCGCACGCCCTGATCTTCCGGGAGTTCGAGGGCGCCTATCTCGTCGTCGCGTCCAAGGGCGGTGCGCCGGAGCCGCCGGCCTGGTTCGTGAACCTGTCCGCCGACCCCAACGTCGAGGTCCAGGTCAAGGGCGACCGCTTCGGCGCCACCGCCCGGGTCGCCACCCCGGCCGAGAAGCCCGCCATGTGGGCGGCGATGACCGAGGTGTGGCCCGACTACGACGAGTACCAGAAGAAGACCGACCGGGAGATCCCGGTGGTGGTCCTCGAGCGGGTCTAGGGTCTCAGCGGCACCACCTCGGGTGCCCCGAGCCGGGCGGCGTCGGCGGTCTCGTCGTCGAGTTGCTCCTGGGAGCGCCGCTCGGCCTCGACCCGCAGGCGGTAGTGCTCGACCTCCCGCTCGGTCTGCGACGGTGTCCAGCCGAGCACCCCGGCCACCAGCGCGGCGGCTACCGGTGCCGCGGCGACACCCCGGTCGAAGGTTTCGATCGAGATGCGGGTGCGGCGGGTGAGCAGGTCCTCCAGGTGGCGGGCGCCCTCGTGGCTGGCCGCGTAGGTCAGCTCGGCCCGCAGGTAGTCGTCGGCGCCCTCCACCGGTGCGGCCAGCGACGGGTCGTCCCGGATCAGGTCGAGCACCTCGGTGACCAGGGTTCCGTAGCGACCCAGCAGGTGTTCGACCCGGGCCACGTGCAGGCCGGATTCGGCGGCCAGCACCCGGCGGCGATTCCACAGGGCGGGGTACCCGTCGGCGCCGAGCAGCGGCACGTCGTGGGTGCAGGAGGCCGGGACCGAGCGGCCCAGCCCGTGCACGCAGGCGTCGACGGCGTCGCGGGCCATCACCCGGTACGTCGTGTACTTGCCGCCCGCGACCACGACCAGGCCGGGCACCGGACTGGCCACGGTGTGTTCCCGGGACAGTTTCGACGTCGACTCCGACTCGCCGGACAGCAGCGGCCGCAGGCCGGCGTAGACGCCCTGCACGTCGGCCCGGGACAGCGGCGTGGACAGCACCGTGTTGACGTGTTCGAGCAGGTAGTCGATGTCGGTGCTGGACGCGGCCGGGTGGGCCTTGTCGAGGGTCCAGTCGGTGTCGGTGGTGCCGATGATCCAGTGCCGGCCCCACGGGATGACGAACAGCACGCTCTTCTCGGTGCGCAGGATCAGGCCGGTGCGGGACTGGATGCGGTCCCGCGGCACGACCAGGTGGATGCCCTTGGAGGCGCGCACGTGGAACTGGCCGCGCTCACCGACCAGGGCCTGGGTGTCGTCGGTCCACACACCCGTCGCGTTGATCACCTGCTGAGCCCGTACCTCGAAGGTCCTGTCGTGTTCCAGGTCTTGGACCCGAACCCCGGTGACCCGTTCACCTTCCCGGAGAAAACCCACCACTTTCGTACGGGAAGCGACGTGCGCGCCGTAGGCGGCCGCCGTGCGGGCCAGGAACATGGTGTGCCGGGCGTCGTCGACCTGGGCGTCGTAGTACTGCAGGGCCCCGACCAGCGCCTCCTTCTTCAACGCCGGGCATTCGCGCAGCGCACCCCGCCGGGTCAGGTTGCGGTGGTGGGGGAGGCCGCCGCCCAGCGCCATGGTGTCGTAGAGGGTGACCCCGCTGCCCGCGTAGACCCGCTCCCAGCCGTGGTGCAGCAGGGGGTAGAGGAAGCGCACCGGCCGGACCAGGTGCGGCGCGAGCCGGGTCAGCAGCAGCCCGCGTTCCCGCAGCGCCTCGCGGACCAGCGCGAAGTCGAGCATCTCCAGGTAGCGCAGCCCGCCGTGGATCAGTTTGCTGGAGCGGCTGGACGTGCCCGAGGCGAAGTCGCGGGCCTCGACCAGGCCGGTCGACAGGCCGCGGGTGGTGGCGTCCAGCGCGCAGCCCGCGCCGACCACGCCACCGCCCACGACCAGGACGTCGAGCTCGGCGCCGGCCAGCGCGGCCAGCGCCGAGTCCCGATATTGGGGTGACAGAGCAACCATGATCAGTCCACGTCCACCCAGTCGAGGGTGCGCTCGACCGCTTTCTTCCATCGGGTGTAGCCGGTGCTGCGCTGTTCCTCGCTCCACGTCGGCTGCCAGCGCTGCGACTCGTTCCAGTTGTCCCGCAGCTCGTCGGTCGACTTCCAGAAACCGACGGCGAGACCGGCCGCGTACGCGGCACCCAGCGCGGTCGTCTCGGCCACCACCGGCCGGCTGACCGGTACGCCGAGCACGTCGGCCTGGATCTGCATGCACAGGTTGTTGGCGGTGATGCCGCCGTCGACCTTGAGCACGTCCAGGGTGACCCCGGAGTCCTGCGCCATCGCGTCGACCACGTCCCGGCTCTGGTAGCAGATCGACTCGAGGGTGGCCCGGGCGATGTGCGCGTCGGTGTTGAACCGGGACAGCCCGACGATCGCGCCGCGGGCGTCGGAGCGCCAGTACGGCGCGAACAGGCCGGAGAACGCGGGCACGAAGTACACCCCGCCGCTGTCCGGCACCGACGCGGCCAGGGCCTCGCTGGCGGCCGCGTCCTTGATCACGTGGAGCTGGTCGCGCAGCCACTGCACGGCCGAGCCGGTCACTGCGATCGAGCCTTCCAGCGCGTACACCGGAGCGGCGTCGCCGAACTTGTAGCAGACCGTCGTGAGCAGGCCGTTCTCCGAGCGGACCAGCTCGGTGCCGGTGTTGAGCAGCATGAAGTTGCCGGTGCCGTAGGTGTTCTTGGCCTCGCCGGGGGAGAAGCACACCTGACCGACGGTGGCCGCCTGCTGGTCGCCGAGGTCCCCGGTGAGCGGCACCTCGCCGCCCAGCGGCCCGGGCCAGCGGGCCACGCCGTAGGTGTTCGGGTCGGACGACGGCCGGATCTCGGGGAGCATCGAGCGCGGGATCCCGAAGAAGCCCAGCAGTTCGTCGTCCCACTGCAAAGATTCAAGATCCATGAGCATCGTACGGCTGGCGTTGGTCACGTCGGTGACGTGATTGCCCCCGTCCACGCCACCGGTCATGTTCCACAGCAGCCAGCTGTCGGTGTTGCCGAAGATGGCGTCGCCGCGCTCGGCCGCCGCGCGGACCCCGTCAACGTTCTCCAGAATCCACTGGATCTTGCCGCCGGAGAAGTACGTGGCGGGCGGCAGCCCGGCCTTGCGGCGGATGACGTCGCCGCGGCCGTCCCGGTCCAGGGCGGACGCGATCCGGTCGGTGCGGGTGTCCTGCCAGACGATCGCGTTGTAGTACGGCCGGCCGGTCGTGCGGTCCCACACCACCGCGGTCTCCCGCTGGTTCGTGATGCCCAGCGCGGCCAGGTCACTGGCCTGCAGATTCGCCTTCTGCATGCCGGTGCGCACCACCGTGGTCGTACGGTCCAGGATCTCCACCGGGTTGTGTTCCACCCAGCCGGCCTGCGGCAGGATCTGCTCGTGCTCCAACTGGTGGCGGGCCACCTCGTTGCCGCCGTGATCGAAGATCATGAAGCGGGTGCTGGTGGTGCCCTGGTCGACGGCGCCGACGAAGTCAGCCATGCGTTGCCTCCACGTTGTCGCGTTGGGTCGGGATCTCGCCCGGCTCCTGCGGTGCCTCGGACGGCAGGAACCGCCCGATCAGTGCCTGGTACAGCCCGGCGCCGATCAACCCACCAATGATCGGGGCGACGATCGGAATCCAGAAGTACAGATAACCCGTCTGATCGCGCATCGCCCCGCCGTACCCGGTGAGGAAACTGGCGAGTCGCGGCCCGAAGTCGCGGGCCGGGTTGATCGCGTAGCCGGCGTTGGTGCCCCAGGCCATCCCGATCGCGACCACGAGCAGGCCGATGACCACGGGTGCCAGGTTGGCGAGCGGTGCCGTGTTGGCCGAGTCGGTGATGGCCAGGATCAGGAACAGCAGGATGGCCGTACCGATGATCTGGTCCCGGAAGGCTCCCCATTCGCCGACCGGAAGCGTTCCGTTGCCCGGCAGGGTGGAGAAGACGCCCTGCGTCTTGATCGTCAGGCCGGGGTCGGCGGCGTGCAGTACCTCGGTGTAGTTCCAGCGCACCAGCAGGGCGGCGACGAACGCGCCGAGGAACTGGGCCAGGGAGTACGGCGCCACCTTGCGCCACTCGAAGCCTTTGAAGACCGCGAGCGCGATGGTGACGGCCGGGTTGAGATGGGCGCCGCTGACCCGGGCCGCCACGTAGACGCCGAGTGTCACGCCGAGGCCCCACGACCAGGCGATGCTGTCGTGATCACCGATGCCGGCGCCGGCCACCTGCGCGACGACGCCCACGCCGAAGAGGATGAGGATCATGGTTCCGGCGAACTCGGCGGCAAGCTCGCCCAGCAACCCCGGAATCTTGAATCGTTCCGCCATGTGCCCTCCTTGCTCGATCCTCCGGACGCTAGGTAGGTGCACAGGCACCGGCAATGACGGCCGTTCGGCATTACCGAACATTGATCACGGTGCGCGTTCACATCGTGGCATAGAGTCGGTAACGTGCCCGGAACAGTGCAGTCGATCGAGCGGGCCGCCGCGGTCCTGCGCCTGCTGTCGGGCGGATCGGGGCGTCTTCCCCTGGGCGAGATAGCCCGCTCGCTCGACCTGGCCAAGGGCACCACCCACGGCATCCTGCGCACCCTGCAACACGTCGGATTCGTCGAACAGGACAGCGTCTCCGGCTACTACCGGCTCGGCCCCGCCCTGCGGGATCTGGGCACCAACTACCTCGACGTCAACGAACTGCGCTCCCGCTCGATCAACTGGGCCGACCCGCTCGCCGCCCGCAGCGGGGAGGCGGTCCGGATCGGCACCGTCCGAGCCGGACAGGTCCTGATCGTCCACCATGTCTTCCGCCCCGACGACACGTTCCAGACCCTCGACGTCGGCACCATGCTGCCGCTGCACGCCACCGCCCTCGGCAAGGTGCTGGTCGCCTACCGGGCGGCGGCGGTCGGCCCGCCCCGCCAACTCGACCGCTTCACCCGCCGCACGATCCTCACGCCCCGGGCTCTCGCGGCCGAACTCCACCGCGTGCACGAGGCCGGCTGGGCGGCCGACATCGAGGAGATGACGCCCGGCATCGCGGCCGTGGCCGCGCCGATCCGCGGCTACGGCGGCCTGGTCGTCGGCGCCCTCGGCATCAGCGGCCTGGTCGAACGCATCTGCGACAGCCACTACCACCCCCACCAGCATCTCGTCGCCTACGTCCGGGACGCGGCCCGCGCCATCTCCCAGGACCTCGGAGCCGCCCGTCGCTAGGTTGGCAAAGGACTCTCATGACCGAGCACTACGTCGTCACCATCGACCAGGGCACCACGTCCACCCGGTGCATCGTCTTCGACAGCCGCGGCCGCCTCGTCTCCCTGGCCCAGCACGAGCACAAGCAGTACTTTCCCAAGCCCGGCTGGGTCGAGCACGACGCCGCCGAGATCTGGCGCAACGTCGAACGGCTCGCCCCCGAGGCGCTGCGCCGGGCCGGCATCACCGCGTCCCAGGTCGCCGCGCTCGGCATCGCCAACCAGCGCGAGACCACCCTGCTGTGGGACCGCGACACCGGCAACCCGGTCGGCCACGCGATCGTCTGGCAGGACACCCGGACCGACTCGCTCGTGCGTTCGTTGTCCGAGGCGGAGGGCGCCGACCAGGTCGTCCAGGACTCGGCGCTGCCGATGGCCACGTACTTCTCCGGCCCGCGCGTCCGCTGGATGCTCGACCACCACCCCGAGCTGCGCGCCCGGGCCGAACGCGGCGAGATCCTCTTCGGCACCATGGAGACCTGGCTGATCTGGAAACTCACCGGCGGCCTGCACGTCACCGACGTCACCAACGCCAGCCGCACCATGCTGCTCGACATCCACACGCTCGACTGGTCGCCGGCCGCGCTGGCCTTCTTCGGGATTCCCCGGGCCATGCTGCCCGAGGTCAGACCCTCGGTGGGCGTCTTCGGGACGGCCGTGGCGGCCTTCCCAGGCGTACGCATCGGGGCCGCGCTCGGCGATCAGCAGGCCGCGCTGTTCGGGCAGACCTGCTTCGCGCCCGGCGAGGCCAAATGCACGTACGGAACCGGCAGTTTCCTGCTCCTGAACACCGGCGCCGAACTGGTGCGATCCACCCACGGCCTGCTCACCACCGTCGCCTACCAGATGGCCGGCGGCCCGGCGGCGTACGCCCTGGAAGGCTCGATCGCGATCACCGGCTCCCTCGTGCAGTGGTTCCGCGACCAGCTCGAACTGATCGCCAGCGCTCCGGAGATCGAAACCCTGGCCCGAACGGTGGCCGACAACGGCGGCTGCTACATCGTGCCCGCCTTCTCCGGCCTGTACGCACCGTACTGGCGCAGCGAAGCACGCGGTGTGATCGTCGGCCTCACCTCCTACATCACCAAGGGCCACCTGGCGCGGGCCGTGCTGGAGGCCACGGCCTGGCAGACCCGTGAGGTGGTCGACGCCATGAACGCCGACTCCGGCCTGGACCTGACCACGCTGCGGGTGGACGGCGGCATGACCGCCGACAACCTGCTGATGCAGTTCATCGCCGATGTGCTCGACGTGCCGGTGGTCCGCCCGCTGGCCATCGAGACGGTGTCGCTGGGCGCGGCGTACGCGGCCGGCCTGGCGGTGGGTTACTGGCCCGACCTGGAGGGCCTGCGCCAGAACTGGCACCGGGCAGCCCAGTGGCTACCCACGATGGACCCGGCGGTCCGGGCGGCCGAGTACGGCAACTGGCGCCGTGCGGTGGAACGCACCTTCGACTGGACCCGCCCCGCCTGACTACAACCCCCGTGGCGTTGCGCGGCGGAATGGTCTCTGATCGACTGGGCCGTATGAGCGGCGAGGCGCGGCCCAGCGGAATGACGTTGCAACTTCCCGTGGGTGACATCGAGGCCGGCCGGCGGTTCTACGCGACGCTGTTCGCCAGGGAGCCGGACTTCGCCCCGCACGACGACTTCCTCGAATGGCGAGTGGAGTCCGAACTCGGCGTCGCCGCCTCCCCGGTGACCACCCTTCCGGGAGTCGTCAGCTTCATCAACTTCGAGGATCCGTGGGGCAACCGGCTGGGCTACTACGAGGACATCGTGCCGAGCGAGGAGCAACAGGGCCCGGGCGGCAGCACACACGACGAGAGCTTGTTCGACGTCGAGAACCCCTGATCGTCACGGCTTCGGAGCCGGAGGCATTCCGTGGCACCGGGCCGTTCCGGGCCACCTTCCGCATCGGGATCGTCGACCTGATCGACAAGGGCGACCACCACCGGGCGCCCGTCAACCGGGCGTACTGGGCTGGCTCGTGCGCAGCACGGATGTCAGGACACCGTGGTCGGCGAGCAGGAGCCCGAGCTGGTCCACGGCGACATCGGTGAGCGCGAGAATGACGTCGGGCGCCTTCCGGCTGGCGGCGGCCCAGTCCCGGAACGACTGTCCGGCTCCCGGTGGCAGCTCGACGTGCGCCTTCCGACCGAGGATCAGGCCGCCGGTCTCGGCGTAGGTGTCCGGCCGGAAGCGGACGTGCCCTCCGATGCTCTGCGCCGCCACCAGGTCGTCGACGAAGGTGAGGGTCTCCGGCAGCAGACCGCCCGGGTGCCGCCGGGCCAGGGCGACCGTGCGGTGGACGTGCCGCCAGTCGCCGGCCTGCTCCAGCAGGGCGATCAGACGGCTCGGAGTGATCGGATCGGCGGCGTGGGCCAGCAGCGTGCGGAGCTGCCGGGCGGCCTTCTTCCAAGCCGTGCGCTCGTTCCAGGCGGCGAACACGAAGATCGATTGGAAGAGGAACGCGAGGCCCACGGCCAGGAAGGTGAGGACGGTCCGAGTGTCCACCGGGTCGGTCGGCTCGACGTGCGGCTCCGGCACCGACGGCTCCAGCAGACCCATGGCGATCAGAATCAGCTGGCCGATTTTGACCAGTCCGCTCAGGATCCAGATCGCCGCGGTGCCCCCCAGGACGGCCAGCACCACCGCCACCGTGGCGGTAAACATCTCCTGGAGCCGGGCGTCGAAAAGGCAGACCGCGATCGCGGAAGAACCACAGCACGGGCACGAACGGCCAGCGCCGCCGTGGCGGCGGGCGGCCGATCAGGATCAGATCCATCGCACAGTCGGACCAGACCGCTGCATATACGCAGGCCGCGCCGGCGGCGACGGAGAGCCCGACCGGCCCGGGTCCGCGGACGGCCCACACGACGAGCACGACGGCGGAGCCGAGCCGCAGCAGGCGGCCCATGACCCGGTTCTGAAGGCTGCCGGCCCGCTGCAACGGCATCGTCCACAGCACGGGGGACAGGTGGAAGACGGCCGGCAGCGCCGAGTGGCCGAGCCCGTTACGGCGCTGCCAAAGCGCGAGATGCGCGACGACGAGGATGCCGCCGGCCGCGGTCGGTGGCATGCCCCGGAACGTGACCAGTGCCGTCAGGGCGGTGCCCAGCAGCAGGAGGTCGATGGCGGTGACGGCGCGCAGCAGCCGGTCGGCCGCCCGCAGCTCCTGGCCGGCGGTGTCGGCGGCGGGATCGAGGCGGCGCAGGAAGTCCCTGGTACGCGACCGGGCTCGGAACGGGCCCGCGGTGGCCCAGACCCGGAAGAACTCGCCACGCAGCGAACGGCGTACGAGATCGGGCGGGTCGGTGAGGCCGAACGCCTGCCGGGTCGCCTCGCGGCGTAGCAGCGGGCTGGGTGACTCCAGCGCGTTGACCAGGATGCCGAGCCGGACCGCCTCGGGCGCGACCGCGAGCATTTCGAGGACGCGCAGGTGATCGTGCCGCAGTCCGGTGCGCCAGCCGCGCAGCAACGCCTCACCGGCGGTGAGCTGCACTGCGGGCGGGATCTCGCGGCCCGTCCCGCCGAGCGCGGTGGCCAGGATGGCGAGCAGCCGTGGGACGTCGGCGGGCCACGGCGGACGGTCGTCGCCGGTGTCCGGTCGCCGGCTGACCAGCCGGGTCTCGATCTCGGCGAGTAGCGCCTTCCCGGCTGCGGAGCCGCTCTGCAGCACGGAGACGGCGATCTCGGCCCACCGTCTGTCGGCCACCAGCTCGGCCGGGCCGATCAAGGTCGGGTCGGCGAGTGCCGCGTGGGCGGCCAGGTGCTCCTGGAAACGCCGGTGCCGGAAGGCGAGGATCGGCCCGGCGGCGGTGTCACGGCTCTCGGTAAGGCCGCAGTCCAGGAGCGTACGCAGGACGTCGTCGTCACCGGGCTGCGCCTCCTCGTCCCGGCGGATCATCCGGAACGCCGTCCCGGCGGCGCGGGCGAGCAGGTCGTCGTCGCGCAGCAGGGCGCGGAAGTACTCGTCGAAGGCGGCGTGCACGGTCGCCGGGAACCGCCCGGTGGTCGCAACACAGCGGCAGGCGAGGTCGAGCAGGAAGGGGTTCTCGGCGAAGGGGCTCAGCGCCGGCGGCAACCGGTCCAGGTCGGCGAGGACTCGCGCGCGGTCGGTGTCGGAGAGGCCGGCGTTCCGCCGGACGAGGTCGCGCCGCCGGCGGGCGGACAGGGCGGTCATCCGGGCCCGCCGCAGCCTCAGCGCCGTCAGCGCGGGCAGCGGCCGGGAGGCGACCACCGCCGGGCAGCCGGTCTGCGCGGCGAAGTCGAGGATCGCCTTGGCGTATCCGTGGACCGCACTCTCCCCGGCTGCCAGCACCGCTGGGATCTCGTCGAACGCGTCGAAGAGCAGCAGCAGGCGGCCGTCGCGTAGCAGCTCGCCGAACTGCTCGCGCTGCCCGTCGCCGATCGCTGTGCCGCCGGCCGTGGTGACCGTTCTCTCGATGTGCTGGTAGAGGCTCGCGAAATCCGGAGTCGTGGCGGGCCGGAAGCTGCCGAGCGGCACGTAGACGGCGAGGCGGCCGCCACGCCGGCCGCCTCGATCGGTGTGGTGACGCAGCGCCGTCGTCTTGCCGGCCAGCGCGTCGCCCTCGAGAACGAGCACGCCGTGGCGATGCCGCCGCAGCGTGCGCGACAACCGGCGAGGCCGGCGCCCCTCATCGACCGTCACGAGCGGCGGCACGAAACTGCGCTGCCAGCCCTGGACCGGAACGTCCGGCCCGGCAACGACGGGCAGGCCTCGGGCGAACTCGCGCTGCCGCCGTAGCCGTGCTCTCGCCTCCGGATCTTCCCGGCGCGCCCACCAGTAGCCGAGCACCGTGAGAAGGCCGAGCGCGACGGTGCTCGCGAAGACCCATCGCATCGGCGCGGACGCGATCGGCTTCAGGACCGGTCCGGGGTCGTTGGTGGCGATGTTCATCGCCAGCCCCTGCACGGTCGCGACCACGATCACGAGGCACGGCAGCACCGCGATCGCGATCAAGCTCCGCCACCGCACTTCGCCCTCACCTCGTCGTGCCCACCGCCGCCGTCAGGGTGGCAAGTGGACCAGACGGGCACCGGGCGGTGCGGACAACTGTCGGGAAGGCGATAACCGTTTCCCCCTTCCGGGAGCGGCCCGGCCGGGCCCGGGAACTGACAGATCACGGAAGGTGCGCTCGGCGGCGCGGCCCTCCACGGTTAGCTTCGAGCTCAGGCGAGAGTACGAGGATCGGGGCTCGTCAATGTCAAAAAGTTTCCGGGTCATCGTCGAGGCGGCCGCGTCCGTGCTGGTCGCCGCCGGTATGGAATTTTCGATCAACAAGGTGGCCGATCAGGCGTCGTGGAAGTGGATCGCCGTGCTCGGTGCGTTCATCGTCAGTGCGGTGGCGGCCCTGGCGGTGGAGAGGTCGAAGGCCAGGCAGCTCGACCATCCGGAAACCCGGGTGCTGCCCCGGAGCCCGCGCCTGACCGCCCACCAGTTCGTCCTCTGCTTCGCGATCGTGGTCCTGCTCGCGGGATTCGTGGTGGTGTGGACCGTGCCACGCGGCCGCGCCGAGGCAGCCGATTCGGCGAACGCCTGCCGCTCCGTCGACCAGCCACCGTACGAGGAGCTGCCGTTTCTCTGCGACATCCCGTGGCGGCAGCCGAGCGACGAACTACGCGTCCGCAAATCCCCGTCGGAGGCGGCGGAAGGCGTCGACGATCTGCGGGCATCCCAGGCACCGCAATACTTCGCGTGCTATCTGCCGGGCGAGACGATCGCCTGGGACGGCAAGACCGACCACTACTGGTTGCTCACGCAAGGCGATGAGCACGGTGCCTATGGATACGTCCCGGTGGTCTATCTCGCCCGCGCCTACCGGGGTGCCGGGAAGGAACCGCTGAGCCAGTGCGACGTGAGGCAACGGGATCTGGCCAAGGAGTGAGGTGCTTTACTGCCGGGTATGCGACGGCGGACGGCTCTGACCGTGAGCGTGCTGGTGCTGCTCGCCGGGGCGGCCGGGGGCCGGCTTGCGCTGGTGGCACAACCGGCCGCCGTACTGATGAAGAGGGCTCAGGCGAGGTCGCAGAGGCGGGCGCCGGAGCACATCGCGGCCAGGTGGGTGCGCAGCGCGGCGGCGCGGGCCTCCGCCTCGGCCACCAGGGTGTCGGCGACCCGGCCCCAGTCGGCCGGCTGCGGGTCGGGCGGCAGGGCCGCGAAGATGTCGGCGATCTCGCGGATCGTCAGGCCGACCCGCTGCGCGACCTTGGCGACCCGGATCCGGCACGCTGCGCTGTCGTCGAACCGGCGCTGGTCACCCTGGGTGCGCACGGCGGTGATGACGCCGTGTTGCTCGTAGAAGCGCACGGCCGAGGCGGCCACGCCGCTCTCGGCGGCCACCTCACCGACCGATTTCGTGTACGCGGTGACGGTCATGTCCCCATCCTGCGCCGCGCCCGGCTTGACATCAACAATGGTTGAACGTCGAGGCTGCGTTCATGAGCGAACCTGTCTACGCGGTGATCGCCGCCAGCCTGCGCGGCGAGCGCATGGGCCGAACGGTGGCCGACTGGGCCGCGGCCCGCATCCCGGCGGCCCTGGGCGCCCCGCCGCCCGACCTGATCGATCTGGCCGAGACCACCCTGCCCGACGACGAACACCTCCAGCCCGGCGGCGGCCGCCCGACGGCCCTGACCGACCGCCTGACCAGGGCGGACGCCTATGTGTTCATCACTCCCGAGTACAACCACAGTTACCCGGCCGGCCTGAAACGAGCGATCGACTGGCACTACCGCGAGTGGATGTTCAAACCCGCAACCATCATTTCGTACGGCGTACAGGGCGGCCTGCTGGCCACCGAGCACCTGCGTGGCGTCCTGGCCGAACTGCACGTGGTGACCACCCGCCGGGTCCTGGGCCTGACCACACCCTGGTACGACCTGGGCCCGGCCGGCTACACCCCACCGGAGAGCGTGACGAAGGGCCTGGACCTGGCCCTGGACGAACTGGCCTGGTGGACGGAGACCCTGCATACCGCCCGCCGCGAGCGCCCGTACGCCGGGCGATGAGTCGGTCATCGGCGCATCAGGGCTTGCGGGCCACCGCGCCGTAGACCGAGACCTGCGCATCCGACGGCGCCGGGTGGCCGGTGGGCTCGCCGAGATCGGGCCGCCAGGCGGGCAGGATCTGCAGCCCGGGCTCCACCGGCTCGAGGCCGGTGAAGAAGCGTTCGATCTCCTGCTTGGGGCGGACCTTCATGGTGACACCCTGCCGGCGGTAGACCTCGGCCACCTGCTCCCACGCTTCCGGGCGGAAGTCGCCGGTCAGGTGGGACAACGCCAGGTAGCTGCCGGTGGGCAACGCGGCCAGGAGCCGCTCGACGAGGTTCCACGGGTCGTGCTCGTCACCGACGAAGTGCAGGATCGCGATCAGGAGCAATCCGACCGGGCGGTTCAGATCGAGCGTGTTGCGCAGGGCGGTCGAGCCCAGGATGGTGTCGACGTCGCGCAGGTCCGCGTCGATGTAGTCGGTCCGGCCGTCGGGGTGACTGGTCAGCAGTGCGCGGGCGTGGGCCAGCACGATGGGGTCGTTGTCCACGTAGACGATCCGGGAACGGGGATTGCTCGCCTGGGCGACGTGGTGGACGTTCGGTGCGCTCGGGATCCCGGTCCCGATGTCCAGGAACTGGTCGATACCCTGCTCGGCCAGGTACCGGACCGCCCGGCGCAGGAAGAGCCGGTTCTCCCGGGGCGGGATCCGGCTGTCCGGATTGGCTTGCAGGCCCTTGTGGGCAGCCTCGCGATCGGCCGCGAAGTTGTCCTTGCCGCCGAGGAGGTAGTCGTACACCCGGGCCGGGTGCGGGCGGTCGGTGCGCAGGTCTACCCGGCTTCCGAGGTCCGGCTCCGATTGCTCGCCCATCGGTGGCATCTCCTTTGCGAGAGTCGCTCGGAATAGAGCCGACTCCCGCAAGATCTTAGGGACCGACCACAGTCGAGTCGAGAAGCGGCAGCGACGGGAAACCGCGGCTTCGCCTCACCGGGCCGGGGACGCCCCGTACCGTGCGATGGCTTTGCCGATTTTGGCGCCGGGGTCCCCGGTGACCTTGAAGTTGACGGAGCCGCGTTGGAAGGCGATCGCCTGGTCGACGAAGATCCGCAGGGACGCGATGCAGGTGGCGGTGGTCGCCGGGGTCAACCGGCAGTCGGCGAAGGAGGTCGTGACGGCCCGATAGTTCGGGTCGGCATCGTCGCCGCCGAGGTCGAAGGCGAGAACGACGGCGAGGACCGGATCGGTGCCGGTCGTGCTCAGCTGCGGGTCGGACACGTTCGGCTCGACCCGTACGAGTGCGGCGGGCAGGGTCGGCATGCCGGTGATCAGCGGTTCGACGTGCTCGGTGGCGGGCGGGGCGATGCAGTCCGGCGGGGACCCCGGATACGCGAAGGGGCGGATCGACGGCAGATATCGGCATCCGTACGGCAGCTGGTAGTCGCCGCCCGCGCCGAAGACCTGCTCGAACGCGGGTGTGCGCTGTCCGGGCAGCGTGATTTGCTGCTGGAAGTCCTGGTCCAGGCCGCTGTGGGCGACGCAGGTCCCGTTCGGTGGGCCGAGGATGTACTGGCGGCCACCGAAGCCGTCCGGGCTGGTGAAGGCGATCGCGGTCGCCGGCACCGCGAAGCGTGTCCGGTAATGGTGAGCGGCGGCGGGAGCGGGCGTGCTGCTGCCGTCGTCGACCGCTACGAACCGGCACGCTGCGGTCCGCGCCGTGCCGGCCTCGGCGGCGGATGCCGGTAGGACGACGCCGGCGGTCAGCACCAGGCACGCGGCGAAGATGGTGAACGGGCGGGAGATCGTGGATGGCACTGTCACCAGGGTCCTCGCAGCGAATATGACTAGACCGGACAATTGGGCCATTGTCGCCGACGCGGACGGAGTTGAACAAACCGGTCAGCCCAGTGACGCGGTGGCCGCTCTGAGATCGTCGAGGGCGGCCCGGGTGAGTCGCGCGAGTTCCTCGCCGGTGTCGTGGTTGCTCTCCGACCAGGTGGCGAAGCCTCGCTTGAAGGCCAGGACGCCCAGCTCGCCGGCGAGTGCCGCGGTCGGGCCGGGCACGCCCCGGGCGGTCAGGGCCTCCGTCATCGCGGCGGCGAGGCTGACGCTCTTGAGGGCGTCGCGCTCCTGCAGCTCGGCGCTGGCGGCGACCGCGGCCTTCAGCCGGGGGGCCAGCTCGCGATTGAGCGGGCCCATCGCGCTGCACGCGCGCTCCAGGCCGGCGGCGATCGCCTCGAGCGGGCAGGCCCCGGCCGGCGCCTCGGCGATGCCCTCGGTCAGCAGGCGGCTCAGCGTCTCCTGACCGGCCACCAGCAGCTCGCGCTTGTCGGGGAAGTGCCGGAAGAAGGTGCTTTTCGTGACCCCGGCGCGCTCGGCGATCTGCGCGACCGTGGTGGCGTCGTAGCCCTGCTCGGTGAACAGATCGACGGCCGCCAGGACGAGGCGTTCGCGCGCGCCCGGTTCCCATCGACCCATGGCTCCCATCATAGGTGATGGGACAAGAGTCCCATCGGGGTGTAGCGTTTGACGGGACAAGAGTCCCATCACTCGCGGGAGAGCTTCATGCGCGTCTTCATCACCGGCGGTACCGGCCTGATCGGCTCCGCCGTCGTCGCCGAGCTTCTCGGCCACGGTCACACCGTTCTCGCTCTCGCGCGCTCCGACGCGTCCGCGAAAGCCGTCGAGGAGGCCGGCGCCGAGGCGCTGCGCGGGAGCCTCGCCGACCTGGACGTCATCCGGGCCGGCGCCAAGCGGGCCGACGGCGTCATCCACCTGGCCTTCTCCAACGACTTCAGCAGCGCTGAGGCCGTCGCGCGGTCGGTGGCCGAGGAGACTGCCGCCCTCACCGCGCTGGGGGAGGAGCTGCAGGGCAGCGACCGGCCCCTGGTCACGGTCTCCGGCACGCCCTGGGTGCCGGGCCGGCTGTCCACCGAGACCGACCCGCTGCCGACCGACGGGATCGTCGGCGGCCGGGGCCGCACGGTCACCGCGATTCTCGGACTTACCGGAGTGCGGAGCTCGGCAATCCGGCTGCCGCGCACGGTCCACAACAACGGCGACGGCGGTTTCGCGGGATTGTTGACCCAGATCGCCCGCCAGGCCGGTGTCTCCGGTTACCCGGGCGACGGCACCCAGCGCTGGCCGGCCGTGCACGCGCTGGACGCGGCGGTCCTCTTCCGGCTCGCCCTGGAGCAGGCGCCGGCCGGGACGGCCTGGCACGCCGTGGACGACGAGGGGGACCGGGTGCGGGACATCGCCGCGGTGATCGGCCGGCGGCTCGGCCTGCCGGTCCAGGAGCTGCCGGAGGAGAACTTCGGGCCGCTCGGCGCGATCTTCGCCACCGACCAGCCGTCGTCCAGCGCTTACACCCGGGAGACGCTCGGCTGGAAGCCGGTACACCCGAACCTGCTGGCGGACCTGGAGAACATCCAGCCCTGAAAGAAGGTGGGGGGCCTTGAAAGGCCCCCCACCCGAATAAACCTAGCCCTTGACGCTGCCGGCCAGCAGGCCGCGGACGAAGTAGCGCTGCAGCAGCAGGAACACCGTCACCGGGACGATGATCGAGACGAAGGCGCCCGCCGAGAGGAGTTGCCAGGCAGTGCCTCGCGTACCACTCAGGTTGGCCAGCTGCAGGGTGATCGGTGCTACCTCGTTGCCGCCGCCGGCGAAGACCAGCGCGACCAGCAGGTCGTTCCAGACCCACAGGAACTGGAAGATGCCGAATGCCGCCAGCGCGGGGGTGAGCAGCGGCAGCATCACTCGGAAGAAGATCGACACATGGCCGGCGCCGTCGATCCGGGCGGCCTCGATCAGGCCGGCCGGGATCTCCTGCATGAAGTTGTGCAGCAGGTAGATGGCGAGCGGCAGGGCGAACGTCGAGTGGGCCAGCCACAGCGTCCAGAACGAGCCGGTGAGATGCAGCTTCACGAAGATCTCGAGAACCGGGATCAGGGTGACCTGCAGCGGCACGATCTGGAGCGCGAAGATGGCCAGGAACAGGAAGTTCTTGCCCTTGAAGTTGATCCAGGCGAAGGCGTACGCGGAGATCGACGCCAGCGCGAGGGGGATCAGCACCGCGGGGATGCAGATCACCAGTGAGTTGATGAAGTAGTCGCCGAGGTTGACGCCACCGTCCTGGCCGAACACCGCCTTGTAGTTGTCCATCGTGACCTGGGGGTCACTGAAGAACGTCCACCAGCCGGTGCGCTTGATTGCCCGCTCCGGCCGGAACGACGAGACCAGCAGGCCGAACGTGGGCAGCGTCCACAGCACCGCGATGACGATCGCGGCCAGCGACGCCCACGGCGAGCTGAGCTTCTTCTTCGCGATCGACGAGGCCGTCTCCGGCTTGGGGGTGAGAGCCGGCCCGGTCGTCAGGGGAGTAATGGTGCTCATCATGCCTCCGACGATTGACGGACCTGGCGGATGTTGTACGCCACGATCGGGATCACCAGGATGAACAGCAGCACCGCGAGCGCGGCACCGAGGCCCTGGTTGTCGGCCCGGAACGTCTGGCTGTAGAACTCGTTCGCCACGACGTTGGTCTTGAACTGGCCGCCGGTCATGGTGCGGACGATGTCGAAGACCTTCAGCGTGCCGATACCGATGGTGGTGAGCACGACCACGACGGTCGGCCGCACGCTGGGCAGCGTGATGTTCTTGAACATGCTCCAGGCGTTGACGCCATCGAGCCGCGCGGCCTCGATGATGTCGTCCGGGATCGCCTTGATGGCCGCCGAGAGGATGGTCATGGCGAAGCCGGCCTGGATCCAGATCATCACGATGATCAGCAGGAACGTGTTGAGCGGCGACTCGATCAGCAACTGGACCGGCTTGCCGCCGAGCCAGACGATGATCTGGTTGATCAGGCCGATCTGCTTCACGTTGCCCTGGTCGGGGCGGTACTCGTACATGAACTTCCAGATGACCGAGGCCGCCACGAAGGAGATCGACATCGGCAGGAAGATCAGTGCCTTGGCGGCCGACTCGAACGGCGACCGGTCCACCAGAATGGCGTACAGGAGGCCGACCGCGGTTGCCACGAACGGGGTGAGCACCACCCAGAACACCGTGTTGCGAAGGACGGTCAGCTCGTCCTTGTCGGTGAAGATGGTCTTGTAGTTGTCGAATCCGATGAAGCCTTTGCCGGCCGCGTCGAAGAACGATTCGTAGATGGTGCGCAGGCCCGGATAGACCAGACCGACAAGCAGCAGCAGTACGGCCGGGGCGAGGTAGAGGTACCCCACCCACTTGTCACCGCTCTTGCCGCGGCCGAGTCGCCCGGCGATGAAAAGAATGACGCCCATGATTGCGGCGAACAGCAGGAGTGCCGCGAGCATCTGTAACAGCTTGCCTGGGGTGGTGGAGGCGGCATTGAACACGCGACCCGAACCTCCTTCGTGCTTTTTCAGAGGAGAGAGGGTAGGGCCGGCCGGGAGATTTTCCTCCCGACCGGCCCCGGTGGAGCTATTCAGATCACTTGCTTTACTTCGGCCACGCCTTTTCGATGTTGTCCACCGTGGTCTTGGTGTCCTGGCCGGTGACCCAGTTGGTCGCCTGCTTCCAGAACGCGTCGGAGCCGACGGCGGCGGGCATCTGGTCCGAACCGTCGAACCGGAACTGGGTCGCCGGGTCGAGCAGGATCTTGGCCGCGAGCTGGTCGATCGGGCTGGTCAGGTTGTTCGGGTCGAGACCCTTGTTGGCCGAGACCCAGCCGCTGGACAGCTTGGCCTTGGTGTTGGCCCAGGTGTCCGACGACAGGTAGGTCTGGAACGCCTTGACCTCCGGGCGGTCCGCGAACGCCAGCACGAACTCGCCGCCGCCGAGAACCGGCTTGGCGGTCGCGTCCTTGCCGGGCAGGTAGAACGCGAAGACGTCGCCGTCCTCGGCCACCTTGGTGCCCTTGGGCCAGTTGGCCGCGTAGAAGCTGGCCTGGCGGTGCATCTCGCACTGGTCGTCGAGGATCGGCAGGCCGGCGTCCTGGAACGTCGTGGTCGCGATGCTCTTGACGTCGCCGAGACCGCCGTTGACGTACTTGTCGTTCTTCAGGTAGGCGCCGACGGCGTCGAGCGCGGCCGTGGGCTCGGGGCTGTTGAACGCGATCTGGTGGTTGACCCACTTGTCGTACTCGTCCACACCGGCGGTGCGGAGCATGAAGTCTTCCATCCAGTCGGTGATCGGCCAGCCCGTGGCGTCACCGGAGTTGATGCCCGCGCACCACGGCTTCTTGCCGTCGGCGACCATCTTGTCGCTGAGGGTCTTCAGCGCGTCGAGGGTGGTGGGGACCTCGTAGCCGGAGTCCTTGAACTCGCTCGGCGAGTACCACACCAGGGACTTCACGCTGGCGCCCAGCGGGGCACCGTAGAACTTGCCGTCGACCGTGGCGTACGCCTTCCAGTCCTTGCCCCAGAACTTGTCGACGTTGGCCGACACCTCATCGGGCGCCACGACCGCCTTGCCGGTGGCCACGAGCTGCTTGAGCAGGCCGGGCTGCGGCACGATGGCGAGGTCCGGCGGGTTGCCGGCCTTGGCGCGCACCAGGATCTGGGTCTCGAAGGACTTGTCACCCTCGTACTTCACCGTGGCACCGGTGCAGGTCTCGAAAGGCTTGTACGAGTTGATGTGCGGGGTGTCCTCAGGGGTGACGATTCCGGTGTAGATGGAGATCGTCTTGCCCTTGATGTCCCCGAACTTGGTGTATGGCGAACAGTCGATCGCCGACGCCGAGGCGTCGGTCGTCGTGTCGCTGTCGGAGTCATCGTCGCCACCGCAGGCAGCCACGCTGAAAACCAGCCCGGCGCTCAGCGTGCCGGCGAGCACGGCCCGAAAACGCGGGCTCGTAGGTTGACCGAACATACCGCTCCCTATGTCAAATCGCGCCTCCGACGTCCGAGGACGTCGCCGTCCGAAGCGCTACTTGGCTCACAGTCAAGAGGTAACCGGGACGTTGCGCAATGATTTCCGCTTGATCGACTCGGTAACGATACGGCAGCGGTGTCCCGGTCACCTTAACCGGTTAAGGGAGAACCGCTGGTCACGCCCCCAAAGCCCCTCTAGCGACCCTAGTCGCAAAGCGGCCGCCCCGCCCGGATATCTGGGATATCCGGTGGGACGGCCGGTGTGTCTTGCCTAAATCGGGCTTACCCGGCGATTGCCAGGTATTTGTAACCGAGCCGCGCCATGCGGTCGGCGTCCAGCACGTGCCGGCCGTCGAGCAGGATCGGCGTACGCATCAGACCGACGAACTTGCTCCAGTCGAGCTCGAGGTATTGCGCCCACTCGGTGACCAGCACCACCGCGTCGCAATCGTCGAACAGGTCGTCCAGCGATTCGCTCAGATAGGGCGCGAGGGCGGGCTGTTCCCGCCGGAAACGCTCGCCGGCGATCGGGTCGTGCAGCCGCACCCGGGCACCCCGGGCCAAGAGCAAGTTCGCGATGTCCAGCGAGGGGGAGTCACGCAGGTCGTCGGTGTTCGGCTTGAACGCGATGCCGAGCAGCCCGATCTTGCGGCCCTTGAGGATGCGCAGCTCGTCCTGCAGGCGCTCGACGGCGATCAGCCGCTGCCGTTCGTTGACCTCGCGGGCGGCCTGCACGATCGGCATCGAGTAGTTGTACTCGGCCGCGGTGGCGATCAGCGCCCGGGTGTCCTTGCCGAAGCAGGAACCGCCCCAGCCGACGCCGGCCTGCAGGAAGCGGGAACCGATCCGCTGGTCGAGGCCCATGCCCCGGGTGACCTCGGTGATGTCCGCACCGACCTTGGCGGCCAGCTGGCCGATCTCGTTCGCGTAGCTGATCTTCAGGGCCAGGAACGCGTTGGCCGCGTACTTGATCAGCTCGGCCGAGGCGAGGTCGGTGGAGACCAGCGGGACCGCTCCGATGTCGTCCGGGCGCGGCGAGAAGCTCGGCGCCGTGAACGTCTGGTTGATGATCGGCCGGTAGAGCTGGTTGAGCACCTCGAGGCTGCGCGGATTGTCGGAGCCGATCACGATCCGGTCGGGGAAGAGGGTGTCGTGGATCGCGTTGCCCTCACGCAGGAACTCGGGGTTCGAGGCCACCGAGAATTCGCAGCCGGCCGGCCGCTCCGCACGCTGGGCGAAGGACTCGCGCAGAATCGCGTCCACCCAGTTCCCGCTGCCGATCGGCACGGTCGACTTGTTCACCACCACGGTGAAGCTGTGGTCGAGGTTCTGCGCCACGCTCTCCGCGGCCGAGCGCAGATAGCGCAGGTCGGGGCTGCCGTCGGGGGCGGACGGAGTCTGCACCGCGACGAACACCACGTCGGCGCCCGGCACGGCGTCGGTGTAGCTGGTGGTAAAGGTCAGATTGGGCGCGGCCTCGGCGAGCAGGTCGTCCATGCCGGGCTCGTAGATCGGGCAGCGTCCGCCGTTGAGCATGTCGACTTTTTGCTGGTCCAGATCGACGCAGGTCACCTGGTGCCCGAGGAAGGCGAGACTCACTCCGGTGGTGAGGCCGACATACCCGGTACCGACGACGCAAACCTTCATGTAACGCTCCTCCACCGCCGGCCCGATCCGCTTGCCGGATCGTTGTCTACCCCCGGTGTCGCTCGTGCAATCAGGCCAGATGATACACAGCGCGGAAAACGCATCCGGGTGACCAAAACGTCCATCAGGTTGACGGTAAGTGGTCGGCCCATTTCGGGGCGTTGCTGAACGTTTTTAAGCAATTTATCGCAGTCAATTCCGAGAACGGGATGACAAAGGCGCGGTCCGACGCGGCCGGGGCGGCCAAAATATCCACGATTGTCAACTCCGGGTTTCCAGGTCTTGACAGGGATGTGTCTCGGACCCGACGCTGCACTGGGAGCGCTCCCATGTGCACGTACGTCAATGGAAGGTGCCGGATGAGAAGGCTAGCCATCGGGGCAAGCGTCGCCGCCCTGTTAGCCGGGGCGTTGGCGGTCGCCCTGGCCCAGCCCAACACGGCGTCCGCCGCCGCGGCTGACCCGTACAACTGGAAGAACGTCCGGATCGACGGAGGCGGCTTCGTCCCGGCCGTCGTCTTCAACCCGGGCGAGAAGAACCTGATCTACGCCCGCACCGACATCGGTGGCGCCTACCGATGGAACGAGACCGGCCAGAGCTGGACACCGCTGCTCGACTGGGTCGGCCAGAACAACTGGGGTTACAACGGCGTCCTGTCCATCGCGCCCGACCCGGTCGACACCAACCGGGTCTACGCCGCGGTCGGCATGTACACCAACGACTGGGATCCGAACAACGGCGCCATCCTGCGGTCCTCGGACAAGGGCAACACCTGGCAGATCACCACGCTGCCGTTCAAGAACGGCGGCAACATGCCCGGCCGCGGCATGGGGGAGCGCCTGGCCGTCGACCCGAACAACAACAAGAACGTGTACTTCGCCGCCGAGGGTGGCAACGGCCTGTACCGGAGCACCGACTACGGCGTCACGTTCAGCAAGGTCACCACCTTCCCGAACGCCGGCAACTACGTGCAGGACCCGGCCGACACCAACAACTACCTGAACCAGAACCAGGGCCTGACCTGGGTCACGTTCGGTGCCGCCAACCAGGTCTTCGTCGGGGTGGCCGACAAGGAGAACCCGGTCTACCGGTCGAACGACGGCGGCTCCACCTGGACCCGGATCGCCGGCCAGCCGACCGGCTATCTGGCGCACAAGGGCGTCGTCCAGGGCGACTATCTGTTCATCTCCACCAGCGACACCGGTGGGCCGTACGACGGAGCCGCCGGACAGGTCTGGAAATATCAGATCTCGACGGGCGGGTGGACCGACATCACCCCGACACCGGCCGCCGACGCCTACTACGGCTACAGCGGACTCACGGTTGATCAGCAAAAGCCCGGCACCCTCATGGTTGCCACCCAGATCTCCTGGTGGCCGGACGCGATCTTCTTCCGGAGCACCGACTACGGCGCCACCTGGACCCGCGCCTGGGACTGGACCAGCTATCCCAGCATGTCGAAGCGGTACACGATCGACATCTCGGCCAACCCGTGGCTGGACTTCAACACCAACCCGCAGCCGCCCGAGGCCACTCCGAAGCTCGGCTGGATGAACGAGACCCTCGCGATCGACCCGTTCAACTCCAGCCGGATGCTCTACGGCACCGGCGCCACGGTCTACAGCACCACGAACCTGACCAACTGGGACGCCGGCTCCACCATCACGATCAAGCCGCTGGCCAAGGGCATCGAGGAGACCGCGGTCCTCGACCTCGCCGCACCGCCGACCGGCGCACCGCTGGTCAGCGCACTCGGCGACATCGGCGGTTTCTACCACGCGTCGCTCGACGCGGTGCCGGCCAACTTCCACGACACCCCTGCGCTGGGCAGCAACACGTCCCTCGACTTCGCCGAACTCACGCCCACGGTGTTCGCGCGAGTCGGAAACGCTGATGCGGCCCCGCACATCGGGATCAGCTCCGACGGTGGCAAGAACTGGTACCAGGGTCAGGAACCGTCGGGGGTGACCGGCGGTGGCACCATCGCGGTCGGCGCCGACGCCGGGTACATGGTCTGGTCGCCGCAGGGAACCGGGGTCTACTACTCGACCACGCGCGGCAGCTCGTGGACCGCGTCCGCCGGCCTTCCGGCCGGCGCGATCGTGGAATCGGATCGGGTCAACCCCAAGACCTTCTACGCGTACGCCGCGGGGAAGTTCTACACCAGCAAAGACGGCGGAGCGACGTTCACGGCGTCGTCCGTCACGCTGCCCACCACCGGCCGGCTGCACCTGAAGGCCGTACCCGGAACCGAGGGTGAGGTCTGGGTCGCCGGCGAAAGTGGACTGTTCCGATCCACCGACTCCGGCAGCACCTTCACCAAGGTCACCTCGGTGACCTCCGGCATCAACGTCGCCTTCGGCAAGGCCGCCCCGGGCCAGAGCCACAAGGCGATCTTCCTGGTCGGCACGGTCGACGGCGTCACCGGCGTCTTCCGCTCCGACGACGCCGGCACCTCCTGGGTGCGGATCAACGACGACGCCCACCAGTACGGCAACGCCGGCGACGCGCTCGCCGGTGACCCGAACGTCTTCGGGCGCGTCTACCTGGGCACCAACGGCCGCGGGATCCTCTACGCCGACCGCACCACGACGGCCACCACCGCGCCGACGACGTCGCCGGCCACGCCGACCACGACGCCCACGGTGGTGCCGACCACCACCTCGCCGACGCCGGTCCCCACCACCGACTCGCCCCCGACCACCGGGCCGACCGGCACCACCCCGACCTGCACCGCCAGCTACAAGATCACCGGATCGTGGGGCGGCGGTATGCAGGGTGAGGTGACCGTCCAGAACACCCGCGCGGTCGCGACCAAGAGCTGGACGGTGACCTGGACGTTCACCGCCGGCCAGACCATCTCGCAGGTGTGGAACGGCACCGGCACGCAGACCGGCACTGACGTCCGGGTCGTCAATGCCAGTTACAACGGCGCGATCGTCGCGAACGGGTCCACCACGTTCGGCTTCCTGGCGAGCACCGCCGGCACCACCAACCCGGTCCCCTCAGCCATCGCTTGCTCGGCGACCAGCTGAGCCGCTCCCCAACCCCCACGAAAGGAATCCCCGTGCTCCCACGAGAGAGACGCCTGAGGCGCTTGCGCCGAGGGCTGGCAGTCGGCGGCACCGTCGTCCTCGGTGCCGGCGTCGCCCTGGCCGCGGGCGTCCCCGCCCATGCCGCGGCCGGCTGCACCATCGTCTACAAGGTGCAGAGCCAATGGTCCGGCGGCTTCACCGGCGACATCCAGATCACCAACGCCGGTGACCCGGTGAGCAGCTGGAAGCTCGAGTACGACTTCCCGGACGCCGGGCAGAAGGTGGCACAGGGCTGGAACGGCACGTACGCCCAGTCCGGCCAGCACGTCACGGTGACCAACACGAGCTGGAACGGCAGCATCGGCACGAACGCGACGGTGGGCACCGGCTTCAACGGCACCTTCGGCTCGGCCAACCCGGTGCCGACGGCGTTCAGCCTCAACGGCACCGCGTGCAACGGCGCGGCCGCCGCGCCGACCGTGGCGATCTCGTCGCCGGCCGCGAACACCCGTTACACCGCCCCGGCGAGCATCCCGATCGCGGCCACCGCGACCGCGGCCAGTGGGCAGACGATCAGCAAGGTCGAGTTCTACCACGACGGCCTGCTGCTCAACACCGACACGGCCGCGCCGTACGCGTACACCTGGGCCGGCGTGCCGACCCAGACCGCGGCCTACCACCTGCAGGCCATCTCGTACGACAGCGCCGGCACCAAGAGCAGCACCGCCGACGTGCCGGTCTTCGTCGACGCCAGCACCTCGCCGGCGATCGTCGCCGACGCCACCGGTGTGACCGTGGCTCCCGGCGCGAGCTCGACGTTCAAGCTGGCGCTCTCGTCGGCGCCGACCGCGAACGTGACGGTGGCGGTCGCCCGCAGCGCCGGGGCCACCACGGTCTCGGCCACGCCGGCGTCGCTGACCTTCACGCCGTCGAACTGGAGCACCGGCCAGACCGTCACGGTCGCGGCGACCGCCGCGGCCGCGAGCGGCACCAACGCCACGTTCTCGGCCACCGCGACCGGCTACACGGCCGCCACGGTGACGGCGAACGTGGTCACCGCGGGAGCGGTCGACGCCCGGTTCACCCAGATGTACAACGACATCAAGAACCCGTCGAACGGCTACTTCAGCCCCGAGGGTGTGCCGTACCACTCGATCGAGACACTGATCGACGAGGCGCCGGACCAGGGTCACGAGACCACGTCCGAGGCGTTCAGCTACTGGCTGTGGCTGGAAGCCGAGCACGGGTCGACGACCGAGGACTGGGCGCCGTTCAACGCGGCGTGGTCGACGATGGAGAAGTACATCATCCCGTCGCACGCCGACCAGCCCACCAACGCCAACTACAACGCGTCGAAGCCGGCCACCTACGCGGCCGAGTACCCGCTGCCGTCGCAGTACCCGTCGGCACTCGACGCCAGCGTGTCGGTCGGTTCCGACCCGCTCGCGTCCGAGCTGAAGAGCGCGTACGGCACCGACGACATCTACGGCATGCACTGGCTGCTGGACGTCGACAACGTCTACGGCTTCGGGCACTGCGGTGACAAGACCACCCGGGTCGCCTACATCAACACCTTCCAGCGCGGGGCGCAGGAGTCGACGTGGGAGACCGTCCCGCAGCCGTCCTGCGACACCTTCACCGCCGGTGGGCCGAACGGCTACCTGGACCTGTTCACCAAGGACTCCAGTTACGCCAAGCAGTGGAAGTACACCAACGCGCCGGACGCGGACTCGCGCGCGGTGCAGGCGGCGTACTGGGCGTACACCTGGGCCACCCAGCAGGGCAAGGCCTCGCAGATCTCCACCGCGGTGGCCAACGCCGCCAAGATGGGTGACTACCTGCGGTACTCGTTCTACGACAAGTACTTCAAGCAGCCCGGTTGCACCTCGACCAGCTGCCCGGCCGGCACCGGCAAGAACGCCTCCAACAACCTGATGTCCTGGTACTACGCCTGGGGCGGTGCCTACGACACCAGCGCCGGCTGGGCGTGGCGCATCGGTTCCAGCACCAGCCACTTCGGCTACCAGAACCCGATGGCCGCCTACATCATGTCCAACGTCAGCGCCTTCGCGCCGAAGTCGGCCACCGGCAAGACGGACTGGCAGAACAGCCTGAACCGGCAGCTCGAGTTCTACCAGTGGCTGCAGTCGTCCGAGGGTGCCATCGCCGGTGGTGCCACCAACAGCTGGAACGGCAACTACTCGGCGCCGCCGTCCGGCACGCCGACCTTCTACGGCCTGTCCTACGTCGAGGCGCCGGTCTACGCCGACCCGCCGTCCAACCAGTGGTTCGGCATGCAGACCTGGTCCCTGGAGCGGCTGGCCGAGTACTACTACACGACCGGTGACGCCAAGGCCAAGTCGGTGCTGGACAAGTGGGTCCCGTGGGCCCTGGCCAACTCGACCATCAGCGCCACCAGCTTCTCCATCCCGTCGGACATGTCCTGGTCCGGCAAGCCGAACACCTGGAACCCGTCCAGCCCGACCGCGAACACCGGTCTGCACGTGACGGTCACCAGCAAGGGTCAGGACCTCGGCGTGGCGGGTTCGTTCGCCAAGCTGCTGACCTACTACGCGGCCAAGTCCGGTGACACCGCGGCGAAGACGGCCGCGAAGAACCTGCTCGACGCGATCTGGACGAAGAAGGACGCGAAGGGCGTGTCGGTCACCGAGACCCGCGCCGACTACAACCGATTCGACGACGTCTACAACGCGTCGACCGGCCAGGGTCTCTACATCCCGCCGGGCTGGACCGGCAAGATGCCGAACGGCGACGTGATCGCCCCCGGCAAGTCCTTCCTGGACATCCGCTCCTTCTACAAGAACGACCCGGACTTCCCCAAGGTCCAGGCGTACCTCGACGGCGGTGCCGCACCCACGTTCAACTACCACCGCTTCTGGGCCCAGGTCGACGTGGCCACCGGTTACGCCGACTTCGCCCGCCTGTTCCCGAACGGCTGAGAGGAGGAACCATGCGGAGAAAGAAACTGCTGGCCTATCTGGCCGCCGCGGTGATGGCGGCCGGTCTGGGGGCGATCGCCCTGCCGGGCATCGCCGAAGCGCACGGCGCCATGATGGTGCCGGGCAGCCGGACGTGGCTCTGCTACAAGGACGGACGTAACCCGACCACGGGGGAGATCCAGCCGAAGAACGCGGCCTGCGCGGCCGCGGTCGCGCAGAGCGGCACCACCTCGCTGTACAACTGGTTCGCCGTGCTTCGTTCGGACGGGGCCGGGCGGGTGTCCGGCTTCCTGCCGGACGGCCAGCTGTGCAGCGGTGGCACCGGTGGACCGTACAATTTCACCGGTTTCAACCTGGCCCGCAACGACTGGCCGCAGACCCACCTGACGGCGGGTAAGTCGATCCAGATCTGGTACAACGACTGGGCCAAGCACCCCGGCACGTTCTCGCTCTACATCACCAAGGACGGGTACGACCCGACCAAGCCCCTGGCGTGGAGCGACCTCGAGCCGACGCCGTTCAACCAGTCCACCAACCCGCCGGCCAACGGCGGGCCGGGCAGCGACGACGGCTACTACTACTGGAACGCGACCCTGCCGTCCGGTAAGTCCGGCAAGCACCTGATCTACTCGGTGTGGTCCCGGTCGGACAGCACGGAGACGTTCTACGGCTGTTCGGACGTCGTCTTCGACGGCGGCAACGGTGAGGTGACCGGGGTCGGCGGCACCACGACGACGACGCCGCCCACCACCGCACCCACCACCGCACCGACGACGTCGGCACCGACGACGCCGCCCACCACGGCTCCGACGACCTCGCCCACCGATAACCCGGGCGAGACCGGCTGTGCCGCGATGTACAACATCACCGGGACGTGGAACGGAGGGTTCCAGGCCGAGGTGATGGTGCACGCGCTCAGTGCGCCGATTGGCAAGTGGACGGTGACCTGGACGTTCCCCGGGTCGCAGACGGTGACTCAGCTCTGGAGCGGGACGGCCAGCAGTAGCGGTTCGCTGGTGACCGTCAAGAACGCGAGCTGGAACGGCACGGTTGCCGCGAACAACTACACCACCTTCGGGTTCCTCGGGTCCGGGACCGCGCCACCGACGGTCAACAACCTGACCTGTAGTACCGCGTAACCCGAAAAAGAAACCGGGCGGCGGCGCATTACGCGCCGCCGCCCGGTGCCTCTCTCAGCGCGCCAGCAGGAACGTCTCCCGCAGGGTGTCGTACGCCGGTTTCGGCTGCAGCTGCTCGTCGAACGGCGTGGCCGAACCCTCCTCGGGGAAGACGCCCGGAACCCAGGAGTACTTGTCCGTGAAGCCCCACACCGTGTACGAGACACAGTTGCGGACCAGCAGGCACGCCCGCAGCAGCAGGCCGAAGCCCTCCGCCTGGGCCTGCACCTTGGTCGAGTCGGCCGGCAGGATCATCCGGATGTCGACCTCGGTGAACGCCGTCTTGACGCCGAGCGCGTCGAAGCGGCGCACGTTCTCCAGGACGTCACCGGGCAGGCCGTACTGAATGCCCAGGTGCCCCTGCATGCCGAAGCCGTGCACCGGCACACCCTGACGCCGCAGCGACTTGATCAGGTTGTAGTAGGCGTCGCTCTTCGGGCTGATCCAGTCGACGTTGTAGTCGTTGAGGAACAGCCACGCGCTCGGGTCGGCCTGGTGGGCCCAGCGGAACGCGTCGGCGATGTAACTCGGGCCGAGCGCCCGCAGCCAGATCGTGTCACGCAGGGTGCCGTCCTCGTTGAACACCTCGTTCGCCACGTCCCACGCCCAGATCCGGCCCTTGAAGTGCCCGACCTCGTCGAAGATGTGCTTGCGCAGCAGGGCTTTCAGCTGGGCCGGCGTGAAGTTGGCCTCGGTCAGCCAGGATGGGTTCTGGCTGTGCCAGACCAGGGTGTGCCCGCGGACGGCCTGGCCGTTCTTGCGGGCGAACCGGATCAGGTCGTCGGCCGGTCCCCAGTTGTAGGTGCCCTGGGTCGGTTCGACCGACTCCCACTTCATCACGTTCTCCGGCGTGACCGTGTCGAACTCGCGGGCGACCGCCGCCGCGTACGGCGCGTCGGCGGCGAGTGCCGCCATGTCCACGGCGGTGCCGATCTTGGTGCCGGTGCCGCGGGCCGCGGCGCGCAGTCCGGTGTCGCCGGCGGTGGCCGAGCCGGTCGGCAGCACGGTCACGCTCAACGCGGTCAGGGCGGCGAGAGCGGCCGCCCCGAGCGCTGTCCTCTTCGGAATCATCAAACTTCTCCTCCGGTGGTGGAACCGAAAGTTGCGGTAACTTGCGGAAAGCTTCGTGCCCGCAGGCGCCCACGTCAATGCCGGAATTCCATAGAAGATCAACTCGCACAAGGGTTGACGGCATAGATCGCCGCCTCTACGTTACGAATGTTCGGCTGACATGTTTCCGAAACTTCCGACCGTCCTCCCGGGGGTTCCACGTGTCCCGCTTTCTTTTTCGCTGCCTGGTCGCCGCCGTCACGGCGACCGGCACCCTGACCGCGATCTCGTCCCCGGCCCTCGCGCACGACCGGCCGACGCCGGCCATCGTCGACACCGCGAGAGGCCACGGCAACGTCTTCAGCCTCACCTTCGACGACGGCCCCAACCCGCCCGACACCCTCGATCTGCTGAAGGTGCTCCGCAAGCACCACGTCAAGGCGGTCTTCTGCCTGGTCGGTGATCAGGTTCGGCTGCATCCGGACGTCGTTCGCAAGATCGCGGCCGAGGGCCACACCCTGTGCAACCACTCCTTGCACCACGACGACCTGAGCCTGCTGACGCCCGAACAGATCCGGGCCGACCTGCAAACCACCAGCCGGCTCATCCACCAGGCCGTGCCGTGGGCACACATCGCGTACTTCCGGGCCCCCTACGGCGCCTGGGGCCAGTCCCCGCAGATCGCCGCCGACCTCGGCATGCAGCCGCTCGGCTGGCGCTTCGACATCGAGGACTGGGTTCCGCCCGGCACCGACGTGCTGGCCCAGCGGATCCGCGACCGGATCACCCCCGGCGCGGTCGCACTCATGCACGACGGCGGCGGCGACCGCAGCCAGACCGTCGCGGCCGTCGACCAGATCATTCCCGAACTGCGCGCCCAGGGCTGGCGTTTCACCCTGCCGCTGCGCCGCGGCTGACCACGGAGGTCGCCAATGTCCACCACCCGACGCGAACTCCTCGCGCTCACCGCCGGGGCCACCGCCGGCGCCGTCGCGGCCACCGGCTCCCCGGTCTGGGCCCACGGATCCGGCGCGGAAAGCTGGGTCGCCACCTGGGCGTCCGTGCCCACCACCATCCCCACCCGCGGCACCCCGACCGTCCTCGAACGGCAGACCGTGCGGCACGTCGTCCACTGCTCCACCGGCGGTGACGAGCTGCGTATCCGGCTCACCAACGAGTTCGGGGAGACGCCGCTGCGGATCGGGGCCGTCCACGTCGCCCTGCGGGACGGCACCGGTGCCAGCACCGCCACCGTCGCCGGAACCGACCGGCGGGCGACCTTCTCCGGTCACGGCAGCGCGCTCATCCCGGCCGGGGCGCCGCTGGTCAGCGACCCGGTCAGGCTTCGCCTGCCGGCCGGGGGAGACCTGGCGATCAGCATCTTCTTCCCGGAGCGTACGACGGTGACGACGCTCGCCGCCTTCGCATACCAGGACAACGTGATCGCGAACGGTGATGTCACCGCCGCCCGTACCGTCGTCGCCACCGCGACCCTGCAGCAGGACCTGTTCCTCTCCGGGGTTGCCGTGCGTCAGCGCGGCGGCGCCGCGATCGTGACGCTCGGCGACTCGATCACCAACGGCGCCAACACCGTCGCCAACCTCAACCACCGCTGGCCCGACCTGCTCGCCGCGCGGTTGCGGGCCGCCCGGCAGGACCTCGGGATCGCCAACCTGGGCGTCTCCGGCAACCGCCTGCTGCACGACCCGAACCCGCCGGCCGGCAGCGACGCCGAGACGTTCGCCAACTTCTTCGGGGTCAGCGGCCTCAAGCGGTTCGACCGCGACGTGCTCGCCCAGCCGGGCCGGCGACACCTGATCGTCCTGCTCGGGGTGAACGACCTCGGCCACCCGGGCACCGTCGCGCCGCCGTCCGAGGTGGTCAGCGCGGATGACCTGATCGCCGGGCATCGACAGCTGATCGCCCGGGCGCACGAGGGCGGGCTCTCGGCGTACGGCGGGACGATCCTGCCCTTCAAGGACGACACGCTGGGCTTCTACACGGTCGAGAACGAGCGCAAGCGCCAGCAGCTCAACCGGTGGATCCGCACGAGCGGCGAATACGACGGGGTGATCGACTTCGACCGGGCGATGGGTGACCCGGCCGACCCGATCCGGCTCAACCCGGCCTACGACTCGGGCGACCACCTGCACCCGAACGACACCGGCATGGCCGCGATGGCCGCCGCCGTACCGCTGAGGTTCTTCCGATGAGCGCCCCGCGAGCCCGCCGGCGGACCGTGCTGGCCGCCGCCATGGGTGTGCCGGTGGCCGCCGCCCTGCCGTCGGTGGCCCTCGCCGGCTCACCCGGCGGCTATGTCAGCTCCCGCGGCGGGCCGGGCCGCTTCGCCCTGGCCGGCGCCCCGGTCGTGGTGTCCGAAGCCGACTTCCCCGGCGTGCTGCGCGTTGCCGAGGACCTGCGGAGCGATCTGGGCAAAGTCTTCGGCACCGACGTCTCGGACGAGAATCCGCCGATCATCATCGGCACCATCGGCCGCAGCCCGCTGATCGACCAGATCATCGCGCGGGGCAAGCTCGATGTCACCGGCATCCGCGGCAAATGGGAGACGACGGTCGAGCAGATCGTCGACCACCCGCTGCCCGGCATCCGGCGAGCCTTCGTCATCGCCGGCAGCGACCAGCGCGGCACCATCTACGGTGCCTACGACCTGTCCCGCACGATCGGCGTCTCACCCTGGTACTTCTGGGACGACGTGCCGGTCGCCCGCCGGGACAACCTCTACGTGCTGCCCGGGCGGCACACCCAGGGCACCCCGGCGGTGAAGTACCGCGGCTTCTTCATCAACGACGAGAACCCGGCCACCGGCACCTGGGCCCCCTCCTATTTCGGCCCGGGCAAAGCGCCCGGCTATCCCGGCGGGCTCAACGCCGACTACTTCGCCAAGGTCTTTGAGACCATGCTGCGGCTCAAGGCCAACTACCTGTGGCCGGCCGTGTGGGGGCGGGCGTTCGCCGAGGACGACCCGCAGAACCACGCGACCGCCACCCGCTACGGCGTCGTCATGGGCACCTCGCACGAGGCGCCGATGATGCGCGGCATTGAGGAGTGGAACCGGCACCCCACCGGCACCGGCGAGTGGAGTTTCCGCCGCAACCCCGACGCCATCAAGGCGTACTGGCGGTTCGGTGCCGAGCGGATGCGCGATGAGAACATCGAGGGTGTCATCACGCTCGGCATGCGCGGCAACGGTGACGTGTCGCTGCCGGACGGCGACGGCATCGACCTGATGAGCTCCATCATCGACAACCAGCGGGCGATCCTGCAGGACACCGGGCTGATCGGCCGCCCCCAGGTGCAGACCCTCTACAAGGAGGTGCAGCGCTACTGGGATCAGGGCTACCGGCCGCCGGACGACGTGACCGTCGTGTTCTGCGACGACAACTGGGGCAACCTGCGCAAGTTGCCCGACCCCTCGCTGCCGGCCCGCAGCGGTGGCTACGGCATGTACTACCACTTCGACTACGTCGGCGACGGCCGCAACTACAAGTGGGCCGACACCGTCAATCTCACGAACACCTGGGAACAGCTTCATCTCGCGTACACCAGCGGGGTTGATCGTCTTTGGGTGGTGAATGTCGGCGACCTGAAGAACGAGGAGTTGCCTCTGCAGTTCTTCCTCGACTACGCCTGGAATCCGTCGGCCTGGCCGGTGAGCAGGCTGGGGGAGTGGACCCGGGGCTTCGCCGCCGAGAACTTCGGCGCGTCGCTCGCGCCGGCGATCGCCGAGGTGCTCGAGGAGTACGGGCGACTGCAGTCCCGCCGTAAGCCGGAACTGCTCAACCGCCGGATCACGGTGGACCCGTCGAAAGACATCGCCACCGATTCCTCCGCGGTCGTCTACGACGATCAGGCCACCCCGTTCAGCCTCACCGATTACGACGAGATCGATCGCGTCACCGAGGAATGGCTGGCGCTCGCCCGGCGGGCCTCTCATCTACGGCGCAAGATCCCGGCGGCCTGGCAGGACGCGTTCTACCAGCTGGTCTATTACCAGGTGAAGGACACGGCGATCATCTACGACCTGCGCCGGGCCGAGTTCACCAACATCCGGTACGCGGCGGAAGGGCGAGCCGCCACCAACGCGCTCGCCTCCCGGGCCGAGGAGTTGTTCGCCGAGGACCAGGCAATGACCGACTACTACAACAACACCCTGGCCGGCGGGAAATGGCACGGCTGGCAACTGCAACCCAAGATCGGGTACGGGAACGTGGCCCGGTACGGCCCGAACGCGCCGTGGCAGCAGCCGGAACTCAACAACGTGGCACTGCCCGACGAGATCTACCCCTACCTCCAGCGGATCACCGTTCCCGCCGCGCCGGCCATGGGCGTGGCGTCCTCCCTGCCCGTGCTCAGCCCGTGGCAGAGCCTGCCCGCGCAACACATCGAGGTCTACAACAAGGGCACGACCCCGTTCCGCTACACGATCAGCAGCGGGGCACCCTGGCTGCGCGTGACCCCGTCCTCCGGGACCGTGCGTGACCAGGTGCGACCGGTCGTCACCGTGGATTGGAAGCGGGCACCCTTCGGCGTCACATCGGTGCCGGTCACGATCACCGGGGCCGGGAGCACGACCGTCGTGCCGGTGTCCGTCTCCCGGCCCGCGCTGAAACCGGCCGGGTTCCTCGAGGCCAACGGATACGTCGCGATCGAGGCCGACCACTACCGCCGCCGGACCGGGAACTGGCTGCTCCTGCCCGGCATCGGCAAGACCGGCAACGGCCTCGTCTCGCTCGACGGCACCGGCCGGCTCGACTACACCGTCACCCTGACCAGCAGCGGCCCGGTCACGGTCACCGCCTACCTGTCGCCGCGCAACAACACCCGCCCCACCGACGGCCTCAAATACGCCGTCTCGGTCGACGACGCCACCCCGCAGGTGGTCAACGTGACCAAGGCGACCGGCGCCAACGACACCACGATGAACCGGCAGTGGGCCCGCAACACCTCCGACAACATCAACCGCACCAGCACGACCCACACCGTCTCCGGCCCCGGGAAACACACCCTGACCTTCTGGGCCGTCGACCCGACCGTGATCGTCCAGCGGCTCGTCATCGACACCGGCGGCGTCAAGTACAGCTACCTCGGACCGCCCGCGAGCCGGAAGGCCTGACATGCGCAGACGCACACTTCTCGGGGTCGGCGGCGCGGCGGTTCCCGTCCTGTTCAGCGGCAGCCCCGCCGCGGCCTCCCCGGCCCGCCGCTGGGTGCACACGTGGGTGGCGATGCCGCAGCTCACCGAGCCCGGCAACCTGCCACCGGCACCGTTCACCGGCGAGTCGTCGGTCCTGGTCGACACCACCCTCCGGCAGACGGTGCACATCACCATCGGCGGCCCACGCGTGCGGGTCCGCTTCTCCAATGCGTTCGGCGGGGCCGCCCTGCCGATCACGGCGGCCGTGATCGGCCGCCCCACGGACGGGCTCGCCGGGGTTCCTGGGGTGGTCCCCGGCAGCCTCCGTCCCCTCACCTTCGGCGGCCGCCCCGGCACGGTGGTGCCGATCGGCGCGCAGGTCGTCTCCGACCCGGTGGACCTGGCCGTCCACACCGGCGAGAACCTGTCGATCACCGTCTACCTGGCGTCCGGCCAGGCGACCCTCAACCTCACCTCACACCCCGGTTCTCGCACCACGTCGTACCTCGTCCAGGGCGACCAGCACACCGCGCCGGACCTGCCCGGCGCGGTCGGGGTGGCGCACTGGTACCTGATCAGCGGCGTCGAGGTGCCCGCCACCGCGCCCGCCCTGGCGATCGTCGGCGACTCCCTCACCGACGGCCGGGGCTCGACGACCAACGGCAACGACCGCTGGCCCGACCAGCTGTTCGCCCGGCGGCAGCGGATCGCCGTCCTGAACCAGGCGGCCGGCGGCAACCGCATCCTCAACGACGGCCTCGGCCCGAGCGTCCTGGCCCGCCTGGACCGCGACGTGCTGGCCACCGGCGGCGTCGACCGGATGCTGCTCTTCGAGGGCGTCAACGACATCGGCACCGCCCCCGCCGACGTGGCCTCGCAGAAACAGGTGACCGACGACGTGCTGTTCGCCTTCGAACAGATCGTGGAGCGAGCCCACGCCCGCGACATCACGGTCTACGGCGCGACCATCACCCCGTTCGGCGGCAACACCGGCTACGACGACCCGGACGGCCTGCGCGAGGCCTCCCGCCAGACCCTCAACCGAGCCATCCGCCGAGGCCGGATATTCGACGAGACGGCCGACTTCGACGTGGCAGCCCGCGACCCGGCCACCCCGCGCCGGCTCAACCCGGCCTACGACACCGGCGACCACCTGCACCTCAACCCGGCCGGCTATGCGGCCCTCGCGGCGGCGGTCCCGCTGCGCTGGCTCTCGCCCTAGGTCCCTCTTGCGAGCCGGGCGGTTCGCCGCCACGTCCGCCCGGCTCTCTCCACCCGGCTTCCCCACGTCGGGAGAGTCGAGAATCTGATGGAGGGAGCCGGAGCGTGGGTGCGGCGGTAAGACTTGTCGGTGTGAGCTTGAACGTCGGTGACGAAATGATGCGGCTGCTCGGCGTGCTGCGGCACCAGCCGACCGACAAGTGGGTTCGTGCCCGGGTCGGCGACCGGATCGTCGTCGACAGTCGTGCGGCGCTGCTGCTGTGGGAACCGCGCCGCATCGTGCCCACGTACGCCGTGCCGGACAAGGATGTCCGGGCCGAACTCGTAGCCGTCGAGCCGGTTCCGGAGAGCGACCTACCGGTACTGCACCCCGGGATCCCGTTCGCCGTGCACTCCACCCCCGGGCAGACGTACGACGTCCGCGTCGGGGACGAGGTCCGCGAGCGCGCCGCATTCCGTCCGGACGACGTGGACCTCGCCGGGCACGTGGTGCTCGACTTCGACGCGTTCGACTGGACCGAGGAGGACGAGCCCCTGTTCTCCCATCCGCGTGACCCGTTCTCCCGCGTCGACGCACGTCGCAGCAGCCGGCACGTCCGCATCGAGCGGGACGGCGTGCTGCTCGCCGAGTCCCGCACCCCGACCCTGGTGTTCGAGACGAAGCTGCACCCGCGGTTCTACCTGCCGCGCGAGGACATCAAGGCAGAGGTTCTGCCCAGCGACATGGTGACCGCCTGCCCGTACAAGGGCCGCGCCACCTACCTGTCGTTCGCGGTAGGGGAGAATTTGGCCTGGACCTACCCGGACCCGCTGCCGGACGCGTCGCCCCTCGCCGGTCTGGTCGCGTTCTTCGACGAGGTTGTCGACGTGACCGTCGACGGCGTACCCCGAACGCGGCCCGATACGCCGGTCGCCAAGGTCATGAAAGACGAGTTCGGCGTCTCCTGAATCGAATGATCACCGGCGTGGGCGAGGCGGCCGCTACTCGAAGCGGGACGGGTCGCCGGCGCCTACCCGGAGGATCTCCGGCTCGCCGTCGGAGAGGTCGATCACCGTTGTCGGCTCCACGCCGCACTCGCCGGAGTCGACGACGGCCTCCAGCTGGTGGTCCAGGGTTTCCTTGATCTCCCAGCCGATGGTCATCGGTTCCTCCTGGCCGGGCAGCAGCAGCGTGCTCGACACCAGCGGCTCGCCCAGTTCGGCTAGTAGCGCCTGCACGACCTGGTGCTGCGGGATGCGTACCCCGACGGTCTTCTTCTTGGGGTGCAGCAGGCGCCGGGGCACCTCCCTGGTGGCCGGCAGGATGAACGTGTAGGGGCCTGGCGTGGACGCCTTGACCAGGCGGAACGAGGCGTTGTTGAGCTGCACGAACTGGCCGATCTGGGCGAAGTCGTGACACATCAGCGTGAAGTGGTGGCGGTCGTCGAGGTGGCGGATCTCGCGGATGCGGTCCAGGCCGTCCTTGTTGCCCATCCGGCAGCCGAGCGCGAAACACGAGTCGGTGGGATAGGCGATCAGGCCGTCCGCCCGCACGATGTCCACGATCTGCCGAATCGACCGCGCCTGCGGATTGTCCGGGTGTACGTCGAAATACTTCGCCACTCCCGCCAGCCTAGGCCAAGCCACCCGTCGCCAACTGGCCATCCCCCGCATGCGCCGCCGCTGGCAGGCTCGAAGACGTGCGGAACGTAGTCGTCCTGATGTCCTCCACCGTCCGTCCGTTCGAGCTGGCCGTCCTCTGCGAGGTCTTCGGCACCGATCGGACGGCGCGCGGCGTGCCGGCCTTCGACTTCGCGATCGCCTCGGCCACGCCGGGCGTGCCGGTGCCGGCGTTCGGTGGCCTGACCATCACGCCGGCCGCCGGCCTCGACCGGCTCCGCGCCGCCGACCTGGTCGCGGTGGCGCCGCCGGCCGCTCCGGGCCGGCAGGTGGATCCGGCCGTCGCCGCGGCGTTGCACGCCGCGGTCGCGCGAGGTGCTCGGCTGGTCGCGCTCGGCTCCGCGACCTTCACTCTCGCGTCGGCCGGGCTGCTTGACGGGCGTACGGTCGCCGCACCCTGGATGTACGCGCAGCAGCTGGCCGACTGGTTCCCCCGGTTACGCGTCGACCCGTCGGTCCGTTTCGTCGACGACGATCCGATCCTGACCGCGGCCGCCGGCATCGACCTGTGCCTGCATCTGATCCGCAAGGATCACGGTGCGGCCGCCGCGAACGCGGTCGCGGCGGGTATGCGGTTCGGCCCGGCCGGGCACCCGCCGGCCCGACGGCCCGACGACGACATCGCGGCGCTGCTCGACTGGGCCGCCGGCAACCTGCACGAGGACCTGTCCATCGAGGTTCTGGCCCGGCGCGCGCTGCTGTCGACGCGGTCGCTGGCGCGGCGGTTCCGGGCGGCTACCGGCGTCACCCCGTACGCCTGGGTCCTGGACCAGAGGGTGAGTCTCGCCCAGCAGTTGCTGGAGACGCAGCCTTCGCTGGGGGTGGAGGAGGCCGCGGGCCGGGCCGGTTTCAGTTCCGCGGCTCTGCTGCGGCAGCATTTCCAGCGCCGTTTCGGCTGCTCGCCGTCGCAGTACCGGTCGCGGTTCGCGCCGTCACCGCGTGGATGACGCTCGCCATGTCCTCGGTGCCCCGGCCCAGCTGCTCGGTTTCGGCGTAGAGCTCCCGGCAGACGTCGAGCAGCGGCGCCGCGATCCGGTGCGCGCGGGCGGCCTCGACGATGAGCCGGTTGTTGTAGTGCACGTCCCGGATCGAGGCCTGAACCGCGAAGTCCCGGTCGACGATCTTCCCGGATTTTCCCTGGGAGACGAACGAGGCCATCGGGCCGGCGTCGAGGACGTCCTTGAGGAGGGCCTGGTCGAGCCCGACACCCTCGGCGAAGTGGAAGGCCTCGGCCAGTCCGGTCACCATGCTGATCAGGAACGTGTTGACGGCCAGCTTCATGAGCAGCCCGTTCGGCACCGGGCCGCACTCGAACACGGCCCGGCACATCGGCGCGAGCAGCGGGCGTACCTGTCGCCGGTCCCCGTCCTCCCCGGCCAGCATCGCGACCAGCTGGCCGGCCTCGGCCGGCCCTCGCGAGCCGGACACGGGTGCCTCGACGTAACGGCCGCCGTACGCCCGGATCCGGTCGCCGAGCCGCGCGGAGTAATCGGGTGCGGTGGTGCCCATGTGCACGACCGTGCGATCGGCGACGTGCGGGCCGATCACCGTGTCGATGGCCTCGGCGTTCGCCAGCATCAGGAACACGACCTCGGCCCGCTCGAACACCTCGGGCGGCCCGGCGGCACCCCGCGCTCCCGGCAGTGCCGCCCCCGACCTGGTCCAGACGACGAGATCGTCACCGGCCGCCACCAGGTTGGCGGCCATCGGCCGCCCCATCACTCCGAGCCCCAGAAAACCCAGCACCATGGGCACACCGTAGGACGAGGCGGGCCGCCCCTCGCAGTGATTGTGCGCAGGGATCGCGCCAATCCGACCGGGTCAGCGGCGGCTGCGGGACCCGGCGATCACGCTGACGCCCACGGCGGCCAGCACGACCTGGATGGTCAGCTCGATCCAGTCGATGCCGGGGGTGTCGGCGACGCCGATCGCGGCGGCGAGGAACGTGCCGACCACGGCGGCGCCGATGCCGATCAGGATGGTCAGCCAGATCGGGATGTTCTGCTTACCGGGGGCGAAAAGACGCCCGAGGGCGCCGATGATCAGGCCAATGATGATCGCGGTGATGATCCCGGTGATGTGCACGGCAGCTCCTCGAGGTTCTCTTCGTCAACACTGACGCGGGCGGCTGTGCGTGACATCGGGGAAACCCCGGATTCCGCTGCGGGTCAGGTGCCGAGGAAGTCGATGGCGTGCTGCCACAGTTCGGGCGAGTCGGTGAACCACAGGGCGTCGGTGCCGGCCACCGTGCGCAGGCGGGCGTCGGGCAGATGCTCGGCCAGGAACCGGGCGTGGCCGGGGTCGACGTTGAGGCAGTTGCGGCGGTGCAGCACCAGCGTCCGTGCGGTGATCGCGGGCAGGCGGTGGCGCAGGTCGGTGCCGGTGGCCGCGGCCCGGATCGAGGTGGCCACGGCCGGGCTCGCGGCGCGCCGGCCGATCCGGTTCCACCAGCGCCGGAACTCGTCGTCGGCGGCCACGCTCGGGGCGGCCTGGGCGACCGAGTCCACCCCCAGCGCCGGGTCCACGGTGTCCCGGATCAGCGTCTCGGTGGTGGCCGGATCCAGGCCGTACGGGTAACCGGCACCACGGGTGTAGCGCGGGTAGCACTGCGCCAGGATCAGCGACCGCACCCGGTCGGGGTGCCGGGCGGCGAACTCCAGCGCGACCAGGCCGGTGTCGAAGTTGCCGAACAGGTCGGCCCGGTCGATCGCGAGGTCGTCGAGGACCCGGCGCACGTCGGCGACCCACTGGTCGAGCGGGTTCTCGGCCGGGTCCAGCGGATCGGACAGGCCGATGCCGGACCGATCCAGGCACACGACGGCGGCGTGTTCGGCGAGGGCGGTGAGCGCCGTGCGGGCCTGCGCGCCGTCCAGCAGACCGTCGATGGTGAGCATCGCCGGGTTGAGAACGACCAGGTCACGACCACGATCAGAAAGCCGGGTGTACGCCGTGGAGCCACCGGCGTAGCGGACCGCCGTGGTGACCGCCGGGGCCGGCGCGGGCGACCGCAGCACCTCGGCCTGAGCATCGCGCAGCGCGGCCGACGGGTCCAGGCCGACCTCGACCAGCGCGGCCCGCGCCGCGGCGGCGGCCCGCAGCGCCTCGGCCGGCCGGCCCGCCCGGTGCAGGGCGCGCACGCGCAGCACCCACAGTGGCTCGTCCAGCGGGTCGGTGGTGGTCAGTTCCTCCAGCTCGGCCAGTGCCGAGCCGGGATCGCCGCCGGCCACCAGACAGCCGAGATGCTCCTGCACGAGGAGCCGCCGTTCCCGCCGCCACGCCTGCCGCAGCGCCGCCGCCGCGGTCGTGTCCGGGAACTCGGGCTCGCCCCACCACAGGGCCCGGGCCTCGGCCAGCACCGTCGCCGCGCCGTCCGGACGGCCGTCGGCGAGCAACCGGCGGGCCCGCGCCCGGGCCGCGGCGACCAGGCCGACGTCGGTGCGGCCGGGCGCGACCACCAGGCGGTACGCGTCCCGGCCGGCCCGTTCGACCTCGGCGTCCGGCAGCGCGGCGCGGATCCGCGACAGATGGGCGCGCAGCGTCTTGACGGCCGAGGGCGGCGGGTCGTCCCAGAGCAACCCGGCCAGCTCGTCGAGGGTGACCACGGCCGGGGCCCGGACGGTCAGGACGGTCAGCACCTCGCGGGCCTTGCGCTCCAGCCGGAGCCCAGCGCCCGGTCCGAGTACCCGCACGGTCACGACGCCCAGCGTAGGCCACATCCGGACCACATCCATCCCGCGCCGGGCGGCACCTAACTTCGGGTCCATGATGGTTCTGGAGAGACACTTCACCGGCGCCGTGTTCCGGCCCGGCCGACCCGGTTACGACGAGCACCGGCTCGGCTGGCAGCGGGCCTTCGACCCGCGCCCGGCCGTCATCGCCGCCGCCGCGACCGAGGCCGACGTGCGCACCGCGGTCCTCGCCGCCCGCGACCAGGAACTGCCGCTCGCGGTGCAGGCCACCGGCCACGGCATGGTCGTGCCCGCCGACGGCGCCCTGCTGTTGAGGACGACGGCGCTGGCCGGCATCGAGATCGACCCGCACCGGCGGGTCGCCCGGGTCGGTCCCGGCGCGATCTGGGCGGACGTGAACCGGGCCGCCGCCCGCTACGGCCTGGCCGGGCTGGCCGGCCGCTGCGGCACGGTCGGGGTGACCGGGTACACGGTCGGCGGCGGTCAGTCCTGGCTGTCCCGGACGTTCGGGTTCGCCGCCGACAGCGTGGTCAGCGCCGACGTCGTCACCGCCGACGGGACCGCGGTGACCGCGACCGCCCGGCAGCACCCCGACCTGTTCTGGGCGCTGCGCGGCGGCGGCGGGAACTTCGGCATCGTCACGTCGCTGGAGTTCCGGCTGTACCCGGTGGCTCGCGTCTGGTGCGGCATGTCGCTGTACCCGCTGGAGAACGCGGCCGCCACCCTCGCCGCCTACCGGGACTGGGCCCCCGGTGAGCCCGACGCCATGAACACGGCGGTCCTGCTGATCCGGCCACCGTCGCCGGGCCGGCGGGTCCTGGCCATCCGGGCCTTCCACCACGGCGACGACGGGCGCGCGATCCTCGCCCCGCTGCTGGACGCGGCCGGGCCGCCGCTGGTCGACGCGTTCGGCGTACGGCCGTTTCCGTCGGCGAGCGATGCCACCAACGGCCCGCAGGTGCCGCCGATGGCCCTCCGCCAGGAGATCGAGATGTTCCGCACCCTGCCCGGCGAGGTGCTCGACGCCGTCGTCGAGGCCGGTGCGGCCGACTCCCCGCTCGCCTTCGTCGAACTGCGGCACTGGGGTGGCGCGATGGCCCGCCCCGGCCCGGACGCCGGCCCGGCCGGGCACCGCGACGCGCCGTTCTCGGTGATGGCGGTCGGCCCGCAGCCGGTCGCCGAACCGGCCCTCGACCGGCTGACCGGCCGGCTCCGGCCGCACGCCACCGGCGGATCGTTCCTCACCCTCCAGATGGACCGTACGAAGACCCGCACCGCGTTCACCGACCACAACTACGCCCGTCTGCGGGCCGTCAAACGCGCCTGGGACCCCGGCAACTTCTTCCACCTCGGCCACAACATCCCACCGAACTGAGGAGACCCGATGACCCGCATTCTCGTCACCGCCGCCACCGGACACGTCGGCGCCGACGTCGTCCGCGCCCTGCAGTCCCGCAACGTCGAGGTCGTCCCGGGCGACTTCGACGATCCCGCCTCGCTGCGGCACGCCCTCGCCGGCGTCGACCGGGTCTACCTCAGCGCCGCCGACGGTCCCGCCAAGGTCGCCCGCGAGTGCGCGGTCATCGACGCGGCCGCCGAAGCCGGGGTCGGACGGATCGTCAAGCTCTCCGCCATGCACGCCGACCCCGCCTCGGCCCTGCCGGTGTTCCGCTGGCACGGCGAGATCGAGGCCCACCTGCGCCGATCGGAGGTACCGGCGGTGATCCTGCGCCCGGCGTTCTTCATGACCAACCTGCTCATGGTCGCGCCCAGCGTCGCCCGCACCGGCGTGCTGCACGCGCCGACCGCCGGCCGGCGGGTCGCGATGATCGACCCCCGCGACGTCGCCGCGGTCGCCGCCGCCGTCCTCCTCGGTGACGGACATGAGGACCGGACGTACGCCCTCACCGGTCCCGCCGCGATCACCTTCGCCGAGGTGGCCGCCGCCCTCGGGGTGGACTTCGCCGACCTCACCGAGGAGGAGGCCCGGCCCCGGTTCACCGGTGCCGGCCGGCCCGACTGGCTCGGCACCCACCTGGCCGGCGTCTTCGGCGTCATCCGGGCCGGCGGCTTCGAACGAACCACCGGGCACGTCGCCGAGATCACCGGGCGGCCGGCCCGCGACATAGTGACCTTCGCCCGCGACCATGCCGCCGCGTTCACCCCGGCCGATAAGCTCCGAAGTCATGGCGGAGAGTTATTTCGAGCGGGTCGGTGAGTCGAGTTTCAAGCCGACCGAGCACGTCGGCGGGGCCTGGCGGACCGACGAGCAGCACTTCAGTCCGCTCGGCGGGCTGATCGTGCACGCGCTCGACCGCCACGTGCCGGACGGCCTGGTCATCGCCCGGATCAGCTACGACATCCTCGGGAAGATCGACCTCGACGAGTGCGAGATCACCGTCGAGAAGATCCGGCCCGGGCGCACGATCGAGCTGCTCGAAGCCGTCGTCACCATCGGCGGGCGGTCGGTCGTCCGGGCCCGCGCCTGGCTGCTCTCGGTGCAGGACACCGCGGCCGTCGCCGGCACATCAATCGCGCCGATCGCCGCGCTGGAGTCGGTCGAGCCGTGGCGGATGAGCGACCTGTGGACCGGCGGCTACATCGGGTCGATCGAGGTGCGGCGCACCCCGGAATCGGTGCCCGGCCGGGCCACCACCTGGATCACCACGGACGTCGAGCTGGTCGCGGGGGAGACGAGCAGCCCGCTCGCCTCGTTCGTGGCGATGGTCGACACGGCCAACGGCATCGCGGTGCGGCAGGACCCCACCGAGTGGATGTTCCCCAACGTCGACCTGACCATCCACCTGCACCGGCAGCCGGAAGGCCGCTGGACCGGCCTGGACACGACGGTGACGTTCGGCCCGGCCGGTCAGGGCCTGACCAGCACCGTCCTGCACGACGTCAACGGCCCGGTCGGCGCCGCCCAGCAGATCCTCACGGTCCGTCGGCTGCGGTAGGGGCATAGGCTCCGACCAGCTCGTAGATCTCGTCGACCAGGGCGTTCTCATCAACGAACGCGCTGGGCCCCACGGCTTCGAGGATCGAGCGGAGCAGTCCGCGGTCGGTCAGCAGGTCGAGCAGGTCACGGCCGTGTTCCCGGCATTCCCTGGCGAACTGCTCCAGCGCGATCCGCCGGAGCCGGCGCCCGTGCCGCTGGCTCAGAGCTTCTACGTAGATGTTGGTTCGCCCGGTCGCGGTCTCTCCGGTGTAGGTCCCGAGTGGCAACTCGAGGAACAGCCACGCGTTCGAGGCGGCCTTCGCGCGGTCGGCGAGGTAGGTGATGTCGCCGAATTCCCGCCAGAACGGGATCAGTACGTACATGAGCTCGCGATTGTCGAAGCCGGTCTGCACGAACGCCGATTTGCGCAGTTGCCGCCCGGTGTCCGAGTCGGCCGCGACCGTGGCGTCCCAGTACCACGACGCGTCCTCGCGGGATGCCGGTCGTTCCTCCGGCGGCCAGGGCAACGACGGCATGACCGCGATATCGGTCCCGTCCTCGACCCGGATCGACAGCCGGGTCGGGTCGGCCGTCAGCTTCCATTCGACCCGGAACGACTGCCACAGCCGCCGGGCGTCCTCGGGTTCGAGCTGGCTCATCCACAGCAGAGCCAGACAGCGCCAGTTGATCACGACCGGCTCGCCGACCAGATCGGTCACGTCGATCGGGCCGTCGCTCAGCAGCACGGCCAGGCTCACCAGGTTGGCCGAGAACGCCGCCTGGCGCTGGGCCAGAGTGCGCCGTTCCGGTTCGTATTCGGCGAGGGTCCACCGCGGGTGCGGGTAGCCGGCTTCCGGCAGCAGTTCCAGGATCAGATCGCGGCAGCGCTGCCGGGCCGGCGCGTCCAGGGCGGCGAGCATGCCCTGGCAGAACTCCCACAGCGGCGCCCGCCGGGTCAGGGTGGTGAACGAGGTCAGCGCGTAGAAGAAGCCGGCGTCCAGCGCGGCGCCCGGCCGGCGGCGCAACTGGGCGCGGTCCTCGGCCAGGTCGACCAGGGCGGCGACGATCAGCCGGGCCGACAGGAACTCGCCGAACGTGGCGTGCAGGAACTCGAAGCTGCGCCGCGCGCTGCCGGTGTCCTGGCTGGCCCTCGACTCGTGCACGAAGAAGAACCGGCCCACCAGGAGCTGCGCGACGGTCAGCGGCCGTGCCGAGGCCGGGCGGGGAGCCCGGTCCTCCGCGCTGAGCAGATGCCGCATGTCGGTTTCGAGTTCGTCGTCGAGCAGGACGTCGCGGCCGCGGTTGTGCATGGCCACCGCCACCGCGGACAGGCGCCGCCACTCGGCCGCCACCTCGGCGTCCCACTGGTCGGGGCTGAGACCGCCGCCGAGCTTGTCCACCTCGCGGTCGAAGAAGTCGCCGAACAGTCGCTCGTACAGCCCGACGCGATCGAGCGAGTCCTGATGGCGCTGCAGCTGGTTTTCGCGGCCGTCGTAGAGGGCCAGCATGAGCAGCAGCAACGGCTGGCTGGCCAGCTCCCGGTGGGTCAGCGCCACCTCGGGTGGCAGGGGCCGCAGCCCGCGGGCGGCCAGCCCGGGTGCGTTGGCCGCGTTCCAGATGTCGAGCCAGGCCCGGACATGATCGTCGCTGAACGGGGACAGCCGGACGACGGTGGTGTCCTCGGGGAAGCGGGCCCGGTCGGCCACCACGGTCCGGCTGGTCACCACCACGGTGAGCGGCCGGCCCAGCTCGGCCTCCCGCTCCTGGAACTCCTGCAGTTGTTCCAGGTAATCGGCCCAGTTCTGCCCGGTGGCCTGCAACAGCTCGTCGAAGCCATCCATGATGACCACCGGCAGCGCACCCTCGGACCGGCGCACCAGTTCGGGCCAGCGGACGCTCTCACCGAGTAGTAGGTAGAGACCTTCTTCTATCTGGCGCTGCACCGGGGAGTCGGCCCGCACGTTGCGCAGCTCCACCCGTACCGGAAGAAAGCCGGCGCCGGACAGCCGGGCCGCGAGCACCCGGGTCAGGACCGATTTGCCGGAACCGGGATGGCCGAGCACGACGATCGGGCGGTCGGTGGCGCCGGGCGCGGTGAGCGCGGCGAACAGGAAGTCCTGCACGTCGGCGACCGGCCGGCCGCGGGCGGCCCACCACGACTCGGTGGCCGGCAGCGAGGACGGGCTTGCCCGCGCGAACAGTCCGGCCGGTTCCTGATAGGCCTCGCGCAGGGTCGGCAGGACCAGATCGCCGGCCCCGTCGGCGCTGCTCAGAATCGGTTTGCCCAGCCAGGCGGCGTAGCGGCGGACGAGTCCGGCCGGCACCTCGTCCTCGGGCGGCCGGTGATCCGCCAGGGCGCGGATCGCGTCGCGGACCAACTCCCGGGTGGCTCGCGCGTCGGTCATCGCGGTCCAGAGCCGGAACTCCGGGATCTCGGCGGCGAGCCGGCGGAAGGAGGCGCGGTACCGGTCGATGGCGGCCTGGCCGAGCGCGGTGGTGGCCTGGTTGTCGTGCAGGCGGTCGGTGAAGGCGCTGAGGCCGGTGAGAAACGTGATCACCCGGCCGGCGACCTGCCAGTAGTAGTCGTGCAGTTCCCGTTCGACGTCCTCGATCGGGACGGCCGGTTCGGGGTAGGGCGGGCAGCCGTCCAGTACGCCACTGACCAGGGCGGCATGCGAACCGGTGGCCAGCACCGTCATCTCTTCCGCGGAGAGCCGCGCCTCGTCCAGATCCAGACCACGCTCCGCGAGCCAGGCGTCGAGGGCCTCGTAGAACGAGACGATGACGATCACCGTGTGGGCGGCGACCAGTCGATCCGTACGGTCGAAGCGGTTGAGGTCCTGGGTCTTGGACCGCCAGGCGGCCACCGCCTGATGGCCCCAGCGCACCACCTGGTCGCGCAGGGCGAAGAAATCCACCGTGCCGACGCTGACCACGGTGACCGCCCCGGCCGCCAGGCCGGCCAGCGAGCCCAGTCGGTCCACCAGGTCGGACTCGCCGTCGAGCAGCCGGACCGCGTCGGCGAAGGAGAGCCCCCGGGACCTCATCCCGCGGACGGTAACGCACACCTTCAAGAAGCGTGGCGGGCGCGCCGGACCAGGACCATGCTGGGGGTGTGGAAACTGAACTCTTCATCGGTGGCAAGTGGGTCCCCGCGTCCTCGGGGAATCGTTTCGATGTGCTCGACCCGGCGACCGGCGACGTGATCGCCTCGGTCGCCGACGGCGGTGAGGCGGACGCGGCCGCCGCGGTGGATGCGGCGGCCGAGGCGGCCAAGGCTTGGGCGGCCACGCCTCCGCGGGTACGCGGTGAGCACCTGCGCCGTGCTTTCGAGCTGATGAGCGCCCGCGCCGACGAACTGGCCAAGCTGATCTCGCTGGAGAACGGCAAGGCGCTGGTCGACGCGAAGGGCGAGGTGACGTACGCGGCCGAGTTCTTCCGCTGGTTCGCGGAGGAGGCGGTCCGGGGCGAGGGCATCGTCAGCACCGCGCCGAGCGGCGCCAACCGGATTCTGGTGGTGCGGCAGCCGGTGGGGGTGTGCGTACTTGTCACGCCCTGGAATTTCCCGGCCGCCATGGCCACCCGGAAGATCGGGCCGGCGCTCGCCGCCGGCTGCACCGTGATTCTGAAGCCGGCCAGCGACACCCCGCTGACCGCCCTCGCGATGGCCGGGATCCTCGCCGAGGCCGGCGTGCCGGCCGGCGTCGTCAACGTGCTGCCGTCGCGCAGCTCCGGCAAGGTCGTGTCGAAGATGCTGGCCGACCCGCGGGTGCGCAAGGTGTCGTTCACCGGGTCGACCGAGGTGGGGCGCATCCTGCTCGCGCAGGCGGCGGAGAACGTCGTCAACACATCGATGGAGCTGGGCGGCAACGCGCCGTTCCTGGTGTTCGCCGACGCCGACCTGGACGCGGCGCTGGACGGCGCGATGATCGCGAAGATGCGCAACGGCGGCGAGGCGTGCACGGCGGCGAACCGGTTCTACGTGGAGGCGTCGGTGGCCGACGAGTTCTCCCGGCGGCTGGCCGAGCGGATGGCCGGTCTCGTGGTGGGCCCGGGCACCGACGAGAAGACGCAGGTCGGGCCGCTGGTCAACGAGGACACCGTGGCCAAGGTGGACAGCCTGGTTCGCGAGGCCCTCGACGCGGGGGCGACCGCGGTGACCGGGGGTGAGCGGCCGGGCGGGCCGGGCTTCTACTACCCGCCGACCGTACTGACCGGCATCGCGGGGGACGCGCCGATCCTGCGCGAGGAGATCTTCGGGCCGGTCGCGCCGATCGTCACCTTCACCAGCGAGGACGAGGCGGTCCGGTACGCCAACGACACCGAGTTCGGGCTCGTCGCGTACGTCTTCACCTCCGATCTCGCCCGCGGTCTGCGGGTGAGCGAGGCGATCGAGGCCGGCATGGTCGGCCTCAACCGTGGCCTGGTCAGCGACCCGGCGGCGCCGTTCGGCGGGGTGAAGCAGTCGGGCATCGGGCGTGAGGGCGGGCACGAGGGGCTCTTGGAGTACCTGGAGTCGAAGTACATCGCGGTCAACTGGTAACTCGCTGAAAGTCGGGCCGGAGGCATTGCCTCCGGCCTATTTCGTACTGCTATTGTGCTAGTAATCTAGTGGAATGGTGGTTACGGATGATCGAGTTCCATCTGGACTCCCGGTCCGGCGTCTCGCCCTACATGCAGCTCATCCAGCAGGTCCGGCACGCGCTGCGGCTCGGCCTGCTCAAGGAGGGCGACAAGCTGCCCACCGTCAAGGATGTGGTGGCCCGCGTCGCGATCAACCCGAACACGGTGCTGAAGGCCTACCGCGAGCTGGAGTACGAGGGGCTGGTGCAGCCCCGCCCCGGCCTCGGCACCTTCGTCACCCGCTCGCTCGGCAGCGAGGAGGACCTCGCCGCCCACGAGCCGCTGCGGCGTGACCTCGAGGGCTGGCTGGCCAAGGCGCGCGACGCGGGCCTCGACGAGGAAAGCATCGAGGCCCTGTTCATCCAGACATTTCGCCGCTTTTCGGCGGAGCGAGCGGGACGGAGAGGCTAGCGATGACCAGCGCGGTAGTGACCCAGAAACTGACTAAGAAGTACGGGCGGAAGACCGCCCTGTCCGACTGCTCCCTGGACATCCCGGCCGGCCACGTCGTCGGTCTCGTCGGCCCCAACGGTGCCGGCAAGTCGACCCTGCTCCAGCTCGTCTGCGGCCAGCTCAACCCGACCGCGGGCAGCCTCACGGTGCTGGGCGCGCCGCCGGTCACCGGTTCGCCGCGGATCGGGTTCGTCGCCCAGGACACCCCGGTCTATGGCAGCCTCTCCATCGAGGATCACCTTAGTTTCGGCAAGCACCTCAACCCGGCGTGGGACGACGATCTGGCGCGGGAGCGGATCGAGCGGCTCGACCTCGACCCGAAGCAGAAGGCCGGCAAATTGTCCGGCGGCCAGCGCGCCCAGGTCGCACTCACCCTGGCCATCGCCAAGCGGCCCGAGCTGCTGCTGCTCGACGAGCCGGTGGCCGCGCTCGACCCGCTCGCCCGCCGGGAGTTCCTGCAGGGCCTGATGGAGTACGTCGCCGAGTCCGGCACCAGCGTGGTCATGTCGTCCCACCTGGTGGCCGACCTGGAACGCGTCTGCGACTACATGATCGTGCTGGTCAAGTCCAAGGTCCGAGTCACCGGGGAGGTCGAGGAACTGCTCGCCACTCACCACCACGTCACGGGGGCGCGCGTGGACCCGGAGAATCTCGGACCGGGCCGCACGGTGATCCAGGCCCGGCACACCGATGTGCAGTCCAGCCTGGTCGTGCGCAGCAGCGCGCCGATCGACGACCCGGCGTTCAGCGTGGCCGGGATCGACCTGGAGGACCTCGTCCTGGCATACATGTCCGAGGCCGCGAACGGCCGTGACCGCGTACTGGAGAAGCAGCGATGATCTGGCTCACCTGGCGTCAGTTCCGAACCCAGGCCGTGATCGGCCTGGCCCTGGTGATCGCGGTCGCCGCGGCCTACCTGGCGACCCGATCGACCCTGCTCGACATCGCCCGGGACAGCGGTTACACGGCCTGCACCGCCGACTGCGGACAGCTCGCGAGCCAGTTCGTCAAGACGGCCCGGAGCGGCTACCTCGGCAAGCTCTATCAGATCGGTGCCCTCGTCCTGTTGCTGTTCCCGGCCCTGGTCGGGCTGTTCTGGGGCGCGCCGCTGGTCGCCCGCGAACTCGAGGCCGGCACCCATCGCCTGGTCTGGAACCAGTCGATCAGCCGCAACCGCTGGCTGGGCGTGAAGCTCGGCGGCATCGGGCTCGCCACCGCCACGGTCGCCGGCCTGGCCAGCTGGGCGATCACCGCGTGGGCCAGCCCACTCGACAAGGTCGACGGCTGGGTGACTCCGCTGACCTACGCGGCCCGCGGCATCGTGCCGATCGGCTACGCCGTCCTCGCGTTCGTCGTCGGCGTGACCATCGGCATGGTGCTGCGCCGGACGGTGGCGGCGATGGCGGTCACCCTGGTGGTCGTCGCCGCCGCCATGGTCGGCGGCCTCTTCCTCCGCGAGCAGCTCGTCGCGCACAGCACCTATCAGGCCGCGCTGCCGGCCGACTGGGACGGCGGCATCAGCCTCAGCCCGGACGACCCCAGCCACGACATCCGGGTCGAGGTGGAACCGCCGGAGGTTGCCACCTGGGTCCTCAGCAACACGATCCTCGGCTCGACCGGCGCCAAGTATCACGGACCGTACGACCCCGACTACTGCGGACCTCACGCGACGAAGGGCGGCGACGGTCCGCAGGGCTGCCGGAACTGGTTGACCGCGCAGAATTTGCAGCAAAAGGTCACATACATCGGAAACGACAAGTTCTGGGTCATGCAGTGGCGAGAAACCGGTGTCCTGCTGGTAGCTTCGTCGCTCCTGGCGATCTTCTGCTTCTGGTGGATCAGGCGTCGGGTGGCGTAGCGTGCGATGGCACTGTGGGTAACGGCTGATGTTGACGCTCGGAAGATGAACTATTTTTCTTCCGAGCGCCGTACCCCTAGTCGAGCGTCGTGCGGACTACTCGATACTGGGGCGACGTTCGGCCGGACCACACAGGTCGGGATCCACCTGAGAGGAATTCTCGGAAATGCGCAAGAAGCTGCTGGCGCTCGCGACGGTCGGGCTGCTGGCGACGGTCACCATGACAGCGTGTGACGACTCGGATGGTTCGAGTGATGCCAGTAGCGGCAATGACGGCGGCGGTAGCGGTTCCGGCAAGGCCCGCGTCGGCGTGATCATGCCGGACACCAAGAGCTCCCAGCGGTGGAAGACCGACGACCCGAAGTTCCTGAAGGCCGCCTTCGACGCGGCCGGCGTGCCGGTCGAGATCCAGAACGCCGAGGGTGACCGCGCGAACTTCCAGAAAATCGGCGACCAGATGATCAACAGCGGCATCAAGGTGCTGATCATCGCGAACCTCGACTCGGACTCCGGCAAAGCGGTCATCGAGAACGCGAAGGCCAACAAGATCCCGGTCATCGCGTACGACCGGCTGATCCGCAACGGCGGCGCCGACTACTACGTCAGCTTCGACAACGAGAAGGTCGGCAAGTACCAGGCGTACGGCCTGATCAACTGCATCGAGTCCAAGAACATCAAGAACCCGGTCATCGCCGAGCTCAACGGCTCGTCGACGGACAACAACGCGAGCCTGTTCAAGGCCGGCTACGACAGTCAGCTGCAGCCGAAGTACGACAGCGCCGAGTACACCAAGGGCCCCGACCAGTCCGTCCCCGACTGGGACAACGACGAGGCCGGCAAGATCTTCGAGCAGATGATCCAGCAGCAGCCGAAGATCGACGGGGTGCTCGCCGCCAATGACGGCCTCGGCAACGCGGTCATCGAGGTGCTCCGCAAGAAGGGACTGGCCGGCAAGGTCCCGGTCACCGGCCAGGACGCCACCCTGCAGGGCCTGCAGAACCTGCTGACCGGCGAGCAGTGCGTCACCATCTACAAGCGCATCAAGCCGGAGGCGGACGCCGCGGCCGGCCTCGCTATCAAGCTGTTCAAGGGCGAGAAGCCCTCGGTGACCGGCCAGATCAAGGACCCGGAGTCGGGCGCGTACGTGCCGTTCGTGAGCCTGGAGCCGCTGCAGATCGACGTCACCAGGGTCAAGGACGTGGTGACCGACGGCTTCGTCACCAAGAAGGACCTGTGCGCCGGTAAGTACGCCAAGCTGTGCACGCAGTACGGCGTGGGCGTCACGCCCAGCGCGAGCAGCGACACGGCCGACGACAAGTAGAACCCTGTCGCAAAGGGGCCGGCCTTCGCCGGCCCCTTTGCCGTGTAACGGGATGCTGACGACGACCTTCTCCGCGGCCCCCTGGGTGATGGTCAGCTCGGTGGTGAGGATCGCCCCGAAGTCCACCTCGACCGGTTTCTTGTGCACGGCGACGATGCTGAGCCGGGCGCCGTGCTTGGCCGCGCCCAGGACCGTCTCGATCACCACGGGAGCGCCGGCCGCGTCGAGGTAGACGTCGGTGGCCGGCTTGACCCCGCGGACCCCGACCCCCTTCGGCGCCGCACCGTGCAGCTCGATCAGCCGCCCGGCGACGTCATGGGTGCCGAGCACGGCGTCGCGGATCAGCACGAATCCGGAGGGTCGTGATCCGGTCGGCCGACGATCATGTCCCGCTCGGCGTCACGGCGGTGGCCGCCTTCGACGACGACACCGCCCGGCGCGTGCTGGCCCGGACGGACCGGGCGGACCTGGCGGTGATCGGCTTCGACGAAACCGCGCACGGCGCCTTCTGGAAGCCGTCGCTGACCACGGTCCGCATCGACGCCGCCGGCTACGGCCGCCGCGCCGCCCGCCGCGCCCTCGGCCACCCCGCCGGGGACGCCCCGGTGGAGGCGTCCCGGGTGATCGTGCGGGAGTCGGCCTAGAGATCTTTTCCGGTCGAGGTCCCGTCAATTCCAGAAAAGGGCGGGCTTCCTGGAAACGGAGGGCGGGACGCTTTCGAGCGGAGGATCTTTCGGTACGCGCCGGGCTCACTCCCGTGGCACGCGGTCCCGGCAGGTGCAACGCACCCTCCGCGCGCCCGCTGCGGGAGGGCCCGGCCCAAGCCCCCAACCCGCCACCGAACAGTCCCGGCGACGGCCGTCTATCTCCCGCCTGGTGGTCGCTGCTCGCGGGTACCGGGTCGCCGTCCCGCATCCCGGACATAGTCCCGTCTGATGGACGGCGCTTCCACTCCGTGGACCACCCGGCGGACAGAAGAACATGACATATCGCCTATGCCCGATGCCGACAGCTCGGTCAGACGCGATCTTGTGGACTTGCCGTGCGGAGCGGCAACTCCACAAGATCTGCGATGCCGGGCGCCGCGACGTGGCACCGACGCCTCACTGACCGGCCGAATACGTATAAAACGCCCTTCGAGCAGAGCGGCGCGTGTGGATGAGCAGCGCAAGGCGTTGCCGCGCGGGGGCTGAGTGCGTGTGTCGTTGCGCGAGAGTCGCGGCACGTGCCGGTGTTGCAGGCTGGTCGCGGGGTGGCGGCGGTCGGGGGTGGTTGCGGTTGTTGACGGTGTTGCCCGTATTGGAAAAGGGTTTGATTCTCGCGACCCTGACCTCGAAAGGTGTCTAGTCTCGCCAGGGCCGCAGCTTCTCCGGGTTGCGCACCGCCCAGATGCGCCGGATCCGCTCGCCCGCGATCTCGAACGCGAACACTGTCGCGATGGCCCCGTCCTGCCAGGCCACCAGGCCGGGCCGGCCGTTGACCGTACGCTCCTGGAACGTCGTACGGTCGCCCGCCAGCCGCGCGATCTCGGCGTAGGCGCGGGCGATCCGCTCGCCGCCCACGATCGGTTCCAGGTGGGTGACCGCCCGCCCGCCGCCGTCGGCGGTCGCGGTGGCGTCCGGATCGAGCAGGCCGATCAGGGCGTCGATGTCCTTGGCCTCCCAGGCCGTCCGGAACCGCCGCACGATGCCGGCCTGCTCGGTGCTCGGTGCGGCCGGAGCTTGCGCGGTGCGGACCCGGCGGCGGGCCGACGAGGCCAGCTGGCGGCAGGCCGCCGGAGTACGGCCGACGATCTCGGCGACCTCGCCGAACGGGTAGCGGAAGACGTCGTGCAGGACGAACGCGACCCGCTCGGCCGGGGTCATCGCCTCCAGGACGACCAGGAAGGCCATCGTCACCGACTCGTCGAGGGTGATCCGGTCGGCCGGATCGGTGATCGACTCCGCGGGCTCGGGCAGCGGCTCCGGGATCCAGTCACCGACGTAGGTCTCCCGCCGGGCCCGCGCCGATCCGAGCAGATTCAGGCAGATGCGGCCGGCGACCGTCGTCAGCCAGGCGCCGGGCCGCTCGATGGCCTGCTGCTCGGCGGCGGACATGGCGTACCAGCGGGCGTAGGTCTCCTGCACCACGTCCTCGGCGTCGGTGAGGGACCCGAGGAGCCGGTAGGTGAAGTTGATCAGTTGCCGCCGCTCGCTCATGCCCATACGACAACACAGCGCCCCGGATTGTGAGGCCTCACATTCCGCGGCGCCGCGTTGTCGTACCCGCATGGAACTTTTGCTGAAGACCATCGCGGACCGCGTCGAGATCGAGGCCCTGCGCGGCGAGTTCACCGACGCGGCGATGATGCGCGACCGGCCCCGGCTGGCGTCGCTGTTCACCCCGGACGGCGCCCTGCGCATGCCGAACATCCCGGCCGAGTTCGTCGGCCGCGAGCAGATCCGGGCCGGCGGCGAACAACTGCAGAGCCAGTGGGACTTCTTCGTGCAGACCACCCACCCCGGCACCATCGTGCTCGACGGCGACACCGCGACCGGCCGCGCCTACCTGCAGGAAATCGCGCGCACCCGGGACGGGCGCCAGGGCCTGAACTACGCCATCTACCACGACCGCTACCAGCGCACCGAGGAAGGCTGGCGGTTCGCCGAGCGGGTGTACGAGGTGCGCTATCTCGACACCACCCCGCTGGCCGGCACGGCACCGGGGAACCGCCTGGAGCGGGTGGCCGCCGCGCTGCGGGCCAACGGCTTCGCCGCCGAGATCCTCGATGACGCCGCGGCCGCCCGCACCCGCGTCCGGGAGCTGATCCCGGCGGGCGCGAGCGTGTTCACCGGGGCCAGCGAGACCCTCCGGCTGTCCGGGATAGACGAGGACATCAACACCGGCGACCGGTACGACGCCATCCGTCCCCGCGTCCTGGCCATCGACCGGGCCACCGGCGCCGACGAGATCCGGCGGCTGACCGCCGGCCCCGACTACGTGGTCAACAGCGTCGCCGCGGTCACCGAGACCGGCTCACTGGTGCTGGCCTCGGGCAGCGGCAGCCAGCTCCCGGCCAACGCGGGCGGCGCGGCCCACGCGCTCTGGGTAGTCGGCGCGCAGAAGGTGGTGCCGGACCTGACTGCGGCACTGCGCCGCGTCGAGGAGCACGCGCTCCCGCTGGAGAGCGCCCGCGCCCAGGCGGTGTACGGGATGCCCAGCGCCATCAACCGCCTGCTCGTCCTCAACGCGGAGCCCCGCCCGGGCCGCGGCACGGTCCTGCTCCTGCGGGAGGACATCGGCTACTGAGCCAGGCGGATGCGGACCCGGCGGTTCTGGCGCCCCTTGCTCTCCACCTTGACCACCTCGACCCGGCCGACCTGGGCGGTGGAGGCCACGTGGGTGCCGCCGTCGGCCTGCACGTCCAGGCCGACGATGTCGATCACCCGGATCTCCGGCTGTTCGAGCGGCGGCAGGGCGTCCTGGGTGCGCACCAGCGTCGGGATCAGCAGGGCCTCCTCGCGCGGCAGGACCCGGGCCACGATCTTGCGGTCGGCGGCGATCTCGGCGTTCACCGCGTCCTCGAGGGCCTGCTTGAAGCCGGGCGGCACCTCGGGCAGGTTGAAGTCCATCCGGGCCTCGCCGGGCTGCATGTTGCCGCCGGTGACCAGGGCACCGAAATCACGGAACACCGTGCCGCAGAGAATGTGCAGGCCGGAGTGGGTGCGCATGAGCGAGCTGCGGCGCTCGTCGTCGATCGCGCCGCGCACCGAGGTGCCCACCGGCGGGATCGGGTCACCCGGCGCCGGGATGAGGTGGAAGTCGTCGCCCTTGCGGGTGTCGACGATCCGGGTCTGCACCCCCTGCCAGAGCAGCACACCGTGGTCGGGCGGCTGGCCACCGCCGCCGGGATAGAAGGCGGACCGGTCGAGCACGATGCCCGCCTCCGGGTCGCCCGCGTCGGACCACAACACCGTGCAGTCCCACTCCCGCAGAGTCGGATCACTCCAGTCGAGGCGTTCACTCATGAGCGAACTCTAAACAGGGCGTCGGCGAAGCGTTGCCACTGGCGCCACATGTCGATCGTCGGGTCGCGGAGCCAGTTGAGCTGGATGCCGTCCATGAAGGAGTAGACCTCTACGGCCAGTTCGTGGTCGCCCAGCATGTCGCCGAGGAGGGTGGTGCCGGTGCGCAGGCGCTCGGCGAAGTAGGCGTGCGCCGGGTGCGCCGGGTCCAGGGCCTCGGCCGCCAGCACCGTGTAGAGGCGGACGATCTCGGGCTGGGCCAGGTTGCGGCGCACGATGCTGTCCAGGACGTGCCGCACGTTCAGCTCCGGGTCGAGCGACTGGTTGTCGCGCTCGTCGCGCAGGGCCAGCACGTCCAGCAGCAGCTGCTCCTTGGAGCCGACGTGGTGCAGGACGCCGGCCCTGGTCAGGCCGGTCGCCTCGGCCAAGGCCTTGATCGAGAAACGGTGGTAACCGATCCGGGCGATCAGCGTGGTCGCCTCGTCGACGAGCTGGCGGCGGCGCACGTCGGCGGTCAGGCGGACACGCTTGCCGTTCGTCACCGCCCGATCGTAGACTGCACGCTACCTACACCAGTGTCAGTAAGGGAGCGGCGATGACTGCCTTCGACGAATCCGTGGCCCGGCTGCGGGCCGGCCACGAGCTCGACGCCGAGACCGACGCGCTGCTCGCCGAGCTCACCCTCGACGAGAAGCTGTGGCTGCTCGACGGCGATGATGAGTTCTGGCCGGGCATGGCCGAGATGGCGGCCGGTTACAACCTGCGGCCGATCGTGATGGGCGCGGTCGACCGGCTCGGCCTGCCCGGCCTGCGGTTCAGCGACGGTCCGCGCGGCGTCGTGATGGGTGCCTCGACCGCGTTCCCGGTCTCGATGGCCCGCGGCGCCACCTGGGATCTCGGGCTGGAGGAGCGGGTCGGCCTGGCGATCGGCCGGGAGCTGCGCGCCCAGGGCGCGAACTTCTTCGGCGGCGTCTGCATCAATCTGCCGCGGCACCCGGCCTGGGGCCGGATCCAGGAGACGTACGGTGAGGACCCGCTCCTGCTCGGCGAGTTCGGCGCCGCCCTGGTCCGCGGTGTGCAGCGCAACGCGATGGCGGTGGCCAAGCACTACGCGCTCAACAGCATGGAAAACGCTCGCTTCCAGGTCGACGTCACCGCCGACGAGGCGACCCTGCACGAGGTGTTCCTGCCGCACTTCCGCCGGGTCGTCGAGGAGGGCGTCGACGGCATCATGACCGCTTACAACTCGGTCAACGGCGAGTGGGCCGGGCAGAACGAGGAGCTGATGGAGGGCATCCTGCGCCGCCGCTGGGGCTTCGCCGGCGTCACCGTCTCCGACTTCATCTTCGGCCTGCGCGACGCGGCCGGTTCGCTGCGCGCCGGCCTCGACGTGGAGGAGCCGTTCCGCCAGCAGCGGGCCCAGCACCTGCCCGGCGCCGTCGAGGAGGAGTTCGTCGACCGAGCCGCCCGGCGCATCCTGCGCACCCAGTTGGCCTATCACGCCCGCGATCTGGAGCCCGCGCCGTCGCCGGACGTGGTTTTCGGCGCCGACCACCGGGCCCTGGCCCGCGAGGTGGCCCGGCGATCGATGGTGCTGCTCAAGAACGACGGCGTGCTGCCGCTCGACGAATCGGCCATCACCAGCGTCGCGGTGCTCGGCCGCCTGGCGGCGACCGCGAACACCGGCGACCACGGTTCGTCCGACGTGCGCTCGCCGGCGGTGGTGACGGCTCTGGAGGGACTGACGGCCGCACTTCCGGGCGTACGGGTGACCGATGACCCGCAAGGAGCCGACGTCGCCATTGTGGTGGTCGGCTACACCGCCGCCGACGAAGGCGAGTACCTGGGCGCCGACAGCATGGCCGACCCGGCGTTGCAGGCCCTGTTCCCGCCGCTGCCGGAGGGTTCGGCCGGGTTCGACCTGTCGCAGGCGGCCGCCACCATGGGCAGCGCGGACGGCGGCGACCGGGCGAGCCTGCGGCTGAAACCGGACGACGTCGAGCTGATCCGGGCCACCGCCGCCGTCAACCCGCGCACCGTCGTGGTGATCGTGACGGCCGGCGCGGTGATCACCGAGGAGTGGCGCGACGAGGTGCCGGCCGTGCTGATCGGGTGGTACGGCGGTTCCGAGGGCGGGCATGCCCTCGCCGACGTCCTGCTCGGCCGGGTCGACGCGGCCGGCCGGCTGCCCTACTCGCTTCCGGCGAGCGAGGAGCACCTGCCGTTCTTCGACCGCACCGCGACCAGCATCACCTACGACCGCTGGTTCGGGCAGCGGCTCCTCGACCGCGACGGCGTTCCGGCGGCGTTCCCGCTCGGGTTCGGCCTGTCCTACACCAGTTTCGGCATCGACGGGCTGTCGGTGTCGGGGGTCGACGGCGAGCAGTTCACGGCGACGACCGCCGTCACCAATACCGGTGACCGGGCCGGCCGGCACGTCGTGCAGCTCTACGGCGTGGTCGAGGCCGACGACTTCCCGCGCCGGGTGCTGCTCGGTTTCGCCCCGGTCGAGCTGGCCGCGGGGGAGAAGGCCGAGGTCACGGTCACCGGCTCGACCAGGCCACTGCAGCGGTGGACGGCGGGCGGGTTCGTGCCCGCCGCCACCGAGGTCGTCGTCGAGGCCGCCGCGTTCTCCGGTGACCCCGGCGCCGCGACCGGCGGACTACGCCTGCGCGAGTAACTCCCGCACCCGGGGGAGGACCCGGGTGCCGTACAGCTCGATGGCCTTCATCATCGCCTCGTGCGGGAGCGTCCCGGCCGAGTACTTCAGGTCGAAGCGCTGGACGCCCAGCTCCTTGATGGTGTTGGCGATCTTCTGGGCGACCGTCTCGGGGGAGCCGGCGTGCCAGGCGCCCTCGTCGATGTCGGCCTGGAAGCGGTCGCGGGCCAGCGGCGGCCAGCCGCGCTCGCGGCCGATCCGGTTCATCATCACCCGCACGTGCGGCCAGAGCAGGTCGGCCGCCTCCTTGTCGGTGTCCGCGACGAAGCCGGGGCAGTGCACGGCGACCGGCAGGTCCTCGGGCTTGCCCAGCTCCTTCAGGGCGCGGCGGTACAGGTCGACGTACGGCCCGAAGCGGGCCGGTGCGCCGCCGATGATCGCCAGGACCAGGGGGAATCCGTACGATGCGGCGCGGACGACCGACTCGGGGCTGCCGCCGACGCCGATCCAGGTGGGGATGCGGCCCTTCTCGGTCTTGGGGTAGACCTGCTGGTTCTTCAGGCCGGGGCGGACCGTGCCGGCCCAGGTCACCGGGCCCTCCTCGAGGAGCGCGGCCATCAGCTCGGCCTTCTCCTCGAACAGCTTGTCGTAGTCGGCCAGGTCGAAGCCGAACAGCGGGAACGACTCGGTGAACGAGCCCCGGCCCAGGGTGATCTCGGCGCGGCCGTTCGAGACGGCGTCGAGGGTGGCGAACCGCTCGTACACCCGCACCGGGTCGTCCGAGCTGAGCACGGTGACCGCGGTGCCGAGGGTGATCTTCTCGGTGCGCGCCGCGATCGCGGCCAGGACGATCTCCGGGGACGACACCGCGAAGTCGTCGCGGTGGTGCTCGCCGACACTGAACGCGTCGATCCCCACCTGCTCGGCCAGGACCGCCTGGTCGACCACGTTGCGGATCACCTGTGCGTAGGGGAGGGGCTTGCCGTCGCTGCCGGCGGTGACGTCGCCGAACGTATCCAGACCGAATTTCACAAGATCAGGTTACCGGCGCCCTTTCAGGCGCCTTCCCATCTCCCGCTGAATCTCCTTCTGGGCGTCCCGCGCGGCCAGGACCTGCCGTTTATCGTACGATTTGAGGCCTCGGGCCATACCGATCTCGACCTTGGCCCAGCCGTTGTTGAAGTACATCGACAGCGGCACCAGGGTCAGGCCGTTCCCGTCGCGCAGCTGGCTCAGGATCTTCGCGATCTCGACCCGGTGCAGCAGCAGCTTGCGGGTGCGGCGCGGGACGTGGTTGGTCCAGCTGCCGTAGCCGTACTCGGCGATGTGCAGCCCGTACAGCATGATTTCGCCCTCATGCTCCTGCGCGAACGCGTCGACCAGCGACGCGCGCCCCTCCCGCAGGGACTTCACCTCGGTGCCGGCCAGCACCAGACCCGCCTCGTAGGTCTTGAGGATCTCGTAGTCGTGCCGCGCCTTCTTGTTCGACGCGATCAGCTTCCGGCCGGTCTCTTTCGCCACGTTCCGAGGTTACGGGACGGGGCGGCGCATCGAGTACGTGACGCTGGACAGCCGGTGCGGCTCGTTGTGCACGTGGATGGCGGCCCGGTCGTACGCCTGCCAGCCGGCCGCGCCCGCCCGGTTGAGATGGCGGAGGTCGTCGAAACGCTCATCGGTGCCCCAGCGCAGCACCCCGCCGGGGTGGTGGAAGGTGGCCGTCCAGTCCATGAACCGGTCGGCGCCGAGCGTGCCGGCCGCGCGGTACTCCAGCCGCGCAAATTCCCAATTGGTCACCCTTTCGATTATGCCGTCACTCCCCGGGACGCGCTGTCCGGACCCGGTCAGCACAGTGGACCCTGAGAGAACCCTGAGCTGTCGGGTTTCAGGGTTGGGTTACGTAACGCGAGCGGCATACCCTTCGCCCGTCAAAGGCTCAGGTCTTCGGGGGGAGACGGCATGGCTTCGGGTGGGGTAGCACGACTGGTGTGCGGGCGATGGTCCAAGTGGATCGTCCTCGCCCTCTGGATCGTCGTGGTGGCGCTGGCGGCACCCCTGGCGGGGAAGCTGACCGACGTCGAGAAGAACGACAACTCCGCCTGGCTGCCCGCCGGCGCGGAGGCGACACAGGTCGCCGACCTGCAGAAACAATTCCAGCCGGACGACATCGCGCCGGCCCTCATCGTCTACGAGCGCACCGGCGGCATCACCGCGGCCGACACGGCCAAGGCCACCGCCGACGCCAAGGCGTTCGCCTCGGTGGCCGGCGTCACCGGCCAGGTGACCGGGCCGATCCCGGCCGAGGACAAGGCCGCGCTGTCCACGATCGTCCCGGTGAAGGTCGACGCGGACGGCTGGGAGCAGATCGCCACCATTGTCGACAACCTCAAGGCGATCAGCGGTTCGGGCGAGAACGGCCTGGCGGTCTACCTGACCGGCCCGGCCGGTAACGCGGCCGACTCGGCGTCGGCGTTCGAGGGCATCGACGGCACGCTGCTCTACACGACGCTGATAGTGGTGGCGATCATCCTGCTCATCACCTACCGCAGCCCGGTGCTGTGGCTGTTCCCGATCATCTCGGCCGGGGTGGCGCTGGTCGGCGCGCAGGCCGTCATCTATCTGCTCGCCAAGCACGGCGGGCTGGTGGTCAACGCGCAGAGCGCCGGCATCCTCACCGTGCTGGTGTTCGGCGCCGGCACCGACTACGCCCTGCTGCTCGTCGCCCGCTACCGCGAGGAGCTGCGCAAACACGAGGACCGGCACGAGGCGATGCAGCTCGCCCTGCACCGGGCCGGCCCGGCGATCATCGCGAGCGCCGCCACCGTGGCGGTCGGCATGTCCTGCCTCACCCTCGCCGACCTCAACTCGACCAGCGGCCTCGGCCCGGTCGCGGCCCTCGGCATCGTGGTCGGGCTGGCCGCCATGGTCACCCTGCTGCCGGCCATGCTGGTGATCTGCGGCCGGTGGCTGTTCTGGCCGGCCAAGCCGAAGTTCGGCACGGCCGAACCGACCGCCACCGGTCTGTGGGCGCGGCTCGGCGGGCGGATCGCCAAGCGGCCGCGCACCGTCTGGATCGGCACCGCCCTCGCGCTCGGCGTGATGGCGCTCGGCCTGTTCCAGCTGCGGGCCGACGGGTTGTCCACGGCCGACAGTTTCACCACCGAGCAGCCGTCGGTGGCCGGCGAGCAGGCGCTCGCCCGGCACTTCCCGGCCGGCGGTGGCCAGCCGGTCACCGTCATCGCCCAGGCCGGCCAGGCCGATCAGGTGCGGACGGCGTTCGCCGGGGTGCGGGGCATCAGCGCGGTGGCCGACCCGGTCGCCAAGGACGGCCTGGTGCAGCTGGACGGCACGCTCACCGACGCGCCGGACTCGACCGCCGCGCAGGAGACGGTCGGCCGGGTGCGCGACGCCGTGCACGCGGTGCCGGGCGCGGAGGCCAAGGTCGGCGGGCAGACCGCGATGATCGTCGACATCAACACGGCGAACCGGCACGACAACCGGCTGATCATCCCGCTCGTGCTGCTGGTCGTGCTGGTCATTCTCGCTTTGCTGCTGCGGGCGATCGTGGCACCGCTGATCCTGATGGGCACCGTGGTGCTGTCGTTCGGGGCGGCGCTCGGGGTCAGCGCGCTGGTCTTCCGGCACGTGTTCGGCTGGGAGGGCGAGGACACGGCGTTCCCGCTGTTCGTCTTCGTGTTCCTGGTCGCGCTGGGGATCGACTACAACATCTTCCTGATGACCCGGGTGCGGGAGGAAGCCCGCACCCACGGCACGCGGCGCGGCGCCCTGATCGGCCTCGGCGCCACCGGCGGCGTGATCACCTCGGCCGGCATCGTGCTGGCCGGCACGTTCGCGGCTCTCGGCAGCCTGCCGCTGGTCGCGTTCGCCGAGATCGGGTTCGCGGTCGCGTTCGGCGTCCTGCTCGACACGCTGATCGTCCGCTCGGTGCTGGTCACCGCGCTCAACCTGGACGTCGGGCGGCACATGTGGTGGCCCAGCAAGCTCGGCCACGTGCCGGACGAGCCGGCGAAGACGGAAGCCCCGTTGTCACCGTCCGAACCCGAGCTCACGCACTGAGTGCCCGCCGTGCAGGGTCGCCGGTACGCGACCCTGCACGGCGGCGCGGGGTCACTTGACGGCGAGTTCGCCCAGTTCCGACCAGTCGTCCTGGTCGATCGACTGACTGACGATCTTCGGGGTCGCCACCAGGTACTGCGGGAGGTCCAGCTGAGCCTGCTTGAAGTGCGCCGACCCGACGTGCGCGCCGCCCGCCTCCCCGTCGCGGAATGCCTCTACCAGCACGTACTCCTGGGGGTTGTCCAGGCTGCGCGACCAGTCGAACCAGAGGCACCCGGGCTCGCCGCGCGTAGCGCGGGTGAACGGCCCGGAGATCTCCGGCCACGCCTCGGCGTGTTCCGGCTTGACCAGGAACTTCGCGGTAATGAAGATCATTACTGGCTATCCTTTCGTGCGATCGGGTGGCAGGAGCCGGGTTGCCGAGTCCAGGAAGCCGGCGACCAGCGGTTCGTCGTCGTCCGTGATTCGGGTGGCGACGACCACCCGGCAGGGCTCGATGCCGTCGACCGGGACGGTGACCAGGTCGTCCCGTAACGACACCCGGCGGTCGTCGGCCGGGATCAGCGCGACGGCCCGCCCGTCGGCGACCGCCTCCAGCTTGTCCTCGAACGTCTCCACCAGCGTCGGGCCGAGCGGCGCCGGCCGGCCGTCCGGCCGGGGGTCGAGCCGCCAGAAGTCGGTCCACAGCGAAGCCAGGCCGGCGCAGGCCACCAAGGGTTCGCCGGCGAAATCGCGGGGCCGGACCGCTTCCTTGCCGGCGAGCGGGTGCGTCGCGGGCACCAGGAGCGCCCGCGGCTCGGTGTAGAGGTCGGTCAGCCGCAGGCCGTCGGCCGGGATCGGCAGGGGAGTGCGCAGCACGAGCGCGTCCACCCGGCGGTCCGGCAGGGCGGCGGCCTCGTTCCAGTCCAGGTGCCGGGTGCGCACGTGGGCGTCCGGGCGGCGACGGCGCAGGTCCCGCACCGCCGGGGTGATTACCAGGTCCTCGACGTACCCGATGGTGATCGTCCGGGGCGGCGCCGCGGCCCGGGCGGTGCGCACCGCCTCGCCCGCGCCGTGCAGCAGACGCTGCGCCTGCGGGAGGAAGGCGGCACCGGCGGCGGTGAGCCGGCTGCCCTGGGTGGTGCGGTCGAGCAGGCGCACGCCGAGCGAGTCTTCCAGGCGCTGGATCTGGCGGCTCAGCGACGGCTGGGCGACGTGCAGGTCGGCCGCCGCCTTCGCGAAGTTCAGGTGGTGGGCGACGACGGTGAAGTAGCGGACCAGCCGCAGGTCCAGGTCGGGCACGTGCCGATCGTACTCGTTATGCGTTTTCGGCATGACGGGGTGCGAAACGGGTCTTGGACGCCCGCCCGGAACCGCAGTTGACTCAGTCTCGCCGGCCGGCATCCCGCGCAGTTCCCCGCAGTTCCGTCATGAGGAGTCGTCCCATCATGGGCAGGTACGAGAACAAGAAGATCGTGATCACCGGCGGCAGCAGCGGTTTCGGCCTGGTCGCCGCGCACCTGCTGGTCGACCAAGGGGCCCGGGTCCTGATCACCGGCCGAGACCGGACGGCCCTCGACGCCGCCGGCGAGCGGCTCGGCGGCAACGCCGTCGTGCTGCGCAGCGACGCCGCGTCGCTGCCCGACATCGATGCGCTCGCCGACCGGGTCAAGGCCGAGTTCGGTACGGCCGACGCGCTGCTGGCCAACGCCGGGGTCAACGGTTTCGCACCGTTCGAAGCGACCAGCCCGGAGCTTTTCGACGAGCTGTTGACGATCAATGCGAAGGGCCCGTACTTCACGGTGCAGAAGCTGGCCCCGCTGCTGGCGCCGGGCAGCGGCATCGTCCTCACCACGTCGGTGGCGAACGTGCTGGGCCTGCCGATGCTCAGCGCCTACGCGGCCGGCAAGGCGGCGGTCCGTTCGATGACCCGCAGCCTGGCCCGTGAGCTGCTGCCGCGCGGCATCCGGGTCAACGCGGTCAGCCCCGGTCCGATCGACTCCGGCATCCTGGAGAAGTCGATGCACGCCGAGGCGGCGGGCCAGTTGAAGGGTCAGATGGCCGCCGACAACCCGATGTCCCGCCTCGGCCGGCCGGTGGAGGTCGCGACGGCGATGCTGTTCCTGGCCTTCGACGCCACCTACACGACCGGTGCCGAGCTCGCCGTGGACGGCGGCGGCTCCCAGATCTGACCGCGGGTGGCCAGGCCGAAGAAGTCTCGGATCAGGTCGGCGGTGTTCACGTCCTGGTTGGTCCGGCCCATGACGGCGGGCGTCCGGCGTGGTCCGGGGATGGTATGGCCGCCGCCGTGCACCGTGTAGAGCGCCACCGGTGGCCTGCCCTCCTGCCGGTACTCGGTCAGCTCGACCGATGTTCCGTTCGCACCGCCGGGCAGCTTCGTGGTGGCCGGGGCGGCGGTGATGTCGTTGCGGGCGGCGAAGTAGGCCGCGGTCTCCGGCGCCGAGAGGCTGCGGCCGCCTATCTTGAACACGGACCGCGCCCACCAGGCCAGTTCGCCGCCCTGGTAACTGATGATCGGGTCCTTCGTACCGTGGATCAGCAGCATGGGCATCGGGGCCGGCGGCGCGCCGGCCAGCAGGAAGTTGTCCGGCGCCGGCATCGTCGCGGCGATCATCGTCGCGCCCGCGATCAGCTCGGGGACCTCGTGCGCCAGGCGCATCGCCATCTGGCCGCCGTTGGAGTAGCCGATCACGAACACCCGGGCCGGGTCGATGCGGTGGGTCCGCACCAGCTGGTCGATCACCGCCCGGGTGAAGCCGACGTCGTCGATGTCGTCCCGCCGGGCCGGGAACGCGCTGGCCCGGCGCGCGTCGTTCCAGTTGCCCCGGTAGCCGTCGAGGTAGGCGACCACGCCGCCGAGGGCGTCGAACATCCCGCCGGTGAAGGCCCGGTGCTTCGCCGCCGTCTGCCTGGAGCCGTGGAAGATCAGGATCAGGTCCCGGCCGGCCTCGCCGTCGGCCGGCCCCACGACGGTGAAGCTTCGTGTCCTGCCGCCGACCTCGATGCTGTCGCGCATGTCGTCACTCCCAATAAGCGGATTACCTATCCGGTTCAACGTAACACAATCGGATGGGCTATCCGGTTATCCTGGTGACCATGACCACGGCACCGCTGCGCAAGGACGCCGCCCGCAACTGGCACCGGATCGTCGAGGTCGGCCGGCGGCTGGTCGACGAGGGGACGGCGATCCAGCTCAACGACGTCGCCCGGGCCGCCGAGGTGGGGGTGGCCACCGTCTACCGGCACTTCCCGACGCCGGAGGCGCTGCTCGAGACGGTGGCCACGCCGGGGCTCGAAGCGCTGACCGCGCACGCCGAGCGGGCTCTGTCCGGCGGTGACCCGTGGGCCGAGCTGCGGGATTTCCTGCTGGCGGCCGTCGACGCCCAGGTCTCCGATCCGGCGCTGCCGCCGGTGTTCGCCGCGCCGGTGGACGCGCTGCCGCGCACCACCGAGTTGAAGCGGGGACTCACCGAGATGTTCGGGCGGCTGCTCGACCGCGCGCACGCCGCGGGCGTGGCCGACCCGGCGGTGACCAAGGCCGACATGCTGCCGCTGATGTGCGGCGTGATGTTCGCGGCGAACGTGCACCCGGCGGGCGGGGACCGGGCCTTGACCGCCCGCCGCTATCTGACCGTCCTGCTGGAGGGCCTGCGGGTTCGGTAGGCGCCGGTCTCCGCCGGGTTCAGTCGTCCCAGGTGGTGCTGGCGACGACGTTGTCCCAGTTGGTGCCGGCGAACGTGTCGTTACCGGCGGCGAACAGCAGTGCGACAGCCACGGCTGCTACGGCGAGCGTCACGATCAGGGCCACCATCCGGTGGCGCAGGACGGCGGGCATGACTAGTTGTCCCACGAGGTGCTGGCCAGGACGTTGTCCCAGTGGGTGCCGGCCACGGCGTCGTGGCCCGTGGCGAGGTAGAGCGCCACGATGACGGTGGCGACGGCGAGCGTAACGATCAGGGCCACCACGCGGCGGCTCAGGATTGTGGTCACGGTTGCTCCTCTCATCGACCTGCGGCAGTGCGATGAGTCGACGGTAGACCGTCGGCGGCCCGCGCGTGGTCCCTCAGGCGACCGACGGCAGCGGCGCGGTGACCGCGTTCCACTCGGGGGACCTGACGATCATGCGGCTGATCTCGGCGGCGTCCACCGGGCGGGTGAACAGGTAGCCCTGGGCCGCGTCGCAGCCCAGCTCGCGGAGCAACTCCAGGGTCGGCTCGTCCTCGACGCCCTCGGCGATGGCGCGCAGCCGCAGGGCGTGCGCCAGGGCGATCATCGCGCGCACCACGCCCTCGCGGGCCGGGTCGCCGTTGATGCCGGCCACGAAGCTGCGGTCGATCTTCAGGGCGTCCCAGTGGCGGTCGGCCAGGCGGGACACCGAGGAGTAACCGGTGCCGAAGTCGTCGACGGCCACCGCGACACCGTGCCGGCGCAGCTCGGCCAGGGTGCCGGTCATCACCGTGTCGTCGACCAGGGCGGTCTCGGTGACCTCCAGGATCAGGGCCGACGGCGGGGCGCCGTGCGCCTCGAGGGCGGCCAGCACGACCTGGATCAGGCGGCTGTTGGTGAGCTGGCGGGGGGACACGTTCACGGCGACCGTGGGGCGCCAGCCGAACTCGGCCAGCCAGCCGTCCTGCGCGGTCAGCACCTGGTCGAGGACCTGCTCGAACAGGATGCCGACCAGGCCGACCGCCTCGGCGTGCGGCACGAACTCGTCGGGGGAGAGCAGGCCGCGGGTCGGGTGCTGCCAGCGGACCAGGGCCTCCAGGGCGTACAGGGAACCGCCGGTGAGGTCGATCTCCGGGTGGTAGACGCAGACCAGTTCGTCGTTGGCGAGGGCGTGCCGCAGCTCGGCGTCCAGGCGCAGGCGGGCGCTCGCCTCCGCGGCGTACCGGTCGTCGAATCTCTCGGCGCGGCCGCGGCCGCCGCTCTTGGCCCGGTACATCGCCGCGTCCGCCTCGTTCAGCAGGACGGACGGGTCGGCCCGGTAGTCGTCGGTGGTGCGCACGCCGACCGAGACCGAGGGGTACACCTCGGTGCCGTCGATCATGATCGGCTCGGTGAACGTGGTGACGAGTCGCTGGGCGACCAGGTCGGTGGCCTCGTCGGTGGCGTCCGGCATCAGGATGACGAACTCGTCGCCGCCGAGGCGGGCCACGACGTCCCGGTCGTCGCGGACCGACGCCACGATCCGGTCGGCGATGGTGATGAGCATCCGGTCGCCGGCCGCGTGGCCGAGGCTGTCGTTGACGTCCTTGAACCGGTCCAGGTCGCAGAAGAGCAGGGCGACCTTGCTGCTCCCGTCGGCCGGCAGCTCGGCCAGCGCGAAGGTGAGCCGGCGGACCAGTTCGGTGCGGTTCGGCAGGCCGGTCAGGCCGTCCCGGGTGGCGCGCCGGCCCATGTCGCTCAGTGGGCGGCGGATCCGGGCGGCGGCCAGGAAACCCGAGACCAGCACGGCGAACGAGACCAGGCGGTGCGGGCCGTGGGTGGTGAAGGCGGCGTACGCGTCCAGGGCCAGCACGCCGGCGATGACAATCAGGTAGCGGCGCACGCTGAGGATGTTGGTGGAGACGTGCAGCGGCACGTTGAGCTGGGGCATCTGCGGGTGCAGGGCGGCCGCGCCGAGCAGCAGCGGCATCAGCATCCAGCCCAGGTCCATCCAGCCGCCGGCGTTGTAGGTGCCGTTCAGGCTGGCCGTCGCGTAGTAGGCGTCCGGGATGAACCAGGCCACCATGCCGGCCACCAGCAGCCGGGCCGGCCACTTGCGCATCTCCATGGACAGGCCGGCGCGCAGGGCGCCGAACAGCACGATCAGGGTGCCGACCGGGGTCACGACGGCGACCAGGACGGCGAGCGCGTTGCTGCCGTCCTGGTCGCGCAGGGTCGGGCTGATGATGTGGATCCAGTACTGCAGGGCCAGCGGCACGGTCAGGACGCCGGCCTCGAGCATGCTGTCCCGGCCGGCGTGATGACTGAGCCGCACCACCGAGGCGGCGGCCAGCAGGTGCGCGGCGATGTAGAGGATGTCGGCGACCGACGGGAACGGTGCCGCCGCGTTGAACAGGTCGTACCCGGCGAAGATGATGTCACCCGCCGCCGACAGCGACAGCGCGACGGCCAGCATCCACCAGGCCGAACGGTTGCGGGGCCGGTTCCGGCGCACGCCGATGACGGCGGCCACCGCACCGCTGCTGTTGACCGCCGGGAAGAGCCAGTTGGTGAACTGGTTCTGCGGCAGCACGATGTACGCGGCGGCGACGGCCGTCCCGGCGAGCAGGAACCATAGCCACGCCCGGCTGGGCCGTGACACGGTGCTCGGGGCACCTGATGATGCGGGCATGAGGGATCTCCAGTCCGACCGGCGGCTGAACCGGATAGCTCGGGACTGAGTGGAGATCGGCGATTGTGGCCCGGACCTGACGGGTTCGGCCGAGATCAGTTCATGCGATGACGATGTCGTGCAGGTCGACGGTGATCGGCGTCCACGACAGGTCCGCGCTTCCGTCGGGGTTGCGGAGGTGGATGTGGCGGCTGGTGGGCACGAGAACGCCGTTGATCCGCTCGTCGGCCCGGATGTAGTGGGCGACCGGCACGTCCCCGTTGACCTCGGGCGCGTAGTCCAGCCGCCGCAGGTGTGACTTGTCGTCGTAGTAGTAGCGCTGGGTGCGGCTGTGCACGGCGATCGACTCGGGGTAGGTGACGGCCAGGACGCGCCAGGTCTCGCCGCCCTCGGTCCACGGCTCGGCCTCGCGCGCCTCGACGCCCGGCCAGCTGAACAACTCCGGTTCGACCAGGTAGTGCCAGGTCGCGTAGCTGCGGAAATACAGGATCTGGGCGAGGTTCCACGGGGTCTCGACGCCGAAGCCGGCGAACGATGCCCGGGGGTGCTCCAGGCCCTCGAACGCGGCGAGCGAGCCGTCCCAGGTGGTGCTGCGGCCGGTCGACCGCTGCCGCCGGGTCAGGCGCGGCCGGCGCAGGTCGGCCTCGGTGTCGTCCGCTCCGACCAGGTCGGGGTGTCCCTTGGCCGCCCAGAACGGGCCGCCGTAGGTGATCGTGGCCCGCAGGGTGCTCAGCGACCGCAGGTGGTCGAGCCCGCCGTTGGCGTCCAGCACTTGTTTCAGCAGCGCATCCATCTATCACTCCTAGATTAGGACCAACGAGTGCGACACTAGCACCTAGTGGTGCGCGCAGTAAGGTTGCGGTGTGTCACAGCGGACCTATGACGATGCGTGCGGTGCGGCCCTGGCCATGGATGTGGTGGGCGAACGGTGGGCGCTGCTGATCGTGCGCGAGCTGATCCTCGGCCCGAAGCGGTTCCGTGATCTGCGCGCCGGACTGCCCCTCGCCAGCCAGAACGTGTTGAGCCAGCGGCTGCGCGAGCTCGAGGCGGCCGGCATCGTGCGGCACACGGTGCTGGGCGCGCCGGTCAGTGCCCCGGTCTACGAGCTGACCGACCGCGGCCGCCGGTTGGAGCCCACGCTGATCGAGCTGTCCCGGTGGGGCGCCGGCCAGGCCGCCCCCGAGGGCGCCGGGATGAGCACCGACGCCTTCATGCTGCTGCTCAAAGCCCTCTACCGCCCGCAGGACGTGTCACTGACGGTGCACCTGCACGTCGGGCCGGACACGTTCGAGGTGGTCATCACGCCGGCCGGGGCCGAGGTCACCCGCGGCACCCGGGCCACGGCGGACGTGACCATCACGGCCGCCGTCGCGACGATGCGGGCGATCATGTTCACCGGCCGCACCGTCGCCGACGGCGACGTGGAGATCAGCGGCGATCGGGCCGCCGCCGAACTCTTCTTCACACTCTTCGGGATCTAGGAGATCGCCGCCGAGACGTACGGGTACCACTTGTCGGCGATCTTCACGTTGCCGGCGTCGTTGGGGTGTACGCCGTCGTAGGTGTCGGTGGCCGTGTCGAAGCCGGTCCACTGGTCCACCACCGTGATCGGTGAGGCGGCCGTGGTCAGGCCGGCTGCCCAGGCCGGGATGGCCGCGTTCAGGGCCACCGTCCGGGCACCGCACTCGGTGCAGGTGCTCGGGTTCATCGGGATGATCTTGGCGACGCCGATCTTCATGTTCGGGTTGGACGCGCGCATCTGGGTGACCATCCGGGTGAACGCGGCGAGGATCGTGCTGGGGGCGATGTTCGACCAGACGTCGTTGGTGCCGAAGTGCATGATCACCACGTCCGGATCCGTGGCAGCCAGCCAGCCGACGAGGAGGTCCTGGTTGGCGACGTTGGTGGCCAGGTAACCGCCGTGCCCCTCGTTCTCGCCGTCGTAGGTGAAGCCGCACCCCTGACCGGGCAGGGTGCCGACGAAGTCGACCCGGGCGGCCGGCAGCTTCTGCCACAGCAGGGCCCGCCAGCAGCCGGGCGAGCCGGTGATCGAGTCACCGAGCGCCATGATCTTGACCGGCGACCCGGCCGGCGGGCTCGTGGTCGGCGAAACAGTCGGGGAGGTGGTCGGTGAAGTGGTCGGCGGAGTGGTGGTGGATGTCGGGTTCGGCGTCATCGTGGACGTCGGCGGCGACGGCGTTGTGATCACGCCGGTGCAGGCCACGGAGTTCAGCGCGAAGCCGGTCGGCACCGGGTTGCTGCCGGTCCACGTGCCGTTGAAGCCGAACGACGCGACCCCGCCGGTGGCGATGGTCGGATTCCAGCCGGCGTTGCGGACGGTGACCGCCGAGCCGGCCTGGCTGACCGTGCCGTTCCACAACTGGGTGATGGTCTGCCCGGCGCCGAACGTGAAGGTCACCGCCCAGCCGTTGAGGAGATCGCCGAGGTTGGTGACGTCGACCGTGGCGCCGAAGCCGCCCGGCCACTGGCTGGAGATCGTGTACTTCGCGGTGCAGCCGGCCGCGGCGTCGGCCCGGCTCGCGGTGATCACCGCGGTGGAGGCGAGGGCGGTGGCCGCGGCGACCAGTAACGCCAGTTTTCGTCGATGCATGGGGGTTCCTCCCGGAGGACGCGGGATGTGGGTGAGGACCGTCCAGGAGCTTGACGAACGCGGTGGCACGCCTCAGTCTGGGAGCGCTCCCAATCCATGACTGTAAATCTAAGGGGCCTTGCGTGGCCAGAAGGAAACAGATCGCCGCGGTCCTCGCCGTCGCCACCGTCGGCGCGGGACTCCTGCTGGCGGCACGGGCCGACGCGGCCGCGGGCTGCCAGGTCAAATACACCGTCAGCAACTCGTGGCCGGGCGGCTTCGGTGCCGCCGTCGACGTCACCAACCTCGGCGACCCGATCGACGGCTGGACCCTGACGTACGCCTTCCCGGGCGACCAGACGATCTCCCAGCTGTGGAACGGGGTGGTCACCCAGTCCGGGGCGAACGTCTCGGTGAAGGACGCCGGCTACAACGCCGCGCTCGCCACGAACGGGACGACCAGCTTCGGCTTCAACGCGACCGGGTCCGGCGCGACCCCGGCGTCGTTCAGCCTCAACGGAACCGCGTGCACCGGTGGTACTACGCCCACGAGTCCCACCGCCACGCCGACAACGACGCCACCGACCACGAGTCCGACCACGCCACCGCCCAGCGGCGGCACCTCGACCGTCAACGGCAAACAGGTCGAGAAACTCGACCGCGGCGTGATCAGCGTCCACTCCGGAAGCGGAAACCTGGTCAGCTGGCGACTGCTCGGCACCGACCCGAGCGGCGTCGCGTTCAACGTCTACCGCGGCACCACCAAGCTCACCGCGAGCCCGCTCACGGCATCCACCAACTACCTCGACGCGGGCGCGGCCGCCGGTCCGGCGTACACCGTGAAGGCGGTCGTCGGCGGCGCCGAGCAGGCCGCCGACGGCCCGGCCCTGACTTTCGCCAACGGCTACCTGGACGTGCCGATCCAGAACCCGAACAGCTCGCTCTACGTCGCCAACGACGCCAGCACCGGCGACCTGGACGGCGACGGCAAGCTGGACATCGTCCTCAAGTGGGACCCGACCAACGCGAAGGACAACTCGCAGTCCGGCGTCACCGACCCGGTCTACGTGGACGGCTACAAGCTCGACGGCACCCGCCTGTGGCGGATCAACCTGGGCCGCAACATCCGGGCCGGCGCGCATTACACCCAGTTCCAGGTGTACGACTACGACGGTGACGGCGACGCCGAGGTGGCGATGAAGACGGCCGACGCGACCGTGGACGGCACCGGCCGGGTGATCGGCGACGCGAACGCCGACTACCGCAACTCGTCCGGTTACGTCCTGTCCGGCCCCGAGTACCTGACGATGTTCGACGGCCGCACCGGCGCCGCCGCGTCCACGGTGAACTACGAGCCGGCCCGCGGCACCGTGTCGAGCTGGGGTGACTCGTACGGCAATCGGGTTGATCGTTTCCTGGCCGGAACGGCCTACCTGGACGGCAGCCGGCCCAGCCTGATCATGGCGCGGGGTTATTACACCCGCAGCGTGATCGTGGCCTGGGACTTCCGCAACGGCACGCTGACCCGCCGCTGGACGTTCGACTCGAACGGCTCCGGCAACAGCGCCTACGCCGGTCAGGGCAACCATCAGCTCTCGGTCGCCGACGTCGATCAGGACGGCCGGGACGAGATCGTGTACGGCTCGATGGCGATCGACGACAACGGCGCCAAGCTGTGGAACACCGGCAACGGCCACGGCGACGCCATGCACGTCGGCGATCTCGACCCGTCCCGCCCGGGTCTCGAGGAGTTCAAGGTGGACGAGGACAGCAGCAAGCCGTCCTCGTGGCTGGCCGACGCGAAGACCGGCCAGATCATCTGGTCGACCCCGGCGAACGGCGACAACGGCCGCGGCGTCTCGGCCGACATCTGGGCCGGCAGCCCCGGCGCGGAGTCGTGGTCGTCGGCCGCCGACGGGGTGCGCAGCCCGTCCGGCGCGGTGGTCGCCGGCCGCAAGCCGTCCTCGACGAACTTCGTGGTCTGGTGGGACGGCGACGCGACCCGCGAGTTGCTCGACGGCACGCACATCGACAAGTACGGCACGTCCGGCGACACCCGGCTGCTGACCGCGGCCGACGTGCACTCCAACAACAGCACCAAGTCGACCCCGTCGCTCTCCGGCGACCTGCTCGGCGACTGGCGCGAGGAGGTGATCTGGCCGACGACCGCGAACAACGCGCTGCGCATCTACAGCACGCCGACGCAGAGCGACCGCCGGGTCGTCACCCTCCTGCACGACGTGCAGTACCGCGAGGCGATCGCCTGGCAGAACACCGCCTACAACCAGCCACCACACCCGAGCTTCGCGATTCAGTGAAGTAAGGCGTCACCGCCCAGGTTCCGGATGGAAGCGTCCAGGACCTGGGCGGTGTGCGCCAGGGCGATCCGCCCGCCCTGGCGCTGCGCGGCCGCGGCGATCTGCATGAGGCAGCCGGGGTTGGCCGTGACCAGCAGGGATGCCCCGGTGGCGAGGACGTTGCGGGCCTTCATGTCGCCGAGCGACGCGGCCGGGGCCGGGTTCAGCACATTCCAGATCCCCGCCGAACCGCAGCAGATCTCCGGCTCGGCGATCTCGTGCAGCTTCAAACCCGGAATTTCCGACAACAAAGACCGAGGTTGGGTACGGATACCCTGCGCGTGCCCGAGGTGGCAGGCATCGTGATACGCGACCGTCAACTCCAGTGGATGCCGCGGCGCGACCGGCCCGAGCTCGTGCAGCAGTTCGGCGAGATCGCGGACCTTGGCGGTGAACGCCGCCGCCTTCGCCGCATAGGCCGGGTCGTCGGCGAGCAGCGTGTCGTACTCCTTGAGCGACGACCCGCACCCGGCCGCGTTGACCACGAAGTAGTCCATCCCGGTCGACTCGAACGTGTCGATCAGCTTCCGGGCGAACCGCTGCGCCTCGTCCCTGCGCCCGTTGTGCACGCTCAGCGCCCCGCAACAGCCCTGCGACGGCGGGATCAGCACGTCGCATCCTTCGGCCGCGAGTACCCGTACGGTCGCGGAATTGACGTCCGGGAAGAACGCGCTCTGCACGCACCCGGTGAGCATGCCCACGACGGCCCGCCGCCGGCCGCGCGCCGCGACGCGGCGCGGCGGCTTCGGCACACCGCGCAGCTTCGGCGCGAGCGATTCCAACGTCGCGAGGGTGGGTGCCAAGCGCGGCAGGAGGCCGCTGCGGGCCACGAGTTTCTGCAGGCCAGAGCTTTGGTACGCACGGAGCGGCCCGCGCAGGAGGCGGAGTCGGCGCGGATAGGGGAACAGCGCGAAGACCGCCGTCCGCAGCGCTCTTTCGCGGGGTGTGCGGGTGTGGCGCCGCTCGACCTGGGCGCGGGTGTCCTCGATCAGCCGGTCGTATTTCACGCCGGACGGGCAGGCGGTCACGCACGACATGCAGCCGAGGCAGGCGTCGAAATGCTCCACCATGGAGTCGCTGAGCGGCTCCCCGCTGACGCCCTGGTTCATCAGATAGATCCGCCCGCGCGGCGAGTCCGCCTCCGCGCCCCACAGCACGTAGGTGGGGCAGGTTGGCAGGCAGAACCCGCAGTGCACGCAGTCGGCGATCAGGTCCTTGGCGGGCGGGTGGTCGTCGTCGAAGGCCGGCCCACCGGAGACCGGCCCGAGCACGTCCCGCGGGGCCTCGCCGGTGCCCCAGGTGGAGTCCACCATCAGATGCCTCCTACGAAGCGGCCGGGCGCGAAGCGGTGGCCCGGGTCGAACTGGTCCTTGATCCGCCGCATCAGCGAAAGGCCCGGCGTCGGCCCCCACATGTCCAGAATGTCGCGCACCTCGGGCGGGGCGGTGAGCACCACGGCGTGGCCGCCGAGGCGCACGCAGGCGGCCCGCAACCGTTCCACCTCGGTGATCCCGGCCGCGGCGGCGTACAGCACGCCGGTGCCGGCCGACCCGCGAACGGCGTCCGGCCCGGCGGCCAGCGCGGGCACCGCGGACAGCGGAACCGACAGCTTCACGCCGATGCCGTCGGCCGTCCATGGCGCCACCCCCCACCACTTGGGCGACATATCAGAAATGTCGCCCTTGAGGAGCTTCTCGAGGAGTCCGGCCCGTTCCTGCACGCCGTCGGGCGTCCCTTCGAGAAGGACGGCCAGCTCGCCGGAGGCCGAGTCGATCTCGACGGCCGCCGGTGCGACCGCGGCCGCCCGGATTCGGGCGGCGTCCGACGGCGGGGTGACCGCGCGGACGAACAGCGCGTGCTTCGGGCGCGGATGCAGGCGGAACGCGCACTCGGTGATCAGGCCGAGGGTGCCGTAGGAGCCGGTGTAGAGCTTGCCCAGGTCGTACCCGGCGACGTTCTTCACGACCTTGCCGCCCGCCTTGGCGACCTTCCCGTCGGCCCGGACCACGGTGATGCCGATCAGCAGGTCACGGACGCCGCCGTAGTGCAGCCGCCGCGGCCCGCTGGTCGCGGTCGCGACCGTGCCGCCGACGGTAGCGCCGTCCGGGCCGTCCAGGGCGAGGAGCTGATCGCCGAGGTCCAGCGACCGCAGCGGTGTCCCGGCCCGGACGATGGTGATCAGGTCGCCGGCCGCGTGCTCGACCACCCCGGACAGGTGGTGGGTGTCGATGATCAGGTCGAGGGCGCGGGGTGGCGGGCCCCAGTCCAGCTTGGTCCCGGCGCCGCGCACCACCACGGTCAGACCGGGTGTGGCGGCCAGCAGGGCCGAAGCCTCGGCCGTGTCGCGCGGTGCCGCGACCAGCCGGGCCGGCACGCCACCGACCACGTCGTCGTCGCCGGCCGGGCGGGTCAACTCGTCGAGGGCGGTCATCAGAAGACCTCCGCCCCGTCCCGGTCGGCGGTCTCGCCGGCCGTCCGCCGGCCCGGGCGCTCGCCGCACAGCCGGGGCGTCGGATAGATCTTGCCGGGGTTGGCCAGCCCGGCCGGGTCGAACGCGCACCGCAGCAGCTGCATGGTGTCGAGGTCGTCGTCACCGAACATCCGGGGCATGTACTTCGCCTTGTCCGCGCCGACCCCGTGCTCGCCGGTGATCGATCCGCCGTACTCGATGCACAGGTCGATGATCGCCCCGGAGGTCGTCTCGGCCCGCTCGGCCTCGCCCGGCACCGCGTCGTCGAACAGCACCAGGGGATGCAGGTTGCCGTCGCCGGCGTGGAAGACGTTGGCGACCCGGACGCCGTTCTCCGCGGCCAGCGCGTCGATGCGGCGCAGCACCTCGGGCAGGGCGGTCCGCGGGATCACCCCGTCCTGCACGATGTAGTCGGGGCTGATCCGGCCCACCGCCGCGAACGCCGACTTGCGGCCCTTCCAGAACAGTGCCCGCTGAGCGTCGTCCGCGGCGATCTGGATCTCGAAGGCCGCGCTCTCCGAACACAGCCGGACCACCTCGTCGAACTGCGCGGCCACCTCGGCGGCCGGACCGTCCAGCTCGACGATCAGCACCGCGCCCGCCCCCGCCGGGTAGCCGCAGGCGACCGCGGCCTCGGCGGCCTCGATGGCCAGCGCGTCCATCATCTCGATCGCGGCCGGCACCACCCCGGCCGCGATGATCGCGCTGGTGGCGGCACCGGCCTGGTCGACGCCGTGGAAGGCGGCGAGCAGGGTGCGGACCGTCTCGGGCAGCCGGGTGAGTTTCACCGTCACCTCGGTGGCGACGCCGAGCGTGCCCTCCGAGCCGACGAACGCGCCGATCAGGTCGTAGCCGGGCGGGTCGAGCGCCTTCCCGCCGAGCCGGGTCACCGAACCGTCCGGGGCGACCACCTCGAGGCCGGTCACGTGGTTGACGGTGAAGCCGTACTTCAGGCAGTGGGCACCGCCGGAATTCTCCGCGACGTTCCCGCCGATCGAGCAGATCTGCTGGCTGGACGGGTCGGGCGCGTAGTAGTAGCCGGCCGGGGTGGTGGCCCGGGTCAGCTGCAGGTTGATCACCCCGGGCTGCACGACGGCCCGCTCGTCGGCCGGCGAGATGTCCAGGATGTCGCGCATCTGGGCGGTCACGACCAGCACCCCGTCGGCGTGCGGCAGCGCCCCGCCGGACAGGCCGGTGCCCGAGCCGCGCGCCACGAACGGCACCTCGGCCTCGGCGCACGCCCGGACCGTGGCCGCGACCTGCGCGGTGCTCCGCGCGAGAACCGCTATGGCCGGGACGACCTTGTGGTGGGCGAGACCGTCACACTCGTACGTCCGGAGCTCCTGCCGGTCAGTGATGACCCGCTCCCGGCCCAGCTCACGCCGCAACCGCTCGGCAAGCCCTTCGATCCCGGTCATCAGGGGCCTCCGCTCCGACGTTGGTGAAATCAACCTAATCGCTGACCGTCCGCCGGTCACCAGGTCACCGTGCGTACTTCAGTCGGCGACCCACCGATCTTCTGCAAAGATGGCCCGATGTTCAGGACCGGGAGAGTCGCCGTCACCGCCCTCTGCGCCCTTGCGGTGGCCGCCGGCTGCAGCTCCGACGACGGCGAGAAGCCGGACACGTCGAACATCTCCATCACCACCATGCGCGGTGCGCTGCTGCAGGCCGCCGACGTCGGGCCGACCTGGAAAGCACCCGAGGAGAGCGCCGACCCCAACCAGCTGGTCAGCATCTGCGGCGGCACGACCGCCGCGCCCGAGGTGCCGCCGGGCGCGCAGGTGGTCGCCTCGCCGCTGGTCGACGAGGGGGAGAAGGGCGCGCAGACCCTCGAGCAGATCGCCCTGGTCTACGGCGACAAGTCGGGCGCCGACGCGGCCATGACCGGGCTCAAGGCGATCGCCGACAACTGTCAGGGCAACCTGTCGGTGGCCGCCGTCAACAATGACGAGCGCAACGAGCCCGCCTACACCGAGACGGTGCAGCAGCAGCCGCTGAAGCAGGACAACTGGACCGGCTTCACGGTGATCCGGCACAAGAAGTACGAGGCGTCGCACCCGGGCACCGCCGACACCGCCGTCACCGTCATCCAGCGGACGAACGTGGTGCTCGTCGATGCGTACGCGATCTATCAACTGAGCAACGCCAGCACCGGATCCCAGTTCGACGCCGACTGGCAGAAGCTGGTTGGCACGGTCGTGCAGCGCGTGGGATAGACAGCCGCGTTGCCGTCGTCTAATGTTCGGCATGCGCCGTTGCGAGTTCTTCCCCCGTGGAATTCGCAGCGGCGTGCAAGCTTCCGGCGCCCCCTGTCCGCAAAAGCGCGGACCGGGGGCGCTTGCATATCTACTCAGGGGGCCGAGCCCCCTGAAACCCCACGGTGCGGTGGTTGCGCCTCGCGCGTTGGTCACGCTGCTGCCGGTGGAGTTGCTAGAAACTGACCGGTAGGAACGTGTAACCGCGAATCGTCAGGCTGTTTCTGCGCCCGGGTGCGCCGTCAAGGCGTACGCCCGGAAAGCGGGACAAAAGCGCAGGAAAGGCCACCCGGGCCTCGAGTCTCGCGAGAGGCGCGCCTAGGCAGTAATGGATTCCTCCGCCGAAGGACAGGGGGGCGTTGTCCCTCCTGGACAGATCTAGGCGCTCCGGGTGGTCGAAACGCTTTGGGTCGCGGTTGCCTGCACCTAGGTAGGCGACGATCCGGTCGCCTGGCTCGACGGCCGCGCCGCCGATCGTTGTCTCCTCCCAGGCCACTCGGGCTACCAGTTGCACCGGCGAGTCGTAGCGCAGCAGCTCCTCGATCGCGGTGGCCGGGTCGGCGTGCAGCGCGGGGATCTGGCCGGGGTTGTCCAGTAGCGCCACCAGGCCGTTGGCCAGCAGGTTGGTGGTGGTCTCGAACCCGGCCGCGAACAGCAGTGCCGCCATCGTGAGCAGCTCGTCGTCGGTGAGGTCGGTTTCCACCAGCGCGCTGATCAGATCGTCCTGGGGAGCCTTCCGCCGGGCCGCCGCCAGGTCGGACAGGTAGGCGCGCATCGTCTCGGCCGCCGGGTCGGCCTTCGCGATCACCTCCGGGGTGATCACGTCGAGTAGCTGCGACCAGTCCCGCACCAGAGTTTGGAACTGGCCGCGGTCCGGCTCGGGCACCCCGAGCAGCTCGCCGATCACGTTGACCGGCAGCGGGAACGCGAACGCCGCGATGAAGTCGGCCGGCCCGCTCACCTCGGCCAGCAGGTCGTCGACCATCCGCTCGATGGCCGGCCGCAGCGCCTGCACCCGGCGCGCGGTGAAACCTGAGCTGACGAGCCGGCGCAGCCGGGTGTGTTCCGGTGGGTTGAGTGCGAGCAGGCTGGTGAACAGCTGATGCAGAGCCGGGTGCTGATCCCAGTCGGGCAGGCCGGCGAAGGCCAGCATGTGGGCCGGCATGTGCCCGAGTTTCGGGTCGCGGGTGACCGCCGCGCAGTCGGCGTGCCGGGTCACCACCAGGGCGTTGTCGTCGGCCCGCACCACCGGGGAGATCTCCCGAAGGCGCTGGTAGCGCGGGTACGGATCGTCGCGGCCAGTCAAGGTCGTCAATTCGTCGAGCAGTGCCGAAACCTCGGGTCCCTCCACAATGTCCACCACTCGGCCGACGCTACCCGGTCGGGGGGTTGAGCGGCGGGAACGTGTGGCTTACGCTCAGCTCGGTCTCATCAACCACAGTTTATGACGCCCTACATCGGGGGATGTGCAAGGACGCGGGGTCGCGCGTTTCTGCTCATGGGCGTCAGAATGAAGCACCTTCACACGGGGAGGAGGGCGTGGTGGGCGCCTTCTCCATCGCCGGCAAGCTCGACGGGTTGTTCCGCCGGGTCCGCGCCGCGGGCCAGGCGGAACCGAGCTATATGGCGGTCGCCGAGGCGATCCGCCGGAAGCAGGGTGTGCAGATCTCGCACACCTACATCTGGCAGCTGCGCACCGGCCGCCGCGACAACCCGACCGTGGCGCACCTGACCGCCCTGGCCACCTATTTCGGCGTCCCGGTGTCCTATTTTCTCGACGACGAGCAGACCCGCCGGGTCGACGCTCAGCTCGAGTTGCTGCAGACCATCCGCGATGCCGGGGTCACCGAGATCGCGTTGCGCGCGGCCGACGTGTCGCCGCGCGGCCGAGAGACGATCAGCGAGCTGATCCGGAAGGTGTGGGAGTCCGAGCAGGGTCGCTGAAGGCCCGGCTCACCCGGCTCAACCAGGCCACCTCGTCGGCCATCTCCGGCCCGACCTCGGCGAACGCTTTTTCGTGATCGTTCGGCGGGGCGCCCTCGGCGCGTCGCCGCAGCGCCTGCGAGATTGCCGCGGCCTCGCTCTGGGCGGGATCGGCGGCGGCCGGTGGCGGTTCCGGGAGGTACGGGCGCAGCGCCAGCATCCCGTCCCGGATCTCGATCACCCGCCGGTAGAGGCGCAGGTGCACGTCGTCCACGCCGGCCAGCTCGAACACCGCCCGGCGCGGCGTGAACAGAATGACCTCGGGGAACGCGTCCCGCATGGCCTTCCACAGTGGCCGCAGCACCAGTAACGACCAGTACGCGCCGATGATCGCCCGGGATCGTCGGGCGGCCGGCACGCACGCGCCCGCCACCGCGATGAGCGTGCCGCCGCCCTGCAGGTAGAGCGCCCAACCCTCGAACCGGTCGAAGTCGGTGCCCGGTGCTCCCACGATCAGTGCGGTCTTGATCGCCGCGTAGAGCGCGATCATCGCGGCACCGGTGGAGATCGCGCGCAGCCCGAGGCGGGGGAGTCCGGGCGGCGCCTGTCTCGCCACCGACCGGAACAGCACCGCGGTGATGATCAGCACCGTGCCCAGGAACCCTTCGAGCACCACCCAGTAGGCAACCGTCCTCGGCGGCAGGTCACCTTCCAGCTCGATGTCGCCGGCCAGCGCGACCAGGACGGCCAGCACCGCGACGGTCAGGGCGAGGTGCCATCTCCGCAGGCCACGACCGGAGAGCAAGGACAGGAAACAGAGCAGGAAGTACGCCGTGAGCACGCCCAGCAGGTTCGGCACCAGGAGTGGCACGTCCGGCCGCAGCAGCACGATCGTCTTGATCAGGGCGAGGGTGAAGACCGTCGCCCAGAACGCTCGCTGCCGGGCATCGCGCCACAGCGTCGGCAGCCGGGCCACCACCACGCCCCACAGCAGGACCAGCAGCGCGACCGACAGGATCATTGCTGGTCGACGAAGCCGAAAGCGTCGGCCACCCGGCCGAGAGTGGTGCGCGGCGGCGGTGCGGAGCGGCCCCGGATCAGCGAGGCCATCATCTCGGCCTCGCGCTCCTGGGCGGTGGTGTAGCTGACCCGGCCCAGCACCCGGCGCACGGTGGCCGGGTCGAGGTCGGGGAAGAGCCGGGCGAGCGTGCCGTCGGCGCCGGCGTGCCCGCTCAGGATGTGCGCGAGCTCGTGCAGCACGATGTGCTCGGCGTGCAGCGGCGACGTGCCCGGGTCGTAGAAGACGTGGTCGGCCGCGTCGGTGGCGATCCACATGCCGCACGGCGCTTCGGCGCTCAGCCCGGGGATCGGGCGGCGGATCAGCGGGCGGCCCCGGCGGGCGGCCACCTCGCCGCAGAATGCATCGAGGTCGAAGGGCGCAGGGACTCGGATGCCGCGCAGGCGCTGCTCGCTCCGATGCCGAAGTCCCATCATCGCCGCCAGGCTACTCGCCCGTTGGTTTGCGCGGAACTGCGCGGAGAGAGCGCTTCCCGAACACGAGACGGCGTAGGCCTGTGGAAAACCCCACCTACCGGTTAACTATTCGGTCAAGGTCTGCATAGCCTTACGAATCGCGGGGCAGAAACCAGTTCGGCCGCGGAATCAAAACCGGAGGTGGCTGGCATGAGCAAGTTCGTGTACGACTTCGCCGAGGGCAACAGGGATATGAAAGACCTGCTCGGCGGCAAAGGTGCGAATCTCGCCGAGATGACCAACCTCGGGCTGCCCGTCCCCGGCGGCTTCACCATCACCACCGAGGCCTGCCAGCGCTACCTCGCCGAGGGCCACCACGCCGACGGACTCGCCGCCGAGATCGACGCCCACCTCGCCGCGCTCGAGACCACCATGGGCCGCACCCTCGGCGACCCGGCCGACCCGCTGCTCGTCTCGGTCCGCTCCGGAGCCAAGTTCTCCATGCCCGGCATGATGGAGACCGTCCTCAACGTCGGCCTCAACGACGAATCCGTGGACGGTCTTTCCCGCCAGGCCGGCGGCAACGACCGGTTCGCCTGGGACTCGTACCGCCGGCTCATCCAGATGTTCGGCAAGACCGTCTGCGACGTGCCCGGCGAGGAATTCGAGGAAGCCCTGCACTCGGCGAAGGTCGGCAAGGGCGTCAAGGACGACGTCCAGCTCGACGCCGACGATCTGCGGGCGCTGGTCACGGCGTACAAGAAGGTCTTCGCCAAGCACACCGGCCACGACTTCCCGCAGGACCCGCGCGAGCAGCTCGACCTGGCCATCGAGGCGGTCTTCCGGTCCTGGAACGCCGACCGGGCCGTGCTCTACCGCCGCCAGGAGCGCATCCCGGCCGACCTGGGCACCGCCGTCAACGTGGTCGCCATGGTCTTCGGCAACCTCGGTCCCGACTCCGGCACCGGCGTCGCCTTCACCCGCGACCCGTCCACCGGCGAGACCGGTGTCTACGGCGACTACCTGCAGAACGCGCAGGGCGAGGACGTGGTGGCCGGCATCCGGAACACCCTCGCGCTGGCCGACCTCGAAAAGATCGACAAGAAGTCGTACGACGAGCTGCTCGGCATCATGTCGACCCTCGAGGCGCATTACCACGACCTGTGCGACATCGAGTTCACCATCGAGCGCGGCAAGCTGTGGATGCTGCAGACCCGGGTCGGCAAGCGCACCGCCGCGGCCGCCTTCACGATCGCGGCGCAGCTCATCGACGAGGGCATGATCGACCTCGATGAAGCGCTCACCCGGGTCAGCGGCGCGCAGCTCGCCCAGCTGATGTTCCCCCGGTTCGACCTGGCCGGCGACCCGGTGTCGTTGACCCGGGGCGTCGGCGCCTCGCCGGGCGCCGCCTACGGCGAGGTGGTCTTCTCGGCGGCCGACGCGGTGGCCGCGGCGGCCGAGGGACGGCAGGTCATTCTGGTACGCCGGGAGACCAACCCCGACGACCTGTCCGGCATGATCGCGGCGCAGGGCATCCTCACCTCCCGCGGCGGCAAGACCTCGCACGCCGCCGTCGTCGCCCGCGGGATGGGCAAGACCTGCGTGTGCGGCGCCGACGCCATCGAGATCGGCCGCGACCAGTTCAGCGTCGGCGGCCAGGTCGTGCACGAGGGCGACGTGATCTCCATTGACGGCACCACCGGCCGGGTCTACCTCGGTGAGGTGCCCGTCCGGCCGTCCGAGGTGGTGCAGTACTTCGAGGGCGACCTCGACCCCGCGCTGGCCAACGAGCCGCTGGTGGCCGCCGTACACCTGCTCATGACGCATGCCGATGGGGCCGCGGCCCTGAAGGTGCGCACCAACGCCGACACCGGCCCCGACGCCGCGCGGGCGCGGCGGTTCGGGGCGCAGGGCATCGGCCTCTGCCGCACCGAGCACATGTTCCTCGGCGACCGGCGCGAACTCGTCGAACGGCTGATCCTGGCCCGCACCGAGGCCGAGCGCAACGACGCACTCGGCGCGCTGCAGCCGTTGCAGCGGGCCGACTTCCTGGACATCTTCCGGGAGATGAACGGGCTGCCCGTCACCGTCCGGCTGATCGACCCGCCGCTGCACGAGTTCCTGCCCTCGCTGGAGGACCTGGCCGTGCAGGTCGCGGTGGCCAAGGCCCGCGGCGAACAGTCCGAACGCGACGAGCGGATGCTGGCCGCCGTCCGCCGGATGCACGAGTCGAACCCGATGCTCGGCCTGCGCGGCGTACGCCTCGGTCTGGTCATTCCCGGTCTTTTCGCCATGCAGGTGCGGGCCATCGCCGAGGCCGCCGTCGCGCTGGCCGCCGAGGGCGGCCGCCCTCGGCCGGAAATCATGGTTCCGCTGGTCGGTGCCGTCCAGGAACTCGAAACGGTACGCGCGGAAGCCGAGAAGATCATCGCCGAGGTGGTCGGCGACTCCGGGGTCAAGGTACTGATCGGCACCATGATCGAGGTACCGCGGGCGGCGCTGACCGCCGGGCAGATCGCCGAGGCCGCCGAGTTCTTCTCCTTCGGCACCAACGACCTGACCCAGATGGCCTGGGGCTTCTCCCGCGACGACGTGGAAGGTGCGTTCTTCTGGCGCTACCTGGAGCTGGGCATCTTCGGCATCAGCCCGTTCGAGTCGATCGACCGGGACGGCGTGGGCCGGCTGGTCCGGATCGCCACCGCCGAAGGACGCAAGGCCCGGCCCGGGCTGAAGCTCGGCGTCTGCGGCGAGCACGGCGGCGACCCGGAGTCGGTGCACTTCTTCCACGAGGTCGGGCTCGACTACGTGTCCTGCTCGCCGTTCCGGGTGCCGATCGCACGGCTCGAGGCCGGCCGGGCCGCCATCTCCTCGGCCGGGTCGGATCACCGCTGAGATTTCTTGTTCCCGCCCGGGGGAGTGGCTCGCTCTCCCGGGCCTTTTTGTCGGTGGGTAGGTCTAGCGTCCTCCCCTGACAGGACAAGTCACAGCCAAGGGAGCCTGCGATGGCGTCTCAGCTCAACCCCTACCTGACCTTCGACGGCAACGCCCGCCAAGCCATGGAGTTCTACCAGTCCGTCCTCGGCGGCGAGCTGAAGATCAACACCTTCGGCGAGTTCGGCAACCCCGACCCCGCCCTGGCCGACCTCGTGATGCACGCCAACCTGCTGTCGCCCAAGGGTTACCACCTGATGGCCTCCGACAGCGCGCCCGGCATGACCCTCAATCCCGGCAACAACGTCACGATCAGCCTCAGCGGCGACCCGGGCGAGGGCCTCGAGGAGATCTGGGACAAGCTGGCCGACGGCGGCGAGGTGCACGTGCCGTTCGAGAAACAGATGTGGGGCGACACGTTCGGCCAATGCAAAGACACGTTCGGCATCCAGTGGATGGTCGACGTCGTCGGTTCGTGACCCCGTCAGTCTCCGCCCGGCGCCGGCGTGTTCTGGTCGTGCAGCAGCAGCCACCCGGCGTCGAGGCGGGCGAACGTGAGGCCCAGCAGGTAACGCATGGTGTAAGGCGCGCCGGTCTGATCAAGGTCGTGGTAATCCACGGCGAACAGCACCGCCCCGGTCCCACCGGTGGTGGCGCGATGCAGCGGCGTCAGCCGCCAGCTCCAGTCCGGATCGGCGAACCACTCCCGGTGAAACTCACCGACCGCCGCCTTGCCGACCACGATGCGCCCACCGAGCAGCACCAGTGACACGTCGTCGTGCACGGTAGCGAGATAGCCGTCCAGGTCACGCCCGCCGACGGCGGCCAGATGCCGCTCCACCGCCGCGTCGAATTCTCTGTTGTCCCCCGTCATGATCGCGGAGCTTGTCACCTCGAAGCCCCGGCCGCACCCCAATTTCCCGAGCCGTCCGGCCCGGCACCGGTGCTCCTAGCGTAAGGAGGCGTGATCGACGCCGACCTTGCTTCCTCGCCATCGACCGAGCCCCGGTCCCCGAGCAGTCGGCCGTCGTGCCGAGACACGACCGACCACTGACGACCGACGGTTGCGCGCGGCTGCCGGCCGAGCGGCTCGCCACGGGGCCCCGGCTGCTGCTGTGCACCCCGCCCGGCTGCGGCCCACCGATCTGCACCGACGACGAGAGGTCCGACATCCACCGCCACCTCCACTGGGACTGTGCCAGGAGCGGTGTTTCCGGCCCGACACGCCGGGCTGAGGTCCGGCGGGATGGGCACCGTGAGTGATGACATCGAACGTTGTGAGTCCACGGAAGAAGACCGACGGTGACGGGCGGCAGCTGTCACCGGAGCAGGCCGCTGCGGCGGCGATGGTGGCCGAGGCCAAGGCCCGCGGGTTGGAACTGACCGGCCCTGACGGCTTGTTGAAGCTGTTCACCAAGAATGTGCTCGAGACCGCGTTGAACGAGGAAATCACCGAACACCTCGGCCACGAGAAGAACCAGGCCGCACGGGAGCGCGAGTCGACCAACGTCCGGAATGGCAGCCGCAGTAAGACGGTGATCTCGGATGCGGCCGGTGAAGTCCGGATCGAGGTTCCCCGGGATCGGGAAGGAACGTTCGCGCCGCAGATCGTCAAGAAACGGCAACGCCGGCTGACCGAGGTCGACGAGATCGTCCTGTCGTTGTACGCGAAAGGAATGACGACGGGAGAAATATCCGCGCATTTCGCGGAGATCTACGGCGCGTCGGTATCGAAGGAAACAATCTCGCGGATCACCGACAAAGTCGTCGCGGAGATGACTGAATGGTCGACCCGGCCGCTCGACAGCGTCTACGTGGCCGTGTTCATCGACGCGATCATGGTCAAGGTCCGCGAGGGACAGGTCGCGAACCGGCCGATCTACGCGGCCATCGGCGTCACCGTCGACGGTCGGAAGGACGTGCTGGGCCTTTGGGCTGGTACCGGAGGCGAGGGCGCCAAGTTCTGGATGAGCGTGCTGATCGACATGAAGAACCGCGGCGTTCGGGATGTGTTCTTCGTCGTCTGCGACGGGCTCAAAGGACTGCCGGACACGGTCGAGGCCGTGTGGCCGGAAGCGATCGTCCAGACCTGCATCATTCATTTGATCCGCAATACGTTCCGGCTGACCTCCCGCAGAGACGCCGACGCGATCAAGAAGGACATTAAACCGATCTACACCGCGGTCAACGCGGACGCCGCACTGGCCGCTCTTGATGATCTGGAGGAGAAATGGGGTAGTCGATACCGGGCGATGATCCGGCTCTGGCGTGACGCGTGGAACGAGTTCATCCCGTTCCTCGACTACGACGTCGAGATCAGAACCGTGATCTGCTCAACGAACGCGATCGAGTCTCTGAACGCCCGCTACCGGCGCGCCGTCCGCGCCCGCGGACATTTCCCGACCGAACAAGCCGCGATGAAATGCCTGTACCTTGTGACCCGCAGCCTGGACCCCACCGGGACCGGCCGCGCCCGATGGACGATGCGTTGGAAGCCCGTACTGAACGCCTTCGCCATCACCTTCGGTGACCGCTGGCCGGCCGCCGAAACCTACTAACCGAAGAGCCGGAAACACCGATCTTGGTACGGACCCCCTCCACTTGGCGGGCGGTCTGGTTGTGGGGGCTGGTCGGGCTGCGGCGGGCGGTCTGGTTGTGGGGGCTGGTCCGGTTGCGGGCGATGGACCCCGATGTGGGGAGGCACCGGCTGCCGGTGGCGCCCGGCTGTCGGTGATGCTCTGGTTGCCGGCGAGGACCAGGCTGTCGGCGGCGGCTCGGGCGTGCGTGATGGCCCGAATGCTGGCGATGGCCCGAATGCTGGCGACGGCCCGGACGTGATCGATGGGCTGATGCCGTGGGTGCTGCGGCCGCTGCCGCGGGACCGGCCGTTGTGGTGGGCGGTTCTTGCCGGTGGCGGTTCCGGTCGCCGCGGGCGGGGCCGGGACTACCGGTGAGGCCGGCAAATGCGGTCAGCCCGCCGCTGGGGAGCGCGAGCCGGCGACCGGGCCGCTCGGCCGCCGGCTCGCGCTCGTTGCCGGGGACGTGCGGCGGCGCCGGACCGAGACCGCCGGGCCGGCGCCTACCGCGCTGCTCGGTGAGTGGTTTCGGCTGTCTGCGGCGGTGGGGGGATATCGGGTGGCACATGGCTCGGCAGTGGTGGCTGCACCGTCTCGTGGAGCTGTCCTGTCTCGACACGCTCGTGGTCACCGTCGTCGCCGACCCGGAATGGCGCCTCGACCTCGATCGGCTTCGGCCCGCGCTGTGGGCCGAGCTGATCGGCATTGCGGGGAACGCGCATGGTGAGGGGTGAGGCGCGGGCGACCGACGCCCGCGCACGGAGGTGAGATCCGTGGAAGTGCGACGATTACGCAGACTCGTGACCGGGACGGCCGTGGTGGTGGCGGTCGCCGTCACCTCGGTGGCGCCGGCGGTCGCGTCGGACACCACGCCGGGGCAGGCACAGGTGTTCACCCGTGGCTACGACACCGCCAACGTGGCGAGCCTGACCTTCGACCTGGACTGGCGCACCGGGACGGCCGCCGAGCAGGCGGTCAGCCGGGCCAATTTCGAGACCGTGCTGCAGGTGCTCGCGGCGAACGGCATCGTCGGCGCGTTCGGGATGACCGGGCGGTTCGCCGAGCAGAACCCGGCCGACGCGCGGCGGGTGGTGGCGGCCGGGCACAAGATCATCAACCACAGTTACAGCCACCCGGACTTCATGACCCTGACCCAGGCGCAGCGCTGGGATCAGCTGGACCGGACCGAGGCGGCTTTCCGGGCGGCCGGCGTCAGCTCGGCCGGCTGGTTCCGGGCACCGTACCGCTCCGGCTACCTGGACGCGGGCCTCAACCGGGACCTGGCCGCGCGTGGTTTCTACGTCAACCTGGACTGGACCTTCGACACCACCGGTTACCAGGGAGCAGACTGGCCGACGGTGAGTTCCCGGATCGACCGGTTCACGGTCCCGGGCACGATCATCGTGATGCACGTGTCGATTCCGTCCAGCGATCCGGGCCACCTTCAGCAGATCATCGACAAGCTCAAGGGCATGGGGTACGCCTTCGTCAGTCCCTGGCAGGCGGTCACCCGCGGGCCGATCCGCGACAAATACCTCGCGGCGGGCGGGGCGTCCTCGGTGTTCGGGGCGGCCACGACCGGTGATCTGGACGCCACCGCCGCGGATACCGCGGTGCAGTGGTTCCAGGGCGGCCGGATCTACCACTCGCCGACGACCGGCACCCGTTATGTCCGGGGTGCGATCCTCACCAAGTACCGGGCGATCGGCACCGTCACCTCGGTGCTCGGCTTCCCGATCTCCGACGAGTCGGCCGGGGCCGGTGGTGGCTGGTACAACCACTTCCAGGGCGGGTCGATCTACTGGTCGGCGGCGACCGGCGCGCACTCGGTGCAGGGCGGTATCCGTACGAAATGGTGGTCGTTGGGGTCTGAATCGGGGTTCCTGGGCTATCCGCGCTCCGACGAGACGAAGTTGACCGGTGGATACGGGTCGCAGTTCCAGGGCGGCAACGTCTACTGGACGGCGAACACCGGCGCGCACGAGGTGCACGGCGGCATCCTCACGAAATACCTCTCGATCGGCGCCATGGGCAGCGCGCTCGGCGCACCCACCAGCGACGAGTACGTGGTCACCGGCGGTTACCGCAACGACTTCCAGCACGGCGCCATCGTCTGGTCCTCGGCGACCGGAACGGCCACGGTGATCAACAGCTAGGGACCTTCACCGGAGAGAAACCCTTGGCGTCCTGGCCGGCGATGGTCATGGTGTCCTCCTCGATCGATGTTCTCAGCGATCAGGCTCCTCTCCGGCGGGGGCGGGCACCCGGGTCCAAATGCCCGTTCCGGCCGGGACTTTCGACCCTCACTTCTCGACGGCCGCCGCGGGAAGGTGTAGCCATGCGCGCGAAGGACATCATGAGCAGCCCGGTGCACACCGTCCCGCAGACCGCGTCGATCGAGGCCGCCGCGCTGCTGATCACGGCGAGGTCGGTGACCGCGCTGCCGGTGCTCGACGCGGCCGGCCGGCTGGTCGGCATGGTCAGCGAGGGCGACCTGCTGCGCCACCGGGTGCCCGCCGACCCGACCGCGCACATCCGGCGGCGGCCCGACGCCGATCCGGCCGACCGGCCGGCCATGGTCGTCGAGGTCATGTCGCCCGGCCCGGTCACCACCCGGCCCGACGCCGACGTGGCCGAGACGATGCTGTCCTGCGACGTGCGCAGCCTGCCGGTGGTGGCCGATGGCGCGGTCGTCGGCATCATCAGCCGCCGCGACATCCTGCGGGCGATGGTGCGCGGCGACGACGTCCTGGCGGCCGAAATTCAACACCGACTTGATGAGTACGGCGGGGGCAGGCGCTGGACCGCGACGGTCGAGACCGGTGTCGCTCATCTCGGCGGCACCTTCCCGGACGACATCGAGCGGGGCATAGTGCTGGTGCTGGCCCGCACGGTTCCCGGGGTGGCCGCCGTCAAGATCGGATGATCGGCATTGATCCCCGGGCGTCGCTGGTCCGTGAGTCAGGGCAGCAGGTCCCGCCCGGCCGGGACGGAAGTCCCTGCCCCGTGGCGGGGCAGGTGACAAGCATGACCGGTGGGAGGCGATGGAGATGTTCTACCTGATCGTGGTCAGCGCGATGATCATCACGATTCTGGCGGTCAGTGCCTGGACCTGGCCGGGGCTCGCGCAGGAGGCCTCGGAGGGCCAGCCGGCGCCCGAGCCGTCCACCGCGGTGGAAAGCCTCGAGGGCGTGCTCGTCACCCAGCTGATGGCCGGCGAGATCACCACCGCGCAGTACCGGCGGGCCGTCGAAGGCCTCGCCGCCCGCGACGACGACCGCCACCCGATGGCCGTGCCACCGGAGACCGGCACCGCCTGACGGGCGGGACCTTAGGCCCGCCCCGACCGGTCCATGGCCGGCGCCGCACGGCATCCGGCAGGCTAGCGTTCGGGTATGGGCAGTGAAGCAGTTTCATGCAGCACCACCGCCACGTTCGACCTGGCGGTTGCGCACGCGATGCGTCATCGGGCGCCGCCGCGGATTCGACTCCCGAGGTCGCCCTACTGAGCATCAGCGGGTGAGGACCGGGGCGAGCACCTCGTGGACGTACGTGTTGGGGTGTTGGCCGGTGAAACGGTCGGCCAGCGGGCCGGACGCGGTGATCGGGACGCTCTGGCCGGTGTGTGATTCGGTGGTCCAGTCCAGGTTGAAGCGCAGCGTGCTGCCCCTGATCGGGAACGGGCCGTCCTCGGCCGAGACGCCGTCGCCGGACTCGTCGGTGGTGGCGGTGTCCTCGACGGCCAGGCCGCCGGTCTCGTGGTCGCCGGTCACGATCAGCAGCGTGTCGGGGTGTGCGGCCGCGTAGTCGCGGGCCACCGTGACCGCCTTCTCCAGCTCGCCCATCGCCTGCAGGGTGCGGCGGCCGTTGTTGTTGTGCGCGAACTCGTCGACCGCCTCCTCCTCGACGAACAGGAGGAAGCCGTTGCGTTCGGTGGACAGGGTGGCCAGTGCCGTGCGGGTCATGGTGGCCAGGCTGACCGGCGGGTCGTACACGTCGCCCTGGCCCTCCGGGTGCTGCTGGAACATCTCCTCGTTGGCGAACAGGCCGAGCAGTTTGCCGCGCCGGGCGGCGGTGAGCTGGGCGGCGGTGGAGACGTACTGGTAGCCGTTGGCGCGGGCCCGGGCGATCAGGTCGCCCTTGGTGCCGCGGCTGCCCTCCTCCGGGTCGGCGGCCGGCTGGTCGGGGTACGCGCCGGGCCGCCCGGCCGGCAGCCACCAGTCCTCGCCGCCGCCCAGGATGACGTCGGGCCTGCTGACGTCGAGGTACTGGCGGGCGATGTCGTCCTGGGCGGCCCGGTCGGTGCTGTTGGCGAAGAACGCGGCCGGGCTGGCGTCGGTCACCTGGGCGGTGGTGACCAGGCCGGTGGCCTTCCCGGCCGCCTTGGCCTGGGCGCCGAGCGTGGGCAGCGGCCGGCCGGCGACGTCGACGCTGATGGCACCGTTGTAGGTGCGCTGACCGGTGGCCCAGGCGCTGGCTCCGGCGGCCGAGTCGGTGACCGCGGTCGCCGGGTCGCGCGGGCTGGTGGTGAGCTGGCCGGACACCGGCAGCGAGTCCATCGTCAACCGGCCGTCGAAGCCCGCGTAGAACAGCCGGGCAGCCTCGCGGTGGGCGGCGGCCATGCCGTCACCGTTGATGAAGATGACGTTGCGCGCGGTTGGCCGGCCTTTCGCGGCCGGCCCGGCGTCGGCCCGGCTGGTGGCCCGGGCCACGGCAAACCCGCCGGCGGCGACGGCGGCGGCGAGGACCGGCGCCAGCCATTTCACGGTACGGACGACCATGGTGCCCTCCCTGAACTCCCCACCGAGTAAACGCCCGGTCGCCACCGTGCAGGAGTTCCGGGGGTGAAATGCCGGATCCTTCGGAAGTTCACCCGTCAGATGAGGACGCCGGCCACGGTCAGGAGCTCTATTGACAACCTTGAAATAGTCGGGCAACGTCTTGTTAACGTTCACATCAGGGTGACTCCCCAGCAGCGTCCAGCCGATCTGGCCCTGTTTCGCCTGCCCGCGAAAGGCACCCCATGCGTCTGCGATCCCCCTGGCTGGCTGCGCTGGCCACCGCCGTCCTCACGGCCGTCTCCCTCGTCGCGATCGGCGGCAACGCCAGCGCCGCCGGCACCGGCCCGTGCGACATCTACGCCTCCGGCGGCACCCCCTGCGTCGCCGCGCACAGCACCACCCGGGCCCTGTTCGGCTCCTACTCGGGCTCGCTCTACCAGGTTCGCCGCTGGTCCGACGGCGCGACCTCGAACATCGGCGTGCTCAGCGCCGGCGGTTACGCCAACGCGGCCACTCAGGACTCGTTCTGCTCCGGCACCTACTGCACGATCGTCCGGATCTACGACCAGACGACCCGGCACAACGACCTGACCATCGCCCCGGGCGGCGGCGCCAACCCCACCGCCGACCAGGGCTCCAACGCGGCCGCACTGCCGGTCACGGCCGGCGGGCACAAGGTGTACGGCGTGTACATCTCCGCCGGTAACGGCTACCGCAACAACGCGACCAACGGCGTCGCTACCGGTAGCGCCCCCGAGGGCATGTACATGGTCACCGAGGGCACCCACGTCAACGACCGGTGCTGCTTCGACTACGGCAACGCCGAGACCAACAACCTGGACACCGGCAACGGTGACATGGACGCCATCTACTTCGGCAACCTGTGCTGGTTCTCGCCCTGCGCCACCGGCCCGCGGGTGGCGGCCGACCTGGAGAACGGCCTGTTCGCCGGCGGCAACGGCTCCAACACCGCGAACACCGGCCGGAACAGCGCGTTCGTCACCGCGGTGCTGAAGAACAACGGCACCTCGACGTACGCCATCAAGGACGGCAACGCCCAGTCCGGCGGCCTCGCCACCCGGTACAACGGTGCGCTGCCGACCCAGTCCGGCTACCGGCCGATGACCAAGCAGGGCGCGATCATCCTGGGCATCGGCGGCGACAACAGCAACGGCTCGGTCGGCTCGTTCTTCGAGGGCGTGATGACCAGCGGTTACCCGTCGGACGCCACGGAGAACTCGGTCCAGTCGAACATCGTCGCGGTCGGTTACTCCAAGAGCGTCACGTTCCCGGTGAACGGCGCGACCTACCGGCTGACCAACCTGCAGAGCGGCAAGCTGCTCGACGCGGTCAACTGCGGCACCGCCAACGGCACCGCGATCGACCAGTGGCAGGCCCTGGGCAACACCTGCCAGCAGTGGCGCTTCAACAACGTCGGCGCCAACAAGTGGACGATCACCAACGTCAACGCGAACAAGGTGCTCGACGCGGTCAACTGCGGCCAGGCGCTCGGCACCGCGGTCAACCTGTGGAGCTCGCTGGGCAACACCTGCCAGCAGTGGGCGGTCATCCCGGCCGGCAACGGCCGGTACGAACTGGTCGTCGAGAACAGCGGCATGGTCCTGGACAACCAGGACTGCGGCACCGCCAACGGCACCTCGGCGCGGCTCTGGATGTGGCTGAACAACACCTGTCAGCTCTGGTCGATCGCCTCGTAACGAAAACCGGCGGCCCGCCGGCCGATGTGCCGGCGGGCCGATCCGTCTTTTCCTATGGGTTATGTGGGGATAGGCTCCGGTCATGAGCTTGCGGATCGGAGTGGTCTTCCCCCAGAACAGCCTCGGCGACGACCCGGGCGAGGTGCGTGCCTATGCCCAGGCCGTCGAGGAACTCGGCTACCGGCACATCCGGATCGCCGACCACGTGCTCGGCGCCGACCGGGATGCGCACCCCGGCTGGACCCGCCCCTACGACGTCGACACCGACTTCCACGAGCCGTTCGTGCTGTTCGGCTACCTCGCCGCGATCACCTCGATCGAGCTGGTGACCAGCGTGATCATCCTGCCGCAGCGGCAGACCGCGCTGGTCGCCAAGCAGGCCGCCGAGATCGACATCCTGACCGGCGGGAAGTTCCGGCTCGGCATCGGCGTCGGCTGGAACGCGGTCGAGTTCGAGGCGCTCGGCCTGCCGTTCGACGACCGCGGCAAGCGCTACGACGAGCAGATCGAGCTGCTGCGCCGGTACTGGACCGAGCGGTCGATCACCCACCGCGGCGAGTTCGAGACGGTGACCGGCGCCGGCATCGCCCCGCGACCGGTCCAGCGCCCGATCCCGCTCTGGTTCGGTGCCCAGTCCGCCCCGGCCTACCGGCGGACGGGCCGGCTCGCCGACGGCTGGTTCCCGATGGTGCAGCCCGGCCCGGAACTGGCGGCGGCCCAACGGGTCATCGACCGGGCCGCCGTTGAGGCCGGCCGCGACCCGGCCACGATCGGCATCGAGGGCGGCCTGTCCTGGACCGGTTCGCCCGACGCGATCGCCGAGGGCGTGCGGGCCTGGCGGGAGGCCGGCGCCACGCACCTCGCCATCAACACCTCGGGCGCGGGCGTGTCCGGCGTGGACGCGCACATCAAGGCGCTCACCGAGGTGGCGGAGGCGATCCGATGACCCTGCACCTCGCGCTGGAGCTCGGCGACGCCGGCGCGGAGACCGCGCGGGCCGCCGAGGCGGCCGGATTCGTGCTGGTCACCCTGGGTGACTCGCCGGGCGGTCCGGGAATTGAGGCGGGCGTACGCGCGGCGCACCTGTCCCGCCGCACGAGCCGGATCGGCCTCGCGCCCACCCTGCACGTCACCACCACCGAGCCGTTCCACCTGGCCACCCAGCTCGCCTCGCTCGACCACGCGTCGCTGGGCCGGGCCGCCTGGGTGGTCGGCGCCGACAACAGCGCGGCCGCCCTGGCCACCGTCGGCGGCACCCCGCTCGGCGACGATGAGCTGCGTCAGGAGATCGCCGACGTGATCACCGTGGCCCGGCAACTCTGGGACTCCTGGGAGGACGACGCGGTCATCCGGGACGTGGCCACCGGCCGGTTCCTCGACGCCGACCGGGTGCACCACGTCAACTTCACCGGCGCCCGGTTCGGCGTGACCGGACCGCTGATCACGCCCCGGCCACCACAGGGCCACCCCGTCGTGCTCGGCGCCGACACCCTCGGCGTCACCGGTCTCCTGGACATCGCGCTGATCGCCGCCACCGACCTCGACGAGATCATCGAGCGGACCGGGCGGGCGCGTGCTCACGGCGTACGCCTGGTGTTCGCGGATCTTGATCTTGTGGTTTTCGAAGCGCTGCGGACTCGACTCGACGGCGTCGTCGACGGCGTACGCCTCAATGCGGCCGGACCCACCACCCAGCCGCCGCCCGGCGGACGCACCCTGCGCGAGGCCCTCGGTCTGCCGCGGCCCGCCAACCAGTTCGCCGGCGCACGATAGCGGAGGGCATCATGCTCCATCTCGGTCTGTTCTTCACCGGCGTCGGCTCCCAGCTGGTCTGGACCGCCGACGATTTCGCCTCACACACCCACATCGACACGTTCGTCGCGACCGTGCAGACCCTCGAACGCGGCCTGTTCGACGCGTTCTTCCTCGGCGAGGGCCTGCGGGTCCGGGAAAATCGCGGCCGCATCTACGACCTCGACGTGGCCGGGCGGCCCGACGCGATCACCGAGCTCGCCGCGCTGGCCGCCGAGACCACCCACATCGGCCTGGTCGCGACCCAGAACACCACCTACAACTTCCCGGCCGACCTGGCCCGGCGGCTCGCCTCGCTCGATCACATCTCCGGCGGCCGGGCCGGCTGGAACGTGGTGACCACCGACAACGCCTGGACCGGCGAGAATTTCCGGTACGGCGGATGGCTGCCGCACGAACGCCGGTATGAGCGGGCCACGCAGTTCGTCTCCGCGGCCAAGGCGATGTGGGCCGGCTCCTCCATCGACCGCCACACCGATCTTCTCGCGGTGACAGCGCCGCCGACCGTGCCCGCCCGCCCGGTGATCTTCCAGGCCGGCGACTCGCCCGGCGGCCGCGACCTCGCCGCCCGGCACGCCGACGCGGTCTTCTCGGCCAACACCGACTTCGACAAGGCCCTCGCGTACGCCGCTGACCTGCGTTCCCGGCTGGCCTCCTACGGCCGTCCGCCGGACGCGGTGCGCATCCTGCCCGGTGCCTCGGTGGTGCTGGGCGACACCGCCGCCGAGGCCGCCGAGAAGGCCGCCTGGATCCAGCGGGAGCAGATCAACGGGCCGCGGGCCATCGCGTTCCTCGAGCAGTACTGGGGCAAGGACCTCTCCGGCTACGACCCGGACGGCCCGCTGCCCGACATCGAACCGGCCGAGGGCGAACTCGACCCCTCCCGCGGCACCATCTCGATCGAGCACCGGACCGGCAAGCTGGACCGCATCGCCGGCTGGCGGAAGCTCGGCCTGTCCATCCGCGACCTGGTCATCGAGGTTACCCCGCGGCACAACTCGTTCGTCGGCACGCCCGGCCGGATCGCCGACGAGTGGGCCCGATACCTTGCGGCCGGCGCCGTCGACGGCTTCAACATCCTGCCGCAACTGCTGCCCGGCACCATCGAGGACATCGTCGACCGGCTGGTGCCGGAGCTTCAAGAACGAGGCATTTACCGTACGTCCTACGAAGGCACCACGCTGCGCGAGCACCTGGACCTGCCGTGAGGCGCACCCTGGGCACGGTGACCGGGGCCGGCGGCTTCCCCGGCCCGTACGAGCTGGCCCTGGATCCTTCGAAGTCGACCCTGGAAACCGCGAAGCTGGTGGCCCGACGGGCCGAGGCCGCCCGGATCGACGCCCTGTTCGTCCCCGACCTGCTGGTCTTCGGCGCGCAGGGCACCATCGGCGCGCAGGAGCCACTGATCTTCGTGGCCGCGCTGAGCCAGGTCACCACCCACGCCGGGCTGATTGCGACGGTCTCGACGACCTTCCACCACCCGTTCAACCTGGCCCGGCTGTTCGGCACACTCGACCACGTCAGCAACGGCCGGGCCGCGTGGAACCTGGTCACCTCGTCGATCGGCGAATGCAACTTCGGCGCCGCCGACCTGCCTTCGCCGGAGCAGCGGTACGCCCGGGCGGCCGAGACCCTCGAGGTGGTGAACGCGCTCTGGGACAGCTGGCAGCCCGGCGCGCTGACCCGCGGTCCGGACGGCCACGCGGTCCTGGACCCGTCCCTGATCAAACCGATCCACCATTCCGGTTCGTTCTTCGACGTCGATGGCCCCCTCAACATCCCGCCACTGCCGCAGGGCCGCCCGGTGCTGATCCAGGCCGGCCAGTCCGCCGCCGGCATCGCCCTGGGCGCCCGCTACGCGGAGATCGTCTTCACCGCCCTGCCCACCCTCGCCGACGCCCGCGCATTCACCGACCGCATCCGCAGCCAGGCAGCCGCACACGGCCGAGATCCCGGCCGACCGTTGATCTTCAGCTCGTTCCACGCCACCTACGGCGCCACCGAGGCGGAGGCGCAACGGCTGGTCCGAGAACGACACGAGGCAATCGACTACGAACGCGACCGCGCCCTGGTCTCGGACATGCTGGGCGGCGTAGATTTGTCCACGGCCAACCTGGACAAACCGGTGCCGGCCACCTTGCTGCCGGACATAGCCGCCCTGAACCGCCGCCGAGGCCGAGCCGAGATCTTCAGCCGCCTGATCCGCGAGGGCCACACCCTGCGCGAACTGATCGTGGCAGCCCAGGACACCGGCCACTGGTCAGTGGCCGGCACCCCATCCCAGCTGGCCGACGCGATCCAGGAGCGCTTCGAGGCAGGCGTCCTGGACATACTGTCCCTGCAGGGCTTGGCCGACGACCGCCAACACGACTTCGTCGTCAACGGCCTACTCCCAGAACTGCGCAAGCGAGCCATAGTCAAGGACGACTACCGCGGTACGACCCTCCGCGAGAACCTGGGCCTGACGTGATACGGGGTTTAGACCGGCGCCGACCAACGCGAGCCCAAAGGTGCGCCGGACGACATGGTTTCACCCGCCGCAACCGTCCAGCATTGCCACCGCGAACGCACCGGACCGTCCCGGCAAGAGCACGTTTGTCGTAGCCGCCGTAATTGATTGGCGCCTCCCTGGGCCAATGCTGTAAAAATAACGAATCCCTCCGACCCTCATTTCTCCACCGAGCGAATAACTTCTCCATTTCCCGGGTTGATGGCGATTGGCTCAGGGCTGGTTGGGGGCCAGCTCTTCTGCAGTAATTCGCATGTTGTGGTGCCGTGTTCTCGAAGCGCCTCCTGGCCCGGCACATGCGGCGGCGAGGCTGTTGCCACGGACCGGCTGCCGCCGGCGACACCGCGACCCAGCCGGCGGCGACGCGTCTGGCGGCGATGCGCCTGGCGGCGATGCGCTGGCGGCGATGCGTCTGGCGGTAATCCGCCTGGCGGTGATCGGGCTGGCGGTGATCGGGCTGGCGGTGACGCGTCTGGTGGCGATGCGCCTGGCGGTGACGCGTCTGGCGGTGATCGGGCTGGCGGTGATCGGGCTGGCGGTGATCGGGCTGGCGGTGATGCGCCTGGCGGTGATCCGGCTGGCG
>NZ_BOQN01000093.1 GCF_018332695.1 Paractinoplanes toevensis
CCGTTCGTGGCACAGTCCCCCTATGGGTTTGGTCAAGTGGGGGCTGGTCGAGGTTGGTAGGGAGTTTTGTCGCGGAGCATGGCGAATAGGACGTCGCAGCGGCGTCGAGCTAGGTAGATGAGGGCGGCGTTGTGGCGTTTGCCTTGGGCGCGCTGGCGGTCGTATTAGGCGCGGCTGACCGGGTCGGCCAGGGCGGCGAACGCGGCGAGGAAGAATGCGCGTTTGAGCTGCTTGTTGCCGCCGCGGGCGGGATGCTCGCCGCGGATACTGCTGCCGGATCGGCGGGTGACCGGCGCCAGTCCGGCATAGGCGGCCAGATGGCCCCGGGGTGGCGAACGAAGTGCCGTCACCGACCTCCAGCAAGATCCTCGCGGCGGTCCTGACGCCGATGCCGGGCATCGAGGTCAGGACCTCGGCAAGAGGGTGCGCATCAAGCATCCTGTCCACTTCGGCGGCGACCTGGTCCCGCTGTTGCAGCACGTCGCGAAGGCTGTCGGCCAGCCTCGGCAGGATCGTTTCGGCTGCGGCACTGCCCGGGACGACGACGGTCTGCTCGTCCAGCGCGGTCATGATCCGCTCGATCAGGCGTTCACCCATGCGCGGCGCGTTCTTGGTGGTGATCGAGAGCAGTTTGCGGCGGCCGGCCTTGCGCAGCCCGGCTGGTCCGCCGCAACGCGACAGCACCTCGAGGACGGCATGGTCCGGGCCGCGTCGGCGATCGCGTAGGCGTCGCGGGCGTCGGTCTTCGCGCTGCCGGGGTGCAGGTCGGCGATCCGGCGCATCGCCAGGCCGGGCAGGTAAGCGACCTGCAGGCCGCAGGCGCGAGCGACAGCGACCGGCAGTGCACCGATCGAGGCCGGCTGGTCGACTACGACCAGCACCGGGCCGTGCTTGGCGAGTTTGCCGAAGACCTGCCGCAGCTTCGCCTCGGTGTTAACCAGTGCGGCGTCGTGCAGCCGCTTGCCGCCCCGATCCAGAGCGACGGCGTGGTGACCGTCCTTACCGACATCGAGATCGAGGAACACCTGGTAGTCGTCGTGCACCGCATCGCCTCCCCGCGACATCGCCCGCTGGCACGATCGCCGATCTGGCGTCGACTGCCGGCAGCCACGTTACGAAGAGACCAACCCCAACCCTGCGGGCGGCCATGTCCCTATCAGCGGTCCATCGACGCCACCTGGCCCGGCGACAACACCCCCCGGATCATCCGTACGACAGGGGCGGTAAGTCATACCGGGCCGGGCGACCGAGCAGTCCCCGGCTGGGGACGATCAAAAAGGTAACGGGGCCAGCGCGCCCGGCGCCTCATCGCGGGTTTCGGACTCCACCCCATCGGAACCGAACGGAGTCGCATTGCAAGTTGTAATTGCCCACGATCGTTCGAATTTCCAACGCGCTCACATCCTCTGACGACGGCAGCTCTACGCCGTAGAAAGTCTTAACCGTTCGTGGATCCCATAGGTTCGCACCAAAAGTCAACGAATCCTGCTCGAACACCAGGCCCTTGACACCCAAAAACTCAAGGTAATACTCTCGGCCACTCCCACAGTCGACGAGAAGAAATGACAGAGTGGGCACGGAATCGCAGGTAAACGTCGCAGACAGCAGCATGGAGTCGTTGTACATGTCGACCACACCGTCTGGAGTATCACACTCGATGACCTCGATTCCGACAGCCCACGGCGCAAGTCCCACGAAGCTGAGCATCACTGTCACCTAAGCTTCCACCAGAGACGGAACAGGGACAACCATGACGTCGCCCTAACCGGGCCGAAGGCACCGAACGGCGAGGGCGAATTCGGATGCGGATTGCTGAGCCGAGGCTGCCGCTTCTGATGCGGCACCGGGACCTCCTGGCCGGTCTTCTTCTCGAAGTGAGGCCGGTTGTTCTTTGACGCCACATCGTACAAGGTGCGACCGTCACGGTCTTCGACGGGGATACGATTCTTGTCACCATTCATTTTCTTCAGGTACAGTCCGAACCGCTGCTTGAGACCCTGATTGTATGACCTGAATCTATCTAGGTATCCGCCACAATTGTGTACAAGCACCGGGATGTCGCCAGCAAGTACATAGTACGTGTGCAGGTCGTCAACGGTGAGGTTGTGGACGGTGGAAACATCGCCGTAGGCCTGAACGGCGCGGACCGTGACCCGGGTGCCGTCCGGACGCAGCAGTTCCATACCGGGCTTCAGCTGGTCGGCGTGAAGCCAGGTCTGCTCGTCGGCGACCCAGAACGGATGCCCGTCCGTGGCCGTCATCGTTCCGCCGTCGGTGCTGATCCGGACCAGATCTTTGTCGCCGTGGCCGGTGATCAACGCCGTCACCGGGCGGGCGCCCTGGTCACCGGTGACCGGATCGTCGGCCACGACCTCGTCGTCCAGTTCGATGTCCTCGATCGGCTTGGCGCTGCCGTCGGCCATCAGGACCCGGGTGCCCGGCAAGAAGCTGTTCGGCGTCAGGCAGGATTCGCCGACGTCCTCCGCCAGTTCCTTGACCGAACGACGCTCGGCCTGCCGCGCTCCGGTCTTCACCACGCCCTTGAGCGCGCCGGCCCCCCGAACAGCTGTCTTGGCCTGGCGGACGCCCGGGACCAGGCTGGCGACGCCGACCGCGCAGTTGAGGGCCTCGCCCTTCGCGCAACTCTTGGCGGTGTCGATCGCGCCGGCCACCGCCGCTACCGCACCGGCGGCCACCGCGACCACCTGGGCCGGTGGTGGCAGGAAGGCTGCGACGGTGGCGATCGTGCCGGCGACCGTGGCGATCGTGCCGGCGTTGTTGACGACGGCCTTGGCCGCGGTGGAAACGCCGCTGGCGACCGCGCTCGCCGCCTTCTTCAGGGCGCCCCAGAACAAGCCATCCGGGTCGGCGAAGGTGGTCGGGTTGTTGTTGGCGTAGGCGTACGGGTGCAGGCGCTGTGGGTCGTACTCGTCGACCTCGGGGTCTACCGAGATGAAAGCGCCGATGCGCGGGTCGTAGAAGCGAGCGCCCAGCAGGGTCAGGCCGTTCGGGTCCGCCACTCCGCCGACGAAGCCCTTCTGGCCGGCCGGCCACGGTGCCTGGGTGGAGCGGGCGTTGCCGTACGGGTCGTTGTATTTGATCGTGTCGACTCGGGTTACCGCGTTGACCGCCCAGGTCGCGGAGTCCTGGGCATCCGACGCCAGCCAGATGATGTCGCCCTTTTTGCTGGTCGAGTCGGTGCGGGAGGCGATCGTGTCGCCGGCGTGCTCGTAGTAGCGGGTCGCGGTGGTCCCGGACGTCGGGGTGGTCGTGTATTCATGGCCGTAGACGAAGACGGTGGCCGCACCGTTGGGGTCGACGCGGGCGATGCGGTTGCCGTCGACGTCGTACACCATGGTGGTGTCGCCCTCGGGGGCGTTGATCTTCGTCAGCTTGCCGTGCGGGCTCCAGGTGAAGGTCTCGGTGCGGTCGCCGACCTTGCGGTAGGTGAGGTTGCCACGGGTGTCGTAGTCGTAGTGGTCGACCTGGTCACCCGTGGTGACGGTGCGGGCCGCGTGCGAGCCGTCCTGGTAGTGGTAGTCGGAGACCGCGCCGGTCAGGTGATCGGTGACCCGGTCGCGCGAGCCGTGCTGGTCGAAGGACCAGGATTTCCAGTACGGCGCCTTACCGCCGGCCGCCGCGGTGCCGCAGGTGGCCGACGCTTGGGACCAGGCTTGGGTGAGGCGTCGCAGGTAGTCGTAGTCGAAGCACTGCACGTCCTGCTCACCGGCGCGCGGGGCGTCGTCGGCGTCCTGCGGCTGGTTCGCGATGGACCGGACGTTGCCGGCGTCGTCGTACGAGTACTTGAGCGCGGCGACGTTGGTGACGCTGGCGTCCCGATCGAAGTAGAAGCCGGTCAGCCGGCGGGTCACGTCGTCGTACGTGTAGGTCTGGTAGGTCTGCGGTGCGGCCGCGCCGAGGGTCCGGCTCAGCGTCTCCCCGTACGGCGAGAAGGTGGCCGCGTTGACGTAGGTGCGGACCGTGCCGGATGGCGACGACGTGCCCGCGAGTTTGACGACGTTGCCCAGGTCGTCGTAGGTGCGGGTGACGATCTCCCGCTCCATCGGGCCGACCTTCGGCTCGCTGGTACGCCACGGCAGACCGTTGACCGTGTACGAACCGGTCCGCGTGTACGTGCCGGCCAGCGCGGTCAGGCCCGGCATGGCGGGAACGACCGACCGGTCGTCGATGACCTGATACGCGTCGTTGTACTCGTAGATCTGCCGACTGAACGTGTAGCCGTTGACGATCGAGGTCGTCTTGGTCAGCTGGCCCTTGGCGAGAGTGTCGTACTCCCAGGTCGCGGCCTTGACACCGTTGAAGTAACGCTCGATCTGCCGGCCCAGGTCGTCGTACGTGGTGGCGACGACGTCGCCGTTGGCGTCGGTCGACTTCACCACGTCGTCGGCGTTGTTGTACTCGACCGTCGTGGCGCCCTTGTCCGGGTCGGTCGTCTTGACCTCGCGGCCGCGCAGGTCGTACTCGTACTTCCAGGTGAACTCGCCCTTGGCCACCGTGGCCAGGTCACCGCGCGGGGTGTACGTGTACGTCGTGGCGTCGTAGTCGCCGGTGGGCGCCGCCCCGTGGAACTCCCGCTTCTCGACGACATCGCCGTCGGCGTTCTCGATCTCGACGGTCGGGGTGCCCCCGGCCGGCGGGGTCACCGCCGTCTGCCAGCCCGCCGCGTTGCCGCCGTAAGCGGTGGTGGTCGCCCACTTGCGCGTGTTGTGCGACCAGAGAGCCTCCTCGACCACCCGGCCGAGCCGGTCGTAGGTCGAGACCGTGCGGTTGCGGTCCTCCCCCGGCGTGACCTCCACCAGAGCGTTCCCGGGCGAGCCGGAGAAGTAGTTCTGGTCCGACTCGTAGTCGACCTGGCCGCGGTCGTTGTAACCGGTAGTGGTGACCAGGCGGGCGCCGCCGAGCGCATCCTCCTGGGTCTGCACCGAGCGGTAGAGCGAGTCGAACAGGCCGATCTCGGTGACGTAGTTGCTGTTCGGGCCGAGCCGCTTGGTGGTGACGGCGAGCGGGCCGTCGTTGCGGACCAGGTAGCCGAACTCCAGGTTGGGGGTGGCGGTGGCCTTGGCCCGACCGGGCAACCACACCTTGGCGAGCCGGCCCACGGCGTCGTGGGTCAGGTCGGTGCGTTTGTTGTTGGCGTCGAGAATCGAGGCGGGTTCGGCCCAAGCCGGGTTCTGGTCGGTGACGATCTTGTGACCGAGCGGGTTGACGGTGGTGGTCTGGGTGACCGGGCCGGGGCCGGCCGGCACGTACGCCGTGGTGGTGACCTTGCCGAGCGCATCGGTGGCGCTGGTGACGCGACCGAGGGCGTCGTAACCGGTGCCGGACGTGGTCGCGTAGGTGGACCCGTTGCTCAGCGTGTCTTCCCTGGTCGGGTGGCCCTTGGTGGGTGCCGCGCCGAACGTGTCGGAACCGTCGTAGAACGTCCTGACGTCCGAGACGACGTCCGCGGGCCGCGAGGCCGTCTCGGTGCAGGCCTTGGCCACCGTCTCGGTGCGGGACACGAGGCCGCGCAACCACGGGTCACTACTTCCGACGTACGTATAACGGGTGCACTTCTCGTCGCCTGCCTTTGCCGTGTCGCCGAGGTCGTTCGACGTCTCGGCCAGGCCCTCGTCGTTGTAGTCGGTGCGCACCTCGGTCTGCCGCCAGACCCCTGCGGCGATCAGCTTCCGGGCCCGCTGCACGCTGGGCGCGATCCGGAATGCCTGGTCACTTCCGCCGGTGCGGTCCCGCTCGGCGGTTTTCTTGATCCAGTACGCGGTGATCGACGTTTCCGCCACCGCGCTGCCGTCGAGGCTGGTCTCCTCCAGGGTGGAGCCGGCCAGGGCCTGGTGGTCGGCGTACGTGGCACCGGTGCTGTCGGTGACCTGAACATTGCGCTTGGTGCCGTCGGGCAGTGGCTGGTCGTCGAGGCCGCGGTAGAAGCGCTTGCGCGTGGCCAGTACCTTGCCGGTGTCGGTCTGCCCGACCAGCGTGGTGACCTGGGTATAGCCGCGCCACTGGCTGTAGGTGCGGTACTTCTTCTTGGTCAGCTCGGCGTCATCCCAGCCCCACAGAACCGTGGTGCCGCCGCCGTCGGCGGAGTACTGGTAGCGGGTCAGGATCGGCGGCTGGTTGGCGGTCCGCTCGGACTGGGTGATCTCGGTGACCACGTACTTACGGAACCAGTCCATGGTGGGCTCGTAGTAGCCCTCCGGCGTCCAGTACACCGGGTAGCAGAGCCGGGCATTGCTCTGCGGGGTGGGCAGATCGCCGTAGTCGCAGTCCGGGGCGGAATAGCTGACCGTGATGTCGGCGCCGGACTCGGTGCGAACATTCTGGACTCGCCAGCGGGAGAACAGCTGGGCGCCGGCGATCGCGTTCACCTGGTTGGTCAGCTCGACACCGGTGAAGACCACCGGCGGGTCGGTGATGGTGCCGCCGACCAGACCGGCATGGGTGATCTGCTTCAGCCACAGCGACGCCGAGTGGGCCGCCTTGGGTGCCTTGAACTCGTGGTCGAGCGTCCACGACTCGACCGGCGAGAACGCCGTCCCCGACCGTACCTCGGTCTGGATCTTGGTCAGTCTTTTGATCGAGAAGAACGTGGGCGCGAGCTTGTCGGTGCAGGGTTCGGCCGCGCACTCCCGGTCCCAGGGCACGTCCGGCCAGTTCGCGGTGACCGGCTTGCCGTCGGTGTAGCAGGAGGTCGCGAAGCAGCGGTCGGCGGTGCTGAACACGACCCGCGCGGTGGCCGCGACGTCGGAGTAGGCGGTGTTCAAGCCGTACTCGATGCGGTCGAGGTTGCCGCCCCGGTCGAACGCGACCCGGTTGTCCTTGGCCCCGGCGGCGCCGTAGTGGCCGGTCTCCTTGGTGTAGTAGTAGCGGGTCATGTTGCCGTCGGTGTCGACCTGCTTGTCCAGCAGCCAGCGCCAGGCCTGGGCGCACGACGAGTCCTTGAACGCCGTCGCGTGGCAGGACTCGCCGTCGTGGTTGCCGAAGACCGGCACGGTCCAGCGCGAGTTGGCGGTGCCCGGCTCGGCGGCGAAGTAGTTCTTGGTGCCGTCCGGGGTGGTGATAACCCAGCGCTCGGTGGTGGCGGCGTCCTTGGTGGCGGCCGCACCGGCGAACTCAACCTTCCAGTTGCCGTCCTGCGCCGGGCGCCAGGCTCCGGTCGCGTCGTCCTTGACCAGGCCGACGTTGGCGCCGCCGAGCGAGACCGTGATGTTCGGGGAGGTCCCCTTCCAGCACTGGTCGGCGGTCTTGGAGTCCTTGTTGTTGGGGTCCTTGTCGGCGACCTTGTCCAGGTCCTCCGAGCAGGTGGCGTAGGTGCGCTCGACGAAACCGGGCGAGTAGTCCCAGCCGTCGCCGGCCCAGGACGCCTGGTTGTTACGGCCCGCGGTGCGCCCGTCGACCATCTGCGAGGAGTAGTTGAGCGCGATCTCCGGGGTCGGGCCTTCGGCCGGTGGCAGCCGGATCGCGTTGGTGTAGGTGAACGCGCCCGAACTGTCGCCGGCCGACCAACTGCCGGACGCCTGCAGGTCACTGGCCTTGTAGTCGCCCTCGCCCGACTCGTCGGTGGCGGCCACGGCCACCAGCGTGGTGGCGGCCGACACCGACAGCGTGGCCGACAGCGTGGACGTGCCGGCGTCGCGCTCGGTACCGACCGGCGTGGTTGCCTGGCAGTCGGAGCGCTCCGGCGTGCTGAGCGCACAGCCCGGCAGGGTGACCAGGCCGAGCCGGCTGGCCCAGTCACCGCCGTACAGGCCGGCGAACTCGTCGTAGCCCAACGAGGCGTCGACCTCGCCCGGCCCGTCCGCGGTGATCGTGAGGGCCGGACCGCTCAGGCCCAGGCTGGTGGACTGCTCCTGGGGCAACGTCGACACCCATACGCGATCGGGGGTCTTCTTGCCCGGCACCGCCGCAACCGTGACCTTCATGGCCCCGGCCTTCCCGGTAGCCGACCGCCGGTTGGCGGAGGCCAGACTGAGATCCACCGATCCCGTTGCCGGCCAGCCCGCGGTGGAGCCGGTCCAGTGGCCGCCGTCATCGGCCAGCGGCACCACCGTGGTCCGGGCCGTGTGGGCATCGGTCGCGGCCACCTGATCCACCGCGCGGCTGCCGGACAGCTCCGGCGCCACCCAGTGGTAGATGAGGAAAGACGTTGCCATCAGGGCCGACACACTCAAGGCCAGTCGGCGACGGGCCGGGGAGAAGACGTTTCGCTGCTGTGACATCGAAGACTCCGTCAGATCGTCGCGCGGTCAGGCCGAGGCGAGGTTGGCGACGATGTCGCCCTCGACGGCATTGGTCCAGATCCGGGTGTCGTCAATGAGGCCGCCGAGATAGCCGGACAACTGGCCACCCTTGGTGGCGGCACAGCCGATGGTCAGCGGGCCGTCCGCGTGCCAGGTCACGGGCGGCCCAGCGACATCGGCTGCGCCTTGACGGACACCGTTCACGTACAGGCGAAGCGAGTTCGTCCCGAGGTCGTAGGTCGCCGCGAGATGGGTCCACGCGCCTGGCTCCGCCGCTGCGTCGGAACGCACTTCGGAGAGCGTCGTGCTCCCGTCGCTGTGTGGCATCACGAACCGCCAGCGGGCCGCCGTGCCGTCGTACTCGAGCCGGAAGGCCTGCCCGGCCGCACCGGACTGGGCCAGCAGAGTGCGGGTGCCACCGAGTTCGTCGAGCAGCACCCAGGTCGCGACCGTGAAAGAGCCGTCGGTGCGGACCGCCGGCCCGGACGACGCGGCACACGAATTGCCGGTCAGGTCGAGGCTCAGCGAGCTGTCCGGGGTGTTGCCCCGGTCATCGCCCCATCCGTACTCGCCCGCGATGGTGAGGTCACGGTGGTTACCGGACAGGTCCTGCAGGTAGGTCGGCTCGTCGGAACTCGGACCGTCGAACGGCCAACGGCCCTCCAGTTTCACCGGCCTCTTGTTACCGCGCACCGCCGCGATATCCGCGTCGGTCAACGCGCCACGCCACACCTGCACGTCGGAGATGGCGCCGGCGACCAGGTCGGCCGGGCCGTCGTTGAACTTCGAGCAGCCGATCACCAGCGGGCCGGTGGCGTCCCAGAGGGCGGGGGCGCCGATCCGGGTGACCAGCTTGCCGTCGAAGTACAACGCCATCGTCCGGCTGGTCGCGTCGTAGACCGCGGCAAGGTGGATCCACTTGCCGACGTTCGCGGCGAACGAACCCTCTGCGGTATAGGCGTTGTACGCGGTGCTGTCGTTGCTGTCGCCGTTCTTCAGGTGAAAGGAGAAACGGCCATCGCGGGCGCCTAGATACCAGGAACCGATGTGCTGACCTTCCTGGCTGACGAAGGTCTGGAACTGGGCGTCGCCGCTGGTGATCCGGCCCCAGACCGCGACGCTGAACGACTCGTCGGTGTGAATCACCGAACGGGAGGTGCGGACACACTGGTCGGCGGTGTGGTTCATGTCGAGCGCCGAGTTGGTGTGGCCGAACTGGTCGTCGGTGTAGGTCGCGCCGTCCCGGACAGTAGCCGGGTTGTCCGCGACGACCAGGTTGGTTCCGGCGGGCCGCTCCTCATCCTGCTTGAATTCGAAAGCGGCGGCCGGCCCCGCGGGCAGCTCGGTGGCGGCCCGGCGGATCTGCTCCTCCGAGAGCAGCCCCTGCCACACACCCACGTTGTCGATCTCGCCGTTCATCTCGTAGCCGCCGAAGCCGGTGGAGCTGCCGGCGCAGCCGATCCGGAGGCCGTTACCGTTCCAGAAGCCGTTCGGCGCGGCCGCTTCGGCCGCGAGTGTTCCGTTGACGTAAAGACGCACCAGCTTCGCGACCGGGTCGGCGGTCATAGCGAGGTGCTGCCAGGTGTTCAACGGTGGGCTGGACGGGGCGATGGCGTTCAGCCAGCCCGGCGAGTCGGAGTCCGCCGTGGTGTACGAGACCTCCCATCTGTCCAGTAACGGGTTGTATTCGATCATCAGGCTGACCATCCGGTTGCCGGTGATCGCCGCAAGGGTGCGGTAATTGCTCTTGTCGTGGAGCTTTGCCCAGCCGGCGATGGTGAATTCGCCGTCGCTGCGGACCACCCCGCCGGTGCCCGTGCACCCCGCGCCGGTAACCCCGAGGGCCGCAGTCGGGTGACCGGCGCGGTCCGGCCCGAAGGTCGCGTCTCCATGCAGGGTGAGATCATGGCCGGCGCCGGAATCGTCCCGCGCGTCCTCGTTGAACCGGTACGCGGCGACCGGTTCAGCGGCGGTGATCCGCCCCGTGAAGAAGTTGAACTCGGTGCGGTCGGAGATGTTGCCGGCGTTGTCCCGCGCCCACACGTACACGCTGGTGCGCCCGGCCGCGACCGCGAAGCTGATGCTCGCGGTGCCGGTCGAGGTCACTGAGGCCTGCTCGGCGTCGACCCCGATCCCGTACGCGAAACGCTGCATACCCGAACCGGCATCGGAGGACGAGAACTCGAGGGTGACGGTGTCACCCTCCTTCGGCGCGCCCGTGGAGGTGCGCCGGACGTACGGCGCTGTCGGTTTGGTGGCGTCGACCCGGAAGTAGCAGGTGCCCGACCAGCCGGTCGAGTCGACGTTGTCGGTGCCGAGGACGTGCCAGTTGTAGGCGCCGTCGTTCAGGTTGCCGGTGGTCCAGCCCGCCTCGGTGTTGGCGGCGACGAAACCGGAGGTGTACGTGCTGGTGGTCGGCCCGGTCACGCCGAACTTGACCCGCACCGTGCCGTCGGCGTCGGCCGCCTTGCCGTACAGCAGCGGGGTGTTGTCGTTGATCCACGGCCCCGGCGAAGCGGAGCAGTTACCGCCCGGGCTGGTGCGGGTGGCCACCGGACTGGACGGCTTCGACTGGTACTCGGCGAGCAGTTTCACGTCACCGGGCTTGAGCTTGATCCAGTTGCCGCCGCTCTCGGTCGGCACCCGGAAACCGAAGCCGATGGCGGCCCCGTTCGCGTCCGCGACCGACTGCAGCTTGGTCTTGACGTCGGTGGTGAACTTGACCCAGTTCGGGTTCTGACCGCAGCTGCTGCCGTTCGCCTTGACCGTCACCGTCTGCAGGCTGTCCAGCCACTGACCGGACATACCGTCCCAGGTCGGGGTGTGCCCGTCGATCGTGCCGGTGTGCCACAGCGTCAGCGACTCACCCGCGCAGGACGCGCTGTGGGTGGCGTACGCCTCGACGCTCGGCGTGTTGATCACCCGCTTGCCCTTGAGCGCGGTGACGTTGAACTGGGTGACCGCGCGCCAGAGGTCACCGTTGTTGTCGTAGTTGGAGCCGACCCGGATGTCCTCCCGCGGCCAGGCGCTGCCCGACGTCCAGCTGGTGTCCGGGTTGCTGTCGTTCAGCGGCGCCCACTTGGCGTAGGCGCTCGAGTAGGTCGGGTCGATGTAGATCGGGTAGGCCGGTTTCCCGGCGAACAGCGCCGGATCGGCCTTGACCGTCAGCGTCCGGCCGGTCAGCGAAACCTTGACGTCGCGCGGCCGGGCCGCGTCGCCCGGGGTCCGTACATTGGCTTTCGCCCGCGAGTCCCACGCCGTTGCCCGCGCCGACCGGGCCAGCCGGCCGGACGGGCCGGCGATGGTCAGGACACCGGCCGACTCGGTCACGCCGGCCGTGCCACCGACCAGATACCGCGACTCGCGCACGGCCGGGTTGCCGGCCGCCGCGGCCGTCCGCACCACCAGCGTGTGCGAGAAACCACCGGCCGCCGCGCGGACGACCAGGTCGACGTCGGGATAGACGTTGGGGTAGGTGACCGTGTCGCCGGCCGGCACCCCGGCCGGCAGAGGCGTCGGCCAGGACAGGGAGAACTCGGCGCCGGCACCCCGATAGGTGGCGAACGGGCCCGACCCGCCGGCCGAGAACGCCACGTCGGCGGCCGCCTGCGGGCGGAACTTGCCGTCAGCGGCGAGCTGAAGCCGGGTGTCCACGGCGATCCACCGGCCGCCCCGCTGGACCCGCTGCGGCTCGGCGAACGCCTCCAGGACGAAGTTGCCGGACGGCAAGGCCGTGACCTTCGTCGTCTCGTCAGCCTCGGACAGCACCTCGACCGGCACATCGCAACGGATAGCGAGCTTCTGGGCGGCGAGCTCGTCGGCCGCGACCGCTTCCGGACACACCGCGGCTTGCGCGGGCGACGACAGAATGGTGCCGACGAGAACGGTAGAAAATGTGGACAGGACGATTAAGCCCGCAATTCGGGCATGCGCCGATAACACCGAGTGCTCCCCCGTGAAGCCTCAAGCAGACTATGTGGACACGGGGAAACCCACTGCGGCAAACAGCATCGGCACCCGATCGGCCCCGCTCGATCAAGTACGTGTATGTACGCTAGAGCGGAGTGATCAACTCAGTCAATGTCTAATTAGACATGCATCGGTCAGGCCGGCTGGGCGCGCCAGTAGGCGAGTGTGTCCGACAGCGTCTGCTCGATCGGGATCTCCGGGACCCAGCCGGTGTCCAGCCGGATCTTGGTGGCGTCCCCGCGCAGATCGGGGACGTCGGCCGGCCGCATGCGGGCCGGGTCCGGCTCCGTCCGGATCCGGGCCTCCGATGCCGTCAGCAGCAGGTCCAGGATCTCCTGCCCGGACCGGGACCGGCCGGTGCAGACGTTGTAGACCTCGCCGACCGTGCCCTTGGCCGCCAGCAGGATGTAGGCCCGCACGACGTCCCGGACGTCGGTGAAGTCGCGTTTGGAGCTCAGGTTGCCGACCCGCAGCACCTCTCCGCCGTCGCGCTCCAGCTCGGCGATCTGCTTGGTGAGGTCGGCGACCAGGTAACCCGGTTGCTGGCCCGGTCCGATGTGGTTGAAGGGCCGGGCGATGACGGATTCGACGCCCAGCTTCGCGTACATCGAGACCAGGTTCTCCTGGCCCACCTTGGCCACCGCGTACGGGCTCGGGAGGTCGAGCGGCGTGGACTCGTCCAGCGGCAGCCGCGCGGCGTCGGTCATGCCGTAGATCTGACCGCTGCTGACCACCACGATGCGCGGCTTGATGCGCAGGGCGAGGCAGGCCTGGAACAGGTTGATCTGCATCGCCAGGGTGGACGTCACCGCCACCACCGGTTCCTTGAACGACAGTGCCGGTGAGGCGAAGGCGGCCAGGTGGAAGATGGTCTCCGGCCGGAGTTCGTCCAGCAGGGCGACCACCGCGTCGTAATCGGTGAGGTCGGTCTGCCGGATATGGCCGTCCGCGCTTCCCGACAGGGAGGTGCCGTAGGCCTCCGCCTCACCCGCCTGCCGGAGCGCCGCCATGAGGTGGGCGCCGGCGAACCCGGTGGCCCCCGTCACCAGCGCCGTCATTGCGGCGCACCGTACTTGTTGATCACGGCCAGAAGTCGTCTCGCGCTCTCGTCCCAGTTCGAGGTCCGCGCGCGTTCCAGGCCCCGGCGGCGCAGCTCGGCGGCCAGAGCCGGATCACCGAGGACCTTCTCCAAATACATCACCAGGGAGTCGACGTCATAGGCGTCGACCAGCACGCCGGCGTCGCCGACGACCTCGGGCAGGGAGGAGTTGTTCGCCACGATAACCGGAGTGTTGCACGCCATGGCCTCCAGGGGCGGCATTCCGTACCCCTCGTACAACGACGGGTACACGAACACGGTCGCGCCGCTGTACAGCGCCGGGAGATCCTCGTCCGGGACGTAACCGGTGGTGATGATGTCCATGTGCTGCAGCTCGTCGAGCCGGTTCTTGATGTCCTGGTCGAGCCAGCCCTTGCCGCCCGCGAGCACCAGGGAGTGCGTCTCGCGCACCTCGGCCGGCAACTTCGCGTAGGCGTCCAGGATGCTCCGGATGTTCTTCCTCGGCTCCAGCGTCCCCGCATACAGGATGTAGGGCTTGGTGATCTTGTACTTCGCGGCTACCGCGTCGACCTCGTTCACGGGGCGCGGGTAGAAGAAGCTGTGGTCGATGGCCGGGCTGACGATCGAGATCTTGTCCGGATCGGTCCCGTAGAACTCGATGATCTCCCGCTTGGAGTTCTCCGAGATCGTGACGATGTGCTCGGACTTCTCGATGGTCAGCGGCACGTACCGGGTGAGGAACTCGCGATTGCGCCGGGCCACGTGCTCGGGGTGCAGCACGAAGGAGAGGTCGTAGATGATCGCGACCGCGCGGCTGCCCATCGGGAGCGGGTAGCGCACGAAATTGGGGAACAGGAACAGATCGGGCTTGCTGCCCAGCATGACGTCGATCGGCGGTGACGTCACCTTGCGGACGACCGCGTTGAACATCTTCAGGTGCATGTACCGGATGAAGCGGTAACTGAGCCGAGGAGACTCCGGGATGGGCCGGACGTCCGTTCCCTTCCCCAGGAAGGCGAACGAGAAGATCGTGTAGTGATTTTCCTCGTCCAGCCGGAAAAGGGCTTCGAGCAGGTTCTTCGTGTACTGGCCCACGCCCGTGCGCTGGCGGAAGAGGGGCGTTCCCTCGATGAACACTCTCAACGGCGCCACTGAACGGCCTCCCTGTCGTATCTGTTGATGGTGTGACGCCTACTGCTGAGCAGCATCCAGGTAGATCTGGTGGGTCGCCTCCGCGGTCGCCCGCCACGAGAACAGCGGCAGGCGCGCGCGTCCCCGGGCTGCCATCTCGGCCGCGAGTTCCGGCCTCGACAGCAGTTCGGCGATCTTCTGCGCCAGATCCCCGGCCGCGTGCGGGTCGAAGTACACAGCCGCGTCCCCGTACACCTCGGGCAGGCAGGTCGCGGTCGAGGAGACGACCGGCAGGCCCTGCGCCATGGCCTCCAGGCCCTGCAACCCGAATCCCTCGGACAGCGACGGGTAGACGTACATCGCGGAGTTCCGGTAAAGCCAGGTGAGCTGGCCGTCGCTGATGAAGCCGGGCATGACGACCCGGTCGGCCACGTTCAGCGACTCCGCCAGCGCGAGCAGGCCCTCCTGGTAATCGCCGGCCTTACCGGCCAGCACCAGCTTCACGTCCGGCCGGCTGCGCGCCACGAGGGCCAGGGCCTCGATCAGGACCCGGACATTCTTGTACGGGAAGTAGTTGCCGACGTAGAGAATGAGCGAGTCCGACGCCGACACACCGTCGAGAGTCTCCTCCCGGGCCTCGGTCAGCTCGGCCGAATCGGCGGCGATCCACACGGCCGAGACCTTGGCCGGGTCGAGACCGAAGCGTTCGATCAGCTGGTCCCGGACGTAACCGGTGTCCGTCACGATGCGCGTGGCGGTGGCCAGTTGCCGCTGGAAGATCAGGCGGAACGGGAGACGCTTGGCCTTGCCGGCGAGACGCTTCGGCAGCGATCCCCGGCTGGTGTCGAAGTCCAGCAGGGTGAGGTCGTGGACCGTGACCACCTTGGTGCCCCGGTAGAGGGCGGCCGCGTTGGGGGTCACGAAGTGCACGACGTCCGGCGCCAGGTCGCGGAGAACCTTGGGCAGCGTGGTCTGCTCGGCCGGCGAGTACGGGTCGATGTTGCACTCGACCCGCCGGAAGTTGGCCTCCTGCGGCTTCCACCGCGCCCAGTCGTCCTGGCGCATCAGAACCACGTACTCGTTGGTGCGGTCGATCGCCTCCAGCCCCTCCAGCAGAGCGGCGGTGTACCGGCCGATGCCGGTCCAGGACAGCATTCGCCCGTCGATCACGATTCTCATGCGGTCTTCGACCCAGCCGATCCGAGGTTGAGGATTGCGGTCTCTTCCAGCGCCGGGTTGAGGACGACGGTCTGGGCCAGGTCATCCGTGCGCCGGGACCGAGCCTGCTGCTCCCGCACCAGCCGCGCCCCGGCGATCAGCAGCCCGATGACCACCCAGGTGCGCAGCAGCGAGAACGACTGGAAGAAGTTGGCCTCGACGGCCATGCCCACCAGGGCGAACGCGTACGGGCTGGACGGATGGTCGAGCCGGGTCCGCACGACACCCCACAGCGCCCGCAGGATGAGCCAGAGAAGGGGCAGCGCCAGCAGGACGCCGACCAGACCCAGCTCGCTGAGGAAGGTCAGGTAGTCGTTGTTCACCGGCTGCAATGCGTTCGCCTCGGCCGGCGACGAGGTCGAGGTGCCGTCATGCAGCAGCAGGCGCGCGTTGTTGAACCCGACGCCGGTGAACAGGTGCTCCTTGATGATGTCGACGGTCGCGGGCCAGAGCTCGTACCGGGTCTGGGCCGACGGGTCGTTCACGTCCATGGCGTGCCCGGTGAACGAGCCGACCACGCCCGGCTTCACCGGCTCGCCCACGGGGGTGGACGGTGCGGAGGAGGGCGACGACGCGTCCGGCGCGGTGGCCGACGGGGCCGTCTCGGCCAGGCGGGCGTTGTGCTGGGCGCTGGCGAGCAGCAGCATCCCGGCCACCACCAGCAGGGTCAGCACGCCGGTGCGCACCAGGAAGAGCAGGGGACGCCAGGCCCGGCCGACGGCGATCAGCACGAGGACGGCCAGCCCCAGCCCCGCGATGGCGCCCCGGGACAGCGTGAGCAGGAACAGGGCGAGAGCCAGCACCAGCAGAACCTGCTCGAAGATCGAGGCCTTCCGGGTGCGCCAGTACCGGGTCAGCAGGATGCCGAGCGGCAGGAACATCCAGTGACCCAGATAGAGCGGCTCGAGCGAGAACGACTGCACCCGCGGGAACGGGTAGGCGCCGGTGGAGCTGTTGTACTGCGGGAGGAGCTGCGTCCAGGACTGGGAGAGGCCGTAGGCGTCACCGATGAACTGGAAGTAGCCGAGCGCCAGCACCACGACCAGCACCCACAGCACGACGTTCTCGAACATCTTGAGTTCGCGTTCGCGAATGTACTGCGCCAGCAGCCAGCCCCGCCCGAGTGCGAAGCAGAAGATCAACGACGCCAGGACCGCGACCTTGAAGTTGAAGGCGGTCAGGGCGGCCACCCCGACGGCGACGGCCAGCAGGCCGAACGCCAGGGCGATGCCGGTGCTCGGCCAGGCCCCGCCCTTCTTCCGAAGCCGATCCCAGGCCATGACCAGACCGCGCTGCAACAACAGCAGGAACGCGAGCAGTTCCTGCGGCGCGAGCCCGCGGCTGTCGACCAGCGAGACGTAGGGGAAGCTCGTCGCGAAGTGCGGCACCCGGTCCCAGGACATGATCACCGCGGTCAGTACGAGACCGGCCACGAACAGTGCGTCGGAAATGATCGCCGACCGACTGCGCCCCGAGGTTGGAACCGCCGAGCGAAGCTCTCGCACCATTGATTTCAACACTGCAGTCCAATCATCTCGCCGCAGCTCCGCTCCGGCGCAAGGGCAGCGCCGCCCGCAGGACTTCCTTGTCCTGCTCGGAGAACCCGCGCAAGGCGTACAGGGCGACCACATACACAGCGATGTAGACGGGCACTAGCCAAATGCTCCGATAGAACAGCATGCTGGCCGCCATGACCAGGCTCGCCAATATCGGGCGCCACAGGACGCGCCAGTACGGGAGCTCGAAGACGTGGCGATTGATCATTATCGTGCCGATCACGAGAACGATCAGTTGGGTGGCGACACTGGTGATCGCCGCCCCGGCCAGGCCGAACATCGGGATGAGGAGGAAATTGACGGAAACGTTGAAGACCACGCTGAGCAACGCGATGTAAGTGTTGAGCTGCGGCCGGGTGCTGGCGTGGAAGATATTGGCGGTGATGTGCGCGATGAACGTCGGAATCAGGCTGAAGCTCATCAATTGCAGGACCAGAATGCTGTCCGGGTACTTGCTGCCGTAGAACAGCGTGATGACCTGAGCGGCCAGTAACGACAGCCCGACCGCCAGCGGGAAGCACAGGTAGCTGAAGTACTTGACCGCCCGCATGGTCAGCGCGTGCGCCGCGGCCTTGTCCGAGTGCAGACGGGCCGAGGTCGCCGGCAACAGCACGCCGGCGAAGATGGCCGGCACGATCAGGAAGAGCTCGAAGATCCGGTACGCGGCCGAATATTCGCCGACCACGTCCGTCGTCTCGAACAGTCCCAGGATCAGGGTGTCCACCCGGTAGCTGATGGCCACCAGCACCGCCAGCGAGGCGAACGGCAGAGCCAGCTTCAGGAGGTTGGTGTACTCCTGGTTGGACGCGGGCCACTGGAAGTGGAAGAGCTTCCGGTAGCTGTTAACCGCCTTCATGTACAGCGCATTGACGATGGTCAGGGCGGATGTCATCGCGACGATGACCACGATGCCGTAGCCCAGCGCCAGCAGCAGCGCACCCAGACCGGTGGTCAGGAACGCGATGCCGATCCGGCCGTACGCGTCGTACTGCATGATCTCGTATCCGCGGAAGATCGAGGACATGCTCGTCGTGTACGCGGTCGTGATCAGCGTCAGGGCGCTGAGGATGTACATCCAGGTGAGGTCGGCCGGCATGTGCGATACCAGCACTACCGCGATGATGGCCAGGCTCGACAGGAAACCCACCGCGACCTTGATGACCAGCATCCCGGAACCGATGCGATTGATCGACTGCGGTTCGGCGGCGATCAATTTGACACCGAGGGTGCTGAAGCCGAAGTCCGTCAGGTTCGCGGCAATTGCCATAACCGACAGGACGAGAGCCTGCTTGCCGTACTCCCCGCTGCCGAGCGTCCGGGCCACCAGGACCAACTGGATCAGCAGCGTCGCGCGGGCGACGAACTCGGCCACGTACAACGCGGCCGCGTTCTTCAGGATTCGCCGGTTCTGGCTCATGCGGTGATGCGGTGGAAAGAGGTGCCGACGGCGAACATCGACCTCACCGAACGAGGCTGGTTGGCGGCACGAACTGTCGCGGAATCCGGGTGCTCTCGATCTGCAGGTCGTTCTCGACCATCATTTCCACGAGTTGCGGGAATGAGACCTCGGGCTCCCAGCCCAGGACCTTCTTGGCCTTGGTCGGGTCGCCGTGCAGGAGGTCGACCTCGGCCGGCCGCATGAATCGCTGGTCCTGCTTGACGTAGGGCTTCCAGTCCTCGATGCCGACCGCCGCGAAAGCGAGGTCGAGGAACTCGCCGATCGAGTGGGTCTCCCCGGTCGCCAGCACGTAGTCGTCCGGCTCGTCCTGCTGGAGCATCGCCCACATGCCGCGGACGTAGTCGCCGGCGAAACCCCAGTCCCGCTTCGAGTCGAGGTTGCCGAGCGAGAGCGAATCCTGCAGCCCCAGCTTGATCCGAGCCACCGCGCTGGTGATCTTCCGGGTCACGAACTCGTGGCCACGACGAGGGGATTCGTGGTTGAACAGGATGCCGCAGGAGGCGTGCAGGTTGTACGACTCGCGGTAGTTGACCGTCATGTGGTGCGCGTAGGCCTTGGCCACGCCGTACGGGCTGCGCGGGTGGAACGGGGTCAGCTCGGTCTGCGGGGTCTCCCGGACCTTGCCGAAGAGCTCACTCGTCGACGCCTGGTAATAGCGGATCCGGCCCTTGCCCTCGTCCACGATGCGGATCGCGTCGAGCAGGCGCAGTGCCCCTAGCCCGGTAATGTTTCCGGTGTGTTCCGGCTGCTTGAACGAGAACGCAACGAACGAAATGGCAGCGAGGTTGTAGACCTCGTCCGGCTGGCAGTAATTGACAGCCTCGACCAACGAGGTCATGTCGCCGAGATCGCCTTCGAGCAGCTCAACGGCCGGGAGCAATTGCTCGACCATTTCCCGCTTGGGGTTGTTCTGCCCTCGGATCAATCCGAAAACCTGATATCCCTTACCGACCAGAAGCTCGGCGAGATAGAGCCCGTCCTGGCCCGTGATGCCGGTAATCAGGGCCCGCTTCTGCACTGGTGCCATCCCCGCTGGTTCTCCGTCCGGTCGGTTCAATTCCTCGAATTGCGGCCCCGCCATTGGCACGGCAAGGCGCGGTCATGCTACGCGAAGTCTGTGATCCCATCTACCCGGGTCCCGACGGGCTGCCGTACCGGTTTGTGCAGTTCCTGACCTCGATCACGCCACGAGTGAGCGGGACAATCCGGGCTGTGACCGAACGCGTCCGGAGCCACCCCGGGCGGGGTGGGGTTCGGGCTACTCGTCCGTATTATTCGGTTTACGTATTTACCGGCACGCATGCCGAAATGGAACAGGCCCGGCTTCCCGGTCCCGGTCGGCATATTGTCCGAATCCGCGCCGCCGCAGGCCCCGGACCTCGGGCGGAGGCGACCGCCCGGTTGCCCCGTACGCCCCGATTCACCTTTGGGTGACAAACCTCACAAGCGGGTGACCGAGGAGTTCCGGCGATCGGTCGTCGGATGGCGCCGAAACTCACCCCTTGTCCAAACGGAACTTGCGATAGAGTCACGGAACTTACGAACCGCGACGCCGGGAGTTCTGAAGGCATGACGAGCACCGAGACCGCGACCGCCGGTCAAGCGGAGGGCGTGGCCGGCCGGGCCATCACCAACCCCGTGCTGACCGGGTTCCACCCCGACCCCTCGATCCTGCGGGTCGGCTCCGACTACTACATCGCCACCTCGACGTTCGAGTGGTTTCCCGGCGTGCGGCTGCACCACTCGACCAACCTGGTCGACTGGCGCCCGCTGGGCGGTGCCCTCGGCGAGACCCGGCTGCTCGACCTCACCGGGGCCGGCGACTCCGGCGGCGTGTGGGCGCCCAGCCTGACCTTCGCGCACGGCGAGTTCCACCTGCTCTACACCGACGTCTCGACGTTCGCGGGCGGTTACTGGGACCCGCAGAACTACTTGACGACCGCCAAGGAGATAACCGGTCCGTGGTCCGACCCGGTGGTGCTGCACGGTCGCGGCTTCGACGCCTCCCTGTTCCACGACGAGGACGGCGAGACCTACATGCTGTCGATGGTCGCCGACTGGCGCCCGGGCCGGAACCGCTTCGGCGGCATCTCGATCCAGCGCTACGACCGCGCGACGAAGACGCTGACCGGCGCCGAGCACATGATCTTCAAGGGCACCGAGGCGCGGGTCACCGAGGCACCCAACCTGTACCGCAAGGACGGCTGGTATTACCTGGTCACCGCCGAGGGCGGCACCAGCTGGACGCACCAGGTCACGGTCGCCCGGTCGAAGGACCTCCTCGGACCGTACGAGGCGGACCCGGCCGGCCCGCTGCTCACCTCGAACGGGCACCCCGAGCTGACCCTGCAGAAGGCCGGTCACGGCAGCCTGGTCGAGACCCCGGCCGGTCAGTGGTATCTGGCGCACCTCGTCGGCCGGCCGTACTCCACGCTCGGCCGCTGCGTGCTGGGCCGCGAGTCGGCGATCCAGGAGGTCACCTGGACCGAGGACGGCTGGCCGCGGATCGCCGGCGGCGTCCCGGCCGACATCGTGCCGGCCCCGCTCGGCGTGGCCGTGCCGGCCGGTCGCCCGGTTTCGACGGAGGATGCCGAGGACGACGACTTCGACGCCGAGAAGCTGGGCGTCAACTGGTCGACGCTGCGCCGCCCGGCCACGCCCGACTGGGTGTCGCTCACCGAGCGGCCGTCCCACCTGCGCGTCTACGGCGGGCAGTCGCCGATGACCCGGCTGCGGCCGAGCCTGGTCGCCCGCCGGGTGACCGCGCGCCGGCTCACCTTCGACGCGGTGATGGAGTTCCAGCCCCGCAACTACCGGCAGCTCGCCGGAATAACCGGCTACTACAACACCCGGAACTGGTATTACCTGTACGTCACGGCCGAGGACGACGGCACGCCGGTGCTGGGCATCCTCGCCTGCGACAGCGGCAAGGTCCGGGTGGTCCCGGACGTGCGCCGCGACCTGAGCGGTGTGTCCCGCCTGGCGCTGCGCCTGCGCTTCGACGGGCCCGAGCTGACCTTCGCGTACGCGACGGAGCCCGGCGCCGAGCCGAAGTGGGAGGACCTCGGACCGGCGTTCGACGCCACCACGCTGTCGGACGAGTACGCGGCCAGCGTCGTCGACGGCGAGCCCGAGGCGTGGGGCTTCACCGGGGCCTTCGTCGGCCTGTGGGTGCAGGACCTGGGGCGCGAGGGCGGTTTCGCCGACTTCGACCGCGCCACCTACAAGACCTCTGGGTGAAGAGGGGTGCCCGGGCCGGGCAGGGTGCGCCCGGCCCGGGTATTTAACCGAACACGTTCGTTACCATCACCCGGTGACCCCGCGCCCGGAGCCCGTCAGCCGCCGTGACCGTCCGGCGAAACCGCCGCTGAGCAGGGCCGGCATCGTCGAGGTGGGGCTGCGGATCATGCGCGCCGAGGGCCTCGAGAAGGCCACCATGCGGCGGCTGGCCGCCGAGCTGGACACCGGCCCGGCGTCGCTCTACGTCTACGTCGAGAACATGGCCGAGCTGCACGGAGCCCTGCTCGACGAGCTGCTCGCCGGCCTCGACCTCGAGCTGGAGCTGATCGACCTGCTGGTCGGCTACACCGAGCTGCTGCTCGGGCAGCCCGCGCTGGCCCGGTCGGTGCTGACGCTGCGCCCGGCCGGCCCACGCTACCTGCGGTTGATCGACGTCGTGCTGGGCCGCCTGCACGACCTCGGCGTACCGCCGCGCGCGGCCGCCTGGGGTGTCGACCTGCTTCTGCAGCAGGCCACCGCGGCGGCCGCCGAGCACGGCGCCGGCGACGACGACCGCGGGCAGGTGGCCGCGGTCCGCGATGCCGACCCGGCCGGCTATCCGCACATCCACACGGTCCGCGACGAGCTGTTCTCCGGAACCGGCGAGGAGCGCCTGCGCTGGGGATTCGCGGCGCTCCTCGACGGGCTCAGGCAGCGCTGACTACAACGCGGCCGCGGCGGCGCGACCCGCCTGGCGACCCGAGAAGAGGCAACCGCCCAGGAACGTACCCTCCAAGGAGCGGTAGCCATGCACCCCGCCGCCGCCGAAACCGGCGACCTCGCCGGCCGCGTAGAGGCCGGGGATCGCCGCGCCGGAAGCATCCAGCACCTGGCCCTGCAGGTTGGTCTGCAGGCCGCCGAGGGTCTTGCGGGTGAGGATGTTGAGGCGCACCGCGACCAGCGGCCCCTTGCTCGAGTCGAGCAGCTTGTGCGCGTCGGCGGTGCGGCTGAGTGAGTCGCCGATGTAGGACAGCGCGTTGCGGATGCCCATCACCTGGGCGTCCTTGCTGTACGTGTTGGTGATCTCGCGGTCCCGGGCGTCGATCTGCCGCTTCAGGTCGTCCAGGTCGATCAGGTTGGTGCCGGTGATCCGGTTCATCCCGGCGACCAGCTCGGGCAGCGTGTTGGCGACCACGAAGTCCTCGCCGTACTTCTCGAATTTCTGCACCGGTTCGGGCGTCTGCCAGATGCGGGACAGCAGCTGCCAGACGTTCTTGTTGGTGAGATCCGGGTTCTGCTCGGAGCCGGAAAGCGCGAACTCGGCGTCCACGATCTCCTGGGTGGCGACGAACCAGGAGTAGTCGTAGCCGGTCCCGGTGATCGTGCCGAGCGTGTGCAAGGTGTCGTAACCGGGGAAGTCGGGGGCGCTGAACCGCTTGCCCTTCGCGTCGAGCCACATCGAGGACGGTCCGGGCAGGATCCGGATGCCGTGGTTGGGCCAGATCGGCGCGTAGTTCTTGATGCCCTCGGTGTAGTGCCACATCCGGTCGGGGTTGACGATCCGGCCGCCGGCCGTCTGGGTGATCGCCAGCATCCGGCCGTCCACGTGGGCCGGCACGCCGGTGATCATCTTGGTGGGGGCCTTGCCCAGGCGGGCCGGCCAGTTCTGCCGGATCAGGTCGTGGTTGGCGCCGATACCGCCGGACGTCACGATCACGACGGGGGCGCGCAGTTCGAAACTGCCGACCGCGGTGCGCGAGCTGGGCGTGCCGCGTGCGGCGGTGCTGGGTTCGAGGATCGCTCCGCGTACGCCGGTGACCGCTCCACCGGTCTTGACCACCTCGTCCACCCGGTGCCGGAACTTGAAGACCACCTTCCCGGCGGCCACCCCGGCGCGGACCTTCTTCTCGAACGGTTCCATGACGGCCGGCCCGGTGCCCCACGTCACGTGGAAGCGGGGCACCGAGTTGCCGTGTCCGGTGGCCAGTCCCCCGCCGCGCTCCGCCCAGCCGACGATCGGGAACCACTGCACACCGAGACCGGACAGCCAGGACCGCTTCTCACCGGCCGCGAACTCCACGTACGCTCGCGCCCACTTGGCCGCCCAGTAGTCCTGGCCGGCCGGATCGTCCACCCCGCGGTCGAACCCGGCCGTGCCCTGCCAGTCCTGCCAGGCCAGGTCGACCGAGTCCTTGATGCCCATCAGCCGCTGCTCGGCGGAGTCCACCAGGAACAGCCCGCCGAACGACCAGAACGCCTGCCCGCCGAGGCCGGCCTCCGGTTCCTGGTCGAGCAGCAGCACCTTGCGCCCGGCCGCGACCAGCTCGGACGTGGCGACCAGCCCCGCCAGCCCACCACCGACGACGATCGCGTCGGCGTCGTAGGCGGCCGCGGCCCCGAAGGCGGGCGACGCGACCTGGGCGACGGCGGTCGCGGCCACCGCACCACCGGCGACCGCCAGTGCTCGGCGACGACTGATACCTGACTCCATGTGCCCTCCCGGGGGCCGGTGACGTGGACCACATGGAAGCAGTTCGATCGATCGCGGCGATAGTCGCCGATCGCCAAGCCGGGGCCGACTCGTTGTAGCGTCCGGACATGATCGTGAACTGGAGCGCCACCGAGCTGTCCGCGGCCATCCGCCGCAAGGACGTCAGCTGCGTCGAGGTGATGACCGCCTACCTGGACCAGATCGAGCGCCTCAACCCGTCGGTGAACGCGATCGTCGCCCTGCGGCCGCGCTCTTCTCTGCTGCGCGCGGCCGCCGCCGCCGACCAGGCCGAGCCCACCGGCTGGATGCACGGCTTCCCGTTCGCGGTGAAAGACCTCGCCGACGCGGCCGGCCTGCCGACCAGCGCCGGCTTCTTCCGCGACCCACCGCCGGCCGTCGCCGACTCACTGCACGTCGCCCGGATCCGCGCGGCCGGCGCCATCGTCATCGGCAAGACCAATGTGCCCGAGTTCGGGCTCGGCTCGCACACCTACAACAACGTCTACGGCACCACGCTGAACGCCTACGACCAGACCCGTTCGGCCGGCGGCAGCAGCGGCGGCGCGGCGGTCGCGGTGGCGTTGCGGATGCTGCCGGTGGCCGACGGCAGCGACTTCATGGGCTCGCTGCGCAACCCGCCCGGCTGGAACAACGTGCTCGGCCTGCGCCCGTCGGTGGGCCGGGTGCCGAGCATCGCCGACGAGGTCTTCGTGGCCCAGTCCGGCGTGGAGGGCCCGATCGCCCGCACCGCGACCGACCTGGCGGCCCTGCTGCAGACGATGTCCGGCTACCACCCCCGCGCGCCGCTGTCCCTGCCCGACGCGTCCTTCACGTCGCTGTCCGCCGACGTCCGCGGGCGGAAGGTGGCCTGGCTCGGCGACCTCGGCGGCTACCTCCCGATGGAACCTGCGGTGCTGCAGGTGACCCGGGCCGCGCTGTCCGATTTCGCCGGCCTGGGCATCACCGTCACCGAGGCCCTCCCCGACTTCCCGCTCGAGGACCTCTGGCCGACGTGGCTGACGCTGCGGCACTGGCTGGCCGGCTCGGACGCTCCCGCACCCATCGAAACCCTCAAACCCGAGCTTGTGTACGAGCTGGACGGCGCCCGTGGCCTGACCGCAGCCGACGTGCTAGCGGGTTCGGTCCGGCGCAGCGCCCTGTACCAGGCATTCCGCAAGCTTTTCGAGACGTACGACTACGCGGTGCTCCCGACCGCCCAGGTAATGCCGTTCGACGCGGGTTCGCACTGGCCATCCCGCATCGGCGAGGTAGAGATGTCGTCCTACCACCGCTGGATGGAGGTCAGCACCCTGGCCACCCTGATCAACGCCCCGGCCCTGGCGATGCCGGCCGGCTTCAGCACCGACGGCCTGCCGATCGGCCTGCAGGTGATAGGCCGCAACCACGACGACCGCTCCCTGCTGGAGCTGGCCCTGGCCTGGGAGCACCAGACCGCCTGGGTAGACCGAGTACCCCCACCCCTGCTGACCTAGATCCACCCACAGCGCCCACCAGCCACCGCGGGCGCATCGCCCGCGCAGCCGTGGCGCTTATTGGCCTTGGGTTACGCCCTGGGTGTGGCCGGGGGCGATCGACGCCTGCACGACCAGGGCGGCGGCGCCGATGCTTGCGGCGTCTCGGGGCTGGGCGGACAGTTCGACGACTACCTCGTGGCGGTGCCGGGCGTGGGCGGTCTCGGCCAGGTGGGTGCGCAGGCGGCGGGCGTAGATCGAGCCGGCTATCGCTACGCCGGGGCCGGTCAGAACCAGGCGGCCCAGGTCCAGCAGGTTGACCATCGAGGTCACCGCCGCGGCCAGGTAACCCGCTGCGGCGTCGATCACCTGGAAGGCCTCGGCGTTGCCGCTGACCGCGGCTCGGGCGATCGTGTCGTAGCCGGCGCCGGCCAGGGACGGGACGGCTCGGGCCGCCTCCACCGTGGCGGCCATCGACGCGTAGCGCTCTACGCAGCCTCGATTGCCGCACGGGCACGGGCGGCCGTCGTAGGCGATGGACAGGTGGCCCAGTTCGCCGGCGTCGAAGCTCGCGCCGCGGAAGAGGGCTCCGCCGAAGACCAGGCCGGCGCCGATTCCCTGGGAAAGATAGACGCTTCCGAACGCTTGCTCCCGGGAGACCCGGCGGCTCCAGAATTCGCCCAGCGCGGCGGCCGCCGCGTCGTTCTCCACCAGGATCGGAATGCGCAGACTGTCGGCCAGCGCCGAGCGCACGGCTCCCCATTCCGGGGCGGTGGGCGCCACGATCGCGAGGCCCTCGACTCGGTCCCGGGGCAGGTCGAGACCGGCCGTGAAGTCGTCGAAACGGCCGGCCAGGAACGTTTCCAGGGGGCCGGGACCGAGCGCGACCACCTCGCGGCCGACCACCCCGCCGGTCAGGTCGACGGCCACGCAGGTGACGGTTTCCGGGCCGACCTGGAAACCGATGCCGAAACGGTTCGCCGGGCGGATCGCGAGCAGTTTTCGGGGCTTTCCGCGAATGGAGTCGACCGAGCCGGTCTCGTGGATGACACCGTCGGCGATGAGGTCGCGGACGATGTTGGAGATGGACGCCTGGGTGAGGCCGGTCAGTTCGGCCAGTTCGACCCGGCTGATCGAGGTGGCCGATCGGATCACGTCGACGACGAGGGCACGGCTGCCCGGCCCGGCTACCGGCGTTTCTCGACGTGCCATGCCCGTACAGTATCGCTGGTGAATGGAGCGCAGCGGCGGGTCGGGCTCGTTCTGGCGCGCGCCGCGCGGGTGCTGGGCGAGGAGGCCTACTACCACGAATTTCTCGACGGGCTTGAGCGCGTGCTCACCCCGGCGGGGGTCTCGGTGCTGGTCAAGGTGGTCACCGACCGGGCGGCCGAGGCCGAGACGTACGAGCGGTGGGCGGCCCGGCAGGAGATCGACGGGGTGATCCTGGTCGACCTGCTGCCGGACGACGACCGGGTCGCGCTGGTCGGGCGGCTCGGCCTGCCGGCGGTGGTGCTCGGCGCGCCGTCGACCGCGTCGGGGCTGCCGACGGTGTGGACCGACGACGCCGGCTGGGCGCGGGAGGCGATCCGGTTCCTCGCCGAGCGCGGGCACGAGGTGATCGGGCACATCAGCGGGCCGCTCGCGTTCGCGCACACCCAGCTGCGCCAGGCCGGGGCCGATGAGGAGGCGGCGGCGCGCGGGGTGACGCTGCTGCGGGCCGGCGGCGACTACTCGTACGAGTCGGGGGCGGCCGCGACCGGGGAGCTGTTGGCGAGAAAGCCGACCGCGATCGTCTGCGACAGCGACGTGATGGCGGTCGCCGCCCTCGACACCCTGCGCGGGCACGACCTGGCCGTACCGGGCGACGTGTCGGTGGTGGCCTGGGACGATTCGGCGCTCTGCCAGCTGGCCGTGCCGGCGCTGTCGGCGATGAGCCACGACGTGAGCCGGATCGGCGAGCTGGCGGCGTCCGCACTGCTCGACGCGATGGCCGGGGCGGCCCCGGCCGTCTACGAGGCACCGGCCGCCCACATCGTCGTGCGGGAGAGCACGCGCTAGAAAAAGCCTGCTCAGCAAGGGGAGAACGCAGTCTACCGAGTGCTTAAATTATTAATCTAAGCTTGACATGGCGGCAACAGCCGTCCCATGCTGGCCCGCAACCCCCACCCGAACGACACAGACGGGCAACCGGCATGAATAGACGGCATCTCCTCGGCATGGCCGCCACGCTCACCCTCGTCGCCGGAAGCGCCGGCTGCACCGGCGGCGCGAGCGACGAGGCCGAGCAGGGCGGCGGCGCGATCACCGGCGCGATCACGGTGCTGACCAACCGCACCGACCTGGTCGACACCGCGCTCCCGGCGTACGCGAAGGCGTTCGAGGCGAAATACCCGGGCACCAAGGTCAGCTTCGAGGGCGTCACCAACTACGAGGGTGACGTCACCACCCAGCTCAGCGGCGGCGACTACGGCGACGTCCTGCTGATCCCCAACACGGTCACGGTCGACCAGCTGTCCCAGTTCTTCGAACCGCTCGGCAGCGTCGACGCGCTCAAGGCGAAATTCCGATTCACCGACGAGAAGGCCTACGACGGTCAGGTCTACGGCCTCTCGGTGGGCGGCGTGGCCAGCGGCGTAGTGGTGAACAAGCGGGTCTGGGCCGACGCCGGGATCACCGCTCCCCCGAAGACACCCGAGGAGTTCCTGGCCGGCCTGCGAGCGATCAAGGCGAAGACGCAGGCGACGCCGTTCTACACCAACTACAAGGACGGCTGGCCGCTGAGCATCTTCAACAGTCAGCGGGCGATCCTCGCCGACCCGGCGATCAACGAGAAGTTCCCGGCCGACCCGGCGCCCTGGCAGCCCGGCAAGATCGAGTACGTCACGGACGGCCTGCTCTACGACATCGTGCACGCCGGTCTCAGCGAGAAGGACCCGCTGACGACCAACTGGGAGGGCTCCAAGCCGATGCTCGCGAGCGGCAAGGTGGCGACCATGCTCCTGGGTTCGTGGGCCGTCCCGCAGATGAAGGCGCCCGACGACGTCGCGTTCTGGCCGTTCCCGTACCAGAGCGGCGGGAAGTTCCACTCCCGCATCGAGGGCGACTACAAGGCCGGCGTCGCCCGGACCAGCAAGAACAAGGCGACCGCGCGGGCCTTCCTGGACTGGTACGTCACCGACTCCGGCTTCGCCCGCGACCAGCAGGCCATCCCGACCGCGGTCGACCAACCGCTGCCGCCGGCCCTGCAGGACTTCCGGAACACCGGCGTCGAGCTGCTCGAGATCCCCGCGGCGACGACCAACGCCGGCAAGGAGGACATGATCATCAAGGACTCCGAGATCGACCTGACCGGCAACATCTACCGGCAGAAGCTCATCGACATCGCCCGCGGCGCGGCCAAGGGCGACAAGGAGTCGTACTTCGCCGAGCTGAACAAGCGGTGGGCCGCATCCCAGGCCCGGGTCATGAAGTGAAGCCCTGGCTCTACGTCGCCCCGGCGCTGGCCCTGCTGATCACCTTCACCTACGTGCCGGTGGTGAACATGATCTGGTACAGCTTCCACTACTGGGACGGGCTGTCCACGGTGATGGAACCGGCCGGCTGGGACAACTACGTCCGGGTCTTCACCGACGAACGCTACTGGCAGGTCTTCCGGGTCAGCCTCTACTACTTCGGGGCGTCGTTCGCCCAGATCGCGATCGCCCTCTACTTCGCGACCGTGCTGTCGTTCAGCACCCGGTTCCGCAACCTGTTCAAGGGCATCCTGTTCTTTCCATATCTGCTCAACGGGGTCGCCGTCGGGTTCGTCTTCCTCTATCTGTTCCAGCCCGGCGGCACCCTGGACACCATCCTCGGCGGCCACACCCCGCTGTGGCTCGGTGATCCGGACGTCGCGAACTTCTCCCTGGCCGGCACGTCGGTGTGGCGGTTCACCGGGCTGAACTTCGTGCTCTTCCTGGGGGCGATCCAGTCCATCCCGGGCGAGATCTACGAGGCCGCCGAGATCGACGGCGCGAACCGCTGGCACCAGTTCCGGCACATCATCGCGCCCGGGATCCGCCGGATCATCAGTCTCTCGGTGATCCTGGCGATCTCCGGCAGCCTGAGCGTCTTCGAGATCCCGTTCATCATGACCGGCGGCGCGAACGACACCCGCACATTCGTCATCCAGGCCTACGACACGGCCTTCCAGTTCCGGCAGATCGGGCTGGCCTCGGCGATGGCCGTCGTGCTGCTGCTCATCGTGCTGGCGGTCACCTGGTTGCAGCGGCTGCTGCTGCCCGACGAGGAGGTGGCGCTGTCGTGAGAAGCGTCCCGAAATACCTCTCGCTGATCGTCGCGAGCGTGATCGTGCTGGTCCCGATGGTGGTGGTGCTGTTCGCGGCGTTCAAGACGCACGCCGAGTACAACTCCACCGGACCGCTGACGCCGCCGCGCGACTGGCTCAACCTCGACAACTTCGCGACCGCGTGGACGAACGGGCACATGCTGCGCGGCTTCTGGAACACCACGATCATCCTGGCGATCTCGCTGACCGGCACGGTATTCGTCGGCACTCTGGCGGCGTACGCAATCAGTCGTTTTGCCTTTGCTCTCAAGCGTGTCGTCCTGGGGCTGTTCCTGGTGGCGGCGCTGGTGCCCGGGGTGACCACGCAGGTGGCGACGTTCCAGATCGTCAAGTCGATGGGCCTGGTCAACAGCCTGTGGTCGGCGATCGTGCTGTTCCTCGGCACCGACATCGTCTCGATCTACATCTTCATCCAGTTCATGCAGTCGATCCCGAAGAGCCTCGATGCGGCCGCGATGATCGACGGTGCCGGCCGGTTCACCGTCTATCGGCGGATCATCCTGCCGCTGATGCGCCCGGCCATCGCCACCGTCGTGATCATCAAGGGCATCGCGATCTACAACGAGTTCTACATCCCGTTCCTCTACCTGCGCTCGCCCGACCTGAGCGTCATCTCGACGGCGCTGTTCCGCTTCAAGGGCCCCTACGGCGCGCAGTGGGAGACGATCGCCGCCTGCACCATGATCGTCATCCTGCCGACCGTCGTGATCTTCCTGCTGCTCCAGCGCTTCATCTACAACGGCATCACCGCCGGAGCGACAAAGTGAAAGGATCTTCGATGGATCTCGCCGGCGGTTGGACGCTGTCTGGCCCTCTCACCACCGACGCCGTCGTTCCGGGTTGCGTGCACACCGACCTGTTGAACGCCGGGCTGATCCCCGACCCGTTCCTCGACGACAACGAGAAAGCGGTCGCCTGGGTGGGCCGGGCCGACTGGACCTACACCCGGGACATCGCCTGGGACGGGCCCCGGCCCGACCGCATCGACCTGGTCTTCGAGGGCCTCGACACGGTCGCGGACATCTCGCTCGACGGCGTCGCGCTGGGCGCGACCCGCAACATGCACCGAGGCTATCGCTTCGACGTCACCGACTTCGTCGATGCCACCCCGCGGCCCCTCGCGGTGAAATTCACGTCCGCCTACACCGAGGCCGATCGCGTACGGGCGGAGCTCGGTCCCCGCCCCAACGCCTATCCCGAGCCGTTCAACTTCGTCCGCAAGATGGCCTGCAGTTTCGGCTGGGACTGGGGCCCGACGCTGGTTACGGCCGGCATCTGGCGCCCGGTGCGACTAGAAGGCTGGAGCACGGCCCGGCTGCGGTCGGTGCGCGCGCTCACCACCCGCCACGGTCTCGACCTGCGCCTCGCCGTGGAGCGCACCCGGCCCCAGCCCCTGAAGGCCCGGATCCGGCTGGACGGCAACGAGATCGCGACCGTCCCGGTCCACGGCGACGACGCCACCTGGACGGCCGAGATCCCCGGCGTCGCGCCGTGGAGCCCGGACGACCCGGCGCTGCACGACCTGAGCGTGGTGCTGCTCGACGGCGATCTCGAACTCGACCGCTGGGAACGGCGGATCGGTTTCCGCACGGTCGAGATCGACACCACCGGCGGCGGTTTCGTCTTCCACCTCAACGGCTCGCCGACGCTGATCAAGGGGGTCAACTGGATCCCCGACGACATCTTCCCGTCCCGGATGACCCGCGCGCGATACCGGCAGCGGCTCGGTGAGGCGGCTGCGGCCGGCGTCAACCTCGTGCGCGTCTGGGGCGGCGGCATCTACGAGAGCCGCGACTTCTACGAGGTCTGCGACGAGCTCGGGCTGATGGTGTGGCAGGACTTCCTGTTCGCGTGCGCCTGCTACCCGGAGGAGGAGCCGTTCTACTCCGAGGTGGTGGCCGAGGCGCGGGAGAACGTGGTGCGGCTGTCGTCGCACCCGAGCCTGGTGGCCTGGAACGGCAACAACGAAAACCTTTGGCTGTACGGGGCCGGTGGCTGGGACAAGCAGCCGGGCGGCGACCGGAGCTGGGGTTCGCGGTACTACCTGTCCACCCTCCCGTCCATCGTCGCCGAGCTCGACCCGTCGCGTCCCTACATGGCGGGCAGCCCCTGGTCGGGTTCGTGGGAGCACGAGCCGAACTCGGTCGACCACGGCACCTTCCACTCCTGGGAGGTCTGGAACCGCGAGGACTACCTCCACTACCGCGACTCGGCGCCGCGGTTCGTGGCCGAGTTCGGCTGGCAGGCCCCGCCGGCCTGGCGCACGCTGCGCGACGCGGTGTCCGACGACCCGTTGCTGCCCGACTCCCCCGGCGTGCTGCACCACCAGAAGGCCGAGGACGGCAACGGCAAGCTGGCCCGCGGCCTGGCCCCGCACTTCCCGCCGCCGGCGTCGGCCGAGGCGTGGCACTACCTGACCCAGCTCAACCAGGTACGGGCGATCCGCACCGGCATCACCCACTGGCGATCACACTGGCCGCACACCGCCGGCACGATCCTGTGGCAACTGAACGACCTGTGGCCGGTCACGTCCTGGTCCGCGATCGACGGCGCCGGCCGGTACAAGCCGCTCTACTTCGAACTGCGGCAGCTCTATGCGGCGCGCACGCTGTCGTTCCAGCCGCGCTCGGGTGGGCTGGTCGTGGCGGTGGCCAACGACAGCGATGTCCCCTGGACCGGCCGGCTGAACATCGACCTGGCCTCTTCATACGATATTTCGGAAATATCGGTCTCTGTGGCGCCGCGAACCGTGGCGTTGGTCCCCGTGCCGGACCGGCCGGTCGCATCGGAATTCCTCGTCGCCCGGCTCGACGGTGTCCGTGATCTCTGGTTCGCCGTCGAGGACAAGGACTTCCGGTATGCCGACGCCGGCCTCACGGTCACCGCGGAACCCGTCGACGGCGGGCTCGACGTGCTGGTGCACGCGGCCGGTCTGGCCCGCGATCTGCTGCTGCAGCCGGACCGGATCCATCCCGAGGCCGTCGTCGACCGCGGGTTCGTGACGCTGCTGCCCGGCGAGTCGGCCACCTTCTCCGTTCGCGCACCGGTCGAGCTCGATGCCGGCCTGGTCAAAGCCCCGTGGGTCCTCACCGATCTGGCGACGGCCCTGCGGTCGTAAGGAAAGTCCGTCCCCCAACGGAGGTACGCATGAAGATCCCCCGCCCGGCCCTGGCCGTCGGCGCCGCTGTGGTGCTGCTCGGCGCGGGCATGGTCACCAGAGCCTCGACCGCCGAGGCGTTCGCGGCCACCCCCAAGGCCACCGTGATCAACTACCTGAAGTCGATCACCGGCACGTCGATCGTGTCCGGTCAGCACAACAAGGAGCCGGCCACCTCGCCCGGCCAATACACCCAGCAGGTGCACGACGTCACCGGGCAGTGGCCGGGCCTGTGGGGCGGCGACATGATGTTCCGCTCCGACGACATCGCCAACCGGCAGCGCGTGATCGACCAGGCCAAGACCGAGTGGAAGAACGGCTCGCTGGTCGCGCTGACCTGGCACGCCTGCTCCCCCACGGTCGGCCGCACCTGCGAGTTCGACGGCGGCGTCAAGACGAGCATCACCGCCGCCCAGTTCCAGCAGATCGTCACCGGCGGCACCGCACTGAACACCACCTGGCGCAGCCGGATGGCCGAGGTCGTGCCCTACCTGAAGCAGCTCAAGGACGCCGGCATCCCGGTGCTGTGGCGCCCGTTCCACGAGATGAACGAGACGTGGAACTGGTGGGGCGGCCGCCCCGGTACCAACGGCGGCGCCAAGATCTACCAACAGATGAGGGACTACTTCGACAGCCAGGGCCTGGACAACCTGATCTGGGTGTGGAACGTCCAGGACAACCCGGCCGGCGGCTGGTCGCAGTACTACCCCGGCAGCAACTATGTGGACGTGGTCTCGCTGGACGCCTGGTACAAGAACTACCCGTCCACCGCGGACTACCAGCAGATCCAGTCGATAGCGGCGGGCAAGCCGATCGCGATCGCCGAGATGGGCAAGCTGCCCGACGCGAGCCTGCTGACCGGCCAGCCCCGCTGGGCGTACTTCATGATCTGGTCCGAACAGCTGCGCGGCAACAACACGAACGCCGAGATCCAGGCGGCCTACTTCCACCCGCGGGTCCTGAACCAGGGCGAGGTCCACTTCTGAGCCGAGGCCGCCCGGGGCGAAGGCGCCGGGCGGCCCGCCGAGTCTCTGTCGAGGATCCGACTCGGTGCCCAGGCCCGGCTGCCAGCAGGATGGCGAGGTGCGAAACAACTCGCGGCTCCCGTCGGCGGCGATCGCCGTGGTCGGTGCGGCTCTCGCGGTCTACGCCACCAGCGTGGGGGTGGGCAGCCCGATCCGATGGATCGGGTTCGTGGCGGCAACCGCCGTGTCTCTCCTCGGGATGTGGTTCTCCAGATCCTGGCGTGCCCGGCAAGAGCGCACGCCGTGGGACCTCGATATCGCCATGACCCAGCTGGCCGATGCCGAGCGGAACCGTACCGAAGCCGATCGGCGCGGCCGGGACCAGGAGGCGAGCCTGGTCAAGGCTTTCTGGCGCGGTCAGTCGGGCCGGCTCGGCCCTCGGCGGCCGCTCAAACTGCACGACGATCCGGGCACGCAGATGGTCCATGAGTTCCGGCAACTGTCGTCGCGGCGCATGTGCATCCTCGGCGCGGCCGGCTCGGGAAAGTCGACGCTGGCGCTGGCGCTCATCGAGGGTCTGCTGCGGGAACGGCAGCCCGACGAGCCGGTGCCGGTCCTGCTGCCGCTGGCGGGCTGGGATCCGCGTTCGGAGCCGCTCGAGGCCTGGATCAGCCGCCGGCTGGCCGAGTTGTTCCCCGTGCTGGTCGCGTCCGGCGAGCAGACGGCGTCGATGCTGGTGTCGGACGGCCGGGTGCTGCCCGTGCTCGACGGCCTCGACGAGCTCCCGGCCGATCTGCGGACCGCGGCCCTGGCCCGCCTGGCCGGTTCCCGCCTGGCCCGGCGCCCGTACGTGCTGACCAGCCGAACCGAGGCGTTCGACCAAGCGATGGAATCGACCGGCTACCCGCTGGACATGGCGATCCTCGAACTGCGGCCGATCACCCCGCGTGCGGTCGCCGGCTACCTGAGCCGGCATCAAAGTGCGGACGATCGACGCTGGGATCCGGTGCTGCTGGAACTGACCAGCCATCCGCACGGGCTGCTCGCGCAAGCGCTCTCCGCGCCGTGGGCGGCATACGCCATGCGCATGGCCTACTCGGGTCGCTCCACAGATCCGGCCGAACTGGTGGACTACGACCGGTTCCCCTCGGCCGCGGCGATGGAGGGCCATCTGCTCGACGTCTGGCTCGACAGCCTGGTCGACGGTCCCAGGACGGATGTGGTGCGCCGGGGTCGGGCACGATTCGAGCCGGCCGCGACCCGGCATTGGCTGGCCTGGCTGGCGAACCACATGCGGGACACCGGGCAGCGGCAGGTCGCCTGGTGGGATCTCGGACGGACGCTGCCCAGGCCTCTCCGGCTGGGCACCTATGCGGTTCCTCTTACCGCCCTTCTGTTATTTCTCGACCAGCGGGTCGGCGTGGCGGTCGTGATCACGGCGGCCCTGACCATTCCCCTCGATCAGGCCCGCGGACCGGAACCGCGCCAGCTGACTCGACCGGCTCTCCGGCGAGGTGTTCTCCGCACGGCCGCCGGGCTCGGCGCCGCTGTCGCCCTGGTCACATTCCTGACCCTGGTGCTCCGGCCGTTGCCGATCCGTCCATGGGCGCTGGCCCTGGCGATGGTGCCGGTGCTCGTCGCCGCGATCCTGTACGTAATTGCGGACAGCGTCACCGTCCCGGTGAAGGAGCCCGGCGGAACCTTCACGGAGCAGCTGCACCGCGACCGCCGCGCACTCTGGACCCGGGCTGCTGCCGCCGCCACGGCGGCCGGCGCGTGGACCTCGGCCATGGTGGTGGACACCCTCTCGCACCGCGTGCTGACCGTCTGCGTGGCCGCCGCAGCCACATTCCTGATCGTGGCGATGACGGGCAACGCCTCCGGGCCGTTCGGGATCGCCCGGATCTGGCTGGCTCTTCACGGCCGCATGCCCTGGCGGCTGATCACCTTCATCGCGCACGCCAACACCATCGGCGTGCTGCGGTCGGAGGCCGGGCACATCGAGTTTCGCTACGCCAGCCTGCAGGACATGCTCGCCTCGCCGCAGGCAGTCGATCGCGGGCCGGCCATCGAACCGGCGCTGGCCCGCGCGATTGTCGAAGAGGTGTGCGTACTGCCCGAGGTGGCGGTGCGGCTCGCCGCGGACGACTCGGCCCGTAACGAGATCGAGGATCGGGCTCGAATGATCCTCGCTGAGCGCCCGGATGAGGTGCTCGGCCGGGGCCAGGAGGACCTGGCCCGCTATCGGCTCGCCCACAATCGGTTGGTGCTTGCCGTCGGACGGCCGGGCTGGACCCGGCTCGCCCCGATGTACCGGATCGTGGCCTGGCTCTCGCTGTCGCTGGCCGTCCTCGGGGCGGGACTGCGGTTCCTGCCCCGCCTCGGGTTCGCCGTGGTCTCGGCGGTGGCACTGGTCGGTGCCGCCGTCCTACTCACCCGGGCCCTGCGGCACCGGCGGCGGCTGTCCACATCGGTGAAGCGGGCGCCGCGATGGTGGGACGCGGGGTGGCCGGTGCTGGCCGCGATCGTCGCCGGGATCGCCTTCGCCGTACCGGAGAGGCACGCACATGGCCCGGCGGTTCTGGTCGTCCTGTTCGTCGTCGCCGTCTGCTGGCCGCTGGCCGTCGTCGCGTTGCTGCTGAGCCGGCCGCACGAGCGGGTTCAGCGACGGTTGGCGGGCGACGACCCGACCTACTGGCCGGATGCGCCCGGCACCGGGCAGCTGCGCACGGCCGCGGAGCAAGCACGACAGGACTGGATCACGGCACTCGCCCGGTTCGGGGTGATGCCCTTGCTGCGCTACGAGCTGGCCGCGAACACCGACCTGTTCAGCACCGTGCTGCCCCGGTTCGACCCGAGCCGCCTCGGTGGGGTCAGCCGGGTCGACCAGCTCGTCGAGACCGCGGCGACCCGGCAACTCAGCCGCTATCTGCGGGATCTGAGCAGCGTCAGCGTCGGGATCAGCGGCTCGCGCGGAGCGGGCAAGAGCACGGTGCTGCAGCGGTTCTGCACCGCCCAGTTCACCCGGACCACGGAGGACCTGTTGCTGCTGGTGCCGGCGCCGACGGCGTACGACCGGCGAGAGTTCTTGATCCACCTGTTCGCGGAGATCTGCGAGAAGGTGGTGGGCGATGACGACAGCGACCGGCCACCGCGGCGACGGGTTCTGGGCGCGGCGACCCGGGCGCTACCCGGCGCGCTCGTCGTCGGCGGCCTGGTCACGGCGTTGCTGGCCTGGGCCTGGCCTCGGGTCGTGTCGACCGCGCAGCTGTTCGCCATGGGCAACCGCACGGCGGTCATCGTCGGCGGGCTGGCCGCCACCGCCCTCGGCCTCGCCCTGGCGCTGCTGGGCAGCCGCAGCGGGGACCGCACCGCGCAGCGCTCGGTCACCACCCAGCAGATGGCGGCCGCTCAGCTGCGCCGGCTGCGCTACCAGCTCAGCACCACGGCCATTCGCGGCGGCAAGATCGGGCTGGCGGCCGGCGCGGAGTTCAACGCTTCGGCGAACACCCAGCGGACCGAACTGCAGCGCAGTTACCCCGAGCTGGTGGCCGACTTCCGCGAACTGCTGCAACAGGTCGCGCTCGAGCGCCGCAGCGTCGGCCGCCGGGTCATCATCGGAATCGACGAACTGGACAAGATCGCCTCGGCCGCCGACGCGGAGCGTTTTCTCAACGACCTCAAGGTCATCTTCGGCATTCCGGGTTGCTACTTCCTGGTCGCCGTGTCCGACGACGCGCTGGTGGCGTTCGACCGGCGGGCGCTGGCCGTGCGCACCACGTTCGACAGCGCCTTCGATCAGATCATCTCGGTGCCGCCGCTGGCTCTCGACGAGGCCCGCGAGCTGCTGAGCCTGCGCGGGGTCTTCCTGCCCGAGCCGTACCTGTGGTTGTGCCACGCCCTGTCCGGCGGGCTGCCCCGGGACCTGCTCCGGTCGGTTCTTCAACTCGCCACGACGTCGACCGACCAGCACGACGATCTGCCGGTGCTGGCCCTCAGACTGATCGAGAGCGACGTCCGGTCGGTCTTGCGCGCGCAGCTGCATCAGGCCGAGGTCTCGGCCGACCTCGAGCGGCCCGTGGTGACCGCATGGCTGGCCCTGGGCGCCGACGGTGAGACGTCCAGCGCGATTTTGGAACGGATGGCCGAGTCGGCGCCGGTGCTCGATGCCAAGAGCACCCTGACGCACCTGGTCGCCCAGTCGTGCGGCTACGCCCGCTACGCGGCGACCCTGATCCGCACCTTCGCCGACGAGGCGCCGGGCGCCGTCGACTGGCTGCGCGGGCAGGGCGCGAGCGTCGACCTGCTGGCATCGGCCCGGTCCCAGCTGTCGACCAGCACGGACTCGGCGCTGACCCGGGTGCAGCGGTTCCGCGAGAAGGCGCCGTTCCTCGCCGCGACGGCGCCCGCCGACGGCCAGGTCCAGGCGAACGGAGCAGCCGTTCCGCCGGGCCTCAACTGATCGCGCTCAGGCCTCGCCGAGGACGTGCTGGACGCCGGTGGTCACCGGGATTCCGGCGCCGGTGCTGCTTCCGGAGCGGCCGGTGCTGCTGCGAGCATCGCTCTGACCTCGGCGGCGTCGACGTTCGCGCCGAAGATCGGGGTGCCGGGCTCCATCCGTACGCCCGCGGTCAGGGGCCCGGCCACGACGGGGTCGAAACCGAGCCGGTCGACCAGGACCGACACCTCGTCGGTCTGGTCGCCGGCGATCGCGATCGCCTTGCGCCCAGGCGTTCCGGCCGGACGGGCGCCCTCCTCCAGGTCGTGATAGCCCATGTGGTTGAAGGCTTTCACGACTCGCGAGCCGGGCAGGAACGCCTGCACCAGCGAACTGGAGTCGGCGAGGTCGTCGCGGACGCCGTCGACCTCCCACCAGTAGTTCATGGCGTCGACGACCAGCTTGCCGCGCAACTGCTCGGCCGGGATCGTGCGGAACTTGCCGAGGGGCAGCGCGAGGATCACGATGTCGGACCGCTCGGCCGCCTCGGCCGCCGTCACCACCTTGGCGCCGGGGGTCAGCACCTCGACGATGAGCCGGATCTTCGCGGGGTCGCCGGAGCCGGCCATCAGGACCTCGTAGCCGGCGGCCAGCGCGAGCCGGGCCAGCACCGTGCCGACCTTGCCCGCGCCGAGAATGCCGATCGTGGTCATCTCAACCCGCCAGGATGTCGCGGACCATGGGCATCACCTTCGTGCCGAAGAGTTCGACCGCGCGCATCCGCGCGGCGGCCGGCTGGGCTCCGGCGGTGTAGATCAGATCGAAGCGGCCCACGCCGAGTTTGTCCACCGCGCGGGCGATCTTGCGGGCGACCGTCTCCGGCGCGCCGATGTACAGCGAGCCGTGCTCGACCTCGGAGAGGAACTCCTCGCGGCGCAGCGGCGGCCAGCCGCGCAGGGCGCCGATCCGGTCGCGCATCACCTTGTACGGGGCGTAGAAGATCTCCTTCGCCTCCTCGTCGGTGTCCGCCACGAAGCCGGGCGAGTGCATGCCGACCGGCAGCGCGGTCGTCCCGAGTTGCTCGGCGGCCCGCCGGTACAGATCGACGTAGGGAGCGAAGCGGGCCGGGTCGCCGCCGATGATGGCCAGCATCATCGGCAGGCCGTAACGCGCGGTGCGAACCACCGACTGGGGTGAGCCGCCGACGCCGACCCAGGTGGGCAGCCGGCCGGACTCGGTCTTCGGGAACACGTCGGCCTCGTCCAGCGCGGCGCGGGTGGTGCCGCTCCAGGTGACCGGTTTCTCGTCGAGCAGCCGCACGAACAGGTCGAGCTTCTCCTCGAACAGCACGTCGTAGTCGCTCATGTCGTACCCGAACAGCGGGAACGACTCGGTGAAGGACCCACGCCCGAGAATCACCTCGGCGCGACCGTTGGACAGCGCGTCCACGGTCGCGAACCGCTGGAACACCCGCACCGGGTCGTCCGAGCTCAGCACGGTGACACCGGAGGCGAGCCGGATGCGGTCGGTCTTCCCGGCGATGCCGGCCAGCACGGTCTCCGGCGTGGAGATCGAGTACTCCGGGCGGTGGTGCTCGCCGAGCGCGATCACGTCGACGCCGAGCTCGTCGGCAACCACCGCCTCGTCCACCACCTGGCGGATCGCGGCGGCGTGCGACGTTCCCGCCGGAACGTCGCCGAAGGTGTCGAGGCCGAACTGCAGGTCTGTCATGTCACCCCTCCTATGATTGACACGTCAACCACAGGGGGTGGGAGTTTATGCCCGGGTCACGGAGACTGCCGTCACGTCCGGAACTGGACGTGTGGCGCGACTTCATCGAGACCACCGAGGCGCTGCGCACCCGGATCGGCGGCCGCCTGCTGCACGACACCGGCCTGTCGACCGGCGACTACACCGTGCTGCTCGCCCTCAGCGAGGCCCCCGGCCGGCGCGTGCGCTCCTCCGAGCTGGCCGCCGGCATCGGCTGGGAACGCAGCCGGCTGTCCCACCACCTGGCCCGGATGGAACGCCGCGACCTGATCACCCGCGAGGGCCACACCACCGACAGCCGCGGCGCCGTGGTGGTCCTGGCCCCGGCCGGCGCCGCGGCGTTCCAGGCGGCCACCGTCCCGCACCTGCGGGCCGTGCGCGAACTCTTCGTCGACGCCCTGACCCCGGCCCAGCTGACCGCGGCGGGTGAGATCGCCGCCGCGCTACGGGAGCATCTGCGGTTACCGTGACGACGTGGATGCCGCGGAACTCGCCGAACGGTTCGGGCTGGGCCGCGCCGTGCGACTGTCCGACGGGGCGGTGGCCCGGGGCAAACAGGGCGAGGTGTGGCGGCTCGACACCGTGGACGGGCGCTGGGCGGTCAAGGTGCCGTTCCACCCGCCCGGTCCGGCCGGGGCCGAACTCCAGGAGGCGGCCTGCGCGGCCGGCGTTCCGGCACCCCGCATACGCCGTACGCTCGATGGTCAGATTTTCGCCCTGGTCGGTTCCCACCGGGTGCGGGTCTATGAGTGGGTCGATCTCGGGCGGCCGGATCCGATGGTGGATCCGGCCCTGGTCGGCGCGATCGTGGCCGCTGTCCACCGGGTGCGCCTGCCCGCAGATGGTCCGGTCGAGCCATGGCACACCGCCCCGGTCGGCGCTCTTGCCTGGGACGAGCTGATCGTGCGGTTGCGGGCGGCCGGCGCGCCGTTCGCGGGCCGGCTCGCCGATCTGCGCGACGAGCTGGTCGCCCTGGAGGCATGGCTGGAGCCGCCCGCCGACCTGCAGGCCTGCCATCGCGACCTGTGGGCCGACAACCTCCTGCCCACCCCGGGCGGCGGCCTGTGCGTGATCGACTGGGAGAACAGCGGGCCGGCCGACCCGAGCCAGGAACTGGCCTGCGTCCTGTTCGAGTTCGGGCGCTCCGACCCCGGGCGGGCGCGGGCGCTGACGTCCGCCTACGCCGAGGCGGGCGGGCCCGGGGCGGTCACCCGGGCCGGGCACTTCTCGATGCTGATCGCGCAGCTCGGGCACATCAACCAGCTGGCCGCCGAGCGCTGGCTCGAGGCGGACGACCGCGCGGGCGACGCGGAGTGGATCGCCGAAACCCTGGATGACCCGCACACACGGGAGCGTCTCGCGGCGCTGCTGCCCTAGACTCACCGGCATGCAGGGACGGAAGTCGATCCTCTCGTACAAGTCCGAAGGTTCTGTGCTCAGCCTCTGGTCGAACGGTTCGGTACTGTCGATCGGCTCGACCGGGTCGGCGCTGTCGATCGGGTCGATCGGGTCGTACGGCTCGATCCTCTCGATCGGGTCGTTCCTCAGCGTCGGTTCGGTGCTGTCGGCGGTCTCGATCGCCTCAGTTCTGGCGTGGCGCTCGCGCGGTGCTCTCCTGGCCGCCGGCACCCCCGGCGACCGTCGCCGCAAAGCTCGCAAGTAACCGCAGCGCGTCGGCCGCAGGCGTGCCCGGCTCGGCGCTGTAGGCGGTGAGGGTCAGGCCCGGGTCGGCCGGCATCGGCATGGCCTCGAAACCCAGCTCGAGCCGGCCCACCACCGGGTGGTGGAAATACTTCACGCCGGTGTGGTGCAGGCGCACGTTGTGCGCACCCCAGCGGGTGCGGAACTCGTCGCTGCGGGTGGCCAACTCGCCGATCAAGTCGGTCAGACCCTTGTCGTACGGATCCCGGCCCGCCTCGGTGCGCAGCAGCGCGACCGTGGTGTTGGCCGCCTCGTCCCAGCCCGGATAGAGCTGCTCGGCGCGCGGATCCAGGAAACAGAAACGGGCCAGGTTCACCGGTTCCGCTTCGAAGGCGTACGCGTAAAGGGCGCGCGCCAGGCGGTTGGCGGCGAGCACGTCGAGCCGGCCGTTACGGACGAACGCCGGCGCGTCGGTCATCGCGTCCAGCAGGTGCTGGGTGGCCGGGCGGACCTGCTGCTTGGCGGGGCGGCGGCGGCTTCGCGGGCGGGCGGCGGCACGAGCCAGGTCGTACAGGTGGGAACGCTCGGCCTCGTCGAGGCGCAGCGCACGGCAGAGGGCGTCCAGGACGCTGTCCGACACCCCGGACAGGTTGCCGCGCTCCAGCCGGGTGTAGTAGTCGGGGCTCACCCCGGCCAGCATCGCCACCTCGGCGCGGCGCAGCCCGGCGACCCGGCGGCTGCCGCCGAAGTCCGGCAGGCCGGCCTGCTCGGGGGTGATCCGGGCCCGCCGGGAGGCCAGGAACTCGCGAATGTCGTCCCGGTTGTCCACGTCACCCACGCTACGGTTTCGCCCCGCGGTGAAGGGGGTCCTGCCATTACCTGCTTCGCCAGGCACTCCCTACTGCCCGATCGGCCCGCTTTCATGGAGGACATGCGACAGGCAATCATCCACGCCCCGGGCGACGTCCGCGTCGAAGAGCGCGACCGCCCCACCGTCCTCAAGCCCACCGACGCGATCCTGCGGGTGTCGGCCGCCTGCGTGTGCGGCTCGGACCTGTGGCCGTGGCGCGGCATCGAACCGGTCGGTGACGCCCACGCCATGGGCCACGAGTACGCCGGGATCGTCGAGGAGGTCGGCAGCGAGGTCACCACGATCAGGCCGGGCCAGTTCGTCGTCGGTTCGTTCTTCGCCTCCGACAACACCTGCGAGATCTGCCGGGCCGGCTACCAGAGCCGCTGCGTGCACGCGGAGCTCGTCGGCGGCGCCCAGGGCGAATACCTGCGTGTCCCGCTCGCCGACGGCACCCTCGTGGCCACCCCCACGCTCCCCGACGACGACCTGATCCCGTCCCTGCTGACCGCCTCGGACGTGCTCGGCACCGGCTGGTTCGGCGCGGTCGCCGCCGAGGCCGGCCCCGGCCGGACGGTCGCGGTCGTCGGCGACGGCGCGGTCGGCCTGCTCGCCGTCCTCGCCGCCAAGCAGCTGGGCGCCGAGCGGATCATCGCGATGAGCCGGCACGCCACCCGGCAGGAGCTGGCCCTCGAGTTCGGCGCCACCGACATCGTCACCACCCGCGGCGACGCCGGGGTGGCCGAGATCAAGGACCTGACCGGCGGGCTCGGCGCGCACTCGGTGATCGAGGCGGTCGGCACCCAGGAATCGATGATGCAGGCCATCCGCGCGACCCGCCCCGGCGGCCACGTCGGCTACGTCGGCGTCGCCCACGGCGTCGAACTGCCCGGCATGGAACTGTTCTTCTCCGTCGTGCACCTGCACGGCGGCCCGGCCCCGGTACGGCGCTTCCTGCCCGACCTGATCGACCGGATCCTCCGGCGCGAGATCAACCCGGGCAAGGTCTTCGACCTGACGCTGTCGTTGGACGAAGCGGCCGAGGGTTACCGGGCCATGGACGAACGACGCGCGATCAAGACCCTGCTCAAGCCCTGAAGGTGGCTCCGATGGAACTCAAACCCGTAAGCCCTACGGTGAAGACGCCCGCCGCGTGGTTCACCGGCGACGTCTACCTGACACCGATCCACAGCGGCACCGGCCCGTCGCGGATGACCGTCGGGCTGGTGCGCTTCACCCCGGGTGCCCGCACCAACTGGCACTCGCACGCGGTCGGCCAGACGCTGCACGTCACCGAGGGCGTCGGCCTGGTCGGCACCCGGGACGGCACGGTGTTCCGGATCCACGCCGGCGAGACCGTCATCTGCCCACCGGGCGAGGACCACTGGCACGGCGCCGGCGCCGACACTTTCATGAGCCACCTGGCGATGCTGGAGGCCACCCCGGACGGCGGCGACCCCACCACCTGGCTGGAGCCGCTGACCGACGACGACTACCAGGCCGCCAACCGGGCCTGACGGTGGCCCTCGCGCCCGTGACCCGCAGTCTCACGCTCACCCGATCGCAGGTGGCCGGCGCCCGCGTGGACGGCCCGGTCAGCCTGCAGGACACCCACCTCGGCCGGCACGACGATCGCCCGCCGGCCGCCGACGGCCTGAAACGGAGAGCACCACAGAACGGGAAAGCATGATCGGCTCACTCATTTGGCTCCTCTCTGTGTCAAGACGTGGTCTGCATCGAGGTTCTAAGCTTGCTGTCGGCGGGTTCGGGAAGTGACTTCTCCGAAGAGCCGGTGTGGGGATGAGAGCCGGTCACGCTGGAGTTCGTTGACGTTCCCTGGTGTCCTCCCGAACCCGTCGCCATCGCCACGGTGGCGTCGTTGACCATCTGCCGGTAGACGATGTCGGACAGACGCCGTTTCAGCGCCCGCATCGCTTCCATCGACGTCTTCCCGGCTGCTTTCTTGCGGTCGAAGTAGGCGCGGCCTTCGGTCGGATTGCGCAGCTGGACGGTGGCCATGATGTGCAGGACCCGGTTGATCTGCCGGTTCCCGGCCCGCGACAGCCGGTGGCGGACCTGGTCGCCGGAGGATGCGTCGATCGGTGCGGTGCCGTTCCAGGAGGCGAAGTGCCCGCGGTCCGGGAAGCGGATGATCACACCGACTTCGATCAGCAGCCGGGCGGCGCCGGACGGGCCGATGCCGTGCAGGTCCATCAGCCTGGTGCCGGTAGCGGCGACCAGTTCCTTGAGCTCCTTGTCGGCCTGCTTGGACCGCTGGTAGACCCGCTCGAGGTCAGCGATCAGCTCCGCAGCCACCCGGCGGCGGGCCTTCCCCGCAGCGTCCGCGGCCGGACCGTGGCCAGCAAGACCTTGGCCTGAGCGGCGGACAGGCTCTTCTTCGCCCCACCGGGGACCAGCTCCAGCAGCAGTTGGTGCAGCTGCGACACCATCCGCGTGTGGTCGTCGCCGAGCGAGCGGCGCCGGTCGGCCAGGATCCGCAGCACGGCCAGCTGTTCATCGTTGACCAGCGGCCGCAGCCCCGCCATCCGGGTCCCGACCAGCGCGATGGAATGCGCATCGGTGGCGTCGGTCTTGCGGCCCTGTCCGGTCGCGAACACCCGTGCCCGGGCGGACAGCTTCGGGGGGACGTCGACGACCTGCTCGCCGTCGGCCAACAGTCGGGTGGCGATGTGCCGGCCGATGCCGTGGCAGCCCTCGACAGCCCAGATCCGGTCCGTCCACTGTTGGGCGTACTTGACCATCGCCCGGTAGCCGTCTCGGTCGGTGCCGAACCGGCCAGTGCCCAGGATGGTCTCGTCGCCGGCCATCACCTCGATGGTGGCGGAACGCTCGTGTGGATCCATGCCGATGACCACACGCTGCGACGGGCCCATATGCCCCTCCGTTGCTCGTCCGACGGGTTCGTCGAGCGGGGAGGGCATCGCTACTTTGAGCTGCGCAAACCTCTCTTGAGCCTCTCCCTGCCCTGTAGCGACGCCCGGGACTGCGCAGGCCAAATGAGAGCCACACCAAGGTGGGCAGCCGAAATGAGAGCGACAGCCCGGACGTCTAGACCGCAGCCTGGCCGGGCCGCGGTCCTAGGGCAATAAAACAAGTAGCCGAGATGAGTGCGTCGGATCATGTCAACAGCGTGCGCCATTTCCATGAATCCCGCGCCTTTCAGCGCAATCCCTCCAATAAGCTGGCTCCGGATGTCATCGAAGCATGTACGCGTATTTGGCGCATATTTTTACAGGTCACTCATCCGCCACCCCACTAACCTCGCGCCTTCATTAAGGGTGGCTGCGGGAGGCGGGCCGAAAACGTGAAAGTGCCCTCTGATCTGGGAAGATAGGACTTGTCGAGGGTAATATGCATCCGCCACGGAGGGCACTTTCCACATGCAGGTTGCCGGTCCCCGTCCGAAGATCGTTGCCGCTGCTGACGGTCAGGGTGTCGTCGGGCATGCTGGTGCCCGGCTGTTGGTGGTCGACCTCGCTACGCCGGTTCCGACACGTCACTGCCCCACGCGGTGCCGGTGTAGCCGAGCGTCGGATCGACACGCCAAACCGGATGTCGTGGTAGGCCCCGGGCGGGAAGACACCGGACGATGTCACGGGGTCATCGTCGCAACCCCGGCGCCGGGAGGACTAGATTTCGGGGCCCGCCGCCGCCGGCTGCGGCTGATCGGCGTCGTCGCATGATCCAGCTCGCATAGCAACCACTACCAGGCCGGGCGTGAACCCACCTACGAGTACGCCAGGAGATTCCCTTTGTTCGCGTCGGCCCAGGGCCCACCCGCGCGTCATCCGCCGCCTGGCGGGTTGACTGGCGCGCCGGTGATGGCCTCGGCCTCCTTCAGGAGGATGTCCAGTAGTGGAACGTTGTCGTCGTTGCTCAAAACAACACCGACCCAGCCGGTCTGCGGGTAGATGCTCCAGTCGGCGCCGATGCCAGGGCCCCCGCCACCGCGGCTGAACACCCACTGGCCGTTGACGATGCTGACCGGCATTGTGTACCCGTCGAATGACGTGGGATCCGGGCCGGGGAGCTTGGCCCCGGCGAACAATTCGGCCCAGGGCCGGTCCAGCACAGTGCCATTGCGCAGCGCTTCGGCGAATCGGAGCAGGTCCGGCGCGGTGGCGAAGCCGTCGCCCGAGGCGTGACCGATGAAGCTGCGGCCCGGATTCCTGCCTCGTGTATTCGGGTCCAGGCTGCTCTTGTCCAGGTGGCGGACGGCGTCCACCAAGCTTCCGTCGGCTTGCAGCATGTACGGGTGCGCGATGTGTTTGTCGGTGAGCCACTGGTCCCTGGTGTAGTACGCCGAGCCGGTCATGCCGGAACGCCCGAAGACATGCTCGTGCACGTAGTCCCAGAACGTCATACCGGACACGGTCTCGACAATCTGCGCGGCCATGGCCAGGCCGACGCCGGCACCGGGAAGGTGACCATTGGAGCCCGCACCGGGTACCCCCACCAGGGTCGCCTGCCGGGCCCACCGCTCGTTGTACTTGCGCACCTCCTCCCGGCTGTGGAAGACGCGTTGCCAATCCGGCATCGGAGCATCCATCCCGGAGGTCCCGGTGAGCAGGTGGTGGATGTTCACCCTCTCAGTGATCTCCGCACCAAGTCCCGTCAGGAATGTGCCCACCTTGTCCGACAGCGCCACCCTGCCCTGCTGCGCCAGCTGCAAGACGGCCACCGCCAAGAAGGGCTGGCTCGCCGAGGATAGGTTGAACGCGGTGCGCTCGTGGTTGCGGATCCCCTTTTCCCTGTCGGCCATGCCGTAGGCGCGCGACAGAACCGTCCGCCCGCGGTGCGACAGCATCACGACGCCGGAGAACTTGCCCTCGGCGGCCAGCTTCGCCACGTACCGGTCGTACGCTCCGCCGGGCCGGGTGTCCGGTGGGATCCGGGCGTGCCCGGACGAGTCGGCCGGGGGCGAGTCGGTATGGGTGAGCTTGGCGCTCGCCGGTGGCACTCCGGGCGCCGCCATGCCGGCGGCAGCGAGCCCGCCCCATTTGACAAGTCGTCGCCGGTCGATGCCCTCTTTCGGAACGGGAGCCGAGTCCATGATCACATGCCTTCCTGGTCAGCAGACCGGGCGCGCGGTGATGCGCTGTGGTCCATACCTCCACTGAAGACGAAGGACTGTTGCGAGGCCGTAAGCGATTTTGGATATGCCCGCAATACACCGGATTCCCGCCGGGGCTAGCCTCGCGCCTTCATTAAGGGTGGCTGCGGGAGGCGGGTCGAAGACATGAAAGTGCCCTCTGATCTGGGAAGATAGGACAACAGAAGATCAGCAAGCCGCCTCAACGGCCATGATCAACTGTTAGCGAAAGACCGTCAACTGAGCCCATGCCGTCCGCTCCGCCAGCCGGTGCTCCCATCGCTCATCGGTCAAGAGCAGCAGGTGCAACCACCAGTTCGCTTCCTGCGGTGTCGGCTGATGGTGGTCGAGCCACCGCCGACGCGCCTCCTCGTCCGACCGCAACAGCCGATCGAGTTCCCCGCCAGGGACCATCTCGTCTCGCACCGCGTCAACAGTGCCGCCGCGCACGACGAGAATCAAGAACGCGAACGCGGAGACGTCCCAGCAGCGACACGACGTCCTCGTTATCCGCTGGGCGAGAACAATCCGTTCGGGCGACGTGCCACGGCCGTCAGGGATCGGCTCGTCCTGTGGTCGATCGTCGGCGTGCCATGATCTCCCATGTGACGACCGAGCAGCCCTGGTTCATCGGTAGTTGGATCGGCGTGGTCGAACGGCCGGACACGGTTGACGAGGCAGTCGACCGGAACGACGAATACGCCGGTGTCGCTCTGCTCGCTCTGGTGCTTAACCATCCTGAATCCGCAGTCGTGCTGCCGCGGATCAAGCGGGCGCTCGCGTCACCCAACGCCCGGACGAGGGCCAACGCGCTGCAATCGTTAGGCCACTACGCCCGCCTGCACAGATCGATCGATGGCGAGTTGGTGAAGCGGCTGCGTTGTGCCTTGAATGACCGGACTCCACTACATCGCTCCCAAATCCGTGGTTACGCATTTCACGCGGCAAGCGATGTCGGCATGTTCGTGCGTCGGCGCGACCTTCCTCGGTGGTTGCGCCGACGGTATTCGGGGCCGCGTCATGAGACGAACCGATAGCGTCGTACGGATCATGCGTCGGGGCACTCATTTGCCGCAGAGAGGGGCGCGGGGGGTCGATGAGCATGTCGTCGCCGACCATGTCCTGCACCATGGTGCAGCGAGGTACGAAACTGGACGGGCGGGCGACCGACGTTGACCCGAGCAACGTCGGGACGCGCGATGACTTCGCCTGTTTCCTCTCAGCTGTGCTGGCTGACTTCCGGTCGACCGGAGAGGCCGAGTGGGAGAACGGCACCCTGGATCGCTTCTTCGACGGGGCTGGCGGCGGTCACCGACGCCCATGTTGTCCAAGCGTCGGAGCCTGATCAAGAGCAAGCCTCCTGGCACTTGTTCGCCGAGATCGTTCGGGCCGCATCCGGCTACGAGTAGGACGGCCTCATTTGCCGCCGTCCGTATGCGGACCGCTGCGTTGGCCCTACGTTGTTGGCATTCGGCTGTCTACGGCCTCTCGTTGGTCGTTTCCGCCCGTTGGTGTTCTTGGGCGCGCCAGGATGATGCGATGCGGCAAAGCGAGTGGGCGCGGCTGGCCAGGAGGTGGCTACTCCCAGCCCTGCCAGGTGCATGGGGTCACCGTGGGAGTCTGGTCTACCGCAAGCCTGTCGGATGGGTCTTGAGTTACGTGGTGGCGCACTCGCACACTGGCAGCAAGAAGTTCCACCTGATCGCCGGGACGCAACTGTTGGCGCAGCCCTCTGCCGGCCTGGTCCTCGACGTATCGCTGTACGTTCAACAAGCGACCCTGCCACACCTGAGTTCGACGGAGCTTCACACTCTGCGGGATTTGCCGACCGACACCAGCCAAGCCGAGACGGTGATGTCGGAATGCGCGGACGCCATCCTCACCGAGGCGGTGCCTTATCTCGACGAATACGGCACTCTCCAAGGTCAGGCTAACGCCCACGAAGCGCTCGTTGGCCACAATCCACTTAACAGTAACGCCCACCAGCGCCTTTGCTACATACGGCTGCTGCTAGGCGATATCCATGGCTGCCTTGCCGCCGCGGACGTCGCCCAGCGCACCGCCCGTGACGACGGACGCGACTGGGCACTTGAGATCGCTGACCGAGTCGATCAAATTGCCGACCTAGCGAGCCACAGCCTCAAAGGGCCGTCGACGTACTACGTGAAAACGTCTACCACACATGTACCCAGCTACACCTTCCGACTCGATGACCGCCGGACCGCGATGTTCTCGCCGACGTGCACTGATCTGCCGCCGAGCGGGCGCGTTCGCCAGCACGCAACGGTGACGCAAGGTGATCAGGAGCTTTGGTCCGTCAGTACACGCTCGTGCCGATGAGCGGATGCTCTGCGTCTACGAGGAACCCTCGAATGTCGCTACGGCCGCCTCCGCGGCCCTGCGAGTCGTCGACGACGCTGCAAGGAGAGACTGAGCCGTGATGACGATGAAGTGATCAGCCTGGCACGGCATCATCCAGTGCGCCTGCCACCACTGCTCATCGTCATGGAGATAGCTCAGCTCAAGGCTTGCGACGCCGTTGTCGTCTGACCTCCGGGTCAGGACGGACTGGCCGGGGGCGACCAGAGCCTCGGGATCCGACAGCCGTGCTCTCGGCACCGGCCCTTGCGTGAAGATCGTCGCTTCGCCCGGCCCTTGCAAATAGAAGGGCGTTTCATCGCCTGGGTCCTGCGGCGAGTTGATGGTGAACCCGACCGGCCACTGCACACTGAAGATAGACGTCTCTATCAGCCAATACGGGACGTCGAACCCGTCTGTCACATCGACGACGTCATTACCGTCAACTGGGTTGCCGGGATCAAACTTCACGTGCGCCAGCCCTGAGGGAGTCCAACGGGTCACGTGCACGATGTTCGAGCTCTCCCCTTCCCGCTCGAAGGAGTAGGGCCAGTTCGGGATAAGGGTTACCCCGAAGCCGTTCAGCCGGGCGAGTACATGGGCCACGACCTCAGCGTAGTCAATCTCCGCTGAGCGCCCGGCGACGGACAACCCAGCATCCGCTTCTGGCGCAGATAACGCGTGCCGATTCTGTACGGCCCGGCAGTCCAGGGAGCGGTCCGGCTTCCGGCGGTTGGTGGCTGCCTACCGGCTTGTCACCGCTGACTTGGCCGTCGTCATCCGCCGTAAAGGTGAGCGCGGTGGTCGACTTCGTGGTCTGGCTTACGCGAGAGGGACCCGTCGCCTGGCAGCCAGGCATCCGGTCAACGACCGGCTTCGAAGTGGCGAGGCTCAGGTAGGACAGCTGCCCCACCTCGCTGACCGTATTCGCGCACACCGTCGCCGACGCATCGATGTCAGGCTTCGCCGATAGGACGATCAACTGTATATTGGCGGCCATGGCGAGCATGCGGCGACCGAGCTTTCTGATCCTGTCGGCGCTCGCTCCGGCCCCGCTGCACGGGTACGCGGTGATCAAGGAAGTGGCGCGGCTGTCGGATGGCAGGACGCGCCTCGCCGCCGGCACGTTGTATGCGGCACTCGACCGGCTCAACGACGAAGGCCTCGTCGAGGTCGACCGTGAGGAGACTGTCGACGGCAGGCTCCGCCGCTACTACCGGCTGACCGATCCGGGCATCGCCGCACTGGTCGCCGAGGCCGAGCAGATGCGCCGCGACGCACGGATGGTCACCCAACGGCTGAGCGGAGCTCGCCCCGCCGGCGTTCCCCGCCCTGCCTGACTCGACCCTCGGTGCCATCGCCGACCCCTGAAGGGATCAACATGCCCGACGACATCCGCACCAGGCGTCTGGCCCGCAGGTACCGGCGGTGGCTGTTGGCCTACCCACGGACGTATCGGCACGAGCGTGGTCCGGAGATCCTCGCGACGCTGCTCGACGCCGCTGATCCCGGGCGATCGCGGCCGGCCGCACGCGAGGCCGCGCTGCTGCTGCGGCACGGCCTCGGCCGGCGTCTCGCCGAGTTCGGGCGCCGGGCGTTCGTGATCGCGGCGTTCGCGGCCGTGCTCGGTGGGCTGAGCGGGATCGCGCTCGGCTCGTGGCTGGCCTGGCGGGACGTGGACCCGATGGCCCCGGACAAGACCACAGCGATCGGCCTCGCGCCGACGGTCCTGCCGGTCCCCTTCGACGATCACGTCGACCAGTTCGGGCGGCGAACCTTCTGGAACCCGTACAGCAACAACACTCTGCACGGCGGTACCGGCGTGCGTGTCGGCCGGACCAGTGTGACCGGCATGATGCCCCCGCAAACCAGCGTGGAGCAGGTCGCCGCCGCCGTCACCCGGCAGATGCGCGCACACGGCTGGCAGGACGTGCACACCAGCGTCCAGCACCATGGTCCGCAGACTGCGCTCGCCGCGTTCGCCGAGGTGACCGGCGTGCGCACCGGCTATCTCGCCGCAGTGCAAATCACCCAGGCCGAGTCCAACCCGTCCGCTCTGAATCTCGACCTGATGTGGGCCGAGCCGCCCGGCCACCTGCGCGACACCATCGGCGGCGGACTGGCCGGAATCCTGTTCGGCGCTCTGTTCGGGCTTTACACCGCGAAGCGCATGCGCCGCTTCGAGCCCGGCCGGCAGCGGGCGTACTCGAGACTCTGCATCGGCGCGCTACTGATGCTCGCCCCGGCCTGTCTCGGCAACATCCCCACCTCGACCGGCTCCCTGCTGGCCAACACCCACCGCAACGGCCACGGTCCCTCGGTGTACTGGGGCGGTTTCGTGTTCTTCGGTGCCGAGCCGCTCGCCATCCTGTCACTGGTCCCGATCCTCGCGATCGTCGTCTGCTGCGTCTGGCCACAGCGGGCAACCGTCCGCACGCCCACCATCGCCTGAGATGCCGAGCCCCCTCTGGATCCTGCACCAGATCTCCAACGCCACGGCATAGCGACGAAACTCATCGGCCGCGATCCGATCGCTACGTGAGTGCCGAATGGGACACGCGATGAGTAGGTGAAGGTGCACTGTGGAGGCACGAATCCGTGAGGTCAGGCCGACCTGCAGGAGATATCACGGAGGTATGAGACCACTGCTGCTTCTGCTGGCCGTGCCGGTCCTGTTCGTCACCGGCTGCACGACCTCATCGCACCGCACAGCCACAGCCACAGCCACACCCACGACCGCGCCCGCTGCCCCGACGTCCGCAGCGAGCGCCTCCGCCGGCCCGGTGGACACCGGCACGCCGTCCGGCCCCGCAAGAACCGGCACGCCGTCCGGCCCTGCGAAACCCGGGTCGCCGACCGGCACGAAGAGCGGCGGGGGCGCCGCGGGGACTGCTACGCCCCGCTGCCACACCGGAGACCTCAAGCTGACGCTCGGCAAGCGCGGGGGCGACACCGCCACCAAGTTCCAGCCGCTGTACTTCACCAACGTCGCCCGTCACGCCTGCACGCTCCACGGCTTCCCGGGCGTGTCCGCGGTGGCGGGGGACGACCGGCACCAGGTCGGTGAGGCGCTCGACCGCGCCACGTTCAACCCGAAGGTGACACTGACCCTGGCGCCGGGCGACATCGCGTACGCGATTCTCGGCCTCCACGACGTCGGGATGTTCCCGGCCAGCCGATGCAAGCCGGTCAGCGTACGCGGGTATCGCGTGTACCCGCCCGACGAGACCAAGTCGGTCTTCGTCGCCAGTGCCACGAAGGTGTGCTCGGCGAAGGACGTCAACGTGGGCAACGTCGCGGCGATCTTGATACACCCCGTCGACTGATCCTCGCTCCAGGTCGCCGTGCAGGCACACCACCAGCACGACAGCGGCCGGCACGAGTCCACCGACGGCCGGTCGACAGGAGTGAACTTTGGTAGACAGGCGATCGACCTTGGGCTGATGCGCCGGATGGGCCGTTGCTGGAAGGTTGGCGCCATGACGGCCAACACCGGCGAACCGCGAAGACTTCGACGCACCGTCACCAACCCGGTGCTGCTCATTCTTCTCATCGCGCCGTTCTTCGGCGAGGGCCTGTCGGGCTCCACCCCGCCCCTGGATCTTCTGATGCCTGGGAACTTCGCTTTCATGGCCGCCCTGTACGGCTGCGGCGCACTCGTCTGTCGCGAGGTCGCCCATCGGTTCGGCTCAGGGTTCGCCGGCCTGGTCCTGCTAGGTGTCGCCTACGCCGTGTGGGAGGAGGCGCTGGTAGACCGATACTGGTTCTTCCCCCAGTTCTGGCAGGACTCCGGCGTCGGCACCTACAGCGTCGTGTGGCACACCAACGTGCTGCTCGCAGGTCACCTCACGGTGTTCCACGCAGCGATCAGCATCTGCGCATCGGTCCTCGTGGTCGAGTGGCTCGTTCCTCGGGCGAGATACCGTCCGTGGGTTGGTCGCCCAGGCCTCATTCTTGCTGGTCTGGTGCTCTCCGTGACACCGGTCGTCTACGGGGAGTTCGACCAGCGCCCGCCGACTACCGTCCTCGTCGCCGCTACGGCACTGCTCGCCGCGGTCGTGGTGACCGCTTGGCTGATCGGCCGCGGCCGACGCCCGGTTCCTTCACCGTTCGGCAGTGGTCGGCCCCCACCGCGGCGAGGCCTCGGATTGCTCGCCTTCACCTGCGTGTCCGCGCACTGGGTCCTGACCTACACGGTCGCGAAGACCGGACTGAGTTGGCCCCTCGGCGTAGCGCTGTCGATGCTTCCCGTTGCCGCCGGTGTCTTCCTGGTACGGCGTCTTGCGGTGACCGGTCCGCAGGGAAGCGACGGCGTCCGTGTCGTGGTCGGCCTACTCACGTTCTTCGTGCTCCTCGACCTGCTGGTCGCGCTGCTCGGCCGATACGACATGATCCTCAGCGCCATTTTGACCGCATGGCTCGCGCGACGACTGTACGCACGACGCGCCTCCATCGCGTTCGAGCCGGACGGCCATGCATCGGAACCCCCTTGACAGCACGGCGGGCGCGGCCCGCGGAACTACCGCGCATGCCGCCGCCGGGGCGAGGTCGGTGACGCACGGGGCGCTGGGTGCGCGTCAATGGCCGATTTGAGGGCACAGAAACAACGCCGACACGATGGTTCAGTTGTCCGGAGACGCGGGCAGCTGCCTGATCGGCGTGTTCTGGGCGGCGGCCAGCCACCATCGCCCTTCGCGTTCGATCAGCACGTAGAGCGCCATCTCGGAGAAGCCGTCCGCAGCGAGTGCCTGCCGGCGGATATGTGTCACGACGACGCCGGGCGCGGGCGCCAAGACCGACACGACTTCGAACCGTGAGGCCGGCGCCGAGGCCTCGGCCGGCGGCTTCGATCGGTCCATCAATCGATGATGAATCTCGTTCAACCCCTGGAACCCGGTCAGAGTCGCCCCGTACGGACTCCCCCAGAGGATGTCGGAGGCGAACCAGGCGTCGTAGACGTCGGCGTCCAAGGTATCGCCGCCTCGCTGCAACTGCGCCGCCAGATCTGCGGCGACCTTCTCTGCGGTCGGACCGGCCGCTGGGTCGTTCAGCACCACTCGCTGGGTGATCTCGGCCATCATCGGCTCCTGGTTATCGATGCGTTGCATGCCAGGGACGTTAAGAGTTCAACCAAGGTTGAGGTCAAGCTCGTTCCGCTACACCCTGGAGGTTCTCATCACGGTGCTGGATCAGCCGCGAGGAAGCACTCGGCTGAGGGCCAGCTTCGCGAAGCGGTCGGCGATGCGGCGGTGGGCGGCGGCGTCCGGGTGCAGAGCGTCGGGCAGCGGCAGGTCGGCGTGGTCGGCCTCGCCGTACAGGTCAAGGCCGTTGATGTAGTGCAGTTGAGGGTCGGTGGCGGCGCGCTGGGCCACGATCCGGGCGAGGTGCTCGCGGATCACCGTCAGGGTCAGCTTTCCGGCGGCCCGCTCGGCCGGGTCGCCGGTGGCCCGGAACCGCACCCGCCCCTCGCGCAGCGCCTCCGGGTCGAAGGCGCCCGGGCCCGGCGTGTCCTCGTGGATCGGGCAGTAGATCGGCGAGGCGACCAGCAGCGGCGTGTCCGGGTGGCCGTCCCGGATCGTGTCCAGGAAGCCGTGCACGGCCGGGACGAACGCGCGGAGCCGCATCACGTCGGTGTTCACCAGGTTGATGCCGATCTTGACGCTGATCACGTCGGCCGGGGTGTTGCGCAGGGTGCGGGCGGTGAACGGGTCGAGCAGGGCGCTACCGCTCAGACCCAGGTTGATCAGGTCGAGGCCGCTCTGCCGGGCGGCCAGCGCCGGCCAGGTGGTGGCCGGGCTCGCGGCGTTCGAGCCCTGGCTGATCGAGCTGCCGTGGTGCAGCCAGACCGGCCGGCTCGCCGGGGCCGCCTCGATCGGGGCGTCGGCCCGCAGCGCCACCAGGTCGGTCGCCTCGTTGTGCGGGAGCCAGATCTCCACCTCCTTGCCGGTGGCGGGCAGGCCGGTGAACGCGATCGTGCCCGGCTCACCGGCCCGGTGCTCGGTCGTGCCGGTGGCCATGTCGACGGTGTGGACGGTGCCGCCGGGGATGCTGCCCTGCGCGGTGAGCCGGCCGTCGACGAGCAGGTCGTAGACGCCGTCCGGGCGGGCCGGGACACCGCGGTAGGCCCAGCGGGTCGGCAGGGCGACCAGCTCGATCGCCGTGGCGGCGGTGCGGAACGCCAGGCGTACGCCCGAGGGTTGCGCCTCCACCATGGCCGGCTGGGGGTCCTGGGTCTGGGCGCGGGCCCAGGCCGGCAGCCGGTGCGGCCGCAGGCCGGACCCGGTGCGCTCCAGCTCGAGCGCGCCGCGCAGCAGGTCCGGGGTGATTTCGATGTCGTGCATGGTTCCCCTACTCATCGGGCCAGTGGCGCAGCAGCGCGTCGAGCGCGTCCATGGCACGGGACCAGGAGCGCTCCGAATCCGGCGAACTGTGGTCGAAGCCGCCGGCCAACTCCAGGCTCACGTAACCGTGGAAGGTCGCGCCGAGAAGGCGTACGGCATGGGTCTGTTCGGTCTCGGGCAGGTCGTAGCCGCGCAGGATCGCCCTGATCATCTCGGTGTGCCGGGGACCGGCACTGGCCGCGGCGGCGGCCGGGTCGAGCGGCATGCGGGCCGCGGCGTAGCGGCCCGGGTGGGCGCGGGCGTAGTCGCGGTAGACGTTGCCGAGCGCGGTCAGCGCGTCCTTGCCGGCCCGGCCGGCCAGCGCGGCCAGTCCGCGGTCGGCCAGCTCGGCCAGGGCCAGCCGGGCGATCCGGGTCTTGAGGTCGTGTGAGCCGGCCACATGCGCATAGAGGCTCGGCACGGACACCTCGAACCGCCGCGCCAGGGCCGACAGGCTCACCTGCTCGAACCCGGCCGCGTCGGCCAGCTCCGCCCCGGCCTCGACCAGCCGATCCGCGGTGATTCCGGCTCGCGCCATCGGCCACCTCCCGTTTCCTAGGCTATCTAAGCAAAAACCTAAAGGCTTTAGGAAGGCGTACGGCGGGTAAGCCCGATCACGTGCGAATGCGCTTCGACGGCTGGATCGCCGGCCTCGGTACGGCCACCGGAACCCGGCTCGTGCTCGGGCACTGGCCGGACTCACCGTTCGGCCCGGTCAGCGACGTCATGATCGAGCAGGCGGACGGCCACCGCGTGCTCCTCGCCCCGACCGAGGAGCTGGGCCGGTTCGTCGCCGACACCTACGCGTTCGACGAGGTGCGGGTGGTGCCGGTCGCGGTGAACCGGGCCGGACCGGCCTGGACCGTCACGGCCGGCCCGCTGACGCTGCGATTCACCACCGGCGGCCGCGGCGCGCTGGGCCGGCTGCTGCGCGCGGTGCCGCCACCGCTGGCGCGGCACCCGCTCTGGGTGCAGCTGATCGACCGGCCGGCCCGACTGCTACAGAGAGTCCGCACCTACGGCACCGCCGGAAACGGCCGCCGCGAGTGGTACGCGGTGCGGGACCTGCACCGGATCACGGCGGCCACCGCGGCGCTCGACGGCGTGGACCTGGGACCGCTCACCGACGTGGACCCGCCGGTGCGGTTCGGTTTCGGCTCGACGCCACGTTCCCCGGCGCTGGCCCGCGTCACGACAACGGTCCGGTCTTGAGCGCGCTTTCGGCCGTGGCCATCTCGGCGACGGCCGCCGCGCCCGCCGCCGACGACACCGCGGCCGCCCGCAGCGACGTGGCGGCACCCGGGTCCTGGGCGGCGGCGGGTGGTTTGGCGCCGGTCGTGCGCAGGGAGACCAGCCGGGAGAGCACGTCGAACCAGAACGGTGCGCCGAGCATCAGCAGCAGGGCCGTGACCAGCCAGCCGGCGACGTGCGACACCGTCCACGCCGCGTCGCTCCAGTGGGTGCCGTGCTCCCAGCCGACCGGCATGCCCAGGCCGGCCAGGTCCTGCACGGTCTGAACGTTCTTGGTGACCAGGCCGTCCCCGGTGGTGCTCTTCACGGCGGCCTGCTCGGCGGCGTCCAGGGCGGCCTGCCGGACGGCCGGCTGCTGCCACAGGGTCTGGGCGGTGTGGAAGGCCGAGACGTTGCCGGCCACGGCCAGGCCCAGCCCGACGAGGAACAGCACCCCGGTGGCCCACCGCTTGTAGGCGCCACTGAGCCGGCCCATCGTCTCGTCGTACCAGTTCTCCAGGGCCGCCTTCGCGTCCAGGGCGAGCGTCTCGCCGTCGGTCCTGAAGTTCTTCAGGCGCTTGTTCACGCCCTCGACCGGCGTCTCGGTGAGCCGGTCGGTCAACTCGTCGATGGCGTCCGCGAACGATCGGGCGGACAGGTAGGCCGGGCCGACGTCCTTGCGGAACCAGCGCCGGCCCCGGCTCGCCGCCATGTCCGCCGACGCGTAGATGGACGTGCCCTTGAACATCTTCAGGGCCTGCTCGGCGGCGTCGTCGAACGTCGTGCTGCCGCTGAGCATCTGGCCGATGGTCTGTTCGAGGTCCCGCGCGCGCTTGCGCAGCAGCCGCGACGTGCCCTCGACGATCGCCGAGGCCAGCGAGGCCACGACGAAGAAGACCAGGGCCAGACCGATCGTGGTTTCCAGTGCCAGTGAGCCGAACATGGGTGGACCGTAACGGTCCTAGTTGGAGAAGGCGAGATACAGAAGGGCGATCAGGGCAACCACCATCAGGGCGATGAGGCCACCGACGATCAGGGTCACCGCGGTGCCGCCGCCGTCCTTCTCGTACGGGATGTCCTCGTTGTCGTCGGCCACGGTGGAACCTCCTGCGTCCGGAAGTGAACGCCGGGAGGTTAACTATCAAGATCCGCTGTCGGCGAGGCTTCATTCCGCAGCGCGAAACGCGTCACCGGACGTCATCGGGTGGTCGCGGTCAGGACGCTGCGGACCAGCCGGCCGGCCCGGTGCAGTTCGGGCCCGGGGTAACGCATCGTCGAACCCAGCACGGCCAGGGCGCCGACCACCCGGCCGGAGACGTGCACCGGCACCGCGGCGCCGGACATGCCGGGCAGGAACTCGCCGGACTGGATGGCGTAGCCGCGCGCCCGGCTGGCCGCCACGTCGGCGGCCAGCGCGTCGGGGTCGACGATGGACGAGGTGGTGCGCGGCGTGAGCCGCAACTTCGGCACGACCGAGGCCAGGCCGGCCGGCGGCAGGCCGGAGAGTACGGCCTTGGCCAGGCAACCGGTGGCGATCGCATACCGGTGCCCGACCGGGGAGGTGGCCGCCGCCGGCTGTACGGGGTGCCGCTTGCCGATGATGAGCAGCGACAGTGACGTCCAGTCGACCTCGGCGATCAGCACGGTCTCGCCGGTCATCCGGGCCAGCTCGTCGGCGGCCGGCCCGGCCCGGTGGGTGATCGCCGAGCTGGCGGTGACCTGGCTGCCCAGTTCCAGCAGGCGCACCCCGAGAAGGTAGGCACCGTCCGGGTCCTGGCGCAGGAAACCCCGGTCGATCAGGGTGACGGCGAGCCGGCGGACACTCGGGCGGGGCAACCCGACCGCGTCGGCCAGCTCGGACAGGGTCAACCGGGGGTGCGCCGAGCTGAACGCGCTGAGGATGTCCAGCGCGCGCCCGACGGACCGAACCTCCCCGGTCACAGCTTGCGCGCCACCGCCCCGTACGCGTCGATGTGCTCGACCTCGCCCGGCTCCGGCCGCCACGACGTGATCTCGGTCAGCCCCGGTTCCACCAGCTCGAAGCCTTCGAAGCAGGTCAGCAGGGCGGCCGGGCTGCGCAGGATGTAGGGCACACCGCCGCTCTCGGCCAGTTTCTCGGCCCCCGCCACCACCGCGGGAGTGGTGTCGGTGCCGTCCCACAGCACGACGAAGCTGCCGGGCGCGGTCGCCGCCATGATCGTGCGGACGATCCGGTGGATCTCGTCGATGGACTGCTCGTAACCCATGACGCCCATGAACATGACCGCGACCGGCTGCGAGAAGTCGATCGTCGCGGCCGCCTGCTCGAGGATCGCCTCGGGGTCGTGGTAATCGGCCGGCACGTAGTTGGTGGCGCCCTCGGCGGTGGTGCCGCGCAGCAGGGCGCGGGCGTGCACGAGCACCATCGGGTCGTTGTCGACGTAGACGATGCGCGCGTCGGGCGCGATGCCCTGCGCGACCTCGTGGGTGTTCTGCATGGTGGGCAGGCCGGTGCCGACGTCGAGGAACTGGCGGATGCCCGCCTCGGCGGCCAGGTAGCGCACCACCCGGATGAGGAACTGCCGGGAGAAACGGGCCATCAGCGCGATCTCCGGGTAGACCGAGACGACCGCATCACCGGCCGCACGGTCGGCGGCGAAGTTGTCCTTGCCGCCCATCCAGTAGTTCCAGATCCGCGCGGCGTGCGGGATGTCGGCCTGGAGCTCTTTCGACAGGTCCTCGTCCGTCATGGCGCTCTTTCTATGTCACCGGCAAGATTTTGTCCAACGAGGACTCAGTGAACGCAGCGTACATATCCGGCCTCGGCCTTGCGGTAGTTCGTGTACCCGTCGTCGTAGTTGAGCGCCCACCGTCGCGCCCGGTCCGGCGCGGCCTCGGTGGAAGTCCAGTACCAGCCGTTCTTCACCGTGTTTGGAAATGCGTCGAGATCGATGGCGGGGGCCACCCGGGTCTCGTCGACGGTAGTGGAAAGTTCCCGCAGGGTGGGCAGCCGCATCCCAAGATCGGCACACTCCGTGTCGGCCGCGGCCGCGCTCATGGCCGACGACGACCCACTCCGCTGCCAGGTCAGCCCGGTCGCCGGATCAGTCACCTCGTCGCCCGAAATTTCGTACTTCGGCGGCCCATCGCCCGCGGCCGAGCGCACGCACCGGACCTGATACGAACCCGACTGATAGGCGCCGTTCGAGGCCAGCCCCTCGGAGAAATTGATGATCCAGGCCCGCAGCGGCTCCTTCGTGACGGCCCACGGCGACGACGTCCAGAAGAACTGCGCCGGCGTACCCGGAAAGGCGGTCCGGTCGATCGCCGGCCCCGACCGGGCCGGATCGATGATCGAGGTCAGCTCGATCCGGCTGGGCAGATGCCACCCGCCACCGTCCAGATCGAGCCCGGCGCAGTAGCTCTTGGCCTCGGTGAACGTGTGCGTCGAGGGCGCCACCGCCCGCTGCCACACCAGGCAGGTCGATTCGTCCCGCACGGTCCCGTTGCCCAGATCGCGGTAATCCGGCGACGCCACCATCGGCCAGCTCGCCCAGATCCGATCCAGTCCCGCTCCACAGCCCGCCTGGACGGCCTTCTTGTTCGCGGCCTTGGCGGCCTTCGGGGCCTTGGCAGCGGTCGGCGAAGGCTTCGCAGAAGAGGGAGTGGGCGAGGGCGACGAGGAAAGGGCCGGCACCGCCGACCTCGCGGCGGAGCCGGGCGCGGCCACGATCTGGGCGGTCGGCTGCGGCTCCGCGGCCGGCATTTGCGCGTACGCGAACCCGCCGCCCGCCAGCACGACGACCGCCGCAGCCGCCGCCAACAACGGGTTCGACCACACCGATTTGCCCACCGACCCACCGCCGCCGCCGACCGGCCCGCTGAGGGCGCCCGGCAGCCCGGCGGCGGCCAGCCCGGTCGGCACCGGGACCAGCGCGCAGCCCGCGAGCAACCGCTCGACGGCCACCTGCTGCCGCGACCGGGCGAGGCAGGCCGGGCAGTCCCGCACGTGCCGGTCGATCCGCTTGCGCCACAGCGGGCCGGGCCGCTCGTCCCACCCCGCGACGGCCTCGGCGAGGCCGGCACAGCGGGGCCGGGCGGCCAGGGCCGCCACGATCACCCGGGAACGGTCCAGCTGGGCGCGCATCCGCTGCACGCGGACCGCGGCGTACGCCATGGTGGTCCCCAAGGCCGCCGCGATCTCGCCGCGGGTCAGCTCGCCGGCGGCCTCCTGCCACCAGAGCGCAAGAACCGTCCGGTCCTCGTCGTCGAGCCAGCGCGCCGCCTCGGCCACCTGCCGCCGCTCGCCGGAGAGCCGCAGCCGCAGGATGGCGAGCTCCTCGAAGTCGGCAGCGCCGTCCGGCATCCGGTCGGCCACGACCGCCGGTGGCTCGGCCCGGTGGCGGCCGATCTGGTGCGTGGCGATGGTCAGCACCCAGGCCCGGAAACTCTCCGGCTGCCGCAGCGACTCGAGGTCGCGCACCACCCGCAGCATCGTCTCCTGCACGACGTCCTCGACGTCGGGATGCGTGCCGAGCGCCCGGCCGACCACGTTGTAGACCAGCGGCAGGCATCCCCGGACGAGTCGCTCGCGGGCCCGCCGGTCACCACGCTGCGCCGCGGCGACCACATCCCGTTCCCGCATCGCTTTCCCCTTTCGGCCGAGCGAGACTAAATTGCTTTTCACTCCCCTGTCAAACAGCGGTCGAATGGACACCAGGCAAATATCACTTTTGCTGCATTGGGTTCGTCACAACATCCTGACCAGCGGATACGGGTAATTATCGGCGGACTGACCGGCGTACGCAATTAAGATTTTCTTAAGGGCTTCGGCATTTTGTAATCACGCGAACGGACGGCATTTGCGCACGATCACAGCCGGGCGCCCTAAGGTAGGGACCATGGACCTGTTCAGCGAGGAGCGCTCGGCCGATGTGGTCGCCGCCAGCTTCGGCGAGACCGCCGATCCGAGGCTGCGGCAGGTGATGACGTCGCTGGTCAGGCACCTGCACGCGTTCGTGAAGGACGTCGAGCTGACCGAGGCCGAGTCGCCGCCGCGCGCGCTGGGCGAGTCGATCGCGCTCGACGAGAAGGGTACGCCGTGCCCGGTGTCCGGTCAGGTCACCGGCCCGGGCCGCGCCGCCGCGGCCGGCCTGGAAAATCCGTTCCGGACGCTGACCTTCGACATCGGGTTGCTGCGCTCATGATCGACGGGTTCACCTATTCGGCGCTGCCGATGCGGGTGGTGTTCGGGGCCGGGTCGCTGGCCGAGCTTCCCGCCGAGGTCTCGGCGCTCGGGCTCAGCCGCGTGCTCGTGCTGTGCGGTCCCCGGCAGGAAGACACGGCCAAGCAGATCGCGTCGTCGCTGGGCGACCGGGCCGTCGGCATCCTGCCCGAGGCGACGATGCACGTGCCGGCCGCGACCGCCGCGCGGGCCGTCGCGCTGGCCACCTCGCTCGGCGCCGACGGCTGCGTCGCGGTCGGCGGTGGTTCGTCGATCGGCCTGGGCAAGGCCGTCGCGAAAGAGCTGGGCCTGCCGGTGGTGGCGGTCCCGACGACGTACGCCGGTTCGGAGATGACGCCGGTCTGGGGCCTGACGTCGGACGGGGTGAAACGCACCGGCCGTGACCCGCGCGTGCTGCCGGTCAGCGTCGTCTACGACCCGGCCCTCACCGTCTCGATGCCCGCCTCGCTCTCGGTGACCAGCGGTTTCAACGCGATAGCCCACGCCGTCGAGGGTCTCTACGCCCCCGACGCGTCGCCGATCGTGTCGCTGATGGCCGCGGAGGGCGCCCGCTCGCTGGTGTCGGCCCTGCCCGGGGTGGTGGCCGACGGCAGCGACATGACCGCCCGCACGGCGGCGTCCTACGGCGCGTGGTTGTGCGGGGCGGTGCTCGGCGCCACCACGATGTCCCTGCACCACAAGCTGTGCCACGCCCTGGGCGGCACTCTCGGTCTGCCGCACGCGGAAACCCACACGGTGGTCCTGCCGCACGTGCTGGCGTTCAACGCACCGTTCGCACCGGCCGCGGTCACCGCGCTGAGCCGCGCCTTCGACACCTCCGACCCGGCCCGCTACCTGTGGGACCTGGCCGACAGCCTGAACGCCCCCGGCTCCCTGTGCGAGCTGGGCATGTCCTTCGCCGACATCGGCGAGATAGCCGACGCGGTGGTGGCCACCCCCTACGCCAACCCACGCCCGGTAACCCGCGACATCGTGGCGTCCCTGCTTCGGGCAGCCTGGGAGGGCGCCCTAACCTGACCCCGGGTTCCATTGTCGAGCGGCCGTAACATCGCTCAGTGACTTGACGTAGTACACCAGCGTCCAGGTCCAACCCGGCTGGTGTTCGCGGCCGACCTCGCGGTAGCCCAGGTCCTGGTAGAAGGCCATGGCCGCCGGCTGGTTGGTCGCCGTGTCCAGGTGCATCGACCGCAACCCGTCGGCCGTCGCGCGCCGTTCCAGCTCGGCCATCAGGGCACGCCCGATCCCGCGGCGCCGTGTCGCCGGATGCACCCGCACCCGGAGGACCTCGGCCCGCTCGCCGGCGTCCGGCCGGTAGCCGCCCATGCCGACGACATGTCCGTCCAGCTCCACGACGAGGAATTCCCCGCCGGTCGCTAGGAAGGTTCCTTCGATGTCGGCCAGATCGGGAAAATTGGCCGGCGCCTCGGCCGCCGCCGGCAACGGGATCGGGACGGCCGGGTCGGCTGTCTCACCGATGTTCGGCAGCGCGTTCAGCGCCCAGAGCACGCCGGCGTCCGTGTCGCGGAATCTTCGCACTGTCAGCACGCCGCCCAGGAAAGCACGTATCGGCTGGTGACGGTGTGACTACGCCGCGGGTGCGCACTGGAGTTGGGGCTCCGCGGTGACCAAAGTACCGGGCATGCCGACCACACAAGCCGACCCGATCGACGACCGCGAGACCCGGCGGCCGGACATGGAAGTGATGCTGCGCAGTCTCCCGGCTCCGCACCAGGAGATCATTGTTGCGACATATTTCGGCCACCGGACGGCACACCAGGCGGCGGAGCATCTCGGTCTCAGCCCGGCCGTGGCCAAGGCGCGACTCTACGAGGCGATGCGCAGCCTGTCCGGCATGGTGGACACCTGCTGGCCTGGTCCGGCCGAACCGTCCGTTGCGGGAAATACCGCTCGCCGGATCTGGCGAATGAATATTCCGAAACGCCGAACGGCGGCCCGCTGAAAATCAGTCGAGCCGCCGTTCGGGAGAGTCTGGATCAGACCGGGCGGATGTTCTCCGCCTGCAGGCCCTTCTGGCCCTGGGTGATGTCGAACTCCACCCGCTGGTTCTCCTCGAGGCTGCGGAAACCGCTCGACGCGATCGCGGAGAAGTGGGCGAAGACGTCAGCGCCGCCGTCGTCCTGGCTGATGAAGCCGAAACCCTTGTCGGCGTTGAACCACTTCACGGTACCTGTAGCCATGTCTGCTCCCTAGCAGGCCTTTCGAGATCGCACTGTGCGATCTCCTTGCCGCCGCGTTGATAACCCGCGTCGGAACCGACACGAAAAACGAAAAAGCGCCCGCCGGGTTTCAGATAACCCCATCAGGCGCCGAAAACGTCTACGGAAATCAAAACTGCAACGAGGCCAACCGTAGCACACAATCGGGGACGGGGTAGCGGATCGGCCTTCGGAGTGTCCGGCGCTAGGGAAACACCGAGATCGCGGCGGCCGGGCACATCGCCACGGCGTTCTCGACCAGTGGCAGCAGCACCGGCGGCGGGGCCGGGTCGAGCAGGACGACCACGCCGTCCTCGTCGCGCTGGTCGAACACCTCCGGCGCGGTCATCACGCACTGCCCGGCGCCGCAGCAGGCATCCTCGTCAACGGTGATCTCCACGGAGGTTCTCCTCACGGTCGAAACGATCGAATCACGGTCGAATCGATCGAACGGTCAGCAGGTCGGCGATCGCGTCGATCAGCAGGCGGCCGGTGCGCGGCCACGAGCCGGGCGGCGCGTTGCCGGCGGCCAGGTCGCGCTCGTGCTCGGCGCAGGTGTGCACGATGAGGTGGCCGACCATCTCGACCCGTGGCACGGCGACCGGGGGCACCACGGCCAGCAGGGCCTGCATGGCCCGGCTCATCGCGGGGGTCGAGGTGGCCGCCTGGATGGCCACCGTGCGCAGGACCGGGTCGATCAGGATCTGGGCCGAGCAGCGGGCGTACCAGCTCGGCGTGCCCAGGTCGGCGAGGTGCCGGGTGAGGGGCAGGACCACGGCGGCGATCAGGGCGCGCGGGTCGGTGCCGGCCCGGTCCAGCATCCGTGTGCGGAGCCGGTCCATCGGGACGGCATGGGTCCGGATGATCGCCGCGACCAGGTCGGCCTTGGTGCCGATGTGGTAGCCGACCGCCGAGTTGCTGCCCTGGCCAGCCGCCTCGGCGATCTGACGGTTGGAGACGGCATGCACGCCACGCTCGGCGAACAGCCTCTCCGCCGTACGCAGAAGAAGCGCTTGGGTCGCCGCGGCGTCGGACCGCACCCGCCGGCGCGGCGAAGCCGCGGCTACCACCGGACCGGAACCTTCTCGATGCCGCCGACCACCAGGCCCTCCCGGCGTCGGAGATCGCCGGGCTCGACGTCGAGCCGCAGGCCGGGCAGCCGATCGAGCAGAACGGCGAGGACCGTCTGCAGCTCGACGCGGGCGAGCGCCTGGCCGAGGCACGAGTGCGGGCCGGCGCCGAACGCGATGTGCGGGTTGGGCCGGCGGTCCAGCACCATCTCGCCGGCGTCGGCGAACGCGCAGGTGTCCCGGTTGGCGGAGGCGAGGTTGGTGATGACCGTGGTGCCGGCCGGGAGGGTCTCGCCGGCCACCTCGTACGGCTCGGAGAGGTAACGCGGGATGCCGATGTTGGGGTTGGCGTCGAAGCGCAGCGCCTCCTCGACGGCCGACGGGATGAGGCCGCGGTCGGCCAGCAGGGCCTCCCAGCGGGTGCGGTCGGCCAGCAGCATCGCGACCATCTTGCCGATCATGTTGGCGGTGGTCTCGTGGCCGGCGACCAGCAGGCCCTGGGCGGTGATGATCAGCTCGACCTCGGTGAGCCGGCCGTCCTGCGCGTCGACGATCGTGGCCAGCTCACTGAGCAGGTCGTCGCCGGGCTTCTCCCGCTTGCCGCGCACGTGGGCGGCCATGAACTCGTGGAATTCGCGAGCCGCCGTGTCCAGCTCGTCCTGCCGGAACTTGGTGAGGTTGAGCATGGCGTCGGACCAGTGTGCAAACCGGTCGCGGTGGTCGGCGGGGACGCCGAGCAGCTCGCAGATGACGAAGACGGGCAGCGGGAAGCCGAGGGCGGAGACCAGGTCGGCGGGTGGTTCCATCTCGTCGATCAGCTCGTGGGCGATCTCCTCGATGCGCGGGCGCAGCGCGTTGACCCGTTTGGCGGTGAACGACCGGCTCATCATCCGCCGCCAGCGCAGGTGGCCCTCGCCGCTGGTCATGTCGGAGACGAGGGACGCGTCGTTGAACACGCCGCCGCTCTCCGAGTCGGCGATGCGGGCGGCGCCGGGGCGGCTCAGGTTGTGGGTGAAGCGGGGGTCGGCGAGCAGGGTGCGCACGTCCTCATAGCGGGTGAGCAGCAGCGCCTCGTCGCCGCTGGCCATCCGAACGCGGGAGACCGGGCACTCGTCGCGCAGCCAGGCCCACTCCTCGGGCGGTTCCAGGGCGCTGGGCTGGGGAAACGGATAGTCCATTGGATTCTCCCGTGATCGACACAGTGACCGTCCTCAATGGAACCTAAGTCAAGTGACTGATCAACAGCAACCCCGATCATCCAGGCCGCCGTTCATTCTTTCGGTCAGACCATTTCGGAATTGCCGCCCTCCGCCGCTAAAAGCCATTTTTGTGTTGCTAGCAGATTTCGGCGGCCTCCTGGGATAGTCCCGGGATGGATCGCAAATGGATTTTCGCCGCCGGCGTGATCGCGGCCCTCATAGCGACGCAAGCCGGAACTCCGGCCCAGGCCTCGGCCGCCAAACCGGTACAGGTCACGTTCACGTTCGACGACGGCGTCGCGGACCAGCTGCAGGGGAAGCAACTGCTGGAGAAGTACGGCATGACCGGCACCTTCTTCATCAATTCCGCCCTCATCGGACTGTCCGGCCACATGACCCGCGCCGATCTCGACGCGCTCAAGGCGGCCGGGCACGAGATCGGCGGACATACCGCGACACATCAGAATCTGCCGGCCCTTTCCCCGACCGAACAGAACCGGCAGATCTGCCTGGATCGCAATACGCTGCTGTCCTGGGGATATGCGGTCACGTCGTTCGCGTACCCATTCGTGGAATTCGATTCAACGACGAAAACGATCGCGCAGACATGCGGATACAACTCGGCCCGCGCGGCCGGCGATCTGCGATCACCGTTCAGCTGTACGGACTGCCCGGTCGCCGAAACCGTGCCCCCGGCCGACCGCTGGGCGATCCGCACTCCCGACGACGTCGAGAGCAACTGGACCCTCGCGCAGCTCAAGAGCGTCGTCACCCGGGCCGAGGTCACCGGCGGATGGGTGCCGCTGAACCTGCACCACGTCTGCGCGGGCACCGGCTGCCCGGCCGAATCGGTCTCCCCCACCATCCTCGACCAGTTCCTGGCCTGGCTCCAGCCGCGATCCGCGCCCGGCATCCGCACCACCGTGCGGACCGTGCAGCAGGTGCTCGGCGGGGCGGTCAAACCCGCGGTGCCGCCGACCCCGGCACCGGCGCCGGGCGCATCGGGCGTCAACACGGTTCGCAATCCGTCGCTCGAGACCACCGACTGCTTCACCTCCGCCGGGTACGGCACCAACACGGTCACCACCACCCGGGTCAGCGACGCGCACACCGGTTCCTGGGCGTCGAGAATCGCCATGACCAGCCGCACCGACGGGGACGCCAAGCTGGTGCCGACCTTCGACCTCGGCCAGTGCTCGTCGCAGGTCGCGCCGGGCCGCACCTATCAGGCCAGCACCTGGTACAAATCGACGGTCCCGGTCTTCTTCACCCTCTACCAGCGCAACGCGATCGGGCAGTGGAGCTACTGGACGCAGAGCCCGCGGTTCGCCGCCGCCGGCGCCTGGACCAGGGCGGTCTGGCTGAGCCCGGTGCCGCCGGCCGGGGCGGTGGCGGCCAGTTTCGGGCTCACCATCGACAGCGTCGGCACCCTCACCGTGGACGACCACGGCTTCGCCGACACCACCGCCACACCCGCGCCGGTCGGGGTGAACGCCCTGGTCAACCCGTCACTGGAGACGGCCGGCGCGGACGGTTTCCCGCAGTGCTGGACCGGCACCGGCTACGGCACCAACACCCCCGTGTGGACCCGGGTCACCGACGCGTTCGACGGCACCTACGCCGAGCGCCTGCAGCTGACCAGCCGCACCGACGGGGACGCCAAGCTGATCCCCGGCTGGGATTCGGGCAACTGCGCTCCCCTGGTGCTGACCGGTCACACGTACACGTTGAGCGTCGCCTACAAGTCGGACGCGCCCACCTTCCTGACCCTGTACCGGCAGGACAGCGCCGGAAACTGGTCGTGGTGGACGCAGAGCCCCACGTTCGCGGCGGCCACCGCCTACACGACCGCAACCTGGACGACCCCGGCGGTTCCGGCCGGCACCAAGGCCGTCACGTTCGGCCTGACCCTGGACAGTGTCGGGCAGGTGACCACGGACAAATACTCGATGGTGGCAAACTGACGGCAATCCAGGGAGATCGATGTCACGAGTCTTCGAAGAGGGCCCTAGAGCTGCTTGTTGAAGATCAGGAAGTCGCAGGGGGTGGCCAGGTGGGGCGCCAGCGCCGGGTAGTCCTCGGCCAGGTCGGTGACGCGCACGACGCGGTAACCCGCCCGGGTGTACCACTCGCGCAGGAACTGCTTCACCGGGTGGGTCCAGGTCTTCGGCACAAGCAGTTCCAGCTGCATGGTGTGCAGTTCGAGATCGCGAGCCCAACCCTCGGCGTACGCCAGGAGGTTTCGCCCGATGCCGCCGCCGCGCCGCTTCGGGTGGGCCACCAGCATGCCGACCTCGCCCACGCTGTCCTCCGACGGCAGGCGGCAGACCCGCGCCACGCCGGTGATCTCGCCGTCCTCGCGGGCGACCACCAGCTCCCCCGTCGCGATGATTCGTGCGATCTCGGTGACGTCGGTGCGATCGGTCGGGGCGGCCCACAGGCCCTCCTCGGCGACCGCGTAGACCTCATTGACCAGGTCGGTGACGGTCGCCACGAAGGCAGCGTCGGAGGCGGCGGACGGTGCGGCGAAGGAAATCATGTCTTTCCCGAGTCGAGAATGGGGGCAGGTCAGCCCGGGTGCCCCGGCTCCGGGCCAGCGTAGCGGTCAGCCCCTCGACGATGGGGTCGTGCGGTCGTGATCCGGTTCACCTGGCGAGACCCTGAAGTTTTGAAAAAGCGGATTAGGTTAGCCTCACCTCATGAACAGGGAGGCCGCGCTCACCGGCGCTGATCTGACGCTCGCCTATGACGGCCGGACCGTCGTGCACGGGGCCGGCATCGAGCTGCGGGCCGCCACCGTCGTGGCGCTCATCGGGCCGAACGGGTCGGGCAAGTCGACGCTGCTGCGCTCGCTCGCCCGGCTGCACACGCCGCGGTCCGGCACCGTGGACCTCGGCGGGGAGGACGCGTTCGCGTTGCGCCCCAAGGACTTCGCCCGGCGGGTCACCCTGCTCACCCAGTCCCGGCCGACGCCCGGCGGGGTGCGGGTGCGCGACGTCGTCGCCTACGGACGGCACCCCTACCGCGGGCGCTTCGGCGCCGGCGACCCCGACGGCCCGGCGCAGGTGCAGCGGGCCATGGAGCTGACCGGCGTCGCCGAGATGGCCGACCGGGCCGTCGACGAGCTGTCCGGCGGCGAGCTCCAGCGGGTCTGGCTGGCCACCTGCCTCGCCCAGGACACCACCGTGGTGCTGCTCGACGAGCCCACCACCTTCCTCGACCTGCGCTACCAGATCGAGACCCTGGACATCGTGCGCGACCTCGCCGACTCGCACGGCGTCGCGGTCGGTGTCGTGCTGCACGACCTCGACCAGGCCGCCGCCGTCGCCGACCACCTGGTGCTGCTGCAGCAGGGCGTCGTGCGGGCCACCGGCGCACCCGCCGAGGTGCTCACCTCCGAGCTGCTCACCGAGATCTACGGCCTGCGCATCGACGTCCACGTCGACGCCGACGGTCACGTCCGCACCCGGCCGGTCGGCCGGCACCACACCCGAAAGGTCACCATTTAAATGGCCATCACCCGCCGCGCCTTCGCCACCTCGGCGGTCGCGCTCACCGCGATGCTGATCGCGGCCTGCGGCACCACCGAGGACACCACCGACACCGCCGCCCCGGCGTCGTCGGCGCCGGCCGGGCCGGTCGACCTCACCGACGAGCGCGGCACCGTCCACCTGGACGCGCCGGCCAAGAACGTCGTCTCCCTCGAGTGGGGTCTCACCGAGAACCTGGTCGCGCTCGGCGTGAAGCCGGTCGGCGAGGCCGACGTCAAGGGCTACAACATCTGGGACACCAGCGCGCCGATCGACGCCTCCACCCCGGACGTCGGCCAGCGCGGCGAGCCCAGCCTGGACGCCATCATCGCGCTCGACCCGGACCTGGTCGTCACCACCACCGACCTGCAGGAGACGGTGATCGCGCAGCTCGCCAAGAAGGTGCCGGTGCTCGCGCTGCGCGGCTCCGACGGCACCGATCCGATCGGCTACATGCGCAGGACCGTGACCACCCTGGCCAAGGCCACCGGCACCGAGGCGAAGGCCACCGAGCTGCTGGCCGGCTTCGACGCCAAGGTCGCCTCCGGCAAGGACGCCCTGGCCAAGGCGGGCAAGACCGGGGCGCCGTTCACCATGTCGGACGGCTGGGTCGACTCCGGCACCGTGTCGATCCGGATGTACACGCCGAACTCCTTCTTCGGCGGGATCGCCAAGGAGCTGGGCCTGGAGAACCAGTGGACGACCGGCGGCGACAAGGACTACGGCCTGGCCACCACCGACGTCGAGGGCCTCACCAAGGTCACCAACGCCCAGAACACGTTCGTCTACGTGGCCAACAAGTCCGACGGCGGCGACTTCACCGACAACCTGAAGAGCAACGCGGTGTGGAAGCAGCTGCCGTTCGTCACCGCGAACAAGGTCAAGCGCATCCCGGACGGCATCTGGATGTTCGGCGGACCGGCCTCGGCGAACCTCTACATCGACGCCCTCGTCACGGCGCTGACCGCCTGACATGACCAGCACGATCGCTCCCCCGGCCATTTCGAGGACCGGAAGAACCACTTCGAAGACGTACGGGATCATCGCCGTCTTCGCCGGTGCGGTCGTGCTGCTCGCCGTCCTGGCCGCGGTGCACCTCACCCAGGGCACCGCGAGCCTGGGCATCGGGGAACTGCTACGGGCTCTGTGGCCGTGGGGCGCGGACGACGGCAGCCGTTCGCAGGCGGTGGCCGTACTCGTGGCAAGCCGCCTCCCCCGCCTCGCCGCCGCCCTCCTCGTCGGCCTTGCCGTCGGCGTCGCCGGTGGCGTCCTGCAGTCGGTGGCCCGCAACCCGCTGGCCTCGCCGGACACGCTCGCGGTCAACGCCGGAGCGTACGTCTCGGTGGTGGCGGTGGCGGCCTTCGGCGTCTCGCTGCCGTTCTTCGCGGGCGGCCTGGTCGCGTTCATCGGTGGCCTGCTCGCCTCCGGGCTGGTGCTGCTGGTGGCCCGGGGCGGCGCGGCCGGCCCGACCCGCCTGGTGCTGGCCGGCTCCGCGGTGGCGCTCGCCCTGAACGCGCTCACCACCGTGCTGCTCATGCTGTTCCAGCAGAACACCGTCGGGCTGTTCGCGTGGGGCAGCGGCACCACCGTCCAGTCCGGATCGCACCAGGTCACCATGGCCGCCCCGATCATCGCCGCGGGCCTGGCCGCCACCGGTCTCCTGGCCCACCGGCTCGACGTGCTGGCGCTCGGCGACGACCCGGCCCGGGTCCTGGGTCTCGACGTCCGCCGGATCCGGGTGAGTGCGGTCGTCCTGGCCGTCCTGCTGGCCGCCATCTCGGTCACCGTGGCCGGTCCGATCGGCTTCGTCGGCCTGGCCGCGCCGGTCATCGCCCGGCTGATCGCCCGCCGCGTCCCCGGGCTCGGCGCCCACCTGCTGCTGCTCCCGTTCGCCGGGCTGGCCGGCGCAGTCATCGTGGTCGGCGCCGACGTGGTGCTGCGCCTGGCGTTGCCGCCGGACCGGGCCATCTCGGTGCCCACCGGCGTCGTCACCACCCTGCTCGGCGCGACCGTCCTGGTCTGGCTGGCCCGGCGGCTGCGCGACGGCGGACCGGCCGGGGTGCCGGCCCGCGGCGCGCACGGCTCGGTGCGCTCCCGCGGCTGGGTCACCGCGGTGGGCATCGTGCTGATCGTGGCCCTGGTCGCGGCGTTCGTCGCGGCGCTGCTGCTGGGCGACCGGATCGTGCTGCTCGGCGACGTAGTCAACTGGATCAAGGGCGACTCCGGCCGGACCGTCAGCTTCGTGCTCGACCAGCGCTGGCCACGGGTGCTCGCCGCGGTGCTCGGCGGCGCCGCCCTGGCCCTGGCCGGCGCGATCGTGCAGGCCGTCTGCCGCAACGCCCTGGCCGAGCCCAGCCTGCTGGGCGTCACCCCCGGCGCCGGGGTAGGCGCGGTCGCCACCGTCATGCTGCTGCCCGGCATCGGCGTCTGGCCGGTGATGGCCGCCGCCACGGTGGCCGCGCTGGGCACGTTCGCCCTGGTCTACTGGTTGGCCGCGGGCCGCGGCCCGGCATCCGACCGGATCGTCCTGATCGGCATCGGGGTCAGCGCCGCCGCCACTGCCACCACCACGCTGATCGTCGTCCTGGTCTCCCCGTGGAACGTGAACACGGCCCTGACCTGGCTGGCCGGCTCCACTTACGGCCGCACCACCGGCCAGATCGTGCCCGTGGCACTCGCCCTGCTGGTGGCGCTGCCGCTGGCCCTGACCGGAGCCCGCACCCTCGACCTGGTAGCCCTGGACGAGGACGTGCCGCGCCTGCTGGGCGTGCCATTGAGCCGGGCCCGCCTGGGCTTCCTGACCATCGCCGCGGTGCTGACCGCGGCCGCGGCGGTAGCGGTGGGCGCGCTCGCCTTCGTCGGTTTGGTCGCCCCGCACGCGGCCCGAGCGCTGGTGGGCGCCCGGCACAGCCGTTCGGTGCCGATAGCGGTAGGCCTGGGCGCGGTCCTGGTAAGCGTGGCCGACACGGTGGGCCGCACGGTGATCGCCCCGTCCTCCCTGGCCGCCGGCCTGGTGACGGCGTTGATCGGCGCCCCCTACTTCGTCTGGCTCCTCTGGCGAAGCCGCTCCACGGCCTGACCCACGGCAGCCCGAGCCACGCGGTCTCCTGATGCAACCGGCCCACCCGGTTCGCCGACCAACAACGGCAACGACCGACCGGTCCGACTTGGTCAAAACTATGGCCGGCCACCGTGATCACCTATGAGCGTCTGACGATTTGGTGCGCCGGTCAGCCTGACCACAAGGCATTGTCGTCGCCCGCCGATAATTGTAATTCCGCACTCCCGAATGACGCTACCCGAAAGCAAATCCTTCCTTCCTTCCCTTTACTTTTCGGGTGACGCCGGGTAGTTCAGCAGCGGCAATGCCGTCAGCGGACGGCCGGGTTCAACGGACGGCCGGGACGTCAGTGGTGCGCCGGTAGCGGGCGGTCGATGTCGTTCGCCGGGCTGCGCCGATCCGCCACCGTGGGCGGGCCCCGGTCCACCGCGTCGGCTCGACGCGGTCCGCGCCGTCCCCGCGGCCTGCTCTGCCCACGGCCGATGGTGTGCGCCCGGCGCGCAGAAGCAGCCGATGTCACTGCCACGGTCGGCCCTGTGGGCACGGTCCGGGCAGTGATATCCGCCCGGCGTGCGGGCTCGGCACACGCCGGGGCCTGCGGTCGGTGGCCGAGGGCGGCCTGATCGGCAAGGCTCGGCGGCTGCGCGCCGGGTGACGCCAGGCCGGCCTGCACTGGGACGTCACGCTCGGGTGACGGCCGCTGGGTCAAGGTGGCCTCGTCGAGCCAGAGCAGCGGCGGGACCGGCTCGGCCTCATCATGCAGGCCCAACTCGCCACACTCGCGGGAGCAGCCATGCAACCGGCATTGCTTGAGCGCGTGCCGCCGAGCAAGCGCCCACCGCCGCCGACGCGCATGCTCCCGCCAAAACTCCGCATTCGACGGCGAATAGTTACGCGCCCGGGTGCGATCACGCATCGCGGCGGTCACCGGCCGGGTGAATAGCTGAAGCTGCTGGTACCGCATAGGATATATTCTCTCGCGCCAAGAACGCCGTCCGCCAATAAGCGATCATGCCAACCTCGGAGCAATTTCAGAGCCTGGTTGATAAGTTGCGTGACCAATCAAAGAAACAATTCACTGTCGGGCGCCGAAGGCGGTTTCTATGCCGCAAATAGCGCTCGCAGGCCTACGGTGAGCTGTCACGGCCTTGACGACCACGCAGCCAGGACGTCCATATCGGCCGATGGGCTGCGCGGCCCGGCGCGTTTGCCGGGCCGCGCCCAGAGGCGGGCAGAGCAAAGGCCTCGGCGAGAATGCCGCCCGGGCGACAACGCCGAGCGGCACAGGCTGGCGACAGAGGCCGGCGGCCGGATCGCGGTGGTGGATTCCGCCGGGAGGGCCGGGAGGCACGGGCGGCGCCGATACGGAGAAGGAAGCGATGGTCAGCAGGTGGCGCCGGTCAGGGCGCCCTGCTGGAGAGTGATGTCTTCGCCGGTCAGGTGGATTCGTAGGCCGTCGGGTAGGACCTCGACGCCCGCGTAGGTCAGGCCCTCCGGGAGTTTCTGCAGTTCGTATGTTGTCTCCTGGGGGGCCACCTGGGCCAGGACGTTGGTGGCGGGGAAGCGTACGCCGAACATCTCGATCTGGTCGGGAGAGATGTCCAGGGTGCTGTCCTTGATCACCGGCTTGCCGTAGAGGACCACCGGGGTGTCCTTGCCGGAGCCGCCGGTTGCCGTCGCGGTCAGCAGGCCGCCCTCCGCGCTGAACAGGGTCGGGTTGCCGGGTGGCTGCTTCAGCACCGAGAACGGCTGGGTCGTGCTGCCGCCGATCACCACCTTGATGCCCTGCGGATCTACCGTCACCGAGCGGTAGCTCACCCCGGACGGCAGGGTCGGCAGGGTCTGTTGCAGGTCGTCCTGGTTGATCTGGTTCAGGACCAGCTTGCCCAGCGTGCTGTCCGGCTTGTGGTCGGCGCCCAGGATGTGCACCAGCTTCGGCACCAGGGTCAGCGCGCCGGGGCCCAGCACCGGCTGGGTGTGGATGGTCAGCGGGACGCCGATCGCGGTGGTGTTGATGCCCAGCAGGCCGTTCGCCGCCGAATAGGACACCGTGCGGCCGCCTACGTCGGTGGGCAGCGTGTTCAGGGCGGTGGTGGACACGCCGCCGATCTGGATGTGCACGCCGTCGGTGCGCGGGGTGATCGACTGGTAGCGGACTCCGGCCGGTAGCGGTGGCAGCTGCTGGCTGCGTACGCCCCCGGCCAGGTCGCCGACCTGGGAAGCCGGCAGCGATTTCCCGAAGATCTCCAACCGCTGCGGGACCGACTGTGCGGTCTCGCCGCGCAGCCGCATCTTCATGAACAGCTTGGCCTGCACGTTGTCGGCGGCCGCGGCCGGCATCGTCACGTCGACCGACAGGCCGCCGTCGCCGGCCTTGTGGTAGGTGCGTTTCGGCGTGCCCGCCGGCGTCGGCAGGTAGCCGAAGTTGACCGTGATGGTGGCGTCCATGCTGCCCACGTGGGTGCCGCCGGACGGCTGGGTGACGTCGCGCATGGTCGCGGTGAAGCGGGCGTGCGGCACGCCGCTCAGGGTCGCGTCGGGGACGATCAGCTTCACCTCGGTGAGGCGCTTGTGCAGCGCCTGCGGCACGAGCGGGCCGCCGCCGACGGTGACCTCGGTGCGCACGGCGGCCGCGTTCGGGCAGGAGACCTGGCTGCTGACCTGCTTGACGATCCGGTCGCGCAGGATGCCGTCGAGGATCGGCACGGGTACGGCGTACGCGAGCATGCCGGCCGCCAGGAGCAGCACGCCGCCGGTGACGGCCGCGGCGATCCAGCGACGGCGGGTGGGCCCGGCGAGGTGCAGCGGTCGATGGGTCTCCGGCTCCATCAGGGTCATGACTTTGTTTACGTGTCGGTAACCTCTCCGGGTTCACTGATAAGAACCTTTTCGGCACGCGGCGCGACTGAACCGGGTGGAGGAGGGCAGATGACCGACGAACCGCTGATCGTCCGCTGCCGGCTCGGCGAGCGCGCGGCCTTCGCCGAACTGATCCGGGCCTGGCACGACCCGGTGTGGAACTACGTGCGCCGGATGCTGGGCCCGGACCGGGCCGAGGACGTCGTCCAGGAGGTGTGGCTGGCGGTGTTCCGCGGCCTGCCGAGGCGCCGCTGTCGCTGCGGCGGCGGCTCGGCTACCTGGCCGTGCTGCTGGCCGGTCTGGGCGGTGCGGTACTGGTGGGAGCGCTCTGGGCGACCGAGCCGGCCCTGCCGGCCCACACCGCCACCGCGTTCGCCCTGCTCACCCTGGTCGGTCTGGGCTGGGCGGGGTACGGCGGATGGGCACTGACCCGCCGTACCCCGCTGTTCGCCCGCGACCGGGTGATCGCCGCCTGGATCGCGCTCGCCGCCTGGCTGGCCGGCGGGGCGGGGGTGGCCGTGCTGGCCGCTCTCCGCCACCGCCTCCCCGTTGGCCTGGCCCTGGTCGTCGGCGCGCTGGGCGTCGTCGCGGCGGCGAACCTGGTCGCCGCCCGCCGTCACCACCGCCTACTGCGGCACCAACTCGGCGACTGAGGCGGCGGGCACGGCGGTGGCCGGGCGCAGGACGGCCATGGTCACCGCCAGGCCGGCGGCAACCATGACGGCGGCGGCTACGAAGGCGGTTCGGTAGCCGGACTGGTCGGCGGCCAGCGTGGCCAGGACGGCGAGGCCCAGCGACGAGCCGACCTCGGCGGTGGTGTTGAAGACGCCGGAGGCCAGGCCGGCGTCGTCGGGGGTGGCGGAGGCCATCGCGAGCGACGCCAGGGCCGGGAACGCCAGGCCGCCGCCGACGCCCAGCAGCAGCATGGACGGCAGGACGTCGGCCAGATAGGAGCCGTCGGCCGGGGTGCGGGCGAAGTACAGCAGGCCCACGGTGACCAGGGCCAGGCCGGTGACGACCAGGCGCCGGGCACCGAAGCGGGCGATCAGCCGGTCGGTCCAGCGCAGGGACAGGCCACCCATCACCACGGTGACTGGCATGAAGGCCAGACCGATGCCCATCGCGTCGTAGCCAAGGACCTGCTGGACATAGAGGACACCGACGAAGAACATGCCGAACATGCCGGCCGCGCTCAGCAGCTGGGCCAGGTTGGCGCCGGTCAGGGTGCGGGAACGGAAGACACCCAAGGGCACGAGCGGGGTACGGGCGGTGGCCTCCCGTACCACGAAGGCGACCGCCAGGCCGGCAGCCAGCCACCAGGTCCAGCCGTACGGTGCCGGGGGTGAAACCACGCTGTAGACCGTGACCATCAGGGCCGCCGTGATCAACGCGGCGCCGGCGGCGTCGGCGCCCTGCCGCAGGCCGGGCCCGCGATCCGGGGCCAGGAGCCGCCATGCGGCGACGCCGGTCGCCACCCCTACCGGAACGTTCACGAAGAAGATCCAGTGCCAGCTGACGACCGACGTCAGCACGCCGCCGAGGAGCAGCCCGACCGCTCCCCCGGCGGAGGCCACGAAGCTGTAGACGCCGATGGCCTTGGCCTGTTCGCCCGGCCCGGGGAACATCGTCACGATCATGCCGAGGATGACCGACGACGTGGCGGCGCCGCCGACACCCTGCAGGAAGCGGGCCGCGATCAGCATCTCCTGGCTGGTCGCCAGGCCGCACAGCGCCGACGCGGCGGTGAACAGCACCAGGCCGCCGAGGAACATGCCCCGGCGGGACACCAGGTCACCGACCCGGCCGGCCAGCAGCAACAGGCTGCCGAACGGGATCAGATAAGCGTTGATCACCCAGGCCAGGCCGGACTGGCTGAACCCGAGTTCGTGCTGGATGGCGGGCAGGGCCACGTTCACGATGGTGACGTCCAGGATGATCATCAGCATCCCGGCGCAGAGCACGATCAGGGCGAGCCATCGGCGATCGGTCATCGTCTTCCTCCAGGTCATTACCATTCGCCAGGACAGACCTGGGCGCGGCGCGAAACTCATCGGCCTTGTGGCGATGAGTTCCGGCCGGGATGGTGGTCGGTACTCAATGAGGAGGTGGCGTCGTGGACACCGAGTTCGTTCAGCAGGCGGATCCGTATCGCCGGGAGCTGCTCGCGCACTGTTACCGGATGCTTGGGTCGGTCTACGACGCCGAGGACCTGGTGCAGGAGACGTACGTGCGGGCCTGGCGCTCGTACGACCGTTTCGAGGGCCGCTCGTCGATGCGCACCTGGCTGCACCGGATCGCCACCAACGCCTGCCTCAACGCCCTCGAGTCACGCACCCGCCGCCCGCTGCCGATCGGTCTCGGAGCGCCCAGTTCCGACCCGGCCGACGATCTGGTGGAGCAGCGTGAGGTGCCGTGGCTGGAGCCGGTGCCGGACGCGTTCCTCGACCCGGCCACGGTGGTGACCGGCCGGGAGAGCGTGCGGCTCGCGGTGATCGCGGCCATGCAGTCCCTGCCTCCCCGGCAGCGGGCGGTGCTGATCCTGCGGGACGTCCTGCAGTGGCCGGCCGCCGAGGTCGCCGAGATGCTCGACATGACGGTGGTCTCGGTGAACAGCGCCCTGCAGCGGGCCCGCACCCAGCCCGCCCTGAACGCTGACGAGGTCGCCGAGCCGGACGATGTCGCCGTGCGTGACCTGCTGGACCGGTTCGTGGCCGCGTTCGAGGACAAGAACATCCCGGCGATGGTCGACATCTTCACCAAGGACGCGGTGTGGGAGATGCCGCCGTTCACCGGGTGGTACCAGGGACCGGCCACCATCGCGCGGCTGATCGACACCCGCTGCCCGGCACGCGGTCCCGGCGACATGAAGCTGGTTCCGACCAGGGCGAACGGCCAGCACGCGTTCGGCCTCTACATGCGCGACGGGGACGTCTACCGGCCGTTCAACCTGCCGGTTCTCACCCTGACCAAGGACGGCGTCAGCCACGTGTCGAGCTTCTTCGACCTGCGCCTGTTCGAGACGTTCGGCCTGCCCGAATCCCTGCCGGTGACCTGATGGACGTGGCGCTGCGGGCCGGGGTGGCCGTGCTGGAACGGGCGGTCGCGTACTGCCTGGGCAGCCTGTCCCTGGTCACGCCGGCGCTGCTGGGCGCGCCCACGCCGTGTGCCGGCTGGGACCTGGAGTGCCTGCTGGAGCATCTGATCGATTCGATGGCGGCGCTGCGGGAGGCCGCCGAGGCCGGCCGGGTCACGCTGGCCGCTCCCCCGCCCTCCGGCGGGGTGATCCCGCTGGCGCGGGATCAGGCGGTGCTCCTGCTGGGCGCCTGGGTGTCAATTCGCGACAATTCACCCGTACGGGTGGACCGCGCGACCCTCAGCGCGCCTCTGGTCGCCGGTGCCGGAGCAATCGAGGTGGCCGCCCACGGGTGGGACATCGCCCGTGCGTGCGGTCACCTCCGGCCCATCCCGGCCGACCTGGCCGACGAACTGCTCGACCTGGCCGTCGTTCTCATCCGGCCGGGGGACCGCCCGGGCCGCTTCGCCCGCCCGCTCCACCTCGTGGGAGGCGGAACGGCGAGCGAGCGGCTACTGGCGTTCCTGGGCCGCTGAGGGCATCAGAACGGTGCTGGTCCCCGACCGGCGAGCGACATCAGGACCTGCGTGGCCAGGAGCTTGCGGACGCCGGTCACGGCGACCTCGCCCACCTGGTCATAGGGCAGTTCCAGGGACAGCCCGTCGGCCGCGTCGCGGACCTCCGCACTGACTTGGTCCGGACGGAAGGTGCCGCCCCAGCCGTCGATGCCGCCGCGCTGGTTGGTGCTGAGCGAAGCCATGCCGGATACGCGTGTGCCGTCGACGAGGGTCAGCCTCGCCGGACCGGAATAGGTCGTCATAGTCGTCAACGGTATCCGGCTCGGTCAGGTGCGTGCGGTCCGGATCTCGCCCACGCGATGCTGCGCGACCCCGGTGGCCACTCCGGCCACCAGGAGCACCGCCAGCAGAGCGAGGAGGACCGGCGGGCGAAGATCCACCAACAGAAGACCGACAGCGAGGGGTACGCCGAGGCCGGGCCAGAGCAGCGCGGGGCGGATCTGCCGGGACAGCCCGGCCTGGATCACCGTGGCGCTGAGCAGGTATCCGGCGACTCCCGCGGCGAGCACGACCCGCGTCCCGGCCGACAGATGATCCTCGGCCCCGTGCAGGATGGCGTGCTCCAGGCCGACCGCCACCGCGGCCAGGCTGATCGCGACCGGCAGGTGCGCGTACACGTAGAAGTCGTGCACGCCCTGCCGGGTCCGATCATGGCCCTCCATCAGCAGCCGGCGTTTCGCCGCGCCGCCGGACAGATCGAAGTACGACCACCAGAGCGCCGCGATTGCGACGAAGGCGAGCGTCGCGGTCAGCACCACCCCGCCCGTCCAGCCACCGTCGTGCACACCGGTCACCGCGGCCGCCACCGACTCGCCCAGCACCAGGATGACGAACAGGCCGAAACGTTCCGGCAGATGCTCCATGTGCAGCGGCAGGGCGTCCTTGAGCCGCGCGGACAGGGTGGGTCCCAGCAGGTCCACCGCGACCCCCACACCCCACAGCACATAGCGGGCCGGACCCGGCACGGCCAGCGAGACCGCCCAGAAGACGGCACCGGCCGCGTGCCCGATCAGGTAGGGCCGCACGGTCGGCCGGGCGTCCGGCACGTGCCACCAGGCCCGCAGATAGCCGGCGATGAGCACCAGCCGCAGCAGCACGTAGGCCAGCGCGAACCACCGGCTCCCGGGCTTACCGACCTGGTCGATGGACGCCGCCATGCCGATCACGGCGGCCATCCCGACCAGCATGAGCAGCCGGAACACCGCGTCGTCGGTGTCGAACCGGTTGGCGTACAGGGCGGTGCCGGCCCAGGCCCACCACCCCACCGCCAGCACGGCGGCGAAGGTCAGGCCGCCGACCCAGGTCTCGTCCTTGGCCAGCAGGTCGGCGCACCGGGCGACGAACAGCACGAAGGCCAGGTCGAAGAAGAGCTCCAGCCGGGTGGCCGACCGGTTCGTGTCCTGGTTGTGTTCGGGCGGCCGGACGATCTCCCGCTCTTCCGCGTCTTCTCGATCAAGCTCGGCCATCTCGTCCCGCGTGGCACCCATGACCCTCACAGTGCCCACCTCGGCCCGCTTGATGTCAGGTGGCGACGGTGACCTTCACCCCGCCGGAGAGCAGGGAGTCGTGCAGCTCCAGACGGGTCAGCTCGACCTGCTCCGGAACGTCGAAGACCAGCTTGCCGGCCACCCGCTCGCCCGGGTCGAGCTTCTGCAGGAACGTCTGGGTGTCGTGATTGGCGTAGACGCCGGCGATCTCGTCGTTGCCGAACTCGGTGCCGGCCGCGTCGAACGCCTTCTGCGCGCGGCCGAGGAAGTACTGCGAGCCGTCGGCGATGTTCCGCACCGACAGGCTGACCACGCAATACTTGCCCTTCGCGGTGCGCTCCAGGTGCTCCAGCCCGACCTTCGACCGGGAACAGTCCACCCGGGAGACCACGAACTCGAACTTGCCGTCGCGCACCGCGTCACCGACCCCCGGCGGCGGCTTGCGGCTGGGCGTGGCCTTCGGCTTCGCGCCGGCCGCGGTGGCCGTGGCGGCGGCCGGCTCCTGACCGCCGTAACGATGCGCCGCCAGCCCGGCCAGGAACAGAACGGCCACCGCACCGCATGCGAACAGAACGGCGAGCAGCGGGTTCAGCGGCGCCCTGCGCTGCGTCTGACGGTCCTGCGACATGGGCCCGGCCCCCTTCCCTCCCTAACTGTCAGGCAGCGGGCCGGGCTGAACCACCGATTTCGCCGGATCAGCGACGGGCTGCGCGTGATCGGACAAGTGCGACACATTCCGCCGGACTCTCCACGTGGGCGTTGTGCCCCAGCCCCGCCAGCGTGACGACCGGAACACCCAGCCGGGCGAGCTGCTCGTCGGTGTTCATCGGGTCGTGCTCCCCGCGGGCGAGACTGACCGGCGCCGCCGACCGCGCCACCAGCCCCGCCATGTCCGGCGCGCCCACCCCGAAAGCGCGCGGGTCCAGCGCGAGCCGCCATCGGCCGTCCTGCTCGCGAACGCCCTCCTGGACCGCCGCGTCGTCCTCGGCCAGCAGGCCGGCCAACCCGGACACCCGCAGGTGCCGCGCGACCGCCTCGTCCCGCGACCCGAACCAGCCCACCGACCGCGCGGCCAGCGCCCGCGCGCGGCTCAGCTCCTCGTCACTCCAGGCGACCTTGATGCCCAGCCCGACCACCGCCGCCACCGGGGCCCGCGCGGCCAGTTCCAGCGCCACCACCCCGCCGAGCGAGTGCCCCAGCACGACGGTGCCCGGCTCCACCAGCGGCCGCACCGCCGCGGCCAGCGCCTCGAACGTGTACTCCGGCAGCGCCGCCGACCCGCCGTGCCCCGGCAGGTCGGGCGCCAGCCACCGCCCGGACCAGCGCTGCGCGAGCACCGGCCCCCACTCGGCCCAGACCCCGCCGGAGGCACCCAGCCCGTGCAGCAACAGCAGCAGTGGCTCGCCGTCCCCGCCACCTCGCACCCGCAGATCCACGACCATCGTCAAAGTCTGCCATCCCTGCCGGGCGCCGGACCGGCGTCGCTACGCTCTCTCCTATGACGACCCTTGCCAGCCGTACGATCTCGGCACTGCGCAGCGAGCACGACGACCTTGCCCGCCTGGTTCCCTCGCTCTCCGCCGAGCAGCTCAGCGGACCGTCCGGCGCGTCCGACTGGACCGTTGCCGACGTTCTCTCGCACCTCGGCAGTGGCGCGGAGATCACGCTGGCCGGTTTCCGGGCCGCCCTCGGTGATGCGGAGGCTCCGGGGCCGGACTTCAACCAGAGCGTGTGGGACCGGTGGAACGCGCTGAGCCCGCAGGAGCAGGCGGCCGGCTGGGTCGGGTCGGACGAGGCGCTGGTCGCGGCACTCGAGGCGGTGCCGGAGTCGCGGCACGACGACCTGCCGGTCAAGCTCGGGTTCCTGCCCGAGCCGCTGCCGCTGGCCGGGTTCACCGCGATGCGGCTGAGCGAGGTGGTTCCGCACGGCTGGGACGTCCGGGCCGGTGTCGACCCGGCGGCGGCGCTCACCGAGCCGTCGGCGCAGCTGCTCGCGGAGCACCTCAGCGGGGGGATCGGCTTCCTGCTCGGCTTCATCGGCAAGCCGGCCGAGGTCCGCGAGAACGCCGTGATCGAGATCAGCAAGACGCCGTACCGGATCGTTTTGGACGACGCGGCCCGGCTCACCACCGAGACCCTGCCGGCGAGCGCGACGTTCGCCGGGCCGCTGGAGGCGGCGGTGCGGCTGATCTACGGCCGGCTGGGCCCGCGCTTCACGCCGGCCGGCGTCGAGGTGTCCGGCAACATCACGCTCGACGAGCTGCGCACCGCCTTCCCCGGTTTCTGACCAGCTCGCGGCGAGCTACGGCCGGTCGTCCAGCTCGTCCTCCCAGAAACGACGGAGTACGGCGGGCAGGTCGCCGCGCAGCGCCGCGCGCACCGGCTCCAGCTCGGCGGCGGTCAGCGGCAGGGCGGGGAAGGACCGGCCGACCGCGGCCGCGAAGGCCGAGCCGCGCCGGGCCAGCGACGGTGCCGCCTCGACGTACGCGGTGAGGTAGGGCGCCACGAGGTCCCGCTGGGACAGCGACCACAGTCCGTCGGCGAGCGCGCGGAAACGGCGTACGGAAATGTCGGGGTCACCGGTCATCTCCGCCCACGCCGCCGATTTCGCCTCGGCCGTAGGCCGGGCGGCCAGCGCGGTGGCCGCGCCGAGCTCGCCGGTGGCCGTGCCGTCCCGCCGCCGTTCGGCCTCGATCTCCTTCTCGTCGAGGTCGCCGAGCTCGGCCAGCCGGTGCACGACGGCCCAGCGGAGCCGCGGGTCGAGCGGCAGCCCTTCGCCGGCCAGCCGGCGGCGCAGCATCGCGGTGTCGCTCGTGCTCCAGGCCAGGCCGCCGGCCAGGGCCACCGCGCGTTGCTCGTCCGGCTCGCCATCGATCGCGCAGGCCGCGGCGATCACGTCCAGCGCCGGTGGCAGGACGCCGCGCCGCACGTCGTGCCGGGTCCGGTCGAGGGCGGCGGTGATCAGAGTGGGTGACGGCTCGCCCGGCAGCTGCCGGGCGAGCAGGGAGAGGTCCAGGGCGGCCGTCCACAGCACCGCCCGCACCAGCGGGTCGGGCAGGCCGGCGAGGCCGTCCGAGACGGCCGCGCGGGAGAACGGGTCCAGCTCGAGGCGGGCGAAGGTCTCGCCGTACGCGTTGGGCACCACCGCCAGGCCGGCCCACTCCGGCAGCTCCAGCGGCTCGCCGGCCAGGTCGACCAGCCGCGAGCCGACCGGTTCCAGCGAGGCCGTGTACGCCGCGACGGTGAACCGGTGCGGCCGGACCCCGTCCCGGGTCAGCACCGGCACGTCGCCGCGGCGGGTGACCCGGATCGTGTCGTGCCCGGACCGCCGCAGCCACACCCCGGCCCAGCCGCGCACGTCGCGCGGGGAGGCCGCGTCGAGCGCCGACAGCAGGTCCTCCAGGGTGGCGTTGGCGAACCGGTGCCGGTTGAGGTGCTCGTTCACGCCGGCCAGGAAGTCCCGCTCCCCCATCCAGGTGACCAACTGGCGCAGGACCGCGTTGCCCTTGCCGTACGAAATGCTGTCGAAGTTGTTCGTCCCGGCGTCGACGTCGGGCACATCCTCTGCGGCCGGTGCCACCGGATGAGTGGATCGGCGCAGGTCGGCGCGGTAGGCGCCGGGTTTGAAGGCCGCCTCGAACGACACCCGGGCGCCGGTGAAGCCGGCCGCGGTCTCGGCCACCTCGAAGCCCATGTACTCGGCGAACGACTCGTTGAGCCAGGCGTCCTCCCACCACACCGGGGTGACCAGGTTGGCGAACCACATGTGCGACATCTCGTGCGCGATCACCATGGCCCGGTGCCGGCGGTCGTCGTCGGTGACCCGGCCGCGCGGCAGCATCGACTCGTTGAACGTGACGCAGCCCGGGTTCTCCATCGCACCCCAGTTGAGCTCGGGCACGAAGACCTGGTCGTACGAGTCGAACGGGAACGGCTCGTCGAAGATCACGGCGTAGTGGTCGAAGCACGCCTCGGTCACCCGCCGCAGCTCCCCGGCGTCCCGGTCCAGCTCGGCGGCCAGCGACCGGCGGGCGTGCCAGCCCATCGGCACACCGCGGTGCTCCCAGCGCACCGAGTGGTAGGGCCCGGCGACGACGGTGAACAGGTCGCACGGGATGGGCGGGGTGGTGGCGAGCTCGTGTCCGTTCGACAGGACCGTCCACGCCGGGTCGGCGGCCACGCTCAGCGTGATCGGTGCCTTCAGGTCGAGCTGGTCGAAGCAGGCGAACAGGCGCTGGGTGATGTCCAGGCCGAGGTACGCGCCGACGTACCGCTCGCCGTCCACCGGGTCGGTGAAGGTGTGCAGCCCCTCGCCGTCGGTGACGTACCGCAGCCGGGCGTCCACGACCACCTCGTGCCGCCCGGCGGTCAGGCCGTCGAGGGGAATCCGGCGCCCGTCGTAGGCCGGGGTGACTACCTCGCCGTCGATCGTCACGTGGAGCGAGAGGGCCCGGTGCAACTCCAGGAACGTGGAGCCGCCGCTCGTGCGGAACCGCACGGTGACCCGGCTGCGGAAGTCCTCGGTGGCGGTGACGTCGAGCGCGAGGTCGTAGGAGACCTCGGACAGCAGGGCGGCGCGGGCGCGGGCTTCGTCCAGAGTCAGTGACACCCGCCTATTCTCTCCGCATGAAACGCGCGCTCGGTGTCGTCGCCCTCACCTACCTGGTGGCCGGGCTGGCCGCCTGGGCGTTCGCCGCCGCGGTCGACGGCCCGCACCCGCTGGTGATCACGCTCGGCGCCGATCTGGTCGCCACCGTCGTCGTGTTCGCGGCGAGCCTGATCGTCGCCAACGCGAGCCTCTACGACCCGTACTGGAGTGTCGCCCCGCCGGTGATCGTCCTGGCCTGGGTGCTGGGGCGGGACGAGATCACCGGGCGGCAGCTGGTCGTGCTGGCGCTGGTGCTGATCTGGGCGGTCCGGCTCACCGCCAACTGGCTGCGGTCGTGGCGCGGTCTGGACCACGAGGACTGGCGGTACGTCCAGATGCGCGAGCAGCGGCCGTCCTGGCTGCCGTGGTGGCTGGTGAATCTGGCCGGCATCCAGGTCATGCCGACGCTGGTGGTCTTCACCGGGCTGCTCGCGGTGTGGCCCGCGGTGACCGTCACCGACCGGCCGCTGGGCTGGCTGGACGCCCTGGCCGTGCTGGTGACCGGCGGCGCCGTGCTGCTCGAGGCGGTCGCCGACCGGCAGATGCACCGCTTCTCGGGTGACCCGGCCAACCGCGGCCGGATCATCGACCGGGGTCTGTGGCGGTTTTCGCGCCACCCCAACTACCTGGGCGAGATCGGCTTCTGGTGGGGCCTGTGGCTGTTCGGCCTGGCCGCCGCACCGGGCTGGTGGTGGACGGTAGCCGGCCCGATCGTCATGGTGCTGCTCTTCGCGCTGGTGAGCGTGCCGCTGATGGACCGCCGCTCGCTGGCCCGCCGCCCGGCCTACGCCGAGCACATGAGCCATGTCCCGGCCCTGCTCCCGTGGCCGGGCTGGACCAGGAACGGCCCAGCCCGGCGACAGAGATAGCGTCAGCGCAGGGCGTACGCGCGGATCACCGTCTGGGACACCGTGTTGCCCTTGGTGTCGGTGGAGGCGACCCGCAGGGACGCGAAGCCGGCGCCGCGCGGGTGGTGGACCGTCGCCACCCGGTGGTTGCCGGAGCCGCGCACGTCGGCCCGCTGCCACGTCTTGCCGTCGTCGTACGAGACCTCGACCTTGACCGACTTCGCGGTGCCGGCCGTCGAGCCGGGCTGCTGCTCGACGGTCACCGGGATCTCGAAGCGGCGGCCGGCCGTGGCCGCGTTGTGGTCGTCCAGGTTCGGGCTGAACCGGACCGTGGACAGGGCCAGCCGCTGGTAGCCCTCCGCCGGTGCGTGGCCGGACTTGAACGTCCAGGTGCCGCTCACCGAGGTGGAGAACAGGTGCGGCGCACTGCGGGTGGCCGACACCTCCAGGCGGTACTTCGCGGTGGCGGCCGGCAGGTCGTACTCGCCGCCCTCACCGATCTTGGTGCTGCCCTGGTAGAGCTCCGAGGTGTAGCTGTCCGTCGTGGAGAAGCCGGGGTGGCCGGCTCCGTCGCCGAACAGCGACGGGTAGGCGCTCAGGTGGTCACCCTGCCGGGTCACCCAGTCACCTTCCCACAACGGCTGGGTCACGTTCGGCCCGAAGACCGCCGTGTTCCAGTCCTGGTGGTAGGTGCGGCCGGCGCGCAGCGGGGCGCGGGCGCCGAGCTGCTCGCTGATCAGCTCCGGGAAGTCGTCGCCGACCGCCGGCAGCTGCTGGTAGAAGTCGGTGGACCACTGCGACTCGGTGTTGACGTACTCGGTGCGGTGGAACGGCAGGGAGAACGGCAGCGCCACGGACCAGCCGCCGCTGTTCTCGGTGTACTGGGCGAAGTTGGCCTTGGCGCCCTCGGCCCCGGTGGCGGCCACCGCGTAGTCGGCCTTGATCGTGGCCAGGTCCCGCAGGCGCGGCGCCTTGTTCAGCCCGTTGAACATCTTGCCGGGCTGGAAGTACGCCAGGTCGGTGGTCCACGGGCTGTTGCGGTAGGTGCCGTCGGCGCCCGGGTCGGCGAACGACCCGTTCACGCTGGCCAGGAAGAAGTCCTTGGACACCGGGGTGGCCGGTGCCGCGGACAGCTGGTCGAAGGTCAGGCCGAGCGCGCTCGCCCCGATGCCGAAGTCCTCGCCGGTCCAGTCGGCGTTGATCGCGGCCAGCACCGTGCCCGCGTTCGCCTGCGGTGCCTTGACCTTGATCGGTTTGGCCAGGCGGCCGTCGAACGTGATCGTGGCTGCCTTGTCGACGACGAACTCGCTGATGGTCAGCATCGCGGTCGACTCGGTCTCGGCGTTGTTGATCCAGACGAACGCGCCGTAGCGGCCCTTCGGCAACCGGACCGTCTCGGAGCCCTGCGCCTGGTAGACGTCGAAGCTCTGGAACGTGTCGAGGTTGAACAGGCCCGCGTAGTGGTCGAGCGACGGCGTACCGTCCGGGTTGATGGTGTTGACCGTGACGTCGTAGCTCTCGACCTCGCGGTCGACGCCCAGCGGCGTGGTCACCTTGAGATCGCCGGCGGTCGCCACCAGGTAACCGCTGAGCAGGCCGTCCGACAGCGACGGCGAGCTGGTGTCGGCGGTGACCGTGGTGGAGGCCGTGCCGCCGGCCGGGACGGTCAGCTGCGTGGCCGCGACCGTGAACGGCGCACCCGGCGCGGACAGCGCCAGCGTGACCGCCGCCGTACCGGAATTGCGGTAGGTGATGGTCTTGGTGACCGGCTGGTCGTCACCGTGCGGCCAGATCGCCAGGCCGAAGCTGAGGCTGCCCTCGTCGGCGGCGACCGTCTGGGTGATCTCCCGGGCCACGTCGACCCGGCCGGCACCCTGTTCGAAGGCGTCGAAGCCCTCGATCGTCTTGGCCGAGCCCATCAGCGTGCTCTTGCGCAGCTTCGACGACCAGGCCGGGTGCTCCTGGGTCAGGATCGCGGCCGCGCCGGCCACGTGCGGGGTGGCCATCGAGGTGCCGGAGAGCGCCACGTAGCCGTCGACCGGGGCCGGGTCGCCGATGAAACCGTTCTTGGCCTTGGCCGCCACGATGTCCACGCCGGGCGCGGTGATGTCCGGCTTGATGGCGTGGTCACCGGCCCGGGGGCCGGTGCTGGAGAAGTACGCCAGCTGGTCGTCGCGGTCGACGGCGCCGACCGAGAGCGCGGCGTCGGCGGTGGACGGTGAACCGGCTGTGTTCGGGCCGGCGTTGCCGGACGCGATCACGAACAGCGTGTTGAACTGCGCGGTCAGGTCGTTGACGGCCTGCTCGAGCGGGTCGATCTCGGGGGTGTCGCCACCGCCGAGGCTCATGTTGATCACCGGCGCGCGCTCGGCCGCCCAGGCCATGCCGGCCAGGATCGCCGAGTCGTCACAGAACTCGGTTTCGCACACCTTGCCGATGAGCAGCTTGGCGCCGGGGGCGACGCCCTTGTAGCGGCCGCCCGACGCGGCACCGGAACCGGCGATGATCGAGGCGACGTGGGTGCCGTGCCCGACCTCGTCGTCGGCGGTCGGCGCGGTGGTGAAGTTCTCCGCGGCGACGATCTTCCCGGCCAGGTCGGGGTGGGTCGCGTCGATGCCGGTGTCGAGGATGGCGACCGTGACACCGGTGCCGTCGTAGCCGGCCTGCCAGGCGGTGGGCGCCCCGATCTGCGGCACGCTGTGGTCGAGGCTGACCTTGCGCTTGCCGTCCAGCCAAACCCGCTGCAGGCCCGGCTTGAGCGAGCGCGCGTTGGCCGTACCGCTGGTCAGGGACGACCAGAGGGTGGCCCGCTCGGCCAGGTTGGCCCGTGCGGCCAGGGTGCCGACCGACGCGATGTCGCGGGTCACCCGCGCACCACCGGCGGTGAGCGCGCTGCGTGCGCCGCTTGCGCTGTTCTTGGGGTACGAGATGAGCAGTCGAAGGTCGCCCCCACCCTGCGCGGCGAGCTCGGTGAGGTCGAACAGCCGCTTGTCGAGACGTCCCGCGCGCAGGAGCGCGAGCGCGTCGGTCGGGATGACGTAGCGGTGGCCCTGGATCGTCTGGCTCAGGAAGCGGATCTTGCTGCGACCCGGTCCGGGCTGGACGGTCGCGCCCTTGCCGTGCGTGGTGACCCGGTCGCCGGTGAGCAGCGTGACCGAGATGGGTTTCTGTGCTGTCGGCGTTCCGGTGGTCGTGGACGGTGCGGCTGCCGCCGGTGCCTGCATTGCCCCGAGAACCAGGGCTGAGGTGAGCAGTACGGCGGACAGTCTTCGTCGACGCATCTGGGTGCCTCCCCGTGCCGGGACCGTCCCGGCTCCGGGATAGACACTTGCAAATCAGCGCAACCTGCCACACGTCATATTTAAGAAAACGTTTTCCTTCGAGGCACTTCGATCCATTGACGCGCACGGCCGCCTCTCCGTAACGTGGCCGAAACCCCCGGGTTTCATCGCGATCGATGAGGTGGACCGAGTTGAGAAAAGCTTTTCCGGTAATCACTCTGATGAGTTTGCTGGTCGTCGCACCGGCGTCCGCGGCCTCGGCGGCGACCCCGGCACCGGTGGTCGCCTACACCTTCGACGCCGACGATCCGGCGACCGGCGTGATCGCCGACTCGTCCGGCCACGGCCTCGACGGCACGCTGGTCAACTCCTCGACGGCGGTGTTCGCCGACGGTGCCCTGCAACTCCCCGGGGGTGCACCGACATCGAACGGCGCGTACGTCACGCTGCCGAAGGCCATCCTGGACGGCCGCACCGACCTCACCCTGTCGATCCGGGTGAAGTGGGACGGCACCCTCGCGCCCTGGCAGTGGATCTACGCGCTCGGCAAGGACACCACCAGCCGGCTGTTCACCACGCCGTACAGCGGCGACGGCAAACTCCTCACCGGGGTGGCCGCGAACGTCGCCGGGGCCGGGGCCGAGGTGATCGGCTCGGCCGCGCTGCCCGCCGATGCCTGGAAGACCATCACGGTCACGCTCGACACGGCGGCCGGCCGCCTCACCACGTACCTGGACGGCGCCGCCGTCTCCTCGGCCGCCACCACGGTCACCGCGGGTGGGCTCGTCGACGCCGCCACCACGTCGTCCGGCTACCTCGGCAAGTCGTTCTACGCCGACCCGCTCTTCGACGGCGCGATCGACGACTTCCGGGTCTGGGACACCGCGCTGACCGCGGCGCAGGTCGCCACGGAGGTCGGCGGGACGCCCACGGTCACCGGGATCGCGCAGACCGCCTTCACCGTCGGCACCACGATCGGCACCGCGCCGGCCCTGCCGGCGAGCGTTCGCGGCACCTTCTCCGACGGGTACGACCGGGACGTGCCTCTGGTCTGGGCCACCGTCGACCCGGCGAAGTACGCCCAGCGCGGCACGTTCACCGTGACCGGCACCGCGGCCGGGACCGCCGTCACCGCCACGGTCACCGTCATCCGCGAGGGCGAGATGACCATCGACCTCGGCAAGTCGACCGGGAAGTTCCACGGTGGCGCGTCCGGGTCGCTCTACGGGCTGTACGGCGAAGGCGTGCCGACCAACAACCTGATCGAGGGCATGAACCTGCGCACCGTGTCGACCAAGGCGCAGGACGGGCCGCAGCACCCCGGGGCCGACGCGCTCGAGGTGGTCAAGCCGCTCGCCGACAGCACCGACGGGGACGTCTACATCTACATGACCGACATCCACCGCGGCTTCCCGTACCAGTGGCCGGGCAGCACGCCGGCCGAGAAGCTGTCGCTGTTCGAGCAGAAGATCGCCGTACAGGTGGATCAGGTTTTGACGTTGCCGTCGAAGTACCAGGACAACATCGTGTTCGTGCCGTTCAACGAGCCCGAGGGCAACATGTTCGGCACCGGCGAGTGGAGCTACAACGGGGTTTCCTGGCTGGCCGACCCGGCCGACTACTTCCGGGCCTGGGACGAGGTCTACCACCTGATCAAGGGCAAGATGCCGGCCGCGCGGATCGCCGGCCCCAACACCAGCGTCCTGTTCGACCAGGTCAAGGGCTTCCTCCAGCATGCCGACGCGGCCGGCACCCTGCCCGACGTGATCACCTGGCACGAGCTGAGCCACCCCGAGGCGGTGCGCGAGAGCGTCGCCGAGTACCGCGAGTGGGAGGCTGCGTTGCTGCCCGGAAAACATCTTCCGATCAACATCAACGAGTACGCCTTCAACTACCACACCTCGGTACCGGGCCAGATGATCCAGTGGATCTCGGCGATCGAGGAGTCCAAGGTCGACGCGGACATCGCGTACTGGAACATCGACGGCAACATCTCCGACTCGGCCGTGCAGGCCAACCGGGGCAACGGCCAGTGGTGGCTGTTCAACGCGTACGGGCAGATGACCGGTAACACCGTGGCGGTCACGCCGCCGTATCCCGGCCAGAACTACACGCTGCAGGGCGTCGCCACCCTCGATCGGGCCAAGCAGCAGGCCCGGGCCATCATCGGCGGTGCCGCCGGTCGCAGCTACCTGCAGTTCACGAACGTGCCCGCCGCCTTCGGCCGGAAGGTCCACGCCACGGTACGGGAGATCCCGTGGACCGGGCAGATCGGCGACTCGGCCCAGCCGCGCCTGCTGACCGAGAAGGACGTAGCGGTCAGCGGAGGGACGGCGGCGGTCGAGCTGTCCGGGCTCACCGAGTCGTCGGCTTACGAGATCGTGCTCTCCCCCGGCCCGGCCGGCTCCCGGGCCACCCCGCAGTGGACCGGCTCCTACGAGGCCGAGGCGGCGGTCTACACCGGCGGCGGCTACAGCAAGAACGGGCCCGAGGGCTCGACCGCGGACGTGTCGAAGTTCTACACCTCCGGCGGGTACGACGTGGGCGGCCTGCGTACCGGCAGCGACGGCGTCCTCACCTTCGACGTCGACGTGCCGGTCACCGGCCAGTACGACCTGTCGGTCTTCGCCAACTCGCTCAACACCTACCCCCAGGTGCGGGAGCAGGGGCCGACCAACGTGTTCCTGCGCGTCGACGGGGCCGCCGAGCAGGAGCTGTTCCTGCCGCTCGGCTACAAGTGGGTGGTCTGGGACCACACCGACACCACCGTCCAGCTGACCGCCGGGAAGCACACCATCGCCCTGGCCGCCAGGAGCCTCGACGGCACCCGGGCCACCAAGGGCGACACGATCCTCGACCGGATCACCCTGGCCCTGCCCCGCCCGGCCACCTCCACCTACGAGGCCGAACTCGCCGATCTCGACCGAGGGCTGCCCCGGGCCGGTGGTGCCGCGCTGGTCCGCGGCGGCACCGCGACGTTCTGGGTCTACTCCAAGGCCGACGCCGAATCCACGCTCGACCTGCGCGTCAAGGCCGGCACGGCGAAGCTGGCCGTCAACGGGGTGGACGTCGGCTCCGGCAAGGTGGCGGTGTCGCTGTCCGGCGGCATCAACAAGGTCACCGCTACGGCGACCACCCTGGCCGCCGTGATCGATCGGCTGGACGTCACGCCGACCAGCACCCTGCCGGTCACCACGGTCGAGGCCGAGAGCGGCGGGGGCACCGTCGTGGCGAAGAGTCTCGCCAGTGGCGGCCGGGCGGTGACCGGCATCAGCGGGGCCGACACGCTGACCGTCACCGTGCCCGCTTCGCAGGCCGGCCGGTACGCCCTGCGGATCCGCTACTCCAACCCCGAGCAGGCCGAGGCCACCCACTACAACCCCGACCCGCTCGCCCGGCACGCCGACATCGCGATCAACGGCGGCGCGGCGAAACGGGTGCTGTTCCCACACAGCTTCCACGACAACAACTTCTGGGAGCTCACCGTCCCGGTCCAGCTGAAGAAGGGCAACAACACGATCCGGTTCTCCTCGGCCGAACTACCCAACTTCGACGGCACCACGTACGCGTCGAACGTGTGGCCGGACATCCTGCTCCGCTCGGCGTACGCCCCGGTCCTCGATCGGGTGACGGTGACCCCCTACAGCAGGCAAAGTCACTGATCCGACCGGCCTCGTCCGCACCCGGGGCACCGTCCCCGGGTGTATACGTGGGGTGTTCGTCAATGTCCCCACAGTGACGAGATTGAGGTGCAACGTGACGGTTCCCTTCGAGAAGCTGAAGTTCTTCGATTGCTATGTGGATCAGGTCGGCCCGATCGAGGACGGCTCGATCGCGATCCTCCTGTCCGACGTCCAGGGCGAGTTCACCCAGGTCTGGTTCGGGGTGCTGGAGAACATCCGGCAGGAGGTGCTGCAGACGGCACTGGCCGCCGTGCAGAACAACCTGACCTGCGGGGTAGCGCTGACCGGAACAGAACCGGACAGCATCCTCTACCGCATCCACGCCACGAACGCGGCGGCGAAGGGCGGCCGGGGCCGCTACTAGCAGGTCGGCGGTCCCCGGCGCTCGAATCCGCCGGGGGCCCGCCGATGAGTTTCGGGCGCCGCGCCGGTCTACCCTCGCGACGACACCCGAACGAAGGGATCACCGCCATGGCGAAGATCATCTCCACCCTGTTCATCTCGGCCGACGGGGTGGCCGAGATCGACCCGGACTGGCACTTCCCCTACTTCGACGAGAACATGGGGCGCGCGGTCGAGGAGGACTATCAGACCGCTGACGTGCTTCTCATCGGGCGCGAGACCTACGACAGCTTCGCCGGGGCGTGGCCCGGGCGGGAGGAAGCCGGCGGTGAGGACGCCGGGTTCGCCAAGCAGCTCGGCGACGTTCGTAAGGTGGTCGTCTCGCGGCAACCGCTGGAGTTCACCTGGCGCAGCTCCGAACTGATCGACGGCGACCTGGTCGAGGCGGCCGCCGCCCTCAAGGCCGACCCCGGCGTCAAGGGCATCCTCATCCCCGGCTCGATCTCGGTGGTGCGGCAGCTGCTCGCGGCCGACCTGATCGACGAGTTGCGCCTGCTCGTGCACCCGGTCGCCGCCCGCAAGGGCCGCCGGCTGTTCGACGACGGCGACACCGCGTACCACCTTCGGGTCGCCGCCACCGAGGCGTTCCCGACCGGGGTCATCCGGGTGATCTACACGCCGGCCGAGAACCCGGCCAAGGTCGGGTACGACGAGATCAAGGACCGCACGCCGGGCAACGCGTAACACCGCCGAAACGGTTGCCGTTGATCCTGCACCGATGAATCGGCGCGGCCACATCATCGTCTGCGGGCTCGACGACGTCGGGCTGCGCACGGTCGAGCAGCTCCACCTCGCCGGGGTCCAGGTCGTCGTCGTGGAGGACGACGCCGATCCGCGACTGGTCCGGGTGGTGCGCGGCTGGGGCGTACCGATCGTGGTCGGCAGTCCCCGGCTCATCGAGACGCTCGACGAGGCCGGCCTGGCCGGCGCCGCGGCGGTCATCTGCGTGCTCGCCGACGACCTGCACACCATCGAGGCGGCCCTGCTGACCCGGGAGAACCGCCCCGGGTTGCGGATCGTGGTGCAGTTGCGCAACCCGGCGGTCGGCCGCGCCCTGTCCGCCCTGTCGATCTCCGTACTGGACGTGGCCGGCCTGTCCGCGCCGTCCCTGGTCGAATCGTGTCTGGGCACCGGCACCCACGACCTGGACCTGGACGGCCACCCGTTCGTGGCGACCCAGGTGGTCGCGGACACCGGCGGCCGGCTGCGCTCGCGGTTCGGTTCGCTCGCCCCGCTCGCGGTGACCGGGGCCGACGGCGGCGACATGGTGGTCTGTCCCGGACGGGACCACCGGGTGCGCCCCGGCGACCTGGTCACCCTCTTCGGCACGGCCGCCGAACTGGCCGAGGCCGGCCTGCGCAGCCGGCCCGCCGGCCCGCC
>NZ_BOQN01000094.1 GCF_018332695.1 Paractinoplanes toevensis
TGCCGCGACTCTCGCGCAACGCCCTGCGGCGCCCGGCATGGCAGATCTTGTGGACTTGCCGCTCTGTCCGCACGGCAAGTCCACAAGATCGGGCGCAGCCCGGGGCGGCCCCCTACGGGTTGCTCACCAGGCTGTAGTTGTCGGTGGTCACCTCGCCCACCGCGTCCAGGGTGAGGCCGAAGGTGACCGCGCGGGTGCCGGTCGGCACGGCCGGGGTGGTCCAGCTCGCGGTGGTGTAGGTGGCGCTCGCCGCGAACGGCGGGCTCTGCGTCCACCACGACCAGTTGCCGCTGCCGTCCTGCCGGTAGAGGGTGAAGAAAGTCGGCTGGGTGCCGTGATAGGAAACGGACACGGTGAGGGTTTTGCCGGGGGTCACCAGCGGTGCGCAGTTGCCCGAGTCCCAGCCGGGGATCAGCTTGGCGTCGCCGTCCGTGCGGGCGGTCAGTTCGAGCTTCTGGGCGTTCGTCCCGTCGGCGGCGTCGGTCACCTGGGTCCACACCGGAGTGTTGTCGCCGTAACCGGTGCCGGTCCAGCAGGCCGGGAAACCGTCCGCGCCCGGTGTCTCCAGAGACGGGTTGACCAGCGCGTTGACCCCGTCGGGGGCCGGTGCGAGCGGATGGTCGGCGAAGCTGTAGTCGTCGGTGACCAGCGTGCCGACGCTGTCGATGGTGAGGCCGAAGCTGGCCGCCACGGCCGTTGCCGGCGGCTCCGGCGAGTTCCACGAGGCCTGCCGCCAGGTCGCCGACGGGGCGAAGGGCGGGCTCTGCGTCCAGTAGCTCCACTGGCCCAGCGCGTTGCGCTGGTAGAGCGTGAAGAAGACCGGGACATCCGACTTGTACCAGGTGGAGACCTGATACGTACGGCCCTGGTCGATCTGCGAGGAGCAGGCGCCCAGGTCGAACCGCGGGATCAGCTTGGCGTCGCCGTCGGTCCGGGCGGTCACCTGGATCTGCGAGGCGTAGGTGCCGGTGTGCGCGTCGGTGACCCGGGTCTGCACGGCGGTGTTGTCGCCGTAGCCGGCCGACTGCCAGCAGTCGGGCAGGTTCGGATCGGACGGGCTGACGTCCTCGAGGGACGGGTTGCGGACGGTGTTGACCTCCGGGTCACCCGGTGCCAGTGCCGCGGCCGGGGTGACCGCGGCCGCGACCGAACCGCCGATGACCTGGTGCACCGTCTTGACCGTGGTGCCGATCGAGGTGCGCGGCGCGAGCCAGGTCAGGAAGTCGTCGAGCACGGACGCCGGGATGGACTCGGCCGGGCAGCCGGCGTCGCAGATGTGGTGGAAGTTGAACGGCAGCCAGCCGCCGGTGACCTCGGCCCGCTCGACCAGGTCCTTCAGCTCGGCCAGGGTGGTGGTCACCTCGACGTCGTCGGGGGTGCGGATCGCGTACGGGTCGAGCGGCGGCACCGTCTCGGCCGGGTCGCAGTCGTCGCAGTCGGTGGCGTCGTAGAGGTCGCCGACCGCGCGGGCGCTGTTGTAGCCGCAGTTCTGCGTGGTGGTCTCGAGGCCGGCGTCCAGATTGGCGAACGGATAGGCGAACGACGTCACGTCGAAACCCCAGGACAACAGCGTGTTTCGATCTGTACAGATCTGCCGGTTCTGCTCGCCCGACGCCAGCGTCAACAGATCTTGGTGGGTTGCGGTATGGCCGCCGATCTCGTGGCCGCTCGTCGCAAGATTATCCAAATCTGTACGAGTCATGTATGACGTCTGGCCTATCAGCGCCGAGTTGATGTAGAAGGTTCCCACCATTCCGTGCTGCTCTAATAAATCTTGAGCCGCCAATTGATCGGCAACTCCGTCGTCGAAGGTGAAGCTCACCGCGAGCGGGTTGGCGAGCGAAGCCTGCGCCGCACCGGGTGAGATCAGCAGGACGGCACCCGCCAGTACCGCTGCGAACAGGGAAGATAGCGCTTTCTTCATGGTCACGCCTCCATGGCGGTGACGAGCGTGTGGACCTGAACAGGACTAGCACGTATGCCCCAACACGCGGAGTAGCGGATATCTGACAGAGCGTCGAATGTGGACAGACCCTACGTGACCCGCTATTTCAGGTTCATTTCGTGATCATTTTGGAGGTCACGGCCATGCTGGAAACGAAAGAAGTGTTATTGACGTGCCTCTTTCCATGGTCCACAAGGGTCAGACCATTTCTGGATCGGCCGAATGGACCAACGTCACTCCGTCGGACGGTCCCTTCTCCCCCGGTGAGGGCGCCGAAATACTCACCCCGGGTGCCCACCCGCCAGTGGGTGCCGGCTTTTCCGAGGGGACGGAAAAATGGGCTCAGATCTGCAAGCGTCCAGTTCGGACAGCAGCGAGCATTTTCAGGGCGGTGGTGGGGTACCGCCCGTCCAACCGATTCGGGTCGGCGTCGTCGGCGTCGGCTACTGGGGTTCCAAGCAGCTGCGCGTGATGCGCTCCACCCCCGGGGTGTCCCGGGTCGTCGCCATCGACGCGCGCCTGCCGCTGCTCAGCGGCATGTCACATCTGCTCTCCACGGGCGCGGGCTTCACGTCGTTGGAGGCTGCACTGCCACACGTCGACGCGGTCGTCATCGCGACCCCGCCGGCCTCGCACGTGCCGCTCGGGCTGGCGGCAATACGTGCGGGCAAGCATGTACTCATCGAGAAGCCCCTGGCCACCACGGCCGCGGGCGCACAGGAACTGATCCAGGCGGCCAAGGAGGCCGGGGTCACTCTGATGGTCGGGCACACCTTCGAATACAACGGTGCGGTCTGGATGCTGCGCGAGCTGGTGCAGACCCAGGAGCTCGGCGACCTGTACTACCTGGACAGCTCCCGGCTCAATCTGGGCCTCTACCAGAGCGATGTCAACGTCATCTTCGACCTCGCCCCGCACGACATCTCCATCGCCAACCACGTGCTCGGCGCCATCCCCACCTCGGTGCGGGCCTGGGGCCAACGGCACCTCGACCCGGTCTTCGAGGACGTCGCACACCTCGAGCTGGGTTACGACGACATCGGCGTGCAGGCCCACATCCACGTCAGCTGGCTCGATCCGCGCAAGGTCCGGCTGATCACCGCGGTCGGATCAAAGAAGATGGCCGTCTTCGACGACACCAACGTCGAGGAACGCATCCGGATCCACGACAAGTCGGTGGTCCGCTCGGCGGAGAACAAGGGCATGCAGTACCACCACGGCCCGGTCACCTCGCCCGTCGTGCGGTTCGAGGAGCCGCTCGCCGTGCAGGCCCGGCACTTCGTCGACTGCATGACGACCGGGGCCGTGCCCCGCACCGACGGTGCGAATGGCCTGGCCGTCGTCCAGGTCATCGAGGCCGCTCAGATCTCGCTGGCCCAGGAACGCAAGGTGCTGCTCAGCGAGGTCTCCGGGCTTCCGGACTCCGCGCGTGCCGGGCTCGTCCCGATCCCGGCGCAGCGCACCGCCGTCCGCGCCTGACCCGCACCGCGTGATCACAAGAGCGAGGAAAGTTGATGCAGCCTGCCATCGAAGTGCCGTTCACCGACCTGTCCGCCATGGCGCGGGAGGTCTGGCCGGACATCGAGACGACCTACACCGAGGCTCTGCTCGCCGCCCGGTACGTCGGCGGACCCGCCGTCGCCCGGTTCGAGGAGAACTTCGCCCGTTACTGCGAGACCAGCCACGCGGTCGGTGTCGCCAACGGAACCGACGCCCTGCAGCTCACCCTCCAGGCGCTGGGCATCGGCGCCGGCGACGAGGTGATCGTGCCGAGCAACACGTTCATCGCGACGGCCGCGGCCGTGGTCCGGGCCGGTGCGATCCCGGCCTTCGTGGACGTCGATCCCGATTCGCTGCTGATCACCCCGGCCATCCTGGCCGCCGCGATCACGCCGCGCACCAGCGCGGTCATCGTGGTCCACCTGTACGGCAACATGCCCGACATGGACGGCCTGGTGGCCGTGGCCGACCGGGCCGGCATCTCGCTGGTCGAGGACGCCGCCCAGGCGCACGGCGCGGAGTGGCACGACCGCCGGGCCGGCTCGTTCGGTGCGGCCGGGTGCTTCAGCTTCTACCCGGGCAAGAACCTGGGCGCGTTCGGCGACGCCGGCGCGGTGGTCACGAACGACGAGACGCTCTCCCGGAAGATCAGGAGCCTGGCCAACCACGGCCGGGACGGCGGCGCCAACCACTACGAGCACTCGTTCATCGGCACCAACAGCCGGCTCGACGCGTTGCAGGCCATCGTGCTCGACGCCAAGCTGGCCCGCAACGAGGACTGGACCGAGGCACGGATCAGCTTCGCCGACCGCTACCGCAAGGAGTTGGCCGGTTCGCGGACGCTCCGGCTCACCGAGGTCGACCCCCTGGCGCGGCACGTCTACCACCTCATGGTCGTCCGCGTGGCCGACCGCGAACAGGTCCAGAAAGTGTTGCAGGACAACGGAATCCAGACCGGGGTGCACTACCCGGTGCCCTGTCACCTGCAGCCACCGCTGCGGCAGTACGCTACCGGCCCGCTGCCGGTCTGCGAGCAGGCCGCCGTGGAGCAGTTCTCGCTCCCGCTCTTCCCGCACATGAGCCGGGCCCAGGTCGACCGGGTCTGCGAGGTCCTGGACGAGGTGAGTGCGCGGTGAACGCCGACGAGGGTGTCATCGTCGGCTATCCGGCCGGCCGCGCGCCGGAGAAGGGCCCGCTGAAGCTGGGCGAGGGGGCGCGGCTGCGCAGCGGCACGGTCCTCTACGACGGCAGCCGGATCGGGCCCGGTCTGCAGACGGGTCACGGGGTGGTGATCCGCGAGGAGAACGAGATCGGCGCGGACGTCAGCGTGTGGAGCAACACGGTCGTCGACTACGGCTGCCGGATCGGCGACCGGGTGAAGATCCACGCGAATTGCTACATCGCGCAGTTCACCGTGCTCGAGGACGACGTGTTCCTCGCGCCCGGCGTCACCATCGCCAACGACCTCTACCCGGGCGACGAGCGTTCGGCCAAGCTGATGTCCGGTCCGCACATCGAGGCCGGTGCGCAGATCGGGGTCAACGTCACGATCCTGCCGTTCGTCCGGATCGGCGCGGGCGCCATCATCGGATCCGGGTCGGTGGTCACCCGGGACATCCCGGCCGGCTTCGTGGCGTACGGAAATCCGGCCGTCCCGCACCGCCGGGTGGCCGACCTGCCGGAGATCGAGGATCGGGTAACCGCCCTGCGGGAGCGGTCATGAAACGGGCCCTCGATCTGGTCGGCGCCGGCCTGGGCCTGCTGATCCTCGCGCCGTTGCTGGCGGTGATCTGGCTGGCCGTGCGGCTCACGTCGCCCGGCCCGGCGGTCTTCCGGCAGGAGCGGCTGGGCCGGGACCGGAAGCCCTTCATCATGTACAAGTTCCGGTCGATGACGATCGGCAACTCCGACGCCGCCCACCGCGAGTACGTCTCGAGGATGCTCACCGGAACCGAGGACGCCGAGCGGGTCGGCGGGCTCTACAAGCTGGCCGGCGACCCCCGGGTCACCCGGCTCGGCGCCTGGCTGCGCAAGACCAGCCTCGACGAGCTGCCCCAGCTGGTCAACATCGTGCTGGGCCAGATGTCGCTGGTCGGCCCGCGCCCGGTGCTGGCCTGGGAGGCCGAGCTGTTCCAGCCCGAGGCGATGGCCCGCTTCGACACCCGCCCCGGCCTGACCGGCCTATGGCAGGTGAGCGGCCGGAGCAGGCTGACCATGCCGCAGGCGCTCGCCCTCGACGTGGAGTACGTCCGCCGGCAGAGCCTGTGGCTGGATCTGACCATCATCGCGCGCACGCTGCCGGCCCAGCTTCGCCGCGGAGCGGCATGACCGTCACGCTCGAGAAGGAGGCCGAGGCCCGGGCGTCACCCGCGGACGCGGTCGGCGATTCGATGACCGTCGCCCTGTGGACGGCGATCAGTCGCGGGACCGGCGTGATCCGCGGCGTGGTGATCGCCGCGGTGCTGGGCGCCACCCTGTTCGCCAACACCTACCAGTTCACCAACTCGCTGCCCAACCTGGTCTTCTACGGGTTCCTGGGCGGGTCGATGATCTCCTCGCTGCTGATCCCCGCGCTGGTCCGGCACGTCGACACGGCCGACCGGGCCGGCGCGGAGCGGGTCGCCGGCGGCTTCCTCGGCATCGTCGCCCTGGGCGCCGCCGTGCTCACCCCCCTCGCCGTGCTGGTGGCACCGTTCGCCCTGCGCGGCGACCAGTCGCGGACCGGCACGCTGCTGATCCTCATGCTGTTGCCGCAGATCCCGCTCTACGGGCTGGTCGCCACGGCCGGCGCGGCGATGAACGCGCACGGCCGCTTCGCCCTCGCCGCCGCCGCGCCGGCGCTGGAGAACATCGGCACGGTCGCCGTCCTGGTCGCGGTGGCCGTCCTCTACCCCGGCATCGGCCGTCTGGAACAGGCGCCGCTGAGCGCGCTGCTGCTGCTCGGACTGGGCACGACCGGCTCGGTCGCGCTGCACGCGGGCGCCCAGTGGTACGGCGCCCGCCGCGCCGGGATGCGGCTGCGGCCCCGGATCGGGTGGCGCGACCCCGAGGTGCGCCGGGTCCTGAAGCGGGCGCTGCCGTCGCTCGCGCAGGCCGCGCTGGCCGCCCTGCAACTGCTGATCCTGCTGGTCTTCGCGAACCGGGTGGCCGGCGGCGTGGTCGCGTTCCAGCTCGCGATGAACTTCTACTTCCTGCCGATCGCGCTCGGCGCGACCCCGGTCGCGCTCTCCCTCGCGCCCCGGCTGTCCCGGCTGCACGCGGCCGGCGACCGGGCCGCGTTCCGCGACACGTTCGCCAACGGGCTGATCTTCGCGCTGTTCGTCGCGGTGCCGGCCGCCGCCGGCTACCTCGCCATCCGCGAGCCCATCGCCAAGGCCATCTCGTACGGCGGATTCGCGACCGATACGGGTACGGCGTTGATCGCCACCGCGCTGGGCGCCCTCGCGATCGGTGTGCTCGGCGAAACGGCGTTCCTGGTCGCCACGTACGCCTGCTACGCGCGGGAGGACACCCGCACCCCGATGCGGGCCATGCTCGCCCAGCTCGGCGTGTGCGTGGCCGGTGCCTGCACGGCACCGATGCTGGACGGCCCGGCCGTCCTGCTCGTCCTCGGTCTGTCCATGTCGGCCGGCACCCTGGTCGGCGCGGCGATCCTGGTGCGGTCGCTGCTGCGCGGGCTCGGACCGGGCTCCGAACCGCTGGCCGGGCCGGTGCTGCGGATCTGCGGCGTGGCCGTGCTGATGGCGGTCCCCGCCTACCTGGCCGGCCGGCTGATCTCGTCGCTGGTCGGTGGCGGCGCCGGCGGCATCCTGGCCGTCCTGGCCGCGGCCGGGATCGGCGTCGTGACGTACGTCGGGGTGCAGGCCAAGCTCGGCGCCCCCGAGGTCGACTGGATCCTGTCGTCCGTACGCAAGAAGCTGCCGAAGAGGAAGCCGCGCCGCAATGCCGGCCCCCTCACCAACCTCGCGCTGCTGGCCGCCGCGGCGGCGATCGGCGCGCTCGCCGGTTTCGATCCGCTCTACGCGGGCGCCCTGGTGCTCGCGGCAGGCATCGGCGGCTGCGTGTACGTGTGGCCGGCCACCGCCGCCTACCTGCTGGTCTTCCTCACCCCGCTGACCGCCGGCATCGACCGCGGCACCCTCATCCCGGTGCTGCGCCCCAACGAGGGCCTGGCCGTCCTGGTCGGCGTCGCGCTCGGCATCCGGTGGCTGGTGCGGCTGCGGGTCGGCACGTTCCGGCTGCCCCGGATGAACGCCATCGACTGGTCGCTGATCGGGCTGGCGGTCTTCACCTCGATCGTGCCGCTCGCGATGATGGCGGCCCGGGGCCGGGCGATCATCGGCGACGACTACCAGTACGCGATCGTGCTGTGGAAATACCTGGCCGTCTACTTCATCATCCGGTTCAGCCTCACCACCCGGCGGCAGGCGCTGCGGGCCGCGTACCTGTCGATCGTGTCGGCCTGCGTGGTCAGCGTCATCGGCATCCTGCAGTCGCTGGGCCTGTTCGGCGTACCCAAGCTTCTCGGTCTTCTGTATGCGCCGTTCGGCGCCGAACGCGTGCTGTCGATCGGCCGGGGCAGTTCCACCCTGGCCCTCGCCGCCGCCGTCGCCGACCTCTGCATCATCAACCTCTGCCTGGCGATCGGCCTGCTGCTCTACACCAGGCGGTACCGGCGGTGGCTGGCTGCGGCCGTGCCGATCTGCATGTTCGGCGCGCTCGGGGCCGGCGAGTTCTCCACCGTCATCGGCATGCTCGCCGCGGTCTTCGTGGTCGTGCTGGTCTCCCGCGCCTACCGGCTGGCCGGCTACGCGGTGCCGCTGCTGCTGCTCGGCGGCATCGTCATGTGGCCGGTCATCGAGACCCGGCTGCTCGGCTTCCAGAGCGCGTCCGGCCTGCCGGACAGCTGGATCGTGCGGCTGCGCAACCTCAACACCTACTTCCTGCCGCAGCTGAGCGCCGACCACAACTGGCTGCTCGGGGTGCGCCCGTCCGCCCGGGTGCCGGCCTCGCACGAGGAGTTCGGCTGGGTGTGGATCGAGAGCGGCTACGTGTGGCTGCTCTGGGGAGGCGGGATACCGCTGGTCGCCGCGTACCTCTGGTGGGTGGTGGTGGGCATCCGCCGCGGCATCGACGCGGCCCGGCACTCCACCGGCGTGATCGCCGCGGTCGGCCTGGCCGTCGCGGCCTATGTGGCGGCCAACGCGCTGCTGATGGTCTTCGATCCCCACCTGACCTACCGCGGCGCGGCCGACTGCCTGCTCGTGCTGCTCGCCATTCTTCGCAACCTCGCCGGGAGAGATCATGAGCAAACCGATCCGGGTCCTGCTGATCGTGGAGAACGTGGCGCTCGGCCGCGACCACCGGTTGCGCAAGCACGCGGCGGCCCTGGTCGCGGCAGGAATGACGGTCACCGTGATCTGCCGGCGTGACACCGCCAACCGGGAGAACCCCGACGTGCGGGTCTTCGACTACCCGGCCAGCGACGGCGTGAGCAAGCTGGGCTTCATCAAGGAGTACGCCTGGTCGCTGACCGCCGCCACGGTGCTGACCCTGCGCGCGCTCGTCTCCGGCGGGGTGGACGTGGTGCAGATGTCCAGCACCCCCGACATCTACTTCCTGCTGGCCGCGCCGCTGAAGCTCTTCCGGCGCCGGGTGATCTTCGACTTCAAGGACCTGTCCCCGGAGATCTACGAAGCCCGCTACGGGCGCGCCGACGGGCTGATGTACTCGTTGCTGCGCCGCTTCGAACGGGCCAGCCTGCGCACCGCCGACCACGTGGTGGCGGTCAACGCGTCGGTCCGGTCGGTGGCCCTGGATCGGGGCGGGCTCGGCGCCAACCGGGTCACCGTGGTCGGCAACGGGCCGTGGCTCGCCGACCTCGGCAACCGCCCGCCGCAGCCGGCGTTGCGGCGCGGGCACCGGCACCTGTGCGTGCTGGTCGGCATGATGGGCCCGCAGGACGGCATCGACCTGGCTTTGCGGGCCATCGACCACCTCGTGCACAAGATCGGCCGCACCGACACGGCGTTCACGTTCGCGGGCATCGGCGACTATGTGCCGGTGGGCGAGGCATTCATCTCCGAGCACGGCCTCGAGGCGTACGTCTCGTTCCCCGGCTGGCTCACCCGCGACGAGGTGTACGACCTGCTCAGCACCGCTGACGTCGGGCTCGAGCCCAACCTGGAGGAGTTCGTGACGCCGGTGAAGGCGATGGAGTACATGGCGTTCGGGCTGCCGTTCGTGGCGTTCGACGTGGCCGAGACCCGGATCATCGGCGAGGGCGCGTCCGAGCTGGTCCCGCGCGGCGACGTGGTCGCGTTCGCGGAACGGATCGACGCCCTGCTCGACGACCCGGCCCGGCGCACGTCGCTGGGCACCTGCGGGAAACAGATCGTGCACGACCGGCTCGCCTGGGACCGCCAGCAGGTCCCCTACCTCGGCGTGGTCGCGCATCTGGCACAACGGAAATTCACTGCGGCAGGAGGCACGGCGGTATGAACACGTTCGGGGGCCCGGCGCGACTCATTCGCGCGTACGGGCTGTGGATCGCCCTGGTCACCCTGGTGGTGATGGGCGCCGGGTACGGCGTCAGCACCCTCGCGCCCACGGTGTACCGGTCCGCGGCGATCGTCGTGGTGGAGGCCCGGGTGCGGGCCAACACCACCCCGGTGCCGCCGGAGATGGGCACCGAGAAGGAACTGGCCAAGTCGGGCCTGGTGGTGCGGCCGGCCGCCGCCGAGCTCGGCCTGTCCGAGGGGCAGATGGCCGACGGCTTCACGGTCACCGTGGCGCCGGACGCGAACGTCCTGACCTTCATCTACGAGTCCGGCAACCCGGTGACCGCCCAGCGGCGGGCGCAGGCCCTGGCCGAGGCCTACGTGGACTACCGGAACGCCGGCGAGAAGGCGAAGACCGCCGTCGCCGGGGCCACCGCCAACGCGCACGCCACCCTGGTCTCCTCGGCCTACCTGCCCGGTCAACCGGAGTCCCGGCCGGTCGCCATCGACGTGGGCATCGGCCTGGTGCTGGGCCTGCTGCTCGGCGTCGGCACGGCGATCGTGCGGGACCGGATGAGCGACCGGATCCGCGGCCTGCGCGACTTCGAGACGATCAGCGGGCTGACCGTGCTGGCCACCGTGCCCCGGACCGCCCGGCCACGCGGGCCGGGCGCGGCGCTGCCGGTGCTGCTGCGCTCCCCCGAGACACCGGCCGCCGAGTCGTACCGGTACCTGCGGTCCCGGCTGCAGCCGCTGCTGTCCCGCGACGGCGCCGGCTCGGTGCTGGTGGCCAGCGCGTACGAGGGTGAGGGCCGCAGCACCACCGCCGCCAACCTGGCGGTCGCCCTGGCCCTGGCCGGCAAGTCGGTCATCCTGGTCGACGCCGACCTGCGCCGACCCGCGCAGCACACGATGTTCGGGCTCACCGACGAGCGCGGGCTGACCGATGTGCTGGCCGGCGAGGTCAAGCTGGAGGATGCGCTGCAGAAGTGCCCGGCACCACGGTTGCGGCTGCTCGCCGCCGGCCCCCGGGCCGGGCTGGTCGAGGGGGCGGTGCTCGCCCCGGTGATCCGGGCGCTCGGCCGGCTGTGCGACGTCGTGGTGATCGACTCACCGGCCGTCCTCAGCGTGTCCGACGCGATCGGGCTGGCCGGGGTCGCCGGGCACGTGCTGCTGATCGGTGATTTCCGGCGCAGCACCCGGGCCGGCGTGGTCCGGGCCCTGTCCGAGCTGTCCGAGGTGGTCGACGGCAACGTCAGCGGCCTGCTGGTCAACGCGCCGAAGAGCGCGGGCGGTCTGGTCCCGAAGGCCCGCGACGCGGCCGCCACGCCACCGCCGGCCACCGGCCCGGAGATCGTCGGGGACGCGTTGTCACTGCTCGACCCGCCGACCGACCGATCCGGTACGCCGGTCGTCGGCTCGGCGTCGGTGCCCCTGTCCACGGCCTCGACGGTCTACCAGTCGAAGTCGTCGCCGCCGGTGATCAGCCCGGCCGGCCCGGTGAAAGCCCGCGCGAACGGGTCCACGGTGCCGGCGCCGCGTTCCGGCGACGGCGACGAGACCCCCTAAGACGCGGCGAGTCGACGTCTCAGCTCCTTACCCCACGCGGGCGTCGGCTCGCCGCCCCAGTCCTTCGTCAATGACCAGCAGTCGCCCCACGGGTTCCAGCTCCACGCGGTCCAGCCGGCACCGTTCCGGTCGAACCAGTCGAGGGTCTCGTCCGCCCAGCCACCACGGCGGACGGCCCTCGGCGGGCAGTTCCGGTCGACATCGGCGATCTCGGCGTTCAGGCTCGGACCGACCTCGCCGGCGAGCAGCGGCACCTGCTCCATGATCGGTTTCAGGTCCCGGTCGTAGCACTCGGGCGAGAGGCAGTAGGTGTTGAACGAGTAGGCGTGGAACGACGCGCCGAGCTGCCCGGCCGGATCGGTGGGGCGGTATTTCAGCCAGCCGTCCATCCGCTCGGCCCAGAAGACACCGCCGGCCAGCACCACGGCCCGCGAGCCGGTGCCGCGGACCGCCGCGACCAGCTCGTTCATGCCGGCCGCCGGGTAGTCCTGGCCGGTGTTCTCCGAGCGCAGGGTGCAGCCGTCCCGCCAGCACGCCAGGGCCCGCTCGGAGTCCGGCTCGGAGAACGGGAACGGCTCGTTGAACAGGTCGAACACCACGGCGCCGGTGCGGAACGTGGTGGCCACCGACTGCCAGAAGGCCGGGCTGTGGTCGCGGTCGGGCATCTGCTCCTGGTTGCGGGAGACGCCGTCGCCCGGGGCGGTGCGGTGCAGATCGAGGATCGCCACGAAGCCGTACGCGTTGAGCCGCCGGACGAAATCGCTCACCTCGGCCCGGTATTTCTCGCCGGCGAAGGCCGGCGGTGCGGCCGGCAGGCCGAGCCAGCACTGCTCATTGAGGGGTACGCGGACCGCGTTGGCCCGGCCCCACCCGCGCATCGCCTCGAGGACCTGGTCGCCGGGCGCCCGGCCGTCGGGGGTGTCGAAGAAGCCGTCCCCCTCGACGCAGGCGTATTCCGCGCCGGAGAGATTGAAGCCCTTCAGCTGGAGTGTCCGGCCGGATCTGTCGACGAACTGATTGCCCGCGATCGCGATGGTGTCGATCGGCTCCGGCGGTGGCAGCGGGGGTGCGGACGCCGTGCACCCGGCGAGAAGCAGCAGGACAGGCACGATCCGGAACCAGCGCACCCGTCCAGAATGGACGGCGGCCGGCGGCCCGCGCATCGCCGGTTCAGGCGACAAATGAAGCTCATGTTAGGTTAGCCATACCTAAAGTTGGAGGTAGAGGGTGACCCGGAGCGTGTCCGTCCAGCCGTGGCGTTTCTTCGAGACCGAGGTGCGGGCCGTGCGGCGGCTCAGCCCCAGCTTCGTGCGGGTCACCTTCACCGGCGACGACCTCGACCGGTTCGCCGACAACGGCTTCGACCAGCGGATCAAGCTGATCCCGCCGCTGCCCGGCGCCGGCCACGAGCACCTGCCCACCGGCGAGGACTGGTATTCGCAGTGGCGTGAGCTGGACGACGAGCGGCGCAACCCGATCCGCACCTACACGATCCGCGCGGTCCGCCCCGAGTTGCGCGAGATCGACGTCGACATGGTGCTGCACGGCGTGCACGGGCCCGCCTCCCGCTGGGCGGACGAGGCCGGCCCCGGCTCGACCATGGTCATCATGGGTCCCAACGCCGACCACGACGGCGTGCACGGCGGCATCGACTTCCACCCGCCCGCGCACACCGAGTGCATCCTGCTCGGCGGCGACGAGACCGCGGTGCCGGCGATCTCGTCGATCCTGGCGAACCTGCCGGCCGACGCCTCCGGCGAGGCACTGCTGGAGGTGCCCGACTCCGGCGACGTCCTCGACCTGGTCGCGCCGCCCGGGGTGCGGGTCACCTGGCTGGGCCGTGACGGCGCCGCCCACGGCGAGAGGCTGGTCCCGGCCATGCGCGCCGCGGTGCGCCGGCTCCTCGGCGACGGTCTGCGGAAAACCCAGGCGACGGAACTCGAGGACGTCGACGTCGACCACGACCTGCTCTGGGAGGTGCCGGAGCCGGTCACCGACGTGAGCAAGTTCTACGCCTGGCTGGCCGGCGAGGCCGCAGTGATCAAGACCCTGCGCCGCCACTTGGTCGCCGAGTGCGGCGTCGACCGCCGCTCGGTCGCGTTCATGGGCTACTGGCGGCTCGGGCGGGCCGAGGCGAACTGACGGACATTTGCCCGATCTGCGACGCCGCCCCTCCCCGACTCGCTAGCGTGACCAGCGAGGAGGGGCCATGTGGAACACGTCGGCGACACCAACGGGACCGGTCGTCCTTCTCGTCGAGGACGATGACGACCTGCGTGAGATGACCACCCAGATGCTGGAGATGCGCGGTTTCACCGCGCTGGTCGCCAACGACGCGGTCACCGCCATCACCACCTGCCGAGTCTTCGACGGCACCATCGACGTGCTGCTGACCGACCTCGGCCTGCCCGGCGTCTCGGGCGGTGAACTGGCCCGCTCGGCCGCCGCGATCCGGCCCGGGATGGAGATCGTCTACATCTCCGGCATCCCGCAGGAAATCGCGATCAAGAAGGGCCTGATCAAGGCGGGATCGCCCTTCATCGCGAAGCCCTTCACCACCGATGTGCTCGCCGGGACCCTGCGTTCGGTGCTCGCCCGGCAAAGCAACGCTCCGGCACCCTGATTACCTGGCGTTAGCCACCGTTTCGGCCGGTTTCGGCCTCAAGCGGCGCAGCGGCATTCCGATACCTACTGGCGTACGAGACGGTCGCCGGGAGGCGGTGGCCGAGGTTACGACCAGGGGAGCACCAATGCCGAACCTCAACGCGATCGCCGCTTACCTCCGCGCACGCTTCAGCAACGAAGAGGGTGCGACCGCCGTCGAGTACGGCCTGCTGGTGACGTTCATCGCCATCGTGATCATCGTCGGCGTCTCGGCCTTCGGCACCCACCTCAGCGACGTCTTCAAGAACCTCACCACCAAGTTCTGATGGAAGGACGGTAGCCGCGTCCATGCCGACCCCCCGACCGCTCGACCGCCCCGGTGCTCGACCGGACCGGGGCGATGAAGGCGCGGCGGCGGTGGAGTTGGCGCTGGTGCTACCGGTCCTGCTGCTGCTGGTCTTCGGCCTGATCGACTTCGGCCGGGTGATGCAGCAACAGATCCAGCTGACCGAGGCGGTGCGGGAAGGCGCTCGGGTGGGCGCGCTGAACGGCACGGTCTCGGACATGCAGGCCCAGGTCAACGCGACCTTCGGCTCCGGGGCCGGAATCACCTACGTCACCACGCAGGTGTGCACGCCGACGTCCGGGACGACCGTCAACTCCACCCTCAGCGTGCAACGGACGTTCACGCCGATCACGCCGCTCTACACCGTGATCAAGCTCTTCCAGAGCAATCCCATGAACATCACCCTCTCCGCGACCGGCGTGATGGCATGTCTGGGATAGGCACATCGTCGGATTCGCCCCCGTCGGCGCCGTCGGCTACCAGAATCGGTATTGCGGGCACCGTGTCCGCTCGGTCGATCGGCTGACGCCCACGCGGAAGGGGACGCGGAATGCGCCGACGGATCGTGCTCCTGCTGATCGCCTTCGTGCTGGCCGGATTCAGCGCGACGGCGGTCGTCGCCTACGGGCACAGCGCCGACGAGCGCGCTCTCGAGGGCGCCGAGGGCACCTGGGTGCTGCTGGCCACCGCGGCGATCCCGGCCGACACCACCGGCGCCGACATCCGTGGCCGCAAACTCGTGCGGCAGGTGCTGATGCCCGCCCGGACCGTCCCCTCCGGCGCGATCACCAAGCTCGACCCGTCGTACGACAAGCTGACGTTGAACGCCCCGCTGCAGCCGGACCAGATGCTGATGTCGGGGCACTTCCAGCACCCGGCGCCGGCCGGCCCCAGCCCGTCGCCCACCTTCGTGCTCCCGTCCGGGAAGATCGCGGTCAGCGTCGAGCTCACCATCGCCCGCCAGGTCGCCGGCAACGTCGACAACGGCGCCGCCGTCACCATCTGGCTCACCGAGCAGACCGGCCTCTACCGCCGCGACCAGAAAACCACCGTGGTCGTCGCGAAGGCCACCGTGATCAGCGTCGGCGAGCGGCCCGTGCCGACCAGCGCCACCCCGACGCCCAGCCCGGCCAAAAATGGCGCGACGGTGATGCCGACCGTGGTGTCCAGCGCCGTCACCGTGGCACCCCAGGACCTCGACCGGTACGTGGTCACCGTCGCGGTCACCCCGTCCGAGGGCGCCCGCCTGGTCAACGGCTACAACAGCGGCGAACTGCACCTGGGCCTGGTCAGCACGCCCGCGCCGAGCACGTCGGCGACCCCGGATGCCGAATCGTGAGCCTCTACGTCTACCTGGAACCGGATCGGGAACGCCTGGCCCAGGTCGGCCCGCAGTTCCAGTCCATCGGCTGCGACATCGTGCACAGCATGGCCGACCTCGAGGCGCACCTGCCGCGCTACCCGGAGACGCTGCTCGTCGTGGTCGGCGCCACCGTGCCGCTCGACGAGGTGCTGATGTTCACCGCGTACCAGCGGCTGCAACGCCCGCTGATCGGCGTGGTGCTGGTCCGCAAGACCCTGGATCCGGCCGACGTGCTGCGCTGCCTGCGTGCCGGGGTGCGCGAGGTGGTCGAGGAGTCGGACTGGGACGGGCTGCGCAACGCCTCGTCCCGCTCGGTCGACCTGTCCAAGGCGCTCGGCACCACCCTGCGCTCCAGCTCCGAGCTGACCCCGTACGGCCGGGTCATCACGATCTTCGCCGGCAAGGGCGGCTGCGGCCGATCGGTGATCGCGGTCAACCTGGCCACCGCGCTGGCCGCCGACGGTGGCCGCCGGGTGCTGCTGGTCGACCTCGACCTGCAGTTCGGCGACATCGCGATCATGCTGAAGCTGCCGCCCGAACGGAACATCGCGGGCGCGATCGCGATGGCCGGCCGGCTCGACGAACCCGGTCTGCGCTCGATCATCACCACCTACCGGAACGGCATCGACGTGCTGCTGGCCCCGTCCGGGCCGGCCCAGGGCGAGCACGTACGCCGGGAACTGGTGGTGGAGATCCTCGACCTGGCCCGGCCCAACTACGACTTCATCGTGGTGGACACCCCGGCACTGGTGACCGACCAGGTGCTGGCCGCGCTGGACATCTCCGACTGGCTGATCCCGATCGTCACGCCCGACCTGCCCACCCTCAAGAGCGTGCGGCTGACCGTGGAGATGTTCGACATGCTCGACTACTCCAAGGACCGCCGGCTGCTGGTCTTCAACCGGTCCAACTCCGAGGTGGGTCTCACCGCCGCCGACATCGAGGAGGCGGTCGGCATCCCGTTCGCCGTGCACGTCCCCTCCAGCCGCGAGGTGACGATCTCGGTCAACCGGGCCGAGCCGCTCTACCTCACCAACCCGGCGCACCCGTTCAGCCTGGCCGTCGGCCGCCTCGCCGACCTGTGCACCGGCACCCGGTCGGCCGGCGCGCAGAAGCGGCGGTTCTTCTCCCGGGCCGGAAAGGCACGCCGATGAGCCTGTCCGCCCGCCTCGGCTACGACCCGCTCCAGACACCCGCCGAGACCGCCGTCGAGCCGGCCGCCGCGGCCGCCGCCCACCACCGCTACCGCGCCGCCGGCCGCCAGGTCGCCGACCCGGTCTACGACGTCCGGCTGCGCATCCAGCGTCGCCTCGCCGACGAGCTCGGCCCCACCCTCTACACCAACCGCGGCGCGGCCGACGAGGACCTCACCGCCCGGGTCCGGGAAGTGCTCAACGAGCTGCTCGCCCGGGAGGAGACGCCGCTGTCCGGCGCCGACCGGGCCCGGATCACCAAGGAGGTGATCGACGAGGTGCTCGGCCACGGGCCGATCGAGCCGCTGCTGCGCGACCCGTCGATCAGCGAGGTGATGGCGAACGGCGCGAAGAGCATCTACGTCGAACGGTTCGGCCGGCTCGAACGCGTGCCGGTCGAGTTCGACGACGAGGGTCACCTGCGAAGAATCATCGACCGGATCTGCGCCCGGGTGGGCCGCCGGGTCGACGAGGCCAGCCCGATGGTGGACGCCCGTCTGCCCGACGGCAGCCGGGTCAACGCCATCGTCCCGCCGATCGCCCTGGACGGGGCGTCGCTGACCATCCGCAAGTTCGCCGCCACCCCGCTGACCGTCGGCGACCTCATCTCCTACGGCACGCTCAGCCGGCAGGCCGCCGAGTTCCTCGAGGCCTGCGTGCGCGGCCGGCGCAACGTCGTGGTCAGCGGCGGCACCGGCTCCGGCAAGACCACCATCCTCAACGTGCTGTCCGGCTTCGTGCCGCACGACGAACGCATCGTGACCATCGAGGACGCCGCCGAACTTCAACTGAACCAGGACCATGTCGTACGCCTCGAATCGCGCCCGTCCAACTCGGAGGGACGCGGCATGGTGAGCACCCGGGAGCTGGTCCGCAACGCGCTGCGGATGCGCCCCGACCGGATCGTCGTCGGTGAGGTCCGCGACTCGGCCGCCCTCGACATGCTGCAGGCCATGAACACCGGCCACGACGGGTCGCTGACCACCCTGCACGCCAACACGCCGCGCGACGCGCTGTCCCGGCTGGAGACGATGGTGCTGATGGCCGGCATGGACCTGCCGAGCCGGGCCATCCGCGACCAGATCGCCTCCGCCGTCGACCTGATCATCCAGGTCAACCGGTTCAAGGACGGCAGCCGCAAGGTCACCCATATCAGCGAGGTGGTCGGCATGGAGGGTGACATCATCACCCTGCAGGACCTGTTCGCCTTCGACCTCACCGCCACCTCCGGCCCGGTGCACATGGCCGCGCTGAAACCCACCGGCATCCGCCCGCGCTTCGTCGACACCCTGGCCATGTACGGGGTGACCCTGCCGCAGACCATGTTCGGCGAGAACCGATGGTGACCGGCTGGGGTCTGTTCGCCCTGGTCACCGGGGCCGGGGCAACGTTCCTGACCGTCTTCGTCGGGCTGGACGTGATCTTCGGTCGCACCCCGGAACAGCGACGTATCGCCTCGCTCAAGGTCTTCACCCACGTCGAGCGCAAGAAGGGCGATCCGGCGCTCCAGCAGATCCTGTCGGTCGGCGGCCAGATCATCGAGGAATCCCCCACCCTGGCCCGGTACGCGGCCCGCAGCGAGCCGCTGCTCGAACAGCTCGCCCGGGCGCCCAAGCCGACCGAGTGGCTGTGGCTCCGGTTCCTGTCCGCGATCGGCACGTTCCTGCTGCTCAGCCTGCCGCTGCCGATGCTGCTCGCGCTCCCGGTCGGCCTCGCCCTCGGTTTCCTGCTGCCCCCGGTCGTGCTGAAGACGATGATCAAGCGGCGTCGGCAGCGCTTCTCCGACGAACTGCCCAACATGCTGGGACTGGTGCTCAGCTCGCTGCGCGCCGGTTTCACCCTGCAGCAGTCCGTCGAGGCCGCGGTCCGCGACGACGAGGGCCCGGTCGCCGAGGAGTTCAGCCGCGCCCTGTCCGAGTCCCGGATCAGCGGCGAGTTCGAGGACGCCATGCAGCGGGTCGGCGAACGCACCGGCAGCGGCGAGATGAACTGGCTGGTGATGGCGCTGCGGCTGCAGCGCGAGGTCGGCGGCAGCCTCGCCGACGTCATGCAGACCACCGCGGACACCATGCGGGACCGCGCCTACCTCCGCCGGCAGGTGCAGACCCTGTCGGCCGAGGGCCGTATGTCGGCGTACGTCCTGATGGCCCTGCCGGTGTTCACCGCGATCACCCTGACCATCATGCGGCCCGGCTACATCGCGCCGCTCTACCAGGAACCGCTCGGCTGGGTCATGATCGGCCTCGCCGTCTTCCTGATGACCGTCGGCATCATCTGGCTCCGCGTCGCCGTGAAGATCGAGGTCTGATCGGTGGGCCCGACCACGCTGCTGGCCGTCGCCGCGCTGTGCGCCGCCCTGGCGGTGTCGCTGGCCGCGGTCGCCGCCGGCATCCCGCCCACCCAGCGCGAACGCATGATGCGCATCCTCGCCGAGTTCGGCGAGAACCGGATCACCGACACCCGGCCGCCCCGGCCCAGCCTCTACAACCGGATCCGGCCCACCCTGGTGCTCTTCTTCCAGAAGACCGGCGACCTGATCACCCCGTCCGCGATGAGACAGCGGCTGGCCCGGCAGCTCGACTACGCCGGCAACCCGCCGCAATGGCCGGTAGACCGGGTGGTCCAGGCCCGGACGTTCGCGGTGCTCTTCTTCGCCCTGGTCGGCTGGCTGATCCTCCCGAAGCACGCCCTGCTCGGGCTCCTCGGCGGCATCCTCGTCGGCCTGGTGCTGCCCGAGGTCCTCGTCCGCAACGCCGGCGAGAAACGCCAGCAGCAACTCGCCCGGTCCCTGCCCGACGTGCTCGACGCCCTGGTCATCGGCGTCGAAGCCGGTCTCGGCCTGGACGCCGCGCTGGCCCAGGTCGGGCAGATGCTCAGCGGGCCGATGCCGGACGAGGTACGCCGCCTGCTGCAGGAGATGAAGCTCGGCGTGGCCCGCACCGACGCCCTGCGCGGGCTGGCCGCCCGGACCACCTCGCGCGACCTGAAACGCCTCGTCACGGCACTCGTACAGGCCGGTGAGCTGGGCATCTCGGTGGCCGGCATCCTCCGCGAGCACGCCGCCGACCAGCGGCTGCGCCGCCGTCAGCGGGCCGAGGAGAAGGCCCAGAAGGTCGCCATCAAGCTGCTCTTCCCGGTGCTGTTCTGCCTGTTCCCGGTGATCTTCGTGGTCGTGCTCGGCCCGGCGATCCTCAACATCATGGCCAACTTCTAGGCGTACGGGGTTGCTATGTCCACCAGTGTTCTCGAACGCAACCGCAACGAGGGTGCCCGGCTCGCCGCACTGCACGAGTACGAGCTGCTCGACGCGCCCGCCGACGACGAACTCGAGGCGGTGGTGCGGGTGGCCGCCGTGGTCGCCGAGGTGCCCACGGCCACGCTCAACCTCATCGACGCGAACCGGCAGTGCCAGCTGACCACGGTCGGTTTCGAGGGAGCCGACTCGCCGCGGTCCGACTCGATGTGCGCCGTACAGTTCCGCGCCGGCCAGTTCGTGCACGTGGCCGACGCCAGTCGGAACCCGCTCTACCAGGACAACCCGTGGGTCACCGGCCGGCTGGCCGACGTGCGCTTCTACGCCTCCGCGCCACTGATCACCCCGGACGGGTACGCGCTGGGCACCCTCTGCGCCTTCGACGGCGTCGTCAAGTCGTTGCGTCCCGAGCAGATCAGCCGGCTGCTCGACCTCGCCGACATCGTGGTGGCCCTGTTCGAACGGCGCCGGCAAGCACGGCAGATGGCCGAGCTCGCGAAGGACCAGGAACGCAGCAAGAGGTTCATCGCCACCGTCCTGGAGACCATCGACGTCGGCATCGCGGCCTGTGATCCGGACGGCGAACTCACCGTCTTCAACCGGGCCGCCCGCGACTGGCACGCCGTCGCGGAGGGTCCCGGCGTCCCGAAGGACGACCTGCCCGACCACTTCGGCCTGTTCGACGCCACCGGCACCTACCGCCTCGCACCCGAGGAGATCCCGCTCATCCGCGCCATGCGGGAGGGCGAGGTGCACGACGCCGAAATGATGATCAAGAAACCGGGCGCCCCCGACGTCGACCTCAGCTGCACGGCCCGCCGCCTGCACGGCGAGGACGGCGAGGTGCTCGGCGCGGTGGTGGCGATGAACAACGTCACCGCCGACCGGCAACACCGCCGGGCCATCGAGGCCGCCCACCGCGAACTGGCCAGCCGCGGCGAGCAGCTGGCCGCCGCGGTCACCGAGCTGCGCCGGTCCAACGAGGAACTGGAACAGTTCGCCGGCGCGGTCAGCCACGACCTGGTGCGGCCGATGGCCGCGGCGCACGGCTACCTCGAGATGATGACCATCGGCTACGCCGAGCACCTGGACCCGCGCGCCACGAAGTGGCTCGACGGGGCGATCCGCGCGGTGGAACGCATGCAGCTGCTGGTCCAGGCCCTTCTTGCGTACGCCCGCGCGGGTCACGCGCCGTTCGCGCCGCAACCGGTGGCCCTCGGCGAGGTCGTCACCAATGTCCTCGCCGACCTGACCACGATCACCGAGTCGAGCGGCGCCGAGGTCTCCGTCGCCGGCGAGCTACCGACCGTCCTGGGCGACGCGACCCTGCTGCGCCAGCTCTTGCAGAACCTGATCGACAACGCGATGAAGTACCGCTCACCGGACCGCCCGTGCCGGATCACGCTGTCCGCCGAGCCCAACGACTTCGGCTGGACGATCCTGGTCGCCGACAACGGCATCGGCATCCCGCCCGACCAGCGCGAAAAAGTCTTCGAGATGTTCGCCATGGTCGACCCGGCCTCCCGGAAAGGCCACGGCATCGGCCTCTCCACCTGCCACCGCATCGTCGACCGGCACAACGGCTCGATCACCATCGGCGACACATCCGGCGGCGGAACCACCATTCGACTCCTGCTGCCGGCGTAAACGCAGAAAGGCCCACCCGGTTGCCCG
>NZ_BOQN01000095.1 GCF_018332695.1 Paractinoplanes toevensis
TGATGATGCCGAAGAACGGCAGGGCGATGATGTAGACCTCGGGGTGGCCGAAGAACCAGAAGAGGTGCTGCCAGAGCATCGGGCCGCCGGTGTCCGCGTCGAAGACGTGCGCGCCGAGGACGCGGTCGGCGGCAAGAGCGAACAGCGAGGCGGCCAGGAACGGGAAGACCAGGATCGCCAGGAGGCTGGTGACCAGCATGTTCCAGGTCAGAATGGGCATCCGGAACATGGTCATGCCGGGGGCGCGCAGCGTCAGGATCGTGGTGATCAGGTTGACCGCGCCGAGGATCGTGCCGAGGCCGGACAGCGCGAGGCCGACCACCCACATGTTGCCGCCGATGCCGGGGGAGTGCAGCGAGTCGCTCAGCGGGGAGTAAGCGGTCCAGCCGAAGTCGGCCGCGCCGCCCGGGGTGAGGAATCCGCACATGGCGATCGACACACCGAACAGGTAGAACCAGTAGGCGAGCGCGTTCAGCCGGGGAAAGGCCACGTCCGGGGCGCCGATCTGCATCGGCACCACGAAGTTCGCGAAGGCGAACACGATCGGCGTCGCGAAGAACAGCAGCATCGCGGTGCCGTGCATGGTGAAGAGCTGGTTGTACTGCTCGGGCGAGAGGAACTGCATCCCCGGGCGGGCCAGCTCGGCCCGCATCAGGAGGGCCATGACGCCGCCGATCATGTAGAACACGACCGACGTGATCATGTACATGATCCCGATCTGCTTCGCGTCGGTCGTCCGCAGGATCCGCGTCAGCGCCGAACCCTTGACCTGCCTCCGGACCGGATAGGGCCGGGTGGTGATCGGGCGGGGGGCGACTGTAGTCATGCGAGCTCCTCGGATATCGCGTCTAGGAAACCTCTACGCACCTCCTGTTATAGGCTTTCAACCGGCCGAACCGCTCGATTTCCGAGCATTGAGCACATCTCCGGCGGACCGGGCAATGGGGCTCTTTATCACGTTGCCGCCGGCGGCACTGCTTTTTGCCGCAAGGCCGCTCTTATCACTCAGGGCCGCCGAGGGTCGCTATCCAGCGCCGCACCAGATCGGCCGCGACGCCGGCCGGATGGTCCGGGCCGAGGTCCTCGGCCAGGCCGTCGGCCGCGTTGTCGATGAGCGCCCACGCCTCGTCGAACTGGATGTCCATCTGGTCCAGCGCGGCCGTCGCGTGGGCCAGGTAGCCGATCGCCAGCGCGGTGTCGGTCGAGTCCGTCCCGGACAGCTTCACCTGCTGGTCGTAGTGGGTGCTCGCGAACTCGAACAGCTCGGCCCGCTCGTCCATGTCGTCGGCGTCGAGCCGGACGTCCTCCGGCCGTACCCCGTCCGGCAGGGTCGCGGCCGGCTCGAGAACGCCGAGCGGTTCGGCGCCGGCCGGCGCCGAACCGGCCCGGCGCAACTGTTCGATCAGCAGGGAACGCAGCGACCGCAGGGTGCGCGGGTGGGCCGGTCCCGGCCGAGCGACCCGCATCTCGTACGCCTCGGTCAGCAACGAGACCACCAGGTCGGGGTCGTCCTCGGCGGCGGCCCGGTTGGTCGCGGCGTCCGCGCTGCGCCCGTGGTCGTAGACCTGGCGGAACAGCTGCCGGGCACGATCCCGGTCACCCAGTTCCAGCGTCGTCACGGCCAGGCTGCCGAGCGCGTCGAGGGTGCGTTCGTGGGCGTCACCGTGCACCGTTCGCACCGCGTCGTACACCTCGGCCTTGAGTCGCCGGGCGGTCTCCCGGTCGCCGGCGCGGCCGGTGGCGATGGCCAGGTTGTGCAGTGCGTCCAGCGTCTCCGGATGTCCCGGGCCGAGGCTCTCCGCGCGCGCCGCGTGCACCTGCGCGTAGAGATCGCGGGCGAGTTCGTGCGCACCGGCCGAGCTGTGCACGACGGCGATGTTGTTGAGGGCGGTGAGAGCATCGAGGGGATCGGTGAGCCGGGCGTGGGCGTCCTCCAGGAGGGCCAGGGCCCGGCGGTGGTCGCCGTGCAGCCCGTACGCCGTGCCCAGGCCCAGCCGCACGGCGAGCGTGACCGGATCGCTCTCGCCCAGCTCGGCCCGGCACACCTCGTGCAGGCGGTCGTAGAGTTCGAGCGCGGCGCGGCTGTCGCCCAGCTCGGTGTGCACCCGTCCGGCCTCGTTGAGCAGGTGCCACTCGTCTAGGTCGCGCATCTCGGCGGCGACCGCCCGCACGTGTGGCAGCAGGACGGCCAGGTCGGAGCTCGGCCGGTGCTGCTCACGGCCGGCGTCGAGCAACTCGCCGAGCCGCTCCACCGCGGCCAGCCGCAGAGCCTGGCGGCGCGGGTCGTCGCGGTACAGGGTCCGCACGGCGCGGTGGACGAGCGGATGGACCAGCGTCGTCCCGTCCGGCAGCACCTCGGCGAGTTGCCGCTCGACGATCTCGCCGAGGCCGTCGGCGGGCCGGAGCACCACCGGCAGCGGAGCGGGAGCGAGCACGCTCGCCGCCAGCAGCGCCTCGCGGCCGGCCGCCGGCACCGCGCGGACGGCCCGCGCCATGGTGGCCGCGACGCTTCCGATGTGGTCGGTGGGCAGCCGGGGCCGCAACTGCTCGGCCAGCAGGAGCGCGTCGCGATCGGGATGGTCGAGCGCCGTGGCGAGGTCGCGGAAGCCGGTGAAGCCCGGTGCGGTCACCAGGCCGGCGGCCAGGCGCAGGGCGAGCGCATGCCCGCCCAGCGTGTCGACCACGTGCCGGGCCGCGCCGTACTCCCGCCGGTCGGCCACCGGCCGGCGCGAGGTGAGCAGGGCGAGCCCGGCCTTGTGGCCGAGACCGCCGAGCCGCAGATGTTTGTCGCGGCCTACCCAATCCCGCAGGTCCTGCCGGGCGATCACCAGCGTCCGGCCCTCCGGCGTCGGTGCGCGCCGCGCGTCGAATTCCGGCTTGCCGATGTCGTCGGGCAGGTTGTCGACCAGCCAGAGATAGGGGCGGCCGGGTGGCGGCGCGGCGCTGGCGGCGGTGAACACGCCGCCGGGGAAGTCGTCGGCGAACAGCCGGACGTACTGCTCGGCCAGCATCGTCTTGCCCTGGCCGGCCGGGCCGGTCAGCGCCGCGACCTGGCCGCCGGCGAGTGGGTCATCGGTGGGGAACAGCGCGTCGTGGAGGTGCCACAGCTCGAACTCCCGGCCGTACAGCTCGTGCGGGTCGCGCCGGGGTGCCCGCGGTGGTTCGGGCGCGTCGCCGAGCCGGCGCGGATCGGCGGCACCCAGCCGGGTGACGTGTGCGGCGATCTGCTCGGACACCTCGCTCAGGTCCGAGTCGGTGCGGGGGAGCCGCCAGTGCTTGAGCCGCTCGGGCCGGACGTCGGCGATCTCCATGCCCTGCAGGACGGTGAGCACCCGGGCGCGGCTGCGGTGCAGGCGGTACGACCGCAGCAGCGCGAAGTGCATCTCCTGACGGCAGTACTCGCTGCTGAGCAGGGCCGGTGTGCAGAGCACGACCAGCGCGCGGGTGGCCCGCAGCGCGGCGTCGATGCGCTCGGTGAGGTAGTCGTAGTCGCGCATCCCGGACTCGTCCTGGAAGACGCTGAGCCCGGCGGCGGTCAGGGCGTCCCGCAACGCGTCGGCCCGGATCTTGTTCGCCCACGAGTAGCACAGGAAGACGTCAGTCTCGGCGGTCACCATCGTGCCCTTCGTGGTCGGCATGGGCGAGCACGGCGAGGTTCACCCGCGAGCGTATAGCCAGTTTCAGGAAGATCTGTCGTAGGTGGAAGTTGACCGTGTGCCGCGAGATGGCCAGCCGGCGGGCGATCTGCTGGTTGGTGCAACCCTGGCCGACCAGGGCCGCGATCGCCGCCTCCTGCGCGGTGAGCGCGGCGAGGGTGCGGCCGCCGGCTCGGCCCGGCTGCAGTCGTTCGAGCAGGGCGGCCACGGCGGCCGGCGAACCGCTCACGGTGATTTCCATCCCGGTGTCGAAAAGCTTGATCAGTACGGGCTGGGTGTCCATGGTCCCGACTGTCGGCCCGGCACCCGGGAATCGGCCTCCACCGATTCTGAAGTGGATCTGAAAGTTCACATCGAGTGATCCATGAGGTACAGATGGTGAATGGTCGACGCGTCGGTTCGGTTCACCGTTCTCGGGCCGGTGCGGGTGCTCGCCGACGAGGGGCCGCTCGACGTGGGCGGCGCCACCGCCCGGGCCGTCCTGGCGCTGCTGCTGATCCGCGGCGAGAGCGGCGCCGGCCTCGAGGAGATCATCTCGTCGGTGTGGGGCTCGCCCGGCGCGGCGACCCGGGACAGCGCGTACCACTACGTCTCCGGCCTGCGGAAGGTCCTGAGCAGGGCGGGTGTCGACGCGGTCCTGGAGAGCCGGCGACCGCGCTACCGGATGCTGGTCACCCCCGACGCGGTCGACTGGCACCGGTTCCGCCGACTGGTGGCGCGGGCCCGCACGGAACGCGAACGGCACGAGCCGCAGCAGGCCGCGGCGCTGCTGCGCGAGGCGCTGGGCCTGTGGCGGGGTGATCCACTGTCCGATGTCGGCGACCGGCTCGAGCCGCTGCGGCGGGACATGACCGAGCAGCGGCTGGTGGCGGTGGAGGCACTCGCGGCGATCGAGGCCCGTCAGGGCCAGCCGGACGAGGTGGTCCGCCTGTTGCGGGACGTCGTCACCGCCGCGCCGATCCGGGAGGGCGCGGCCGCGCTGTTCATCGACGCGCTGACGGCGCTGGGCCGCCGGGACGATGCCGGCGAGATCTACCGCCGATTGCATCGGCGGCTGGCCGACGAGTACGGCCTCGAACCGGGCGAGCAGTTGCAGGCGGCACACCAGCGCGCGCTGCGCAGTCCCGGCGCCACGGTCGCGGTACACGCGCCGGTCGGCGACCGGCCGATCTCCGGACTGCCCGGCCCGGACCGGAACTTCACCGACCGCGAGGACGAATTGGGCCGGATCATCGCCGCGATCGAGACGGCGCCGGTCTGCGCCGTCCACGGCATGGGCGGCTCGGGCAAGACGGCCCTGGCGGTGCGGGCCGCGCACGCGATGGCCGACGCCTTCCCCGAGGGAGTGATCTTCCTTGACCTGCACGGATACAGCGAGCAGCGGGCGGCTCTGACCGCCGCCGAGACGCTCGACCGGCTGGTGCGCCGGCTGCGGGTCGACGCCACCGTGATCCCGGTCGACTTCGACGAGTTGGCCGCGTTCTACCAGGACCTGATCGACGGCCGGCGGCTGCTGCTGGTGCTCGACAACGTGCGCGACGCCGCCCAGGTGCGCCCGGCGCTGCCGGGACCGGGCGGGTGCGCGGCGATCGTCACCAGCCGGCGGCGGCTGACCGCCCTGGACGATGCGTTCGTGCTGCCGCTCGACGTGCTCGCGCCGCCGGACGCGATTGCTCTCTTCCGGGCCGTGGCCGGCCCCGAGTCGTTGCCGGCCGGGACGGGCGACGACGTGTTGCGCCGGATCGTCGACCTGTGCGGGCGATTGCCGCTGGCGATCAGGATCGCGGCCGCCCGTTACCGTGCGAGTCAGGGTTACTCACTGACCGCATTGGAGGCGGCACTCTCGGTGGAAACTGATCGACTCGGTGAATTCGACGACGACGACCGGAGCGTGACGGCGTCGTTCCGGGTTTCCCTCAACGACCTGCCCGACCCGATCGCCCGCACGTTCATGCTGCTGGGTCTGCACACCAACGGAACCTTCGACGCCTACTCGGCCGCCGCGCTGGCCGAGATCTCGGAGCGTGATGCCCGGCGTCACCTGCGCTACCTCGGCGATCGCCACCTCGTCGCCGATCGTGGGCCGGACCGCTATCAGTTCCACGACCTGGTCGCGGTCTTCGCCCGGCAGCAGGGTTCGGCCTCGGTGCCGGCGGCCGAGCGGTCCGCCGCGCTGCATCGCCTCGCCGACTACTTCCTGCGTACGGCGGACGCCGCCGACCGCCGGATCACCTCGCACCGGTATCGGGTGCCGCTGGCCCTGCTCGACCGGGAGGCGGCGGTCCCGCCGCTGCCCGATTACGACACCGCGCTGGAGTGGCTGGTGGCGGAGAACGGCAACCTCCAGCGGGCCTGCCTCGGTGCCGCCGAGGCCGGGCTGGACGAGCTCTGCTGGCAGCTCGCCTACACCCTGCGTGGCTACTACTACCTGGCCAAACGCTGGCAACCGTGGACGGCCACGCACGAGGCCGCGCTGGCCGCCGCGCTCCGCTGCGACGACCGCCGGGCCGAGGCCATGATCGCCAACAATCTCGGGCTGGCCCTTCTGGAGCAGCGCGACCCGGCGGGCGCCGCGGCGTATTACCGGCGGGCCCGCGAACTGTTCGCCGTGGTGGGTGACGAGCACGGGGAGAACACCGCCCGGGCCAACCTCGCCTGGCTGCACTACGAGAAGCACGACTACCAGCTCTTCCTCGACGAGTTGCGCCCGGTCCGCGACTTCTACGCGCGGTCCGGCTCGGATCGCAACGCCGCCATCACCCTGCGCGGGATCGGCCTGGCCGAGGCCGAGCTGGGCCGCACCCGCGAGGCGATCGCCGATCTGTCCGAGTCGCTGGCCGTTTTCGAGCGGCTCGAGCTGCGGATGGACGCGGCGATGACGTTCAACGCGCTCGGCGAGATCTATCAGCGGATCGGCGCCGCGGACCGGGCGGCCGGCGCGTTCGAGCAGGCCATCGCGGCGGCCCAGCGCTCGGGGAGCGTCTTCGAGCAGGCGCGGGCCCACCATCACCTGGGTGAGCTGGCCGAGGACGCCGGGGACACCTACACGGCGCACCGGCAGTGGACCTCGGCACTGGCGGGTTACGAGACCCTGCGGGCCCCGCAGGCCGCCCTGATCCGGGCGCTCCTCGACGGTCGCTGACGTTCAGACGTTTTCCCAGATCGCCCTCTGACGATCGGGTCATGAACCTCGATCACAGCTTTGTCGAGCAGGTCCTTCAGCAGCTCACCTTCGCCGTGATCGGCTGGCTGGCGGGCCGGTCGGTCCGGGCGGTGCGCCGGCGAATCCTCGTCCCACCGCCGCCGGTCGTCGAGATCCGGATCGAGGTTCACCTCGCATGGGATGACATAGATGGTTATCGATCATTGACTCAATTGAAACAAATGGATACGGTCCTGAGCCAGGAAAGCGCTTACCGGTCGTCCCGTCCCCCCGCGGGCCGCTCTCCCGGTCTGGGTGATCCGCCGCATCGGAGGTTCTGATGTCCACCCACGCTTCCCTGCACTCGTGGCGAATTCCCCTGCTCGCCACCGCCACGCTCGCCGCCACCGCCGTCGCGTTTCTGGTTTCCGTCCCGGCCGCCTCGGCCGCCACCTTCAACCAGGAGGGCTGGTCCACCCAGGGCGGCGGCACCAGCGGCGGCTCCACCAGCACCACCGTCACGGTGACCAGCCTGTCGGCGCTGACCACCGCGGCCAAGTCGAGCACTTCGCAGACGATCACCGTCAACGGCAACTTCAGCTGCTCGGCCGACGTGACCGTGGCGGCCAACAAGACCATCGTCGGGGTCGGCTCCAGCTCGGGGCTCACCGGATGCGGGTTCAAGATCAATGACGTCAACAACGTCATCATCCGGAACCTGAAGATCGCCAAGGTGAGGCCGGAACCGGCAACGGCGACGCCATCCACATCGACGGTGCCACCCACGTCTGGATCGACCACCTCGACCTGTCCAGCGACACCACCAGCGGCACCGACTATTACGACGGCCTGGTCGACATCACGCACGCCCGCCGACTACATCACGGTGTCCTGGAACTACGAGCACGACCACATCAAGTGCAACCTGCTCGGGCACAGCGACGACAACGCCGCCGAGGACACCGGTCACCTGCGGGTCACCTACCACCACAACTACTTCCGCAACTGCGACCAGCGCGGGCCGCGGGTGCGCTTCGGCAACCCGGTGCACGTCTACAACAACTACTACTACAACAGCGGGACGTACGGCGTCGCGACGACCTGCAACGCGGGCGTGTACGTCGAGCGCAACTACTTCGAGAACACCCCGAACACGGTGGTCACCTCGACCGGTTCGTCGCCCGCGGGCACCGGCAAGATCTGATTCTCCCGTCCCCACAGTGAAGCCGGGAGGCAGCCACCGCGCCTCCCGGCTTCGCACCTAGTCCTCTTCGCGTACCCGTAGATGCGGGACTCCGCCGGCGCAGGACAGCTCCACCTTGACCCGGTCGTGGTTGTCGCGGTTGCCGCGGAACTCGCCCTCCCGGTCGTCCTGCTCGTGCACCGAGTAGCCCTGGGCCGGTGCCATCGACTCGATCCGCTCGCAGGACACCATGACGGTGCCGCCGGCCGTCTGGATCGCCTGCACGTCCTGCGGGGCCGCACCCACCTGTTCGGAGGGTGCCGCCGAGGGGGAAGCCGACGGCGACGACGTGCCGAGTGCCCGCTCCACGTCCTGCTCGCTGATCGGCGAGCCCTGCCGGGACGTCAGCCCCGCCCCGACCAGGCCGATCCCGACGACGCCGACCAGCACGGCCAGCACCGCGGCCAGGATCCACCCGGCGACGATGATCATTGGCCGGCGGCCCAGCCGATCGAGGAAACGCATACGCCTACTCTGCGGCCTCCGACCCTAAGACGGGCCCCCGGCACGGATAAAGGAGGGTTAAGAAGCCGTCGGTGGGCAGGTCACAGCGACTAGCGTGCAGCCGTGGCGAGACTGTTGCTGATCGAGGACGACCCGGCGATCCGGGCCACCCTGCTGCGCGCCCTGCGCGAGCGGGGCCATGCCGTGGCCGCGTCGCCGGCCGCGATGGAGGGCCTGCAGACCGCGCTGGCCGAGAAGCCCGATCTGATCGTCCTGGATCTGGGCCTGCCCGACCTCGACGGCCGCGAGCTGCTGCGCATGCTGCGGGCGGTCTCCCGGGTGCCGGTGATCATCGCGACCGCCCGGGACGAGGAGACCGAAATGGTACGGCTGCTCGACGCGGGCGCCGACGACTACGTGGTCAAGCCGTTCACGGCGGCTCAGCTGGACGCCCGCATCCGAGCCGTGCTGCGCCGCGGCACCTCCGCGGAGGAGTCCCCGACCATCACGGTCGGCAATCTGCGGATCGATCCCGGAGCACGCACGGTGAACCTCGACGGCAACGCGGTAGAGCTCACCCCGCGCGAGTTCGACCTGCTGCACCACCTCGCGCTGCGGCCCGGCCAGGTGGTGACCAAACGGGAACTGCTGAGCGAGGTGTGGCAGGTGCCCTACGGCAGCACCGACAAGACCGTCGACGTGCACCTGTCCTGGCTGCGTCGAAAGCTCGGCGAGACCGCGCAGCAGCCGCGCTACCTGCACACCGTGCGCGGGGTCGGGGTCAAGCTGAGCGAGCCGTCGTCGTGAGGGCCCGGCTCACCCTGCTGGTCGGGGCCACCACGGTGCTGGTGCTGCTCGCGTTCCTGGTCCCGGTGGCGCTGCTGGTCCGGCAGGTCGCCGTCGACCGGGCACTGAGCCGTGCCGACGACGTGGTGCAGACCATCGTTCCGCTGGCCGGTGACCCGGGCGCGCTCCGGTTGGCGGTGCCGGTCCAGCCCGTACCCGTCACGGTTTTCCTCCCCGACCAGAGCGTGATCGGCGCGCCCGCCGCGACCACCCCCGCGGTGCGGCTGGCCGCGGCCCGCGGCCAGGCCCTCACCGTGATCACCGCCGAGGGCCAGGAACTGGTGGTTCCGGTGGTCGGCGCGGGCGGCGTCACGGTCGTGCGCACGGTGGTCACCGACGCCGAACTGACCCGGGGCGTCGGCCGGGCCTGGCTGACGCTGGCCGCGCTCGGCGTCGCCCTGGTGCTGCTCGGCCTGCTGGTGGCGGACCGGCTGGCCCGGACCATCGTCGTGCCGATCACTCAACTGTCGGCGGTCTCGCACCGGCTGGCCGGCGCCGAACTGACCGCGCGGGCCGAGCCGTCCGGCCCGCCCGAGCTGCGCGAGGTGGCCGGTGCCCTCAACCATCTGGCCGGGCGCATCCAGGACCTGCTGGCCGCCGAACGCGAGCGGGTCGCCGACCTGTCCCATCGCCTGCGCACCCCGCTGACGGCGTTGCGCCTGGAGGCCGAGTCGCTGCGCGACCCCGAGGAGGCCGCCCGGGTCGCCGCCGCGGCCGACGGGGTCGCACGGGCGGTGACGGCGGTGATCCAGCAGGCCCGCCGGCGTGAGGTCGCGCCGGTCGCGGCCAGTTGCGACGCGACCGCGGTGGTCACCGACCGGGCTGCCTTCTGGGCGGTGCTGGCCGAGGACACCGGCCGCGTCCTCACCCGAGACCTGCCGGCCTCGCCGCTGCCGGTCGCGGTCGCGGCCGACGACCTGGCGGCCGCCCTCGACGCGTTGCTGGGCAACGTTTTCGCGCACACCCCGGACGGGACCGGCCTCGCCGTTGCCCTGCACCCCCGGCCCGGCGGTGGTGCGGTGCTCGAGGTCGCCGACGAGGGGCCGGGCTTCGCGGCGGAGGCCGCTCCGCGCGGCGCCTCCGGCGGCGGATCCACCGGCCTGGGCCTGGATATCGCCCGGCAGGTGGCCGCCGGCTTCGAGGTCGGCACATCCGCCTCCGGCGGCGCATCGGTCCGGCTGGAGATCGCCGGTCCCTGACCTCTTGGGTACGCCGTGAGCAGTCACGGCAGGCACCGGGCCGCGGCCCGACGCCTGCCGTGTTAGTTCTCAGTCGTCCGAGCCGTGCCCGTCACTGCCGTGGTCGTCACCCTTCTCGGACCCACGACCACCGTGGCGGTCGCCCTTCTCCGAGCCACGGTTCCGGCCGTGGTCGTCGCCCTTCTCCGCAGCGCGACCACCGTGGTCGTCGCCCTTCTCCGCGGCGCGACTGCCGTGGTCGTCGTCCTTTTCCGTGGCGCGGCCGCCGTGGTCGTCATCCTTTTCGGCCCGCCGGCCGCCGTGGTCGTCGGTGCCGGTGTGCCGGGTGGAAGCGCTCGACGACGGCTGCACCGCCGCCACACTCACCGAGGGCGAGCCGCCGGCGCTGGGCGAGGCGGAGACCGCCACCCGGGGTGCGGCGTCGTCGGCTCCGGCCGCGAGCGCGGTGCCGGCGACCCCCAGTGCCGCCAGCGCGCCGCCGGCCACCACTGCCGCCATCCGCTTCTTGTTCATCACGTCGACCTCCCAGTCGTTCGGTACGACCAAAGGATCGCTGGGAAGGGCCTATGCGCACGCTGTGCGACCGTTAAAGCCCGGCTAAGGCCGCCCGGACAAACAACACGGCCGCACCCTGCCAGGGGTGCGGCCGTGTGTGCTGGGTGGATCAGTTGGGGTTGCCGACGCCGGTGAGGATGCGGCTGCGGATGTAGCGGCCGGACTCGGTCAGGACGCCGGCGCCGTCGAAGTTCGTGCCGGCGCAGGTGCCCTGCTTGAACGCGGAGTTGGACTCGCGGCCGTCGGAGAGACTCCACATGCCGTACGAGATCTTGTTGGCCTTCAGCAGGTCCAGCCAAGCGTCGGTGCTGGTGAAATCGTTGCTGCCGTCGCCGGTGAAGGTCTGCGTGCCGAACTCGCTGACGAACAGCGGCAGTTCCTTCGCCGCCCGCGCGACCACCGCGCGGCGGTCGGCGCCGTGCGACGCGGCGTAGAAGTGGAACGTGTACATGACGTTCTTGAAGTCGACCGGGTCGGCCAGGATCTCCTTCTCGTCGCTGCCGTCGGTGAGGCCGAGCGAGGAGAAGCCGCGGGTGCCGACCAGCACGACGCTGTCCGGCGAGTTCGCCCGGATTACCGGGATCACCTGGTCGGCGTAGTTCTTGATGCCGTCCCAGCTGACGCCGTTCGGCTCGTTGGCGATCTCGTAGATGACGTTGTTGTTGTCCGCGTGCTTCGCGGTCACGTTCTGGAAGAACGTCTTGGCCAGCCCCAGGTTCACGTTGGGGTCACCGGGCGTGAGGATGTGGAAGTCGACGACCACGTAGAGGCCGAGTTCCGTCGCCTGGTCGACCAGGCCGTTCACCTTGTTGGTGAAGCCGGTCGGGTCGGTCTCCAGCCCGCCCTCCTGCACGTACATGGACAGCCGGATGAAGTCGGCCTTCCAGTCGTTGCGCAGCGCCGACAGCGAGCCGGCGTTCACGCAGTTGGGGAAGAACTGCAGGCCGTGGCTGCTCATACCGCGCAGCTGGATGGCCGTGCCGGCCTCGTTGCACAGCTGCACGCCGCACACGCTGAGCTGGCCGTTGACCTCCACCGGCGAGCCATTGGGAGCCACTGTGGCCTCCTCCTCGGGCTGCGCGGGCGCCGCGGTGGTCGGTGCGACCGTGGTGGGCGCGGCGGTCGGCTCCGCGGCGGAGTCGTCGAGGGTGCAGGGCGCCAGGCCTTCGGCGTTGAGGTCGGGCTTCGCGGCGTTGCGGCCGATCGCCGTCTCGATCCGGTTGATGGTGGCGAAGCGCTTGTCCTTCAGCGGGCCGAGGATGGCGTTCTGGATGAAGTTTGCCCCACCCTGGCCGACGGTGGACCGGATCCGCGCGTTGGCCTCGTCGATCTGCGTCTGCAGGAGCTCGACGTTGCGCTGCACGTCGGCCTGCTGCTGAGCCGGGATAGCCACCGCGATCGACACCTCGGGACAGCTGACCGTCGGCAGGCCGTCGCCGCCGGCCGAGGCCGAGGCGGCCGCGGTGGGCAGGGCGGTGTTCTGCGCCGGGGCGGCACCGCCGCCCTGGTTGAGCGTGCAGGGCGCCAGGCCTTCGGCGTTGAGGTCGGGCTTCGCGGCGTTGCGGCCGATCGCCGTCTCGATCCGGTTGATGGTGGCGAAGCGCTTGTCCTTCAGCGGGCCGAGGATGGCGTTCTGGATGAAGTTCGCCCCACCCTGGCCCACCGTCGTCCGCAGCCGGTTGTTGGCCTCGCTGATCTGGGTGTTGAGCAGTTCGAGGTTGCGCTGGACGTCGGCCTGCTGCTGGGCCGGCACGGCCACGCCGATCGTGACCTGTGGGCAGTTGACCGTCGGCACCGCCTCGTCGGCGGAGGCGACGCCCAGGCCGACACCGGCGACGACGACCGCGACGCCGGCAACCGCCGCGATCTGCCAGCGGCGATCGCGAGTGAATCGGGATCGAGATCTGTACATTGGGATCCGCGCCTTCCACCTAGGGCACAACCTTCGCTACAGGTGGAGTTACGGGAGCGCTCCCATGAACGGATCAAGCCTTAAGGCTTATTTCATCTACGCAGGCCAGCAGGTCCGCCGCGTGGGTCCGGTCCACAGTGGCGGGAGAGCGGGACTTCTCACAGTTCCCGCGATGTGGGAGCGCGCCCTGATCCGACGCTGACGATCACCCGCATTAACCAGGGCGGATGCGGCCTACGGCCGGCATCGACAAACTGTTGACGCCGATTTTCACTCGGCGGGATCTTGGCGTACGGCCGGTACGGTTCCGTCGTGTCCGAGCTGATCGCCGAACGTTACCGCCTGGTAGAGGCGCTGGGCGAGGGCGGCATGGGCCGGGTCTGGCAGGCGCGCGACGAACTGCTCGACCGGGACGTCGCGCTCAAGGAACTGGTGCTGCCCCGCGGCCTGCCCCAAGCCGAGATCCGCGACCTCCGGGAACGGGCGATCCGCGAGGCGCGGGCGATCGCCCGCATCGATCACCCCAATGTCGTACGCATCCATGACGTGATCCACGACGGCGGTTCGCCCTGGATCGTGATGGAGCTCGTGGTCGGCCGTTCGCTGTTCGAGGCGGTCCGGGACGACGGCGCGATGGCCCCCGAGCGGGTCGCCGTGATCGGGCTGGACATGCTGTCCGCGCTGCGGGCCGCGCACCGGGCCGGCGTGCTGCACCGGGACGTGAAGCCGGCCAACGTGCTGATCGGCGACGACGGCCGGGTGGTGCTCACCGACTTCGGACTGGCCGCGACCACCGGCGACTCCGGCATGACCAGCACCGGCATCGTGCTCGGCTAGCCGTCCTACCTGGCGCCGGAACGTGCCCTGGACGACGAGATCACCGCGGCCGCCGATCTCTGGTCGCTCGGCGCCACCCTGTACGCCGCGGTCGAGGGCCGGCCGCCCTACGACAAGTCGTCGCCGGTGGCGACGCTCGCCGCCCTGGCCACCCAGCCGCCCCGGCCGCCGGAGCAGGCGGGCGTGTTGCAGCCGGTGCTCGAAGGGCTGCTGCGCAAGGAGCCGGCCGAGCGGATCGGCGCCGACGAGGCCGAGGAACTGCTCCGAGCGGCCGCCGACGGTGTGGCCGCACCGGTCAGCCCCGTTCCGCCGGCCCGGCCGACCGTGGTCAAGCAGGTCGACACCGTCCAGCTGCCCGAGCCGAAGGGCCGGCGGGGCCGGGTGGTCTGGTGGGCCGGCGTCGCCGCCGTCCTGCTGCTGGTCGCCGTGATCGCCGGACGCCCGGTGCTCAGCGACGCCGGCGCCGACGAGGTGGCCGCGCCGGTCCCGAGCTCGGGATCATCGTCCGAGCCGACGCCCGCGAGCGGGTCACCGGCCCCCGCCGTACCCGTACCCTCCGGATCGGCGCCGGTGGTGGCACCCACCGCGACCAAGGCGCCGGGCGTTGCGGTTACCACGGCCCTCGCCGCGGCACCCACCGCGACCACCGCCCAGCCCGCGGCCACCACCGCGGGGACGGTGCAACAGCCGGCCGCCGCCGTCGGCAGCCCGGTGCAGAACATGCAGACCGGCACCTGTCTCCAGCTCGACACCGGCAGCGGCGCCATCGTGATGTGGACCTGCAACGGCACCGACGCGCAGAAGTTCGACATCCGCGGCGACGGCAGCCTGCGTGTTCTCGACCGCTGCGTGCGGGTTCTCGGGAACGGCAACGGCGGCCGGATCGGCTCCGGGGCCTGTGACGGCTCGACCGCCGCGCAGTGGGATCTGAACAGCTCCTTCGACCTGGTCAACCTCGAGGTCGTGAAGTGCGCGGACGTGCCCGACGGCAGCAGCGCCGACGGCGTGGCCGTGCAGGTCTGGGAATGCAGCGGCACCGGTAACCAGAAGTGGCGCCACTGAGGGGCCGGCGGCAAACGAGTTGCCGCCGGCCGGACGGTCGATCAGACGAGCACCGGCTCGAGCTCGGTCGCGGATGCTGCCGGCTGCTTCACCGAGCGCAGCGACCACAGCGCCACCGGGATGCCGAGCGCCACCAGGATCGCGGCCACGACCAGCGAGAACTGGTAACCGGCCAGGTAGCGGTGCAGCTCGGTGCCGGTCGCGGCGTTGGACCGGTTGGTCAGGATCGCGCCGAGGATGGTGATGCCGAGCAGGCCGAACACCTCGCGCGAGACGTTGAGCATGCCGGAGGCGATCCCGGCCCGGCCGGCCGGCATGGCGCCGATGATCACGTTGTTCAGCGGGACGAGCGCGCCACCACCGATCCCGTAGAGCATGAACCAGGGGAGCAGGGCGGTGTAGCTGGTGCCCTCGCCGTAGCTGGCGATGCCGCCGATCGCGATCGCCATCAGCGCCAGCCCGGCCGCGACCGTGCGCCCGGCACCGAACCGGGCCTCGATCCGCGGGGCGACGGTCGCCATCACCGCCATGATCAGCGCCATCGGGATGAACGCCGAACCCGCCTCGGTGGGTGAGAAGCCGAGCACGTTCTGCAGGTAGATGGCCATGTAGAAGTAGATGCCGAAGACACCGAACGCCCACAGGCCCATGACCAGCAGACCGCCCGAGAACACCCGGCTGCGCAGGAAGCTCAGATCCATCATCGGGTTGGCGGAGCGGTTCTCGATGACCACGAACGCGATCGCCGCCGCCGCGGCGAGGCCGAAGGCGGCCAGGATGGTGCCGGACGTCCAGCCGTTCGACTCACCCTCGATGAGGGCGTACGTGAGGGCGAACAGTGCGAGTGACGAGCTGGCGACGCCGGGCAGGTCGAAGCCTTTTGCCTCACCCCGCCGGCCGGCCGGGAACGATGCCGCGGCCAGCGCCGCGGTAGCCACGCCGATCGGCACGTTGATCAGGAAGATCCAGCCCCAGGAGACGTGCTGGCTGAGGATGCCGCCGGTGAACGGGCCGATCGCCAGGGCCAGTGCGCCGACGCCACCCCAGACGCCGATCGCGGTGGCGCGTTCCCGCGCGTCCGGGAAGAGCTGGGTGATCAGGGCCAGCGCGGCCGGGGTCAGCAGTGCGGCGCCGACGCCCTGCACGGCTCGGGCGCCGATCAGGATCTCCTCGTTCTGCGCGAGGCCGGCCCCGATCGAGGCGAGGGTGAAGACGGCCAGCCCGGCGAAGAACGCGCCGCGGGTGCCGAGCACGTCGGCGATCCGCCCGCCGGCCAGCAGCAGCCCGGCGAAGACCAGGACGTACGCACTGGTGATCCATTCCAGGCCGGAGATGGTCAGGTGGAGGTCGCGCTGGATCGACGGGAGAGCCACGTTGACCACGTTGTTGTCGAGGTAGGTCATGAAGGTGCCGAGCGCCACCGCCACGAGCGCCCACCACCGCCGGTTCTTCTCCACGGGTTCTCCCTATACGTTGTCCTTGTACGCCGTACATGTACGAGGTACATGACACCTGTACGTTGTATGGTTGTCAAGTGGCAGCGGAGAGACTGAGCCGGACGACGGTCGTCGAGAGGGCATTGCGCCTCGGCGACCACGAGGGCGTGGAAGCGATCACGATCCGCCGGCTCGCGCAGGAGCTCGGCGTGACGCCCATGGCGCTGTATTGGCACTTCAAGAGCAAGGACGAGCTGCTGGTCGGCATCGTCGACCACGCGCTGGCCTCGCTCCGGGCCGACCGCTCGGCCGCCGACCCGTGGGCCAAGCAGCTGCGCGCCATGGTTGAGGTGCTCGTCACCGTCATGCGCGAGCACCCGAGCCTGCCCGACCTGATGCACTCGGTGGCCAAGGACGAGGGGGAGAGCTTCCAGCGCGCGACGGAGGACGCCCTCGCCCTGCTCGCCGCGGGCGGTTTCGGCGTCGAGGAGGCCTACTGGGTGGCGTCCTACCTGCTGCACGCCGCGATCGGGGCGGTGAACGCGCAGCCCGGCTGCCCGGCCACGGTGCCGGTCGAGGACGCCCCGGAGTGGCGCCGGAAGAAACGGCTGATGCTGGAGAGCCTGCCGGCCGACCGGTTCCCGATGATGGTGGCGTTCGGCGCGACCTACTCCCGGGCGCCGGACACCGAGCACTACTTCTCGTTCTGCATCGATTTGATCATGGCTGCGGTGGAGTCGATGGCCCCGGATCGACGTACCGTCGAGGCGTGACACGAGTCGACTTCTATTTCGATCCCGCCTGCCCCTTCGCCTGGATCACCTCCCGCTGGATTCTCGAGGTCGAGAAACAGCGGGAGATCGATCTCCGTTTCCACGTGATGAGCCTCTACGTGCTCAACGAGGGCCGTGACCTGCCCCAGGAGTACCGCGAGCTCATCGACCGGTCGCTCGGCACCGTCCGGGTGGTCACCGCGGCTGCCGCCAAGCACGGCGAGAAGGTGCTCGCCGACCTCTACACCGCGCTCGGCACCCGCATCCACAACCAGGGCAACAAAGATTTCCCGGCGGTCATCCGGGAGGCGCTGGCCGAGGTGGGACTTCCCGCCGAATTGGCCGAGGCGGCGTCGAGCACCGAATATGACGAGGAGTTGCGGCGCAGTCACCATGAGGGCATGGACCCGGTCGGTGAGGACGTCGGCACTCCCACGATTCACATCGATGGAGTGGCTTTCTTCGGTCCGGTGCTGTCCAGCATTCCGCGCGGCGAAGCGGCCGTGCGGGTCTTCGACGGTGCCGTGGCGCTCGCGTCGTACCCGGAATTCTTCGAGTTGAAGCGCACGCGTACCGGTGGCCTCAATTTTAACTAATGCCTAAAAAGCTGCCAAAACGCCCAGCTGATTTGCGGTCTTTAGACCGATTTGATCGGCTGGGCGCCGTCTTGTAGCAATGCACACCACTCGGCACCCACGGTGGATGCCCGGCCTCGATCGGTTGAGCAGCAAGGGGAAAACCGGTCGAAGGCTTGCCCGTGGGTCCGAGCACGGGAAACGGACAGATATTTCTGTCACACGAGTCGGTACAGCCACTCCCGCCCATTCAAGAATGGGTCATCCGGGGCCGTATTGTGACTGGCGCGGAGGCCACCCCCTGCCTTCGTGCGGAACGACATGGCTGGTAATTCTCCGACATTTTTTCGGATGAATGAACAGCATGTTTCGCGATTGCTGTGGTGGAGAGGATCAAGGACCCGGTGCATCAGATTGATCTGTACGCCGACCAGACCCCGGCCGTCAGTCGCACGATCAGCGTGGTGATCTGCAGCTACGCGGACTGGCGCTGGGACGATCTTCGGCGCGCCTGCGTCTCGGTCGAGGAACAGCTCGGCGAGGGCGACGAACTGGTGGTCGTGATCGACCACAACGACGGTCTCCTGGCCCGCGCCCGGGACGAGTTTCCCCAGGCCCGCGTCGTTCCCAACGCCGGCCGCAAGGGCCTCTCGGACGCCCGCAACACCGGCGTCGAGACCAGCCGTGGTGATGTGGTCGCCTTCCTCGACGACGACGCGGTCGCCCGTCCCGGCTGGGTGGCCGGTCTCCGGACGGCCTTCGCGAGCGACGACGTCGCCGTCGCCGGCACCACGGTCCGCCCCAACTGGGAGGGTGGCAGCGCACCGCGCTGGTTCCCCGAGGAGTTCGGCTGGGTCGTCGGCTGCAGCTACCGCGGCCTGCCCGAGGAGAAGACCACCATCCGCAACCCGATCGGCGCCTCGATGGCGGTGCGCCGCACGATCTTCGGCAAGGTGGGCGGCTTCTCCGACGCCATCGGCCGGGTCGGCACCAAGCCGGTGGGCTGCGAGGAGACCGAGTTCTGCATCCGGGTCTCGGCCCACGACTCCACCTATAAGGTGGTGTTCGATCCGTTCTCGGCGGTCGACCACTACGTGCCGGCCGTGCGGCAGACGATGAAGTACTTCGTGAGTCGCTGCTACCACGAGGGCCGCTCGAAGCGCATCGTCTCCCTCCTGCAGGGGACCGAAGCCGGTCTTTCCTCGGAACGCCGCTACGTTCGGGTGACCCTGCCGTCCGCGGTCATCAAGGGTGTCACCGGTGCCGTCCGCCGGCCGGCCGGCCTGTTGCGGGCCGGCGTCGTCGTGATCGGCCTGAGCAGCACGGTTCTCGGCTACGTGGTCGAGTCCTTCCATCGAGGTCAGGTGACGGTCGGCTGACATCAGCGGCCGCGTAACTTCCCTCCCGCGCACCACACCTGAGCACCGATGGAGCCCGAATGTTGACCACCACCGCCGCGCGCACCGGGGTCTGGTGCTGCGATTTCGAGATCGCCGGCGACGGACCGCCGACCTCGATGGTGGACCCGACCGACGAGTCCACCATGCGGGTGCTGGTGCGGCTGCACGGCGAGCCCCTCGGCTACCTGGCATTGCAGCGTTCGGGCACCTCGGCCGACGTCGAGGCGATCCGCCGTGTCCTGTGGTCCACGTTCGGTGACGCCATCGCGGAGCACCTGACCGCCGAGGGCATCGGAGTTCCGGCCGAGGCCGAGCGGGCCGGCTGGCTTGCCCCGGCCCAGCCCGCCACCTGCCCCAACCTGGTCGAGCCGGCCGGTCTGGTGAGCGTGGTGGTCTGCACCCGGGACCGCAGCGGCGCCCTTCCCGGTTGCCTCGACCGGCTGGCCGCGGTGACCTACCCCGATGTCGAGTTCTTGATCGTGGACAACGCGCCCAGCGACGACTCCACCGAGCGGCTGGTCGAGAAGTACGCCGCCATCGACGAGCGGTTCCGCTACGTCCGGGAGGCTCGTCCGGGGCTGTCCTGGGCCCGCAACGCCGGGCTCGCCGCCGCCAAGGGCCGCTACATCGCCTACACCGACGACGACGTCGCGGTCGACACGGGCTGGGTGCACGGCCTGGTGCGCGGGATGAGCCGCCGTCCGGACGTCGGCTGCGTGACCGGGCTGGTCTGCACCGCGCAGATCTCCAACCGGTCCGAGGCCTACTTCGACGCCCGGGTCTCCGCCTGGTGGAGCCGGTGCAAGCCGCAGCTCTACGACATGTCGGAGCGGGCGCGGTACGGCGTGCTCTACCCGTTCGCGGCCGGCCTGTTCGGCACCGGCGCCAACTTCGCCTTCGACCGGGAACTGCTGCTGCGGCTGGGCGGGTTCGACGAGGCCCTCGGCGCCGGCACCCTCACCCGCGGTGGGGAAGATCTCGACATCTTCGTCCGCATCCTGCTCGACGGGGCGGCCATCGCCTACGAACCGTCCGCGGTCGCCTGGCACCACCACCGGGCCGACGACGAGTCGCTGCTGCGCCAGATGTACGGCTACGGCAGCGGCCTGACGGCGTACCTGACCAAGCTTCTGTTGGACCACACCACCCGCCGCGAGATCCTGCGCCGGATCCCGGCCGGTCTGGTGCACCTCGCCCGGGCCAACCCCGAGGCGATCCGGCAGCTCACCGGCGCCGTACCCGCGCCGCGCGGCGTCCGGCGCCGCAAGCTCGCCGGCAACCTGGCCGGTCCGCTGCTTTACGCCCGATCCCGCCAGGCCGTCCGGCGAACGGTCGTAGGCTCTTGACCATCACCACCTACCGCCCAGCCGCGGCGCCGGCCGAGGAACCGAAGGCCACGGACTTCACCGACTCGCCGGGGCGGACCGCCCCTGCCCGTCTGGTCCTCTCCTCGCTCAGCCTGCTGTTCCTGCTGATCGGTCTGGTCGGTCTGATCGTCGGCGCCGAGCCCCTGCGGGTGCTCGGCCTCGGCGGTTATCTGCTGCTCGGCACCGGTGCCGCCCCGTGGGCGCTGCACCGCACGATGCGCCTGTCCCTGCGCACCATGGCGGCCACCTCGGGATCCCTGGTGATCCTGATCCTGATCTCGGTCCTGATGCTGTACGGCAACGCCTGGCATCCGTCGCTCGCCGCCACGATGGTCGTCCTGGTCACCGCCCCGGTGCACGTCCTCGGTGTGATCCGGGCGGTCCGTGACCGGCCGGCGCTGCCGATCCGGCCGTGGCCGGCCGTCCGCCCGCCGCTGGCGATCGCGGTCGGCGGCGCTGTTCTGTGCCTGGTCGCGGCACTCACCCACCGGCACATCGATCCGGGCATCGGCGGTTTCCTCACCCAGATCGGCCCCATCTGGTACGCCGGTCTCGCGCTCATCCTGATCGCGCTGGCCATGTCCCGCTCCGGCGACGAGATGGTGCTGGCCGTCGGCGTGACCCTGCTGATGCTGGTGCTGACCGGCACCGCCGCGCTGGTCTACGACGCGCCGCGGTCGCAGTCGGCCGCCAAGCACCTCGACTTCATCCAGCAGATCCGGGAGAACCACCACCTCGACTCGTCGGTCGGCGTCTACAACAGCTGGCCCGGCTACTTCTCGTCGATGGCCTGGTTCTCCGACGTCACCGGCCTGCGCGACCCGCTCGGCCTGGCCACGGCGTGGCCGGTGCTGATCGGCCTGAGCCGCATCGCGGCCATGCGATACCTGGCCGGTCAGGTGCTCAGCGGCCGCACCCTGCCGTGGCTGGCGGTGCTGCTCGGCGTGATCGCCGACCCGATCGGCGCCGACTACTTCTCGCCGCAGTCGGTCGGCTTCGTCCTCGGCCTGGCGATCTTCGGTCTCGCGCTGTCGAAACTGCCGACCTGGCCCCGGCTCGCCGGCATCCTCGGCATCGGCGCGGCCGTCACGGTCACGCACCAGCTCAGCCCGTACATCATCGGCGGGACGCTCTGCCTCTTCGCGGTGTTCCGGCAGCTCAGGCCGTGGTGGTTCGCGGCCGCCCTGATCGGTGAGGCGTTCGCCTGGGCCTTCGCGCACTGGAGTGACCTGGGCGGGTTCGTCTCGCTGGGCGACGTCGGCAACGCCAGCAACTTCCGCCCGCCGGAGACCGCGGTGACCAGCGGCCTGGAGCGGTTGCCGATCGTCGGCGCGTCCTCGGGCGCGCTGGCCGTCGGGATCCTGGTGATCGGCCTCCTCGCCCTGGTGACGCTCGTCCGCCGCCGGAAAGACCCGGCCGCCTGGGCGTTCGCGCTCGCGCCCTCGGTCGGCGTCGCGGTCCTCGCGGTCAACGCGTACGGCAATGAAGGGATCTTCCGGGCCGCGCTGTTCGCGATTCCGTGGTTGTCGATCCTCGCCGTCGGCGTGTTCGCGGAACTCGGCACCCGGCGGGTCAACCTCGGCCTGGGTGCGGTGCTGATGACCCTGGCGGTGACGTTCAACGTGGCGGCGTTCGGGATGGACGCGTCGGCGGTGATGCGGCCGTCCGACCGGGACGCCATCAAGTGGTTCGAGGCGCAGGCCCTCCAGCGCCAGAACACCGTCAGTTACCTGCTCAGCGTCGGCCCCGGCGACCTGCCGAACGGGCCGCCGACCGAGGACGGCACGTACGTCACGATCGACCGTGAGGACATCGATCCGCAGGCCTACACGCTCACCGATCCGGCCGACAGCACGATGACCCGGATGTCCGGCCAGCTGGTGCAGTACGCCGACGACAACACGGCCGGCGCCTTCCACCTGTACGCGATCTGGTCGCCGACCAACGACTACTACGGCCTCGAGTACGGCCTGCACACCAAGGCGCAGTTCGCCGCGCTGCGGGACGCGTTCAGCGCGTCCTCGCTGTGGACGAAGGTCTTTACCGAAGGCGATACGGTGGTCTGGGAGTACACCGCGGTAACGGGGACGGGTTCTTGATGGCCGGCACGTCAGTCGAGACTTCAGTCGAGACCGAGGAGAAGAGCCACGTCGCTCAACTCTTCGGGCGCGATTCGGCCTACCTGGCGATCTGGGCCGTGCAGCTGCTCTGCGCCGCCCTGCTGACCCCGATCCTGACCCGGGTCCTCGGCGCCGAGCAGTTCGGCACGGTCACCTCGGCCAACGCGGTCATGCAGATCATCTTCATCCTGGCCGGGTTCGGCCTCCAGGAGGCGGTGCAGCGCGAGCACTCCGGCCACGACAACCTGCTCGGTGCGCGCCGGCTGATCGGGTTCGGTCTGCTCGCCGGTGCCTCGCTCACCTTCACGGCGTGGGCCACGGTCGGCCTGTGGAGTGGGCCGCTCGGCCTCGCCGACAACCTCGGCACGGTCAAGCTCGCGGTGATCTGGGCGGGTCTGTCGGCGGTCACCAACGTCTCGCTCGGCCTCCTCCGCAGCCAGGACCGGCTGGGCGCGTTCGCCGTGGTCGGCCTCATGCAGTCGGTCGTCGCCGAGGCGGTCAGCCTCGGGTTGTCCAAGGGCATCGCGCCGACCGCCGACAACTTCATCTGGGGACAGACGCTCGCCCAGGGCCTCGCGCTGCTGATCGCGCTCGTGCTCATCCCGCCGGCGTTCGTCCGGCCGCGCGACGTCGAGTTCGTCGGCCGGGCGCTGCTCTTCGCGCTGCCGCTGGTGCCGTCGACGCTGGCCACGTTCGTGCTGACCAGCTCCGACCGGCTGGTGGTCGAGTCCGCCCTGGGCAGCGCCGAGGTGGCCCGCTACCAGGTCGCCTACAACGTCGCCGGCATGCCGATGCTGCTGCTGTCGGTGCTCAGCTCGGCCTGGATGCCGCGGTTCTTCAGCATCGAAGAGGAGGGCCAGCGCGGCGCCGTTCTGCGGGACAGTCGCGACGCGCTGAGCCGGTTGATGGTGCCGGTGATCCTCGGCTTCGGGTTCGGGGCCCCGCTGGTGCTGCGGATCTGGGCGCCGGCTGAGTACCGTCCGGACGACCTGCAGCTCCTGGTGAGCGTGGTGCTGGTCACGATCGTGCCGTTCGCGGCGCAACTGGCCGTCACCCGCACCCTGATGACCTACGGCCGCACCGGATCGATCGCGCTGGCCAACTTCCTCGGCGCGCTGGTCAACCTCGGTCTCAACCTGCTGCTGATCCCGCACTTCGGGTTGATGGGCTCGGCCGTCGCCACGCTCGTCGCGTACATCATGGTGTGGTTGTTCCTGGCCTGGGCCGGCCGGGACGTCTCGCCGGGGCGGGCGCCGATCAGCCTCCTGCTGCAGATGGTCGGCGCGTCCGCGATCGCGATCGCCGCCGCCACCGTCCCGGAGAGCCTTCCGGTGATGGCGGGCCGGGTGGTCCTCGGCATCGCGACGGTGGGCTGGTTCGTGATGATCTTCCGGCAGATCAGCAGGACCCCGGTGCACGAGCCGTCGCTGGTCGAGGAGTCGGTCGAGGTGCCGATGCTGACCGAGGTCACGACGTTCTCGGCCCGCGTGCCGGTGCGGGTCCCCGCCATCGGCCGAGCCACCGTCAAACGACCCGCCCGGCTGGAAGAGACGGCCCGGATTTACTACGGAGGCAGATATATATGACGTCGCTGGCCGTCGCGGTCCTGGCGCACGCGGATCCCCCGCAGCTCGGACGCCTGGTCAACGCGTTGCCGGACACGCCGATCGTGGTGCACTGCGATGCGCGTACCCCCTCGGCGACCTTCCGTGCCATGCAGGAGAGCACCCGGGCGGGCAACGTCCGGTTCTGTGACCGGCAGCCCACCACGCTGTCGAGCTGGTCGCTGGTGCTGGCCGAACTCCAGGCCGTGCGGGACGCGCTGGCCTGGACCAACGCGCGGCACATCGCGGTGCTCTCCGGCGCCTGCTTCCCGCTGCTGCCGGTGCAGGAGCTGCACGACGAGCTCGACCGCTGGGCCGGGCGCACCTGGATGTGGAACGTCCCGGTGCCGTACAAGGACTGGGACACCCCGCGGCAGAAGGACGGTGGCCTGTGGCGGTTCCGGTTCCGATACCTCACCCGCAACAACCAGGTTCTCTACGTCCGCGGGTTCCCGCTGCGCCTGCCCTGGCCTCGGCAGGTCCCGGCCGAGCTGACCCTGCGCGCCGCCTCGCAGTGGAAGATCTACAGCCGGGAACACGCGATCCGGCTGCTCGAACTCGTCGACCAGCGTCCCGACCTGATCAAATTTTGGAGCACCACGCTGGTGCCGGACGAGTCGTTCGCGGCGTCGATGCTGGCCAGCCGCAGCCTGTTCGGCGAGTCGGCGCTGGAACTGAACGCCTCGGGGGCGTGGTATCTGGACTGGCCGCGGGCGCATTCGTACCACCCGCGCTGGCTCACCGAGGACGATTTCGACCGGCTGAAGGTGGCCCGCTGGGCGCCGTCGCAGCACCCGGCCACCGAGGTCACCGAGCAGGCCGGGCACCGCAAGCTGTTCGCCCGCAAGTTCCGGTCCAGCGACGGCGCCACCGTCGTCGATCGCATCGCCGCGGAGCTGCTGCCAGGATAGGGGCATGACCTACGTGGTGGTGGGCGGCGGCCTGGCCGGTGCCAAAGCGGTGGAAACCCTGCGGGAGGAAGGCTTTGCCGGTCCGGTCACGCTGATCGGGACGGAAACCGAGCGGCCGTACGAACGTCCGCCGCTCTCCAAGGGTCTGCTGCTCGGCAACGACGAGCCGGACAGCGTCTACGTGCACGCCCCTTCGTGGTACGAAGAGCACGACGTCACGCTGCTCACCGGCACAACCGTCACCGGCATCGACCGCGCTACCAAGACCGTTGCGTTCGCCGGCGGCTCGGTCGACTACGACCGCCTGCTGCTGGCCACCGGCTCCAGCCCGCGGCCGCTGCCGGGCGCCCTGACCCTGCGCACCCTCGCCGACTCGCACCGGATCGCCTCGGCGGTGCACCAGGGCACCCGGGTCGTGATCGCCGGGGCCGGCTGGATCGGTCTGGAGATTGCGGCGTTCGCCCGCAGCCGCGGCGCCGAGGTGACCGTGGTCGGCAGCACCGAGCTGCCGCTGCAGAACGTGCTCGGCGCCGAGGTCGCCGCAGTCTTCGCCGACCTGCACCGAGCCAACGGAGTGACCCTGCTCGGTGGCACCCGCGTGACGGCCGTCGAGGGCGACTCGGTCCGGCTCGCCGACGGCAGCACCCGGCCCGCCGACGTGGTGATCGCCGGCATCGGCGTCACCCCGAACGTGCGGCTCGCGGCCGACGCCGGGCTCGCCGTCGACAACGGCGTGCTGGTCGACCGCCGGCTGGCCACCAGCGACCCGGACATCTTCGCGGCCGGCGACATCGCGAACGTGGACCATCCGCTGCTCAAGCACCGCATCCGGGTCGAGCACTGGGCCACCGCCCTCAACTCCGGCCCGGTCGCCGCCAAAGCCATGCTCGGCCAGGACGTCTCCTACGACAGGCTGCCCTACTTCTTCACCGACCAGTTCGACCTCGGTATGGAGTACATCGGCTGGGTCGCGCCCGGCACCGAGCCGACGGTGGTCGTCCGCGGCGATCTCGCCGGCCGGGAATTCATCGCGTTCTGGCTGGTCGACGGCAAGGTGGCGGCCGGTATGAACGTCAACATCTGGGACGTGGTGGAGCCGGTCGAGGCGCTCATTCGCTCGGGCGCGGTCGTCGACCCGGCGCGCCTCGCCGATCCCACGGTCGAGCTGTCCGACCTCTAGGTCAAGTCGCACCTCGGGTGCGTCCCCGAACTGGCAGATCGAGGACGCTGGCGGTATGGACGGGTGGCACGCCCAGGTGCTTACGCACGATCGACGTGGTCCCGACGTCGCCGTGTTCACGTGCCGTACGGGCGTGCCACTGCCGTTCCATGCCGGGCAGCACGTGACCATCGAGTGCCCGTACCGTCCGTGGCAGTCCCGGGCGTACGCCATGGCCAACGCCCCGCGGCCAGACCGCACGCTGGAATTCCACGTGCGCGCCGGTGACCCGGCCGGGGTGTCGGCGGCGCTGGTCCACCGTCTCAAGCCCGGCGACATGCTGCGGCTCAGCGAACCGCACGGCGCCCTCGCCCTCGACCCCTACTCCCGCCGCGACGTGATCTTCGTAGCCGGCGGTACCGGCCTGGCCCCGGCCAAGGCGCTCATCGATGAACTGTCCCGCTTCAACCGCACCCGCTGGATCCACCTGTTCCGCGGCGAGCGGCGGCGCGACGACTTCTACGACCGGGACGACCTGACCCGGCTGGAACGGCAGCATCCGTGGCTCACCGTGATCAGGGCCACCAGCGAGGAACCCGACGAACACGGCGAGCAGGCCACCGTCGCCGACCTCGTGGCCCGCCACGGACCCTGGCCCGACCACGACTTCTACGTCTTCGGCTCGCCGTCGATGGTCGAGGCGACGTTGCACCGCCTGGACCTGATGGGGGTGCCGGCCGACCGCATCCGGCACGGAGCGTATGACATCACCCCGGCGGACCGGCCAGCACGGACACCTTGAGCAGGCCGTCGCGCAACGGCACCGCATGCCGCTGACGCGTCATCCACGAGGCGGCCCCGGCCATCCGCGCCAGGCGCTGCGTGGTCCGGCGACGCTTTCGGTCGTACGCCGCCAGGCCCTCGGCCGATTGCAGGGCGGCCGCCAGTTCGACGGCGTCGATCATGGCTTCGCAGGCTCCCCGGCCGAGGTCGGGGGTCATCGCGTGAGCGGCATCGCCGATCAGCGCGACGTTGCCCCGTACGTACGACGGCAGCTTCGGTGCGACGTACACGTCATGCCGGAGAATGCTCTGCTCGGTGACCTGGCTCAGCACCCGGGCGACCGGGTCGGCCCAGGTCCCGAACCGTTCCCGCAGTGCGGTGAGCTCGGCGCCGGGCCGCCAGTCGCCCTCCTTCGCGGCGGCCGACGCATACCAGTTGGTGCGGCCGCCCTCCATCGGGGTGACGCCGAATTTCACGCCGGCGCCCCACACCTCGGTGAAGGTGTCGGTGGGCTGACCGTCGAGGAAGCCGCGCCAGGCGGTCGCCCCGGCGTAGCGGGCCCGGTAGCGGTCGCCGAACAGCTTCTCGCGGCTGCCGCTGAAGACGCCGTCGGCCGCGACTACCAGGTCGCTCTTTCCGCCCAGGCCGCCGGTTTCACCGAACCGCAGATCGCACTCCCTGGCCGCCTCTTTCAGCGTGGCCAGCAGTGCGGGACGGGACAGCAGGTGGACGCGGTCGCCGCCCTGGTCGACCGCCAGTCTCGTGATGACGCTGCCGTCCGGGCGGCGGAACTCGCCGTGATTCTGTGCGCAGCCCAGAGCGCGGACCTGGTCGCCGATGCCGAGCTCGTCGAGAGCGCGGAGGGCGGCGGGCCAGATGCCCAGGGCGGTGCCGGTGGCCGGGGTCGTCGTCTGTCGCTCGTGGACGGTGACCTGCCAGCCGGTGCGGTGGAGGGCGATAGCCGCGGACAGGCCGCCGATGCCACCGCCGATGATCGCTGCGGTTCTCCCCATGCTGCGGATGCTACCACAGGTGTAGTTTCGGAACTACCGATGTAGTATTGCCGACATGCCGTCACGTCAAGAGGTGCTGCTCGACGCCGCCATCACGGTGCTGGGCAGCGAGGGATCCCGCCGGCTCACCCATCGGGCGGTCGACGCCGCCGCCGGGCTGCCGTCCGGGTCGGCGTCGAACTACTTCAAAACCAGGGAAGCGCTGGTCAACGCGATGGCCGCGCGCTTCGTCGCGCGGGAACAGGCGACCTGGGCGGCCCTGACCGCGCTGGTCACACCGCGTACGCCGGCCGAGCTGGTGGTGGCGCTCGCCGCGTTCGTCCGCCGGGCCGTCGGGCCCGACCGGGTCTTGACCGTCGCCCGATACGGGTTGTTCGTCGAGGCGGCACTGCACCCGGAAGCGCATCAGGCGCTGGCCGAGTCGGCGCGGGAGATCCGGCGCTTCGGGGCGCAGTGGCTGCGAGCAGTAGGAATGCCCGACCCGGAGGAGATGTGCGAGCTGATCCTCGACCAGATGGACGGGATGATCCTGCACCAACTCGCCTACCCCGACCCGACTCTGGATGTGGAACGACGATTGGCATTCCTATGTAGAGTTTGATCGTGGATCGCTTCGACACGTCAGTGGCGCATCCGGCCCGGCGGTACAACTACTGGCTCGGCGGCAAGGACCACTTCGCGGCCGACCGGGAGTCCGGTGACCTCATCATCCGGGCCTTCCCGACCGCGCGGGTCGCCGCCCTGGAAAACCGTGCCTTCCTCCGCCGAAGCGTGCGATTCCTGGCCGAGTCCGGGGTCCGGCAGTTCCTCGACATCGGCACCGGATTGCCGGTGCCCGACAACACGCACGAGATCGCCCAGCGGGTCGACCCGAGCGCCCGAGTGCTCTATGTGGACAACGACCCGATCGTGATGACCCACTCCCGCGCACTCACCGTCGGAAGCCCCACCGGCCGCACCGGATATGTGGAGGCCGACCTGCGCTCACCCGAGCTCATCCTCGGCCGCCCCGAGCTGCGCACGGTGCTCGACCTCCGCGAGCCGGTGGCTCTGCTGCTGGTCGCCGTGCTGCACTTCCTGCACGACGACGACCAAGCCGAGCGGATCGTCCGGGAGTTGCTCGCCGCGCTGCCGCCCGGCAGCTACCTGGTGGCCAGCAACCTGACCCTCGACCACGCCCCGCCGGCGCAGGTGGCCAAGCACGAGGAGTTGCTGGCCGCGGGCCGCACCGACGCCCGAGCCCGCAACCACAGCGAGTTCGGCCGCTTCTTCACCGGCCTGGAACTCGTGCCACCCGGCATCGTCGCGGTAAGCGACTGGCATCCCACATCGGACGTCCGCCCGTCAGCCGCCGACGTCTCCATCTACGGAGCAGTAGCCCGAATCCCCTGACATCCCCAAGATTCCATCGGGCTGCGGCACGTCCGGCGCCCGCGAAACCGTGCGCCGAGGCCGACCGCGCTCCTGACCTTCTCTGCCCTCGGCCAAATTCGAGCACGTCTCCTACGGGTAGCGGCGTCGGCGCTATGCATGGCCGACGCCGGGCTGTGCGATGCCGGGCGGGCGGCCGCCGCCTGGACCAGGCAGCTGCGCGACGGGAAGGTTGCTGGTTGCCGGTTGCTGGTTGCCGGTTGCCAGGGGCTGGGGGCTGGGGCTGTGCTATGCGATCACCGGCGCCGGAGCGGGGGCTTTCGGCGCGGCATCGACGCGGGGGGCCGACCAGATGGCCGCGTTCAACGCTGCCCAGGCGGCGCCGATCACCACCGCGGCGACCGTCTCGCTCATCCGGCTCCACCCCAGATAGACCCAGGCGCCGCCGCAGGTCGCCACGTAGATGGCGGCCGCGGTCCACACCGTGACCCGCCATTTCCAGGGCAGGCGCCCGGCAAGCATCCAGGCCAGCAGGCCGACCGCGGCAGCGAGCTGGGCGGTGTGCCCAGCCGCTCGCGACGCCATGACTCCGGCCACGTCGAACGGGATGTACCCGTCGAACTCACTGACCGCCGGGAACACCACACTCGTGGGCGTGTGCCTTATCTCCCAGGCAGGCGGGCTGGTCGCCGCGTAGACGGCTGCCAGCAGCACGACCGGCAGCACCGGCCCGACGGCCGTGAGCAGCCCAAGGTCCGCTCCACGCCGATGCCGCATCCACCACCAGCGCCCCACCGAGACGACCGCCGCGACCGCGAACAGCACCCCCGGATCCGCAAAGGTAGCCGCATCAAGCGCGAACAGATAACCGTCCGAAGTCCACTGCGACCGAGCCCAGTTGGCGACCGCGATGTCGGCGTCCCCCAGCCCACTGAACCGCACCACCACCGGAACCACCAGAACAAGCAGAGCAGCCAGCGAGAAGAGCGCCCCCACCCCAAGCCCGAGATCAACAAGCGACCCAGCCGAGCCCCGCCGCCCCCGAACCCGACCACCACCCGACCCCAGCCACCCGACCCGCGCCCGCACCCAGCCCAGCCGCTCGGCCCCCGCTTGCATCCGGTCCGGCCGCTCGGCTCCCGCCCGCATCCGGTCCGGCCGCTCGGCTCCCGCCCGCACCCAGTCCGGCTGCCCGACTCCCGCTCGCACCCGGTCCAGCCGTCCGAGCCCCGGCCGCACCCGCGCGAGGCCGGCGAACCCAGCCCGCATCCACGCCGGCCGTCCGAGCCCGGTCCGCGCCGGCCCCGGCCTGCCTTCCGTGAGCCTGAGCGCCCAAGCCCGGACCTTCGTCGACTCGCCCTGGTGATCCGGGTCAGGTGAATCGGTGGGATCGGGTGTGTGCGATGTGGTGGGCCGGGCGGTCAGGCGGCGAAACTGGCGCGGGTGGCGGCCCAGCCAGCGGCCGGCCAGGAGCAGGGCGACGATCATCACGGCCAGCGCGGCAAGCGCACCGCCGGCCCGGCCCGCTCGGGCCGCGAGCAGGTCGTAGGAGGCTCCCGCCAGATAGCTGGCGCCCACCATCCACAGTGACCACAGCACCGCGGCGGGGGTGTGCCAGGCCGCGAATCGCCCGTAGGGAACGCCGTTCATCCCGGCCAGCCGAGGAATCAGGGTGCGCGCGCCGACAATCCACTGGCCAAGGAGGATCGCCCGGCCGCCCTGCCGGGCGAACAGTCTCTCGGCCCGGTCCCAGCGTTTGTCCCCGATCCAGCGGCCCAGCCGGGTCGTCCGCACCCGAGGCCCACGTCGGCGGCCGGTGTGAAAGCCCACCGTCCCGCCGAGGGCCGCAGCCGCGATCGCCACCAGCAGCGCCGGGACGATCTGCACCGTGCCGGCGTTGGCGAGCAGACCGAGCGCGATCAGCGCGGTGGCGGCCGGCAGCACCAGCCCAGCGACGACGGCCGACTCGGCGGCGACGAGCCCGGCCACGACCGCATAAACCAGAAGCGGCGGAAGGCCGCCGAGGAGGTCGTTGAGCCAGGGCATGACCGTGACGCTATGCAGCCGGCCGGCCACCCTCAATCGGTGATCCCCCTTAGGGCCATAGGGGTATGACTAGGGGATGGACATCCTCGTAGCCGGCGGCCACGGCAAGATCGCGGTCCGCCTGTTGAAGCTTCTGGCCGCCGACGGCCACACAGCACGCGGCCTGATCCGCAAGCCCGACCAGGCAGCCGACCTGACCGCGATAGGCGCCGTGCCGGTGATCGGCGATCTGGAGAACGACCCGTCGCTGGCCCCCTACGTCAAGGGCGCCGACGCCGTGGTCTTCGCAGCCGGCGCGGGCCCCGGCAGCGGCGCGGCCCGCAAGCGAACGGTCGACCTGGGCGGCGCGCTGAAGCTGGCCGACGCGGCAATGGCCGAGCGGGTAACCCGCTACATAATGGTCTCGTCGATCGGAGCCCAGGCCCCCGCGAGCGCCGGCCCGGACATGCAGCCATACCTGGAGGCAAAGGCAGAAGCCGACGCGTACGTAGTGGCCAGCGGCTTGGACTACACGATCGTCCGTCCCGGCAGCCTGACCGACGACCCAGGCACCGGCCGCGTAACGGTCACCCGAGACCTGGGCAACCGAGGCCCCGTCCCGCGCGACGACGTAGCCGCCGTGCTGGCCGCGTGCCTGGTAACCCCGGCCACGATCGGCGTCACCTTCGAACTCTTCACCGGCGAAACCCCGATCCCGGAGGCCCTGCGCCTGTAACCCCGCCAACCACCGGCCCGCCGCCGCTCACAGACGCGTGCGCGGGTCCGCGGGTCCGCGGGTGCGCGGTTGCGCGGGTGCGCGGGTGCGCGGGTGCGCGGTGGGCGAAAGGCGACCGACGCGGTCCTCAGCGCGGGCGTCGGCCCGGCGGCGCCCGTGGTGAAGTGCGACTGACGCCGCCCGCGGCGGTGTTGTTTCGCCTACTTCAGATGCGTGGCCAGGGATCGGGCCTCGCTCCGCAGCTTTTCTGCACGGTCGGGATGGCCGACTCGTTCGTACTCGTCGGCGGCCGTCTCCCGCTCGGCCAGCTCGGCTCGCACGATCTGCTCGACCTCCTGCTCGGTCAGGGTGCGGCGGGCCACCTCGGTGGCCCCCGCGCCGACTGGCAGGACCTCGATCGCCAGGCTTCCCGGCACGCCCTCCGCGGGCGTCACCGCCTCGGCGTTGTCGATCGCCGCCAAGGTGGCGCGCAGCGCCGTCGTGGCGTCCCGGTCGCGGGCCTTCATCGCAACCGGCAGCGCCTTCCGGAGCCGTTCCCGCAGTGGACTGTCCGTCATGCCCGCGACGATATCGATCACGCCGCGTCCGAGGCACCGGTTTTCCCAGCCGCTTTCCCGACCGCGACGGGGCGTCCCGGCCGCGCCACCGCGCCACGCCGCGCCGCCGCGCCACGCCGCGCCGCCGCGCCACGCTGCGCCGCCACGCCGCGCCGCCACGCCGCGCCGCCACGCCGCGCCGCCACGCCGCCACGCCGCCGCGCCGCGCCGCCGCGTCTCCGCCTCCCCGCGTCGGTCTCCCGGCCGTGATGCAGTCACGGCCCGCGTGGGGCGCGGTTTCTGGTCTGTTCAGTTGTCGCCGAACTCTCTTCGGCAGTGCGGCAGCAGCGCGGAGAGCGCCGGACTCACCCGCGGTCGCCACACCAGAGCGAGCAGCGCCGGGACGTCGACCCCGGTGATCGGCACGGCCACCAGACCAGGGTGCACCGACGCCATCGACTCGCTCAACACAGCAACTCCCATGCCGCGCGCCGCCAGCTCGGCAACAGCGCCGGGTGCCGACGCGACCAGCACGACATCAGGAATCAAGCCCGCGGTCACACACGCCTCGTCGAACGAGGCCCGGATCCCGGTCCCCTCGGGCAACGTGACGAGAGGATAGGACACCAACTCGGCGAGTGGTAAGCCCTTCGAACCCGCGGGCGGCGTGTCGGGCGGGACCAGAGCGACCAGACCCTCGTTGGCGACCACGTGCGCGCCCAGGTGTTCCGGCGGGGCGCCGGCCACGCCGACCAGCGCGATGTCGGCGGTTCCGGCGATCACCGAGGCGATCAGGTGCTGGGAGTTGTCCTCGATGAGCTCCAGCTGGATCGCCGGGTGCTCACGATGGAAGGCGGCCAGCGCGGCGAACAGCGGCGTGACCTCGCAGCCGGTCACCATGCCGACGATGAGGCGGCCGCGGACGAGCCCTTTGACCTCGTCGAGCGCCTCGCGCAGGTCGGCGGCGGCGTCGAGCGCGGCCTGGGCGTACGGCCGGGCGGCCGCACCCGCGGCGGTGAGCCGGGCGACCCGGCCGGACCGATCGAAGAGTTCCGCGCCGAGCTCGGCTTCCAGGGCCTTGACCTGGGCACTCACCCCGGACTGGCTGATGTGCACGCGCTCGGCCGCGCGAGTGAAGTTGGCTTCCTCGGCCACGGCCAGGAAGTACTCGAGTTGGCGCAGTTCCATAACCGCAGATTCTAGTTCTCACAAAAACCATGCGTTGGACTTCTATTCTCGACCCGAGCAAGGTGGAGCCATGACCGAACGCGAAAAGGCTCGTAAGCCCGAAGACCTGACCCGACTGTTCGTCGAGCGTGCCAACGACAAGGATGCGGAAGGGCTCGCCCTGCTCTACGAGGAGGATGCCGTCATGGCCTACCCACCGGGGCAGCAGACCGTGGGCCGGGCCGCGATTCAGAAGCTGTGGGAGGAAGCGCTGCCGCACATGCCGGCGTTCGAGCCTGAGGAGCCGCTGCCCACGCTGATCAGCGGTGACCTGGCGCTGACCTCAACCCCGCCGAGAGACGGCTCGGGCGCCCGCGCCCAGGTGGTGCGCCGTCAGCCCGATGGTTCCTGGCTGCGTGTGCTCGACCAGCCGGAGTTCCAGAAACCGACCGGCTGACGCCCACCCGCGTGAGAGCGCGGGGTGCGGCCCGGCCGCCGTGGGGGATTGGCAACCGGGCCGCGAGTGTGGTTCAGAGCGTGATGCGCTGACCGGGGAAGATCAGGTTGGGGTTGCTGACGGTGCCGCTGTTCAGCTGGTAAAGGGTGCGCCAGCCGCCCTTGACGTGGTTCTTCGTCGCGATCGCGGCCAGTGTGTCGCCGGAGCGGACGACGTAGTGCTTGCCGGTGGCCTTGACCGTCGTCGACCGGGTGACCTTGGGGGTGGAAGCCGTGGACTTCTTCGTCGACTTCTTGGTGGCCTTGTGAGCGGACGACTTCGACGAGGACGACGACTTGGAGCCACCGGTGTTCGTGCTCTTGTACTGCTTCGACGAACCGGCCTTCTTGCCGCACACCGGCCACGCGCCGATGCCCTGGCCGGCCCGCACCTTCTCGGCGATGCGGATCTGCTCCGACTTGCTCGCCTTGTTGGCCGTGGCGGCATACTTCGTGCCGCCATAAGCCTTCCAGGTGCTACGGCTGAACTGCAGGCCGCCGTAGTAGCCGTTGCCGGTGTTGATGCTCCAGTTGCCGCCGGACTCGCACTGCGCGATTGCGTCCCAGTTCACACTGGACGCTTGCGCCGGCGAAGCCGGACCCAGCAGGGCAACCGTGCCCGCGACGCCCGCGGCCGTGAGGCCGAACGCCAGGCGGGCATGCTTGCGCGCCCGCGAAACGCGGGCATGCTTGTGGATCTGAGCCATGAGAGAGAAACCTCCACGCCTACGAGGTCAGCTGTCGGGTTCGGGCTGAGGTGCCCGGCCGCTCCTGGCGGCTTCACCCCGAGGCGCGCGACCAGCGCGCCGAGGAACTTGTGGGTCCCCCGCTCCCTGCCACGAGTTTGAGATCCGGCGAGCGGCGGCAGGGACTCGGCGATCCGCTCGCGGTGTCCGCAATTGCGGACCGGCCGACGGTAACCACGGAATGCGGGCATCGACCAAGCCTGAAGGGGTGATGGTGACGTTCTTCTCAGTGATTGACCCATTTGATCTTTCTTTATGACGAGAATGACCGATACGTGGCGATCTAGAATTACTGATCGGTAACTTGTCGGGTCGGAGTCGGAAACCTGATGGAGAATCGGCAACCATGAGCGAGCTCGTCCGCGAACACGACATCGTCGTCTACGGCGCTTCCGGCTTTGTTGGAGTGCTGGTGGCGAAATACCTGGCCGAGCATGCACCGACCGGCACCCGGGTCGCCCTGGCCGGCCGCTCGGAGACCAAGCTCACCGAGGTCAAGCAGCGGCTCGGCGTCGATTGGCCGGTCCTGGTGGCCGACGCCACCGACGCTCCGGCCCTTGAAAAGGTGGCCGTTTCCACCCGTGTGGTGATCACCACCGTCGGGCCGTATGCGAAGTTCGGCAAAGACCTGGTGCGCGCATGTGCGGCGGCCGGCACCGACTACGTCGACCTGACCGGCGAGGTGCTGTTCGCGCGGCAGAGCATCGACGACAACCACGAGCTGGCCCGGTCGACCGGCGCACGGATCGTGCACTCGTGCGGCTTCGACTCGATCCCATCCGACATCGGGGTGCACGTCCTCGATCGGCAGGTGAAGGCCGACGGCGCCGGCGAGCTCACCGACACCACGCTGGTCGTCACGAGCATGCGTGGCGGGATGAGCGGCGGCACCATCGACTCGATGCGTCACCAGCTCGACACCGTCAAGCAGGACCGTAAGCTGCGCCGGCTCGCCGCCAGCCCGTACTCGTTGAGCCCGGACCGGGCCGCCGAACCCGACCTGGGCCGGCAGGACGACGTCGCGCTCCTGCGCGGCGAGGAGATCAACCCCCGGCTGCGCGGCACGCTGGCGCCGTTCGTGATGGCGTCCTACAACACCCGAGTGGTGCGGCGCAGCAACGCGCTCCGCGATTGGGCCTACGGGCGGCGGTTCCGCTACCGCGAGGCGATGAGCGTGGGGGCGTCACCGCTGTCACCGGTAATCGCGTTCGCCACCAAGCTGGGGCTGGGCGCATTGATCGTGGGTCTTTCCGTCCCGCCGACCAGGTTCGTGCTCGATCGGGTGCTGCCCAAGCCGGGGGAAGGACCGAGCGAGCGGGCCCGCAACTCGGGTCACTTCACTATGGACCTGTTCACCACGACCACCACCGGCGAGCGTTACACGTCGCGAGTCAAGGCCAAGGGTGATCCGGGCTACGCGGCCACAGCCATCATGCTCGGCGAGTCCGCGCTGGCGCTGGTCCACGATCGTGATGCCCTGCCGCCGTCCGAGGGTGGCGTGCTCACGCCCGCCACCGCGCTCGGCGACGCTCTGGTGACCCGCCTGCGCGCCGCCGGTCTCGAGATCACGGCGCGGAAGTGCTGAGGTCAGGGCGTGGTCAGGGTGTTGAGGATGGCCAGGCAGTAATCGGTGAGGTGGTCGGCAAGGAGTCCCGGGTCCTCCGACATGTCCCGGGACAGCCAGTCGATGATGACCTCGCTCAGGCCCGCCACCAGCGCGAGCAGCAGCCGCTCGTGTCGGAGCGGATCAGTGGGGCGACCGCCCATCCGGCGCAGCAGCGCCGCGAGGAACTGGGCGTCCTCGCGCAGCACGCCGCGCCGCCGCGTTTCCATGCGCGGTGCGTTGATGTAGATGACCTGCGCCCGCTCGGGGTTGGCGCGCAGCATCTCGAGGAGCCGGTGCACGGACGGGCGCAACATCTCGTCGAGACTTCCCGGCGACTCGGGGGCGGCGCCGGCGATGCCCGTCAGCAACCACTCGTTCTGCTGGCGGTGCAGCGCCCGGACGAGATCCGGCCGGTCGACGAAGTGCTCGTAGAAGTACCTTTTCGAGACCCGGGCTCCCGCGCAGACATCCGCCACGGTCACGTCGTCGTAGGCGCGCGTGCCGAACAGGTGCAACGCCGACGAAAGGATCCGGTCTCGGCGGTCGGTCGCCCGTTCCTCACGGGACCGCCCGCCGTAGTTCTCGCCTCGCCGCGCCACCAACGCAGTCCGATCGTTCACGAGATCAAAGGTATGCCCTGGGACCCATTCCTACCGCAGTGCACCCTCCGTCCACGTTAGGTACTCGTCGGTAGTAAGAGCCCGACATGACTATCGCTACTGGCCTTAACCGGGTTCATCCGGGCAGGATCATGTGGTGACCGCCAGCCGTCTTCCCTACCCGCTCACCTTGACGGGAGACGGCCTCATCCTGCGCGAATGGCGTCCGGACGACCTCGACGACCTGGTCGCGCTGCTCGATGAGCCGGACATCGCCCGGTGGACACCGATGCCCACCCCGTTCGACGCGGAGGCCGGCCTCGCCTACCTCAACCGCGCACGTCAGGGCCGGATCACCGGTCGCCGGATTCAGCTCGCGATCACCGAGGACGGCGGGCGCCCGCTCGGTGAGGTGCTGCTCTTCGGCGTCGACGCCGGCCTCAAGGAGGCCGAGCTCGGCTATCTGGTGGGCGCGCAACATCGCCGGCGCGGGCTCGGGTCGGGCTCACTCTCACTGCTTTCGGCGTACGCGCGGGGCACGCTGAAACTGAGTCGGCTGCTCCTGCGGATCGACCCCGCCAACGTGGCGAGTACCGCCGTGGCCCGCCGCTGCGGTTACCGGCTCACCGGCGAACCCCCGATCCTGCAGGTGGGGCCGCACGGCCCGAGCAGTCTGGACACTTGGGACCTCCCGGGGGACCGGGCCGCGACCCGGCTGGAACGGCTGAAAAATGTCGCAGCCCGGCGGTACGGTCGTCGCACCTAGTTGAGGAGGTGCCATGGTCAGCGTCGATCGTGCACAGGTGATGGCCTACCGGGTGGCGGCTCTGGGCCTGGCGGCGCGCAGCCGGAAACGCCCCGCCGATCTGCCCGTCCTCGACCTCGGCATCCAGGAGTACACACCGGGTTCCCAGCGGGTCGCCCTGGCCGCCCGCACCGGCGCCGGCCTCGACGACGACCGCCTGATCACGGTGTGGTCGGCCCGCGGCGCTCCGCACCTGCATCGTCGCGCCGACCTGGCCGTCCTGGTCAAACAGCTGTGGCCGGTGAGCGACGCCGACGCGACCGCGCGCATCAAGAGTGGCCAGATCCCCGAGGGCATGAAGCTCGGCCTGGCCGCCTTCACCGCCACGGCCACCGCGTTCCGCGAGGTGGTGACGACCTCGATGCCGCGCGGCGAGGCGAGCACCCAGGTGAGCGCGCGGGTTCCGAAGGAGCTCACCTATTACTGCCGAGGCTGCGGGGCCCAGCACATCGCGGGCAACGTCTGGCAGCACTCCGGCCTGGCCGGCGGGGTGGAGGTGCAGTCGCGCGGGCGGGAGGCGACGCTCGGCCCGATCCCGGACGCACCACCCCAGCCCACCGCGAACGACGGCGTCGGCGAGCTGATCGCGACCTATCTGCGGTTCCTCGGTCCGGCGAGTCCCGCAGAGGTGGCGAAATACCTGGGCAGCAGCACCGCCGAGATGAAACGGGTCTGGCCGGCCGGGCTGGCCGAGGTCACGGTCGACGGGCGGAAGAGATGGTTGCCGGAGTCCGAGGTGGCCGCGCTGACCGGCGCTTCCCGGCCGAGCGGGATGCGGCTGATTCCGGGGATGGACCCGTTGTTGCAGGCCCGCGACCGTGACCTGCTGGTGCCCGATCGCGACCAGCAGAAAGAGGTGTGGCGCACGCTCGGCAACCCGGGCGCGCTGCTGGTCGACGGCGAGATCGCGGGGGTGTGGCGGGCCAAGTTGGCCGGCCGGAAACGGGTCGATCTAACGGTCACCGCGTTCGGCTCGCTGCCGGCCCCGCGCCGCAAGCAGGTCGAGGAGGAGGCCGCCGAGGTGGCGCGTGCGCGGGAGGTACCGGAGGCGGCGGTCGTCTTCGAGTGAGTTACCTCTGTGGACCGCCAGTCCTGGGCGTAAAACGGACGTATGGCGGGAAGTGGCATACGCGGAGGTATCACGAAGGCAACGGGCGAGTAACAATGGCTTCGATCGAGCGTTGATCCTCGATCAGGGGCGGGCCCGGGGCCGACCGGAGGTGACGACATGCTGAGCAGGGAAGACAGCCGTCGTTTGGCGGAACTCGAGCGCCATATGTGGCGCGATGATCCTGATTTCTGCATGCGCATGTCGGGCGGTGAACTCCGGGCAGTGCCGCGCAGACGCTATCCCGTCGCGCTGATCTTCACGGCCATCGTCATCTGGCTGGCCGCGATCACCCTCGGCGTGCTCGGCTGGTGGCCGGCCGCCATCCTGGCCGCCCTATGCGGCACCGCCGTCTTCGCCGCACTGATCGCCCGCGGCGCCCGCCGCGGCCGCAAGCGAGCCTGACCACCGTAGTGTGCGGCGGGGCCGGAGGCGGGGCCTGGGCGCCGTAGTGTCCGTCGCGGCCGCGAGCAGGTTTGAGCACCGCGGTCGCGGCGGTGAGCGGGATTGGCGCCGGCCGGAAATGAAAGACGGCGCCGAGTGGGGTTTCGGCGCCGTCTTCCTGTTGGGACTGAAAGCCGGGGATTTCCCGCGATGCGCCCCCGCATCGCGGGCAGCGGTCAGTCCCGGGTGTGGGTGTCTTGGCGGGAGCGGAAGACCCAGATGCGGAGCATCAGGAAGCGGACCGCGGTGGCCAGCAGGTTGGCCAGGATCAGGACGACCAGTTCCACGGGCTTCGACGGGTGGGCCGACAGGCGATCCAGCAGGGCCAGGGAACCGCTGGTCAGGCCGAGGCCGACGGCGAAGACGATCAGGCCCTGGGCCTGGTGACGCCAAGCGCCGTCGTTGCCGCGTACGCCGAAGGTGACCCGGCGGTTGACGGCGGTGTTCGCGATGGCGGTGACCAGCAGTGCGATCAGGTTCGCCCACTGCATGCTCACGCCGGTGCGCAGTAGCGCGTACAGAAGAAGGTAGGCGAGCGTGCTCGCCGCACCCACCGCGGCGAAGCGGATGAGCTGGCCGGTCAGGCCGGCCGGGACGCCGGCCACCGGCAGGGGGTTGCGGCCCAGTTGTTCGCGCAGCGTGCCCAGCGGCAGGCGGCCCGAGCCGAAGGCGCGCAGCAGGCGTACGATCCCCTTCAGGTCGGCCAGCGCGGTCGCGACGATGTCGACCCGGCTGTCGGGGTCGTCGACCCAGTCGACCGGCACCTCGTGGATGCGCAGGCCGGCCCGTTCGGCCAGCACCAGCATCTCGGTGTCGAAGAACCAGCCGGTGTCCTCGACCATCGGCAGCAGGCGTTCGGCCACGTCGGACCGGATGGCCTTGAAGCCGCACTGGGCGTCGGAGAAGCGGGCCGACAGCGTGCCGCGGAGGATCAGGTTGTAGGTGCGGGAGATGAACTCGCGTTTCGCACCGCGCACCACCCGGGAGCCGCGGGCCAGCCGGGAACCGATGGCCAGGTCGGAGTGGCCGGAGATCAGCGGGGCCACCAGTGGCAGCAGCGCGCCCAGGTCGGTGGAGAGGTCCACGTCCATGTAGGCCAGGACGGCCGCGTCGGAGTGGGTCCACACGTATTTCAGTGCGCGGCCGCGGCCCTTCTCCGGCAGGTGCACCGCGGCGACGCCGGGCAGTTCGCCGGCGAGCCGGCGGGCGACCTCGGCGGTCGCGTCGGTGCTCGCGTTGTCGGCGACGGTGATCCGGAACCGGTACGGGAAGTGGGATGAGAGGTACGCGTGCAGACGCCGGACGCACGGCTCGAGGTCGATCTCCTCGTTGTAGACGGGGACGACCACATCGAGCACCGGAGCTTCGAACCGGGTCGAGTCGGCGGCGTGCGAAGGCAGCGTCGTAAGGCTCATGTCATCCAAGGTCGGCCACTCAACTAGGCAATGCGTAAGTCAACACTGTGCGGACACTGTGAGTCCGTTTTCTACTTTGTGAACGTTTCCCTAATGGGTGAACGTGAGCACGGGCGGCCCCGGAACCGGGACCGCCCGTTGATGGCTATAAATGCCTGATCAGGACGTTGGCGAGGTCAGGTCGTAGACGGTGGTGCCGCCGACGGTCTTCGCGGTGAAGTTGTCGGCCACCCACTGGGCGATCTGCGAGCTGGCGTCGCTGCCGCCGGTGCTCGTGCTGCCCCCGCTGCTGCCCCCGATGTAGTAGTGGATCTTTCCGTCGGTGACGTACTTCTGGAATTGGGCGAGGGTGGGCGACGGGTCGGTGCCGTTGAAGCCGCCGACCGCCATCACCGGATCGCCGGTGGCCAACTGGTAGCCGGATGCGCTCTGCGAGCCGACCGTGGCCGCCACCCAGGTGTACTTGTCGGCGTCCGCCTGGAGCAGTGCCTTCATCTCGTCGCTGACCGAGACCGCATCGAGGAGGCCGCCCGCGCCGCCGCCACGCATCCCACCGCCGCCGTTGCCGCCGCCCTGGAAACCGCCGCCGGTGGTCCCGCCGGTGGTCCCGCCGCCAGGGAAGCCACCGGCGCCGGGGCCACCACCTCGGTTACCCCCGCCCCCGCCCCCGCCTCCGCCGCCGAAGCCGCCGCGACCCCCGCCGCCACCGGGCCCGCCGAAGCCACCGGTCGACGGCCCCGCGGACGGGATCGAGCCGGTATGCGCTTCGGACGCGGTCTGCACGGCGTACGCCGCCGGTCCGGCCAGCACCGCGACCAACGACGCACCCGCAGCCACCACGCCCAGCCGCGCCGCCAGGCGCGAAGTGATGAGCGCCGAAGCCAGCACTCCTGCCGCCGCGACCAGACCGCCGGCCAGCACCACCCAACGGAGCCAGGGCAGGAAGTCCGAGCTGCGGGCCAGCAGGTGATAGCACCACCAGGCGGTGATCGCGATGGCCGCCGCGAGTGTCGCCGAGGCGATGAAGTTGCGCCGGTTGCGCCAGAGGAGAACCGACCCCATGCCGACGACCGCGCCGATCGCCGGGGCGAGGGCGACGGTGTAGTACGCGTGGAAGATGCCCTGCATGAAGCTGAAGACCAGGCCGGTGATCATGAGCCAGCCGCCCCAGATCACGAAGCCGGCCCGCTGCCGGTCGGTGCGGATCCGCGGCGCGGTGAGCACCAGCCCGGCGACCAGCACGATCAGTGCGCCGGGCAGCAGCCAGGAGATCTGTCCGCCCTGCGAACTGTCGAACATCCGCAGCAGCCCGGTCTCACCCCAGCCGCTGCCGCCGCCACCTCCGCCGACGCTGCCGGTCTCGTCGCCGGAGAGCCGGCCGAGTCCGTTGTAGCCGAGGGCGAGCTCGAGGATGCTGTTGTTCTGCGAGCCGCCGATGAAGGGTCGCATCGAGGCCGGCACGAGTTCGACGATCGCGATGTACCAGCCGGCCGAGACCACGATGGCGAGCCCGGCGATGAGCAGCTGGACGAAGCGCTTGCCGAGCTTGGGCGGTCCGGCGATCAGGTAGGCGAGGCCGAAGGCCGGCACCACGAGCAGCGCCTGCAGCATCTTGGCGAGGAACGCGAAGCCGATGAAGACGCCGGCCCAGACCAGCCACTTGGTCTTGCCGTTCTCGATCGCCCGGGAGGTCGCCCACGCACCGGCGATCATCAGCAGGACGAGCATCGCGTCGGGGTTGTTGAAGCGGAACATCAGCACGGCGATCGGGGTGAGCGCGAGCACCGCGCCGGCGATCAGGCCCGCTGCCGGTCCGAACCAGCGCTTCACGCTGCTGTGGAGCAGGCCGACGCTGGCCACGCCCATCAGTGCCTGCGGCACCAGGATGCTCCACGAGTTGACGCCGAAGATCCGGGCGGAGAGCGACATCACCCACAGTGCCGCGGGCGTCTTGTCCACCGTGATCGAGTTGGCCGCGTCGGAGGAGCCGTAGAACAGCGCCTTCCAGCTCACCGATCCGGCCTGGGCGGCCGCCGAGTAGAACGCGTTGGCCCAGCCCGACTTATCCAGTCCCCAGATGTAGAGGACACCGGTCAGCAGTAGCAGTGCGTACAGGGACGGACGCGCCCAGGCCGGGTCGTCCGGTCTGCCGCGCCAGAGGCGGTGCCACCTGGACGTGGGAGCCGCGGGGGGCGGCGGTGGGGCCACCACGGGGGGTGGCGCGGGCAACGTCGAGGTCATCGAGGCTCCACGAAGGCTGGTGGATTTTCTTACTCGATAACTCTCGACGTACGCCCTGTCCCGCTTTTGTGGGATTCCTGTGTGCCCGCTGTAAGTTACCGAGCGCGACGCTTGGCCGACGCGGTAGCGAGCTTCTCCAGCACCGAAACGGTCGGTTCCCAGCCCATGCAGGCATCGGTGACGGACTGGCCGTAGGTGAGCGAACCACCCAGCTCCTGCCGGCCCGGCACGAGGAAGCTCTCCAGCATGACGCCGCTGATGCCATGCTGCCCGTCGGCGACCTGACCGGCCACGTCCTCGGCGACCATCGGCTGACGCAGGTGGTCCTTGCCGCTGTTGCCGTGCGAGCAGTCGATCACCAGTCGCTCCGCCTCGCCGGCCTTGCGCAGCAGCTGCAGCGCACCCTCCACGTCCGCGGCGCTGTAGTTCGGGCGGCCGCCGCCACCGCGCAGCACCAGGTGGGTGTCGGGGTTGCCGGTGGTGTGCAGGATCGCCGGGGTGCCGGAGTAGTCGATGCCGGGGAAGACGTGCGGAACGGCCGCGGCCTGGATGGCGTCGATCGCCGTGCTGATGCTGCCGTCGGGACGGTTCTTCATGCCGATCGGCATGGAAAGACCGGAGGCCAGCTGCCGATGGACCTGCGATTCGACCGTACGGGCACCGATCGCGCCCCAGGCCACGGTGTCCGCGATGTACTGCGGCGTGATCGGGTCGAGGAACTCCACGGCGGTCGGCAGTCCCCGGCCGACGATCTCGAGGAGCAGCTTGCGGGCGATGCGCAGGCCGGTGCCGACGTCGCCGGTGCCGTCCAGCGCCGGGTCGTTGATCAGGCCCTTCCAGCCGACCGTGGAGCGCGGCTTCTCGAAGTAGACGCGCATCACGACGAGCAGGTCGTCACTGAGCCGGTCGGCCTGTTCGCGCAGCAGCCCGGCGTACTCACCGGCGGCGACCGGGTCGTGCACCGAGCACGGGCCGACGACGACCAGCAGTCGTGGATCTCGGGCGTTGAGCACGTCTTCGACCTGTCGGCGGCCGTCGAGCACGGTGTCGTGCAGATCGGCCGTCAAGGGCAGCTCGTGGTGCAGCAGCGCGGGGCTCATCAGCGGAACGACCGCGGCGATGCGCTGGTCACGGACGCGCTGGACCTCGGGGACGGTCACGGTGGTTCATCTCCTTAGCCGGCGCCCGTAGGCGAGAGCCGGCATGCTCGTGGGCAAAACAAAAGGCAGCGACGTCGTCGCTGCCTCGGGCCGGCTCTGGCTTGGTGTCTCAGGTCATGCAGTGATAACCGAGGCACCGGCTGGAGCCGGCCCCGTAAACCACTGATACGTCCAAGACACGTCGGACAGCATAGCGCGTCACCGCGGCCGCGATGCCGTCTGCGGCAACTGACCAGCTGTTGGGATGAGGTCCGGCGGGAGCAGCGGCAGGACCACGGTGAAGACGGTCTGGCCGGGGACGCTCTGCACGGACACGTTGCCGCGGTGGGCGGTGACCACGGCGTGCACGATCGAGAGGCCGAGGCCGGTGCTGCCGGCCGCCCGGGAGCGGGAGCTGTCGCCGCGGGCGAACCGCTCGAAGATGTGCGGCTGGAGCTCGGGCGCGATGCCCGGCCCGCCGTCGATCACGTGCAGGACCGCGGAGTCCTGATCGGCCCGGACCGCGACGGTGACGGTGGTGCCCTCCGGGGTGTGGGTGCGGGCGTTGGCCAGCAGGTTGGCGACCACCTGGTGCAGGCGGGCGCCGTCACCGATCACGGTGACCGGCTCCTCGGGCAGGTCGAGCTGCCAGTAGTGGCGCGGCCCGGCGGCGTGCGCGTCGCTGACCGCGTCGACCACCAGCATGGTCAGGTCGACCGGGTCGTGGCCGAGCGGCCGGCCGGCGTCGAGGCGGGCGAGCAGCAGCAGATCCTCGACGAGCCCGGTCATCCGCTGGGCCTCGGACTCGACCCGGCTCAGCACGTGCGCGATCTCCTCGGAGATCGGTGCCCGGCTGCGGCGGCTCAACTCGGCATAGCCGCGGATGGCGGCGAGCGGGGTGCGCAGCTCGTGGCTGGCGTCGGCGACGAACTGGCGTACCTGCATCTCGCTGGCGTGCCGGGCCTCGAGGGCGTTACCGACGTGGTCGAGCAGCTGGTTGAGGGCCGCACCGACCTGCCCGACCTCGGTGCGCGGATCGGTGTCCGATTGCGGGACGCGTTGTGCCAGCTGCACCTCGCCGCGGTCGAGCCGCAGCTCGGAGACCCGGGTGGCGGTGCTCGCGACCCGGCGCAGCGGCCGGAGGGTGCCGCGCACGATCAGCGCGCCGGCCCATCCGGCGATGGCCAGCGCGATGAGCAGGGCACCGCCGATGACCAGGGCAACGCGGAGCAGCGTGCTGCGGGTGTTGTCGAGCGAGAGTGCGATCACCCGGATGGTGCCTTTGTCGGTGTCCTCGGCGATCACCCGGTACGAGCCGTACCCCTCGATGTCGATGTCCTGCTTGGTGCCGTCCGCCTCGAGCGCCATCAACTGGTTCTCGGCCGCGCTGGTCAGCGGGGTGTACCCGGTGTCGTAGCTGCCTTCGGTCTTGGGGCTGACGATGCCGCTGCCGTCGTCGACGATGTTCGTGGTGGGGTCGTAGACGATCGAGATCGAGCCGATCTCCGAGCCGATGAACGGGCGGCTGGTGTCGAACCCGCCGGGCGGCTTGAACACTCCGCCGCTGGGGCTCTGCGGCTGGTTGCTGGGGCGGCCCGGGTGCATGGCCGTGTCGAGGCGAGTGTCGATCTGGTCGTACAGCTGCTTGCGCAGGAAGATCTCGGCGGTGCCGCCGACGGCCACGCCGAGCGTGGTGAGCAGCACGATGATGGTCGCCACGATGCGGGTGCGCAGCGACCAGCCCGCCGGCCGGCGCCAGCGGGCGGGACGAGGAGAGGGCGACTCAGTCAGCCGGCTTGAGGACATACCCGGCTCCGCGCATCGTGTGGATCATCGGTGCGCGACCCGCGTCGATCTTCTTGCGCAGGTAGGAGATGTAGAGCTCGACGACGTTGGCCTGGCCACCGAAGTCGTAGTTCCACACCCGGTCGAGGATCTGGCTCTTGCTCAGCACCCGGCGCGGGTTGCGCATGAGGTAGCGCAGCAGCTCGAACTCGGTCGCGGTGAGCGTGATCAGGTCACTGCCCCGGCGAACCTCGTGACTGTCCTCGTCGAGGGACAGGTCGCCGACGATGAGCTGCGACTCGGTCCGCATCGGGGAGTGGCCCATCCGGCGCATCAGGCCGCGCAGCCGGGCCACCACCTCTTCGAGGCTGAACGGCTTGGTGACGTAGTCGTCGCCGCCGGCGGTGAGGCCGGTGATGCGGTCCTCGACCGAGTCCTTGGCGGTCAGGAACAGCACCGGCACCTCGGGCGATTCGCCACGCAGGCGGCGCAGCACCTCGAGCCCGTCGATGTCCGGCAGCATCATGTCGAGGACGACGGCGTCCGGGCGGAAGTCCCGCGCGGTGCGCACCGCGGTCTGGCCGTCGCCGGCACTCTTCACGTCCCAGCCCTCGTAGCGCAGGGCCATGGACAGCAGTTCGGCCAACGTCGGCTCGTCGTCGACCACGAGGACTCGAACCGGGCCACCGTCGGGGCGGCGGAGCTCGGTGCCGGATTCTTGGTTCGCCATCGTCATGCCCCTACTGTCACGGGTCACGCTTTGCGCCGCCTTTCCGCTTCCTGTGTAGCACCTGTGACCCGGACGCACAGGAGGCGCAAATTGTTCGCACAGCCGTCTGACACCGTACGCCCTGATCGTGGTGGTTATGACGCAGACGATGAAGCACCAGATGCTCGGCTGGAAGCGGCGTTCGGGTCTTGCGGCGCTGGGTGCCGCGGTCGCCTTGGCGGCCGTTCTGGGACCGCAGATGACCGCGACGACCCGGCTCGGGGCGGCCAGCGAGGTGGCCGGCTACGCGACGGTCACGGCCGCCGACACGATCACGAGTCAGGCGATGCTGGCCGAGGTCGCGGCGGACAGTGGGCGCGTGTCGAAAACTCTCGAAAGCGTATAAAACGCCCATAATGGTTGCATGAGGATCATGCGTCGGGTATTAGCGATCTTGGTCGTGCTCGCGACGCTCTTCCTGGTGGCGCAACCGGCACAGGCGAGAGCAGGGGAGTGCACCGGCGATTGCCGGGCGCGCCTCGTCCAGGTCGGGTTGAAGGGCCGGGTCGTGCAGCTCGTCGCCGACGGGGACAGCACCTGTGCACTGACCGACGCCGGCGACGTCTACTGCTGGGGCGCCGACTACCCGGACGAGTACCGCCCGGGACGCAACCCGATGCTGCTCGTCACGGTCGGCGCGCTGCTGATCGCCGGGGGCGCGACGCTGCTGATGCTCAGTCGCTGGTCACCGCGAGAGCGGCGTCGCGAAACCGCTCCGCCCCCTGCTTGATCCGCTCGGTTACCGCCGGCTGGCTCCAGTCGTCCCAGGTCACCTGGCCGAGCGCCTGGTCGGTGCCGGACGCCGACAGGGTGACGCTCACCCCCGGGCTGCGCTGGGTGGTCAGCCGGCCGGACTTCGGCACGCCGACCGCGTGCGTCGACGGGTCGGCGAAGCCCATCATCGCCCACGGCACCCGTACGGTCAGGTTGTTGCCGTCGAGGTGCCACAGCGCCCGGCTGTCCGCGTTCGCGTCGTCGGTGTTCCACACCCCGTGCCGCACCAGTCCCGCGTTCTGCATCTCGATCGGCAGCTTCGCGCCGGTGCTCGGCACCGTCCGGGCTCGGTTCACCAGCAGCTCGTAGGCTCGCCAGCCGTCCGGCGCCGGGCCGCGCGCCGAATCCGGGATGCTCCCGTCGAGCTGCAGCGGATCGAGTTGCCGCCGCACGTACGCCTGCCCGGTGTGACCCACCAGATTGAGCGCGAAGATCGCGTCCGGCCGACGGTCGGCGCTGCCGGCCATCGGCGTGCCGGTGAGGCCGGGCAGCGGGTCGAGGCCGATCATCAGCGACCCCGGCGGCGAATCGCCCAGCCTGATCTCGAGATGCAGATACGACTCGTCGGTCCGGGCGGTGACCTTCCCGGCCGGCCAGCCACCGTCCGCGTCGATCAGCGCGGCCGGGTCGGTCTCGCGCGCCGCGTCCATCGCCAGCAGCCCGAAGCGCTGCTCGTTGGTGAGCGGGTCGCGCCAGAGCTGACGCCGGTTCGGGACCTGGTGGGCGACCGTGTTCCAGGTGTAGCGGAACCATTCGTCGACCCACTCGAAGAGGAACCCACCGGCCAGCCCACGCGCCTGCATGCCGCGCAGCAGTTCGGCGGTCATCTCGGTGGCCTCGATCTCGCTGTGGTCGCCCTGGTTGCGCCCGAGCGGCCCGAGGTGCGCCGATCCGATCGACGACGGCACCCCGAATTCGGTGATCATCGTGGGCATGCCGTCATGGTGCTTCCGCAGCGCTTCGAGATAGGCGAGGTAGGGGTCGGCCTGCGCTTGCAGCGCCGGTTCCAGCCGCAAAAAATCCGGATAGTACGGGTACGCGTGATAGCTGGCGAAGGTTCCGGCCGGCCAGTTCGCGGTGGGCAGCACGTGATTGGCGTCCAACTGCAGCAGGTCCTCCTGCCGCAGCGGCTCCTCCGGGTGGCGGAGCGGATCGGTGGTCGCCCAGTTCACGAACGCGATCGGCTCGCTCAGCCCTTTCTTCGCCTGGTAACCGGCCAGGTCGTTCATCCGGTTCGCCAGCCAGCGCTCGGTCGGGGTCGCGTCCGGGGTGCTGTGGAAGTACTTCCCGGAGATCGCCTTCGCGTCGGCGTTCTTGCGGTCGGTGGCGGCCGCCGCGGCCGGATCGAGCTCGGATCCGATGATCCACCCGGCCAGCCAGGGGGTGATGTCGGCGGTCCATTCGCCGCCGACCCGCCCCGGCAGGGTGGTGCGGTTCAACTGCCCGGACACCGCCTGCGCGGCGTCCTTCAGTTCCTGCCGGAAGGCGTCGGTGACCCGCTGGTCGTAGAGATTCCCCTTCTTTATGTACGCATCACCGACGAGCGAGACGCCCTGCATCACATAGAGCGGCCGATCCGGGTTCGCCTGGTTGTAGGCCGCCAGTTGCTGGTAGAACGCCGGCGGGTGGATGTCGTAGATCCGCACCACCCGGATGCCCAGCCAGGTCATCGCCGCGAACCAGGCGCGGTACTGCGCCGCCGAGACCGAGACGTCGGCCGGCACGTGACCCGGCGTGGTGTTGCCCAGGTCAACCCCGGGGAGGAAGGTGCGGTCCCCGGCCGTGGTGTGCAGCACGAACTTCTGCCCGTCGACGCTCGACACCATGCTCAGGCCGTTCGCGTCGACCGGCGCGGGCCGCCACGGCGTGCCGGTCGGCGGGGACGGTATGTCCCGCATCCCGGCGATCAGCAGTGCCGGCGAGCGCAACGCCGGCGACGAGGTGGCACCCGACAGCATCAGGCACAGCGCGAAGGCGAACACCGCCAAGGCGGTCGCCCGGGCGCGCCCGAATCGTGGACGGGCCGGCATGGACACGACATGACTCGAAAGGTCCCCCACGCTGGGCATTCTCCGGCGCCAAAGTTGCTGTATGAGGGGAATTGTCGGGAAGCTTGGGGGGTCGGAACACTCGCCGTTGGCCCGATGTTGTGCCAGCGTTGACCGAGTCGGCGGCGCGAGGGCGTGGGGGAGCGTGCACGTGGATCTTCTCGAGGAGTACCGCAGGGCCACCTTTTTCTTCGAGTCCGGCGACCCGCTCGGAGCCGCCAGACTGCTCGAGCCGATAGTCGAGGCCGAGCCGCACAACACCGCGGTCCGCCAGCTGCTGGCCCGGGCATATTTCAACTCGGCCCAGCTCAACGGGGCGGAAGCCCAGCTCCGGGCGCTGATTGAGCACGATCCGTCGGATCACTACGCGCACCATGTATTAGGCCGGACCCTGGAGCGGGCCGGCCGCTTTCGCGAGGCGCTGCCGCACCTGCGCCTGGCGGCGGCGATGAAGCAGCAGGCCGACTACGTCGAGGCCGTCCGCCGGGTCGAAGAGTGGCTCGGCAAATCCGAGCACGCATAGGATTCTGATCGTGAAACTCAAGCTCGACCTGCACGACATCTTCAACAGGGGCCAGGAGATCGACCGTGCCCTGCGCGGGATCATCGACGAGGCCATCGAGAAGAAGGCCGCGATGGTCGAGATCATCCCGGGCAAGGGCAGCGGCGCCCTGAAGAAAAAGGTGCTGCGCTTCCTCGACCAGCGGGAGATCAAGCAGCTCTACCACCGGGTGGAGAAGGACGGCGACAACTGGGGCCGTCTCTTCGTGCACTTCCGGCACGACGCCCCCACCGGTCGCCGGGGTCGCGGCCGCTGACTCAGAGGCGGTAGGTGGCCGTCACCGCCAGCAGTTCACTGGTGTGCGAACCGACGATGCCGACCCCGGCCGGCCGTGCCTTGAACCCGGGCAGGGCGGTCAGCCCGTCGCTGCCGTCCATCACCCGGAACCTGACCGGCCCGGTGGTCCGCACGGTCAGCGTGACCTCGACACCCTCGGCCGGCGGCGCGTGGAACACGAAGCCGAAACCCCACGGCCCGTCCTCGGCCTTCTCGACGGCCAGATCACGCCCGCCGATCGTGGCCGCGGTGACGTCCACCCCGGACGCGACGTGCAGCGTGGTGAGCCGGACCGATCGTTGCGGCTGCAACCGGAGTTTCATCACCCGGCTGTCACCCGACCGGGTGTCCGACACCAGGGTCAGTTTCGGCGCCGGCAACGCGGCCGGTTCCGCCTTGCCGGTGCGCATCTCCTCCGGCCCGAACGCGGGCAGCGCCTCGTCGACCTTGTGCGGGTCGCCCGAGACGTACTGCGCGGTCCATTTCTGCACGTGGGGTTCGTCGCTGAGCCACTGCGCGGTGCCGTTGTCGGCATCGAGCGCGTACATCAACTGGGTGAGCGCCGGGTGCTTGGCGTCGAAGCGGTCGACACTCAGGCCGACGACCGTGCAGATCAGCACGGCGAGCAGCGCGGCGGCGGTCGGCAGGGCGGCCCGGCGGCGGGCCCGCAGCGCGTCCAGGCCGTGCTGCCGTTCGGCCCGCGGGTGGATCAGATCGAGGACCGGGAGCAGGGCCAGGCCGAGCAGCACAGCGAGGAAGGCGCCGGTGGCGCCGAGCCTCAGGCCCAGTGCCGGGAACAGCATGATCACGGTGGGCAGCAGGATGATCACGGCGACCGCGCCGCCGGCCGTGACCGCGAGCACCGACCACCAGCCGCGGGTCAGGACCGCCACGATGCCGGCGATCGCACCGGCCAGCGCCGGCAGTGCCGCCAGGTAGGAACCGCCGGGCGTCACCGCCGCCAGCACCAGGCCGAGCACGGCCAGCCAGCCGAGACCGGCGATGGCGAGGGTGGCCGGGCCGGCCTTGCGGCGCAACCAGCCGAACCAGGCCAGCACGACCAGGGTGGCGATCGCGCCGACGGCCAACCTGTACCACCCCGGGCGGTAGGGGTCGATGGGCATCTCCGCGTACTCCGGGCGGATCAGCTTGAGCAGCGCCCAGTAGAGCTGGGCCAGCAGCGGCGCCACGATGATCGGCACCAGGGTGAGCGCCGACGCGGTGAACAGGCGCCTGCCGTCGATGAGGGCACGCCGCCGGGCCAGCCAGGCCAGCGCGATCACCACGATCAGGGCGAGCGCGGCCAGCGGCCGGACCAACTCCCCGGGATAGCGGACCAGCAGGCCGGGCGCCGGGAAGTAGGTGGCGTCGTCACCGCTGGTCAGCGCGGACAGGTCGCGTTCGCCGAGCGCCCGGGTCACCGCGAGGGCGTTGTCGCCGTGGTGCTGAAGGCTGTCGGTGTCCATTGCGGACGGCACGTCGGTCGGGGCGTGGTAGACGGCGGCCCCGTCGATGTAGGCGGAGTTGAGCCCGGTGAACCCGGCTTCGCGGAACGCGGTGAAGTCGGTGTCGTTCGGCATCAAGCGGTAGATCTCGACGGCGAAGGACGTGCCGACCGGCTTCGGCGCCTGCCCGTAGAGGTCGACCAGGCGGCGGTTGTTCTTCGCGGTCTCGAACATGATCGCCGGGCCGCTGCTGCCGCGTGCCTCGATGTTGAGAACGATGCCGCCGTCCCGGGCGAGCGGGTGCTGGTCGACGAACGCCTGGGCACCGCAGACACAGGCCTCCTCGCCGTCGGTGAGCACCAGCACCACGTCGTTGCGCAGGCGGGGGCCGCTGGTCAGGGCGCGGGCGGTCTCGAGGATCGCGGCGGTGCCGGCCGCGTCGTCGTTGCCGCCCGGCCCGACCTGCACCGAGTCGTAGTGCGCGACCAGGAAGACGCGGCCGGTGGAAGCGGTGCCGGGAATCGTCGCGACCACGTTTCGCACGTGTGCGAAGCCGGCGCCACCGGCGCTGGCGGAGAGTTTTGCCCCCTGAACCGACACCGTGTCCTGGATCTCCGGGCTGAGCCCGAGACCGCGAAGTGTGCCGACCAGATATTCCCGCACCCGGTCCTGCGCCGCGCTGCCGACCGGGTGCGGCTCCGTGGCGATCGCTTCGACCTGCTGGAAGGCGCGGGCCGCGCTGAAGTCGGCGGCCGGTGCGGTGGTGTCGCGCCCGGCCGGGGGCTGGACCGACCAGATCGCGGCGGCGCCGACCGCCACCAGGGCGGCGACGGCGGCCAGGGCGGCCGGCACCCGGTGGGTGGTGCCGGCCAGGGCGGGGGCGCTCATGGAGACATCTAAGCGGAGGGGTACGACAGTGGGTAGGCCGAAGATCGTTTGAAGCGTGGCCTAGCGTTGTCGGGGTGAGCGCACCGATCGACCCGGCCGAAGTCCTTGCCGAATTCATCGACGCGGTTGCCCCTTATGACCCGAATCCAGGGGCCGACCCGGTCGCCATCGTCGGTGTGCGCACCGCGCTCGGCGAGGGCGTCTTCCCGATGAGCGACCACGTCATCCGCGCGTTGTGCAAGGCGCTGGCGTCGTACCGCGACCCGGAGGACCGCGGTCTCTGCAACGGCTGCGGCGGCCGCCGCCTCGACGAGAACCTGCATTGCCAGGATTGCGGGCGTTTGCACGGCATCCTGGGCCAGGTGATCGCCGAGCACGCCCGGCGCGTCGCCGCGGAGGATCACACTTGAGATCCGCGGAGTTGTGCGCCCGACCGGAGTGGTACACCATCTTCGAGTCCGGTCCGGTGACATCGAGTGGGGAAATGGCATGACTGAACGATCGGTCGCCCCCCGCGTCCGCACCGGCTCCACGGCCCAGCCGGAGCGCCTGCGCGTCCTCCTGGTCGAGGACGACGAGGGCGACGCCTTCCTGGTGCGCGAGTTGCTGAGCGAGGCGGACGCACCGTTCGATCTCGCGGTGGCGACCACGCTGCGTGAGGCCACCTCGATGATGCGCGGCATCCAGTGCATCCTGCTCGACCTGGGACTGCCCGACGCCGAGGGCATCGACGGCCTGCGCCGGCTGCTGTCGGTGGCCGGCAGCGCCGCGGTCTGCGTCCTGACCGGCCGTTCCGACGAGCACCTAGGCGTGGCCGCGGTCGCCGAGGGCGCCCAGGACTACCTGGTCAAGGGGCAGGTCGACGGGGTTCTGCTGACCCGGGCCCTGCGCTACGCGGTCGAGCGTAAACGCGCCGACGAGAACGCCCAGCGGCTGCGCGAGGTCGAGCTGCGCCAGGCCGAGTCGGCTCGTCTCGAGCGCGGCCTGCTGCCGCAGCCGCTGATGTCCACCGAAGCCGTGCAGGTGCACACGTTCTACCGTTCCGGCCGGGCGCTGGGCCTGCTCGGCGGCGACTTCTTCGACGTCGTCCAGGTGGGTGACGACAAACTGCACGTGATCGTCGGCGACGTGTGCGGGCACGGCGTGGACGAGGCGGCGCTCGGCGTCGAGCTCCGGGTCGCCTGGCGGGCCCTGGTGATCGGCGGCGTACCCGAGGACCAGGTGCTCAGCTCGCTGGAAAAGGTGCTGATGAGCGAGCGGCGGGCCCGCGAGGTCTTCGCCACCGTCGCGTCGGTGGTGCTCGACATCCCGGCCAACCAGATCACCGTGCGGCTCGCCGGGCACCCGCCGCCGGTGCTGCTCGCCGCCGGCCGGGCCGAACCGGTCGCGGCCAAACCCGGGATCGTCCTGGGCGTACGCCCTCGCCCCGCCCCACCCACCGTGCTGCAACTGCCGCCCGACGACTGGTCCCTGTTGTTGTATACGGACGGCCTGATCGAAGGGCATGTCGGCAACGGCTCCGAGCGGCTCGACGTGGCGGGCCTGTGCGACCTGCTCGACGAGCCGGTCGCGCGGGGCGTACCACTTCCGGCCCTGCCGGCCTGGCTGGTCGGCCAGGCCGAGCAGGCCAACGGCGGGCCGCTCGCCGACGACGTGGCCATGTTGCTGATCTCCCGCGGAGGTGGCCGGTGAAGATTTTCGACCTGCGAACCTGGACCCTGCGCCGGCGAATCTCCGCGTTGTGCGTCACCGTCGGCATCCTGCTCAGCGTCCTCGGCGTGTTCGCCGCGATCACCGCGACCCAGCACAACCGCCAACTCGACGACGTGCTCAACCGGGCCAGTCCGATGCGGGCCGCCGGCGAGTCGCTGAACACGGCCTTCGTCGATCAGGAGACCGGCATCCGGGGCTTCGCGATCACCGGCAAGGAGGACAACCTCAGGCCGTACACGAACGGCATGGCCGACGAACAGCGCCTGCTGACCCGCATGGACGAGCTGATCAACCCGGAGGACACCGCGATCCAGGCGTCGCTCGACATCGTCAAGCAACGCGCCCAGCTCTGGCACGACCAGGTCGCCGAACCGGTGGTCACCGCGGTGCGGACCGAGGGTCCGGACGCCGGTCAGGCTCTGATCGCGGCCGGCTCGACCGCCGCCTTCGACTCATTGCGCGCCGCGATCGACGCGATGCAGACCGACATCCAGGCCCTGCGCACCGCCTCGGCGGCCGCGGCCAAGGACAGCAGCCAGACCATGGTGTCGATCCAGATCGCCGCCGCCGCGATCATCATCCTCGCCGGGGCCGGCCTGCTCCTGCTCCTGGACCGGCTGGTCAGCCGCCCGGTGGTGGAGTTGGCCGCGCAGGTTCGTGAGGTCGCCGACGGGGACTACGAGCGGCACATCAGCAGCAGCGGCTCACCGGAACTGGCCGACCTCGCCACCGATGTGGACGGCATGCGCCAGAAGATCGCCACCGAGTTGGCCGAGGTGCGCGAGGCACGCGGCCAGATCGAGTGGGTCAACGAGCAGCTCAAGGTGCAGGCGGAGGAACTCACCCGGTCCAACCGTGACCTCGAGCAGTTCGCCTACGTCGCATCGCACGACCTGCAGGAACCGCTGCGCAAGGTGGCCAGCTTCTGCCAGCTGCTCCAGCGCCGCTACTCCGGCCAGCTGGATGAGCGTGCCGACCAGTACATCGCGTTCGCGGTCGACGGCGCCCAGCGGATGCAGCGCCTGATCAACGACCTGCTGGCGTTCTCCCGGATCGGGCGGATCACCGCCGGGTTCACCGAGGTCGACCTCGACCGGGTGCTCACCGAGGTGAAGTCCCAGTTGGAGGTGCGGGCCGGCGAGGACGCCGAGATCAGCTGGTCCGAACTGCCCACGGTGGAGGGCGAGGAACCGCTGCTCACCACACTCTTCGTCAACCTGATCGGCAACTCCCTGAAGTTCCGCCGCGAGGGGGTCCCCCCGGTCGTGCGGATCACCGCGGAGCGGGACGGCGGCGACTGGGTGATCAGCGTCCGGGACAACGGCATCGGCATCGAGCGGGAATTCGCCGACAAGGTCTTCGTGATCTTCCAGCGGCTGCACGCCCGGGACGCCTATGAAGGAACCGGCATCGGGCTGGCCATCGTGAAGAAGATCGTCGAATATCATGGCGGACGGATCTGGCTGGACCTCGACGTCGAGGAAGGCACGTCGCTCAACTTCACCATCCCGGTGCTCCCCGGCGCTCCGGACGTTGAAGACGCGACGGACGAGACACCGAAAGAGGTTGCAGCGGCATGACATCTCCGACCCGTGCTGACGGCACACCGATCGAGGTCCTGCTGGTCGAGGACGACCCGGGCGACGTGCTCATGACGCAGGAGGCGTTCGAGGAGCACAAGGTCCGTAACCGGCTCAACGTCGTCTCCGACGGTGCCGAGGCACTCGCCTACCTGCGTCGCGAGGGTGCCTACGTCAACGCCGTACGCCCGGATCTGATCCTTCTTGATCTCAACCTGCCGCGGCGGGACGGCCGCGAGGTGCTCGAGGAGATCAAGAAGGACGACGAGCTGTGCCGGATCCCGGTCGTCGTGCTGACCACCTCGGCCGCCGACCAGGACATTCTGCGCAGCTACGAGCTGCACGCGAACGCCTACGTCACCAAGCCGGTCGACTTCGAGCGGTTCATCGCGGTGATCCGCCAGATCGACGAGTTCTTCGTCAGCGTCGTGAAGTTGCCGCCGCGTGCTTGATCAGGTCGCCGATCTCATGAGGGAGGTCGCGGCGACCATCGTGCTGCCGCGCTTCCGCCACCTGGCCGAGTCCGACATCCACCAGAAATCGCCCGGCGACCTGGTCACGATCGCCGATCAGGAGGCGGAGAAGGCGCTGACCAGCGGCCTGATCGCGCTGCTGCCGGGGTCGGCTGTGGTGGGGGAGGAGGCGGTCGCCGCCGATCCGAAGGTGCTGGACCACCTGAGCGACTCCGGCGCGGTGTGGATCGTCGACCCGGTCGACGGCACCAACAACTTCGCCGCCGGCAAGGAGCCGTTCGCGATCATGACGGCGCTGATCCGGGACGGTGAGATCGCCGCGTCCTGGATCCTCGACGTGCCCGGCGACCACCTGACGATGGCCGAGGCGGGCTCGGGGGCGTACCGGGACGGCGTACGCGTCAAGACCCGCACCGACGACCCCGGCGCCGGCGCGCTGAGCGGCGTGGTCGCCGCCCGTTACCTGCCGCCGCAGCTGCGCGAGATCGCCGGCGGGAACGCGCCGAAGCTCGGCAAGGTCACCAACGGTCATCACTGCGCGGGGTACGAATATCCGGCGGTGTCCATCGACGCACAGCAGTTCGCCCTGTTCTGGCGCATTCTGCCGTGGGATCACGCGCCCGGCTCGCTGATCGTCCGGGAGGCCGGCGGCACGGTCCGTCACCTCGACGGCTCGCCCTACCGGGTGACCGACACCGAGCGGGGCATGCTCGTGGCGGCGAACGATGACATCTGGCGCACGGTTCGCGACACGCTGTTCCCGGACATCTCGGTCCTGTGAACGCGTACCTCCAAGAAGTTTTCGGTCTTGGTGACCGCCTGGCGGTGGTGACCGGCGGAAGCTCGGGCATCGGCCGGGCGATGGCCCTGGCGCTCGGCCGGGCCGGCGCGAAAGTGCTGCTGGTGGCCCGGCGCGAAGCACCGATGGTCGAGGTGATCGCCGAGCTGCGCGGTTACGGCGCGGTGGGGCACGCGATCTCGGCGGACCTCGCCGACCGCGCGGCCGTCACCCGCGCCATCGACAAGATCATTGATGGGTACGGGGAACCCGACGTGCTCGTCAACGCGGCCGGGGTGAACCGCCGGCCGCCGATGGACGAGCTCAGCCTGGACGACTGGGACGTGACCCTCGCCGCCAACCTGACCGCGCCGTTCCTGCTCGGGCAGGCGTTCGGGCCACGGATGGCCGACCGGGGCTGGGGGCGGATCATCAACGTGGTGTCGCAGCAGGCCTTCCGGGCGTACGGGAACTCCGGCGCTTACGGAGCCTCCAAGGCCGGCCTGGTCGGGCTGACCCGGTCGCAGGCCGAGGCGTGGTCGCGGCACGGCGTCTGCTGCAACGCGATCGCGCCCGGCGTCGTGCACACGCCGCTCACCGAGGCGGTCTTCGCGGACGAGACGAAGGTCGCCGCCCATGCCGCGCGCACGATGATCGGCAGAAATGGCGTACCCGCTGATTTCGGGGCGTGTGCGATCTTTCTGGCCAGTGAAGCTGCCGTCGCGGTGACCGGTCAAACACTCTTCGTCGACGGTGGTTACTCCGCGACTTGAACGATCTGCGTCTCCCTTGCGTAGCACGGTAAAGTTCCCCGCGCTGACTTCTGGGAGGTAATCGTGGCGGCGGTTGTCCTTCGGCGATTCAGCGCTGTCCTGGCGCTGCTCGTCGCGTTCGTGTTCCTCGTGGGCACGCCGGCTCTGGCCGACCCGGACGAGGGCGACGACAAGACCCTGCGCAACGCGCTCGAGTCCGCGGCCAAGGGGCAGGCCGACGCGATCCAGAAACTCAGCGCGTCCAAGAAGAGGCAGACCCGGCTGCAGGCCACGGTCGTGACCGCGACGGCTTCCGCGAAAGCCCTCGAAGCCCAGGTGGGCACGATCGCCAACCGGTCCTACCGGATGGGCCGCACCAGCACCATGTCCATGCTGCTGAACTCCTCCTCGCCCGACTCCTTCCTGGAGCGCATCCAGAACCTCGACATGCTCGCCCAGCTCGACGGCCAGATCCTGGCCCGCTATCGGGACGATCTCAGCACGGCGCAGGCCGCCAAGGCCGCCGTCGACAAGGAGATCAAGGAGCAGCAGAAGCAGGTCACGGCGCTGACCAAGAAGAAGAAGGAGGCCGAGCTGGCGCTCGGCAGCGTCGGCGGCGGAGGTGCGGCCGGCGGCTTCGTCAGCGTCAACTCGCCGCTCGCCAAGCCGGCCCCGCGCAACTCCGACGGATCATGGCCCAAGGAATCGTGCACGATCGACGATCCGACCACGACCGGGTGCGTCACGCCGCGCACCCTGCACGCCTACCAGGAGGCGGTGGCGGCCGACTTCACCCACTACACGAACTGCTATTCGAAGCGCTCCTCCGGTGAGCACCCCAAGGGGCGGGCCTGCGACTTCTCGGCGAACAAGTCCGGCTTCCAGAACGTGGCGGCGAGCGGCAGCGACAAGACGTACGGGAACAACCTGGCCGCCTTCTTCGTGAAGAACGCGGATAGGCTCGGGGTCATGTACGTGATTTGGTACCGGCAGATCTGGATGCCGGGCACCGGCTGGAAGTCCTACAGCGGCAGCGGTGGCCCGTCCGAGGTGCACACCAACCACGTCCACCTGTCGATGTTGTGACGCCCCGAGCGTTACCGTCCGGGCTCGCCACCGCGCTCGTCTTCTTCGCCAGCGGTGCCGTACTGGTCCTGGAGATCGTGGCGCTGCGGCTCGTCGGGCCCTACGTCGGCGTCACCCTGCAGGTGAGCAGCTCGGTCATCGGGATCTCGCTGGCCGCCATCGCGTACGGAACATGGCTCGGCGGCCGCCTCGCCGACCGGTTCGACCCGCGCGCCCTGCTGGCCCCGGCCCTGCTGCTGGCCGCCATCGGTACGGCCGTCACCCTGCCGCTGGTCCGCTACGGCGGCGAGCTCCTGCGCGGCGGGGCCGCACCGGCCGTCCTCCTGCTCGCCGCGATGGCCGTCTTCCTGCCCGCGTTCCTGCTCTCCACGATCACCCCGATGGTGGTAAAGCTGCAGCTCAGCGACCTGGACCGGACAGGTTCGGTGGTCGGGCGCCTGTCCAGCGTGGGGACCCTCGGCGCGATCACGGCGACGCTCGCCACCGGGTTCATCTTCGTGGCGGCGCTGCCCACCAACTGGATCATCCTCTGCCTGGCCGCGCTGCTGGCCGTCGGCGGGCTCACCCTGGCCGGGTGGCTGCGGCGGGACCTGCCCGGACAGCCCCGCACCCGGGCGGTGCTGGTCAGCGTCGGGCTGGTCGGGGCCGGTCTCGGGGCGGTCGGGCCGACACCGTGCGACGTCGAGACGGCTTATCACTGCGCGCGCGTCGATCGAGACCCGGCGGTGCCCGGTGGGCGGACCCTGATCCTGAACTCGGCCCGGCACTCGTACGTCGACCTGGCCGACCCGAAACACCTCGAGTTCGCGTACGTCCAATGGATCGCCGCCGTGGCGGACGTGCTCGCTCCCCGCGACGCGCTGCACCTCGGCGGTGGCGGATTCACCCTGCCGGGCTATCTGCGGCAGACCCGGCCCGGCATTCAGCAGCAGGTCGTCGAGCTCGACGGCGGTCTCGTCGACCTCGACAAGCGCGAGCTGGGCCTGGTCACCGGGCCGGACCTGCGCGTTCGGGTCGGTGACGCCCGGGTCGGCCTGGCCGCCCAGCCCGACTCCTCCTACGACCTGGTGGTCGGGGACGCGTTCGGCTACCTGGTGGTGCCGTGGCACCTTTCGACCCGCGAGATGATGTCGGACGTCGCCCGGGTCGTCCGGCCCGGCGGCATCTACACGCAGAACGTGATCGACTACCCGCCCGACCGTTTCCTCAAGGCCGAGCTGGCCACCGTCGCCGCGGTCTTCCCGCACGTGGCGCTGATCGCGCCGCCCGACGCCCTGGCCGGAGAACGCGGCTCCAACTTCGTGATCGTGGCGTCCAAGAGTCCGCTGCCGCTCGCCGCGATCCGCGCGGGGCTGGTGGGGCTGCCGGAGCCGGTGACACTGCAGGACGGTCCCGGGTTCGCCGGGGATGCCCGGGTGCTGACCGACGACTACGCCCCAGTTGACCAGCTTCTGACCTTCTGAAGCCGGCCGGGTCGCCTTCTGAGGCGTGTCTGGTCACCTTTGGTCGCGTCTGGTCGCCTTTGGTCGTGCCCAGGGTTCGCCAGGAAAGCGACTGGGTTTTCCCGTGCTGCGTCGGGCGGGCCGGACCTCGGGTCACAATCGGCAGATGGGGCGGACAGGGCGAAACGGTCAGGATGCCCCGCGTCGCATCGCCGGACGGTACCGGCTCCTCGAGAAGCTCGGCACCGGCGGCATGTCGGAGGTCTGGCGCGGCTACGACGAGACGCTGGGCCGGCCGGTCGCCGTCAAGGTGCTGTCCCCGCGGCTCGCCGACGACCAGAGCTTTCGCGACCGGCTGAAGCAGGAGGCACTGGCCGCCGCCCGGCTCGTCCACCCGCACATCACCGGCATCTTCGACTTCGGCGAGTCACCGCTCTCGGCCGAGGTCACCGTCCCGTACGTGGTGATGGAACTCAACGACGGTGAGTCGGTCGCCGCCCGCCTCTCCCGGGCCGGCCCCCTGCCCTGGCGGGAGGCGGTCACCGTCGCCGTCGAGGTGGCGTCCGCCCTGGCCACCGCCCATGCCCGCGGGGTCGTGCACCGCGACGTGACCCCCGCGAACGTGATGCTGACCGGGGCCGGCGCCAAAGTGGTCGACTTCGGCATCTCGGCGATAGTCGGCGAACGTGACGCGGCCCCCGACGGCAGCCTGCTCGGCACCCCCGCCTACCTGGCCCCCGAACGACTCGGCGGTGCCCACGTCGCGGCCGCCACCGACGTGTACGCGCTCGGCCTGCTCCTGTACCGCGCGCTGACCGGCCGCCTGCCCTGGCCCGCCGAGAACACCGCCGAAGCCCTCCGCGCCCACCTGTACGCCGACCCCGCCCCGCTGCCCGACCTCGCGGAAATGCCGTCCGAGGTCGGTTCACTCTGCCTTCGGTGCCTGGCCAAGGACCCGTCGGATCGTCCCGGCGCGGCCGAGGCGGCCCGAACCCTGGCCACCACGCTCGGTCTCCAGCCCGTCCTTCCGCCTCCGCGCCCCTGTCCCGACGACGCTGCACCACCGATCCGCGCCTCCGCCGCCGCCCGCTTTTCCACCCGGCATCCCGCCGCCGGCTCTGCGGTCCCGGCCGTCGCGTTTGCCGGCGGCGCCCGGCGGCTGCCGGCCTCGATGAGCCTGTTGCGGCTGCGGGCGGGGCTCAAGCTCGGCGGATGGTTGCATTTGGGCGGGGCCCGGCCTCTCGGCGGTGGCCTCTTCGCCGGTGCGAGCGTGACCCGCCGCCGCGCCCTCCTGGCGAGCCGGCACCGTGTGCAGGCCGCGCTGATCACCGCGACGCTGCTGGGCGCGGCCGGCGTCGGCTGGGCGGCGAGTCGCGAGTCGCCGACCGCGGAACAGGCCCAGGCCGCCGGCGCCGGCCCGGCCTCCGCAGCCGGTCCGACGAACGCCCCCTGCGTAGTCCGCTACCAGCTGAAACGAGACTCCGGCCGAGAGTACGAGGCGCTGCTGACGGTCTCCACCACCGCCGACCTCGGCCGCGATCCGTGGCGGGTGGCCTTCGTCTATCCTGGCTCCCAGCGGCTGACCGGATATCCGAAAGCGGTCGCCCAGAAGGGCCGCAAGGTGTTCGCCAAGGGCCGCGGCCAGCAGCGTACGTTCTGGCTGCGCGGCGACTACCGCGGCTACAACCCGCTGCCGCTCGCGTTCACCCTGGACGGCCGGCGATGCCGCGCCGAGGTGATGGGCGGCACCACCCGGGAAGTCAGCGAGGCTGCCGGCACCGAGAAAACCCAGCGGGCGGTCGGCGGCACCAAACGCAACCGGCCGCCCCGCAACAGCGGAGCGCCCCGAAAACGCGTCCAACGCCCGCAGCCCGCGTCCCCGGCCTCGCCGCCAACGCTGCCGCCGGTGGCCCGCAAGGGCACAGGCTTCTCCCTGGCGCTGTGAGGTTCCGGGCTAGGGTCGGATCATGTCGAGACTTGCGGTGGTGACCGGAGGCGGAACGGGAATCGGCCGGGCGACGGCCGGCATGCTGGCCGGGGAGGGATACGACGTCATCATCGTCGGGCGTCGCCCCGAGGTGCTGACCGACGCGGTGAAGTGGATCGGTCCGCAGGCCACCGCGGTCACCGCCGACGTCTCCGACCCGGCCCAGATCACCAGGGTGGTGGAGGCGGTCGGCGACCGCCCGGTGGACGTCCTGGTCAACAACGCCGGCGCGTTCATCTCCGGCGACGACTCCACACTCGACGAGGTGGCCGCCCGCTGGCACGCCACCCTCGACTCCAACGTGCTCACCGCGGTGCTGATGACCACGGCCCTGCTCCCGTCGCTGCGCCGCCCCGGTGGCCGCATCATCCTGACCAGCTCGATCGCCGCCCAGCGAGGCGGCGGGGGCGCATATTCGGCGGCGAAGGCGGCGCTGCACGGCTATGTCCTGGACTTGGCGACGCAGCTCGGCGAGTCCGGCATCACGGCCAACGTGATCTCACCCGGTTACATCACCGACAGCGAGTTCTTCGACGGCCGGATGACCCCCGAGGGCCACGAGCGCCGAGTGAACGCCAGCCTGCTCAAGCGCTCCGGCACCCCCGACGAGATAGCCGAGGCGGTCCGCTGGCTGGCCGGCCCGGGCGGCAGCTTCGTAACCGCCCAGATCATCAACGTGAACGGCGGCACCGTCCTGGGCCGATGAGGCTTATTTGCCGCCGCCGGTGAAGCGACCCTCGCCCTCGCGGTTGGCCCGGAAGCGCAGCCCCGACCAGCGGTCGTCGATGGCGACCTGACCGCAGGGCCGCATGTCGAAGTCGGCGACGATCGGCCACAGGCTGTCGCGGTTGATGTCGGCCTTGTTGCCCTTGGGATAGGCCACCCAGAACACACCCGGCTTGGCCAGATCGGCGGTGTGCTCCTCGAGAAGCTTGCGAGCACTCGCCGCATCCTCGGCGAAGACCACCGCGGTGCTCGCGGTAGCCAGTGTCTCCACTTCGCGCACGCCCTCAGGCATCGGCGTGAGCAACGACAGCCGCCCCGGGTCGGACAGCCACACGGTCGAGTGCGGCTTGATCAGCAGCTTCTCGGCAATCGTCTTCGACATACCCCGAGCCTTACACCGACAAATTTTGTTGTCAAGGTTTTCCGCTGAGTCCGATGCGTTCCCCCGGCCGCGCGGGCACCTTAGTAACGTCGATGTCCGCTACGGTCGCGGCATGGCAAGGATCCTGGTCGCATCGATGCCCTTCGCCGGTCACGTCGGCGCGATGAGCGCGGTGTCCGCGGAACTGGTGCGACGAGGCCACGAGGTGGTCGCCTACACCGGCGCGAAATACCGCGACCGCTTCACCGCGTCCGGCGCCACCTGGCTGCCGTGGATCAAGGCAACCGACTTCGACGACGCCGACCTGGCGGCCACCTTCCCAGAGGTCGGCGACGGCAAGGGCTTGCGAGGCGGCCGAGCCAACGTCGAACACGTCCTCTTCGGCACCGCCCCCGGCCAGGTAGCCGACATCATGGCCGCCGCACCCTATGACCTGCTGGTGACCGACCAGGTGGCCTTCGGCGGTGCCATAGCGGGCCAGGCGCTAGGCATCCCATGGGCCACGGTCACGGTTACACCGCTTTCCCTGACCAGCCGCCACCTCCCGCCGGTCGGCGTGCCCTGGAACCCGGGGACCGGCCCGCTCGGCCACGCCCGAGACGCCGCCTTCCGCGGCCTGCTGAGCGCAGTCGGCCGCCGGTTCACCGACCCCAAGCTGAACCAGATCCGCGCCGGCGCAGGCCTGGGCCCGGTCCCGCCGGGCCGCCTCTTCGACGGCATCTACTCAACGGACCTGATCATCGCCCAGGGCGTCCCCGGCCTGGAGTACCCCCGCCCCGACCTACCGCCCTACGCCCACTTCGTCGGTCGCCTGGCCCAACCCGCCCCCCAGCCCGACCCGTCCCCCCAGCCCGCCCCGGCTGGGGAGCCCGCCCCGGCTGGGGAGCCCGCCCCGGCTGGGGAGCCCGACCCGACGACTGGGCCGAAGGCGGCCGCTGAGCCGGGCCCCGCTACACAGCTAGCCTCGGCGGCTAAGCCGAAGGCGGCCGCCCAGCTCGACCCGGACGTTCAGCCGGACCCGGCTGCCCATCTGGACCTGGCCGGCCATCTGGATCTGGCCGCTCAGCTGGACCTGGAGGCGCGGCCCGGCCCGGTGGCTCAGCCCCGCCCGGCCGCCGCGTCTGGCCCGGCGCGGCTGCCGGACTGGTGGGCCGAGCTCGCGGAGGCCGGCACGGTCGTGCACGTGACCCAGGGAACCCTCGACGTCGACCCGGACGACCTGCTGCGGCCGACTCTGGCGGGGCTTGCGGACCGGGACGTGCTTGTCGTCTGCACGACGGGCGGCGCCGACCCGGCCACCCTGGGACCGCTGCCGGCGAACGCGCGAGCCGCCGCCTTCCTCCCGCACGACCTGCTGCTGCCGCTCGTCGACGTCATGGTCACCAACGGCGGCTGGGGTGGCGTGTTGGCCGCCCTGCAGGCCGGGGTGCCGCTCGTCGTCGCCGGCGGCTCGCTGGACAAGCCGGAGGTGGCGCGTCGCGTGGCCTGGTCGGGCGCGGGGCTCGATCTGCGGACCGGCAATCCGAAGGCGGACCGGATCGCGGAGGCGGTCGACCGGGTGCGCTCCGACCCCCACTTCCGCACGCGAGCTCGCGAGCTCGGCGCGGCCATGACGGCGGCCGGGGGAGTGCCGGTGGCCGTCGATCTGATCGAAGGTCTGCTGACGCGCTGAACTCGGCTCGACGTGCATGATCGGCTCCTGGGGGTGCGGGGACGAGCTCGATTCTGGCGGCGGCGGTCCCGGCCGTGCGCAAGATTTTCGGCGGCCTGTGGACAACGGTTGGCCTGTGGATAACTCCGGTTCTGTCGGTGGCGGCTGATAGACATGCCGGGTGACCGAGACGATGCGGACGACAGCCGGAGAGGCCGAGCGGGCAGCGGTGCGTGAGCGCGCCGAGGGGGTGCTGCGCCGGCTCGCCGGCGAGCATGCCGTCCTGCGCGAGGATCAGTGGCGAGCCATCGAGGCGCTCACCGTCGACCGGCGGCGCGTGCTCTGCGTGCAGCGCACCGGATGGGGGAAGTCGGCGGTCTATTTCGTGGCCACCGCCCTGCTGCGCGACGGCGTCACCGCCCAGGCCGATGACCCGCCCGCCGGGCCGACCGTCATCGTGTCGCCGCTGCTGGCGCTGATGCGCAACCAGGTCGATGCGGCCGCCCGCGCCGGCATCCGTGCCCGCACCATCAATTCGGCCAATCTCGACGAGTGGTCCGAGATCGAGCACGAGATCCGGGCCGGCGCGGTCGACGTGCTGCTGATCAGCCCCGAGCGGCTCAACAACCCCGACTTCCGCGACAACGTGCTGCCCGGCCTGGCCTCCAGCACCGGCCTGCTCGTGGTCGACGAGGCGCACTGCGTCTCCGACTGGGGGCATGACTTCCGCCCCGACTATCGACGTCTGCGCACGTTCCTGGCCGGCCTGCCGGGGCGCACCCCGGTGCTGGCCACCACCGCGACCGCCAACGCGCGGGTGACCGCCGACGTGGCCGAGCAGCTGGGTGACGCGCTGGTGCTGCGCGGTCCGCTCGACCGCGATTCGTTGCGGCTGGCCGTGCTCGATCTGCCCAACCCGGCGCATCGGCTGGCCTGGCTTGCCGATCACCTCGACCGGCTCCCCGGTTCCGGCATCATCTACACGCTGACCGTCGCCGGTGCCACCGAGACCGCCGACTTCCTGCGTTCGCGGGGCTTCCCGGTGGCGTCCTACACGGGCCAGGTGGAGGATGCCGAGCGTCGCGCCGCCGAGCAGGACCTGCAGGACAACAAGATCAAGGCACTGGTGGCGACGTCGGCGCTCGGGATGGGCTTCGACAAACCCGACCTCGGGTTCGTCATCCATCTGGGCGCGCCGCCCTCCCCGATCGCCTATTACCAACAGGTGGGCCGGGCCGGCCGGGCCGTCGAGCACGCCGAGGTGGTGCTGCTGCCCGGCCGGGAGGACGCGGCGATCTGGCGATACTTCGCCTCGCTGGCCTTCCCGCCGGAAGATCAGGTGCGTTTGGTCCTGGCCAACCTGTCGTCCGACCGTCCGATGTCGACGCAGGCACTGGAGCCGCTCGTCGATCTGCGCCGCAACCGGCTCGAGATGATGCTCAAGGTCCTCGACGTCGACGGTGCGGTCCGCCGTGCCCGCGGTGGCTGGTTCGCCACCGGCGAGCCGTGGACCTACGACACCGCACGGCTCCGCCGGGTTGCCGAGGCGCGGTCCAACGAGCAGCAGACCATGATCGAATATGCCGAGACCGACGCCTGCCGTATGGAGTTCCTGCGGCGCTGCCTGGACGATCCCGAGGCGAAACCGTGCGGTCGCTGCGACAACTGCGCCGAGCCGTTGTTCGACGCCGAGGTTTCGCCGGCATCGCTGGCCGCAGCCGACGCCTTCCTGGGCCGGCCCGGTGTCGAGATCGCGCCGAAGAAGATGTGGCCCACCGGTATGGCCGCCGTCGGCATCTCGCTCAAGGGCAAGATCGCTCCGGCCGACCAGATCGAGCCGGGCCGTGCCGTCGGCCGCCTGTCCGACCTGGGGTGGGGTGGCCGGCTGCGCACCCTGGTCGCGCCCGAGTCGGCCGACGGCCCGATCCCCGACGAGTTGGCGGCAGCGGTGGTGGAAATCCTCAAGGCCTGGGCGCACGGCGAGGACGCCTGGTCACGCCGCCCGGCAGCGGTGGTCGAGGTGGGTTCCCGGCGCCACCCCGAGCTGATTCACACGCTGGCCGAACACATCGCCCGGGTGGGCCGGTTGCCGCTGCTGGGCGCGGTCGCCTCGGCTGCGCCGTCCGGCGACGGTTCGCGGGGCAACAGCGCGCAGCGGGTGCGGGCGCTGCACGAGGCTTTCACGGTTCCGGCCGAGGTGGCCGGCGAACTACCCGCGCTGGGTGGCCCGGTCCTGCTGGTCGACGACCTGGTCGACTCCGGCTGGACGATGGTGCTGGCCGGCCGGGCACTACGCCGAGCCGGCGCCGAGGGGGTACTACCGCTGGCCTTGGCGGTGGCCGGCTGAGCAGATGGCGCCGGTCTTGACGTTGGGCGGCGTGAGGGAATGACGCTGGTCGGCCTGAGGGAATGGCGCTGATCTTGACGCTGGGCGACCTGAGGGGATGCCGTTGGTCTTGGCGGTGGGCCGGCTGAGGGGGACGCCGCTGGCCTTGGCGGCCGGCCGGTTGAGAGGTGGGGCTGGCCTTGGCGGGGAGGCCGGGTGGAGGCGGGCGCCGTAGCGCCCAAGAGTGCCTTTGAGTGACAAAACCCCTGCAAACGGACACCATGATCGGAGATAGGCGGGAGCAGCGAGGATACGGGTAGGGGGTATGCTGGCGGCATGTCCGACGAGTCGACGTCACAACACGGTCCGCACGGTTACTCCGGCGACAAGGCGGCGCTGCTCGGGCGGCTGCGTCGCATCGAGGGGCAGATTCGCGGGCTTCAGCGGATGGTCGACGAGGACACCTACTGCATCGACGTCCTGACCCAGATCTCCGCGGCCAAGAGTGCGCTCCAGGCGGTCGCGATCGGGCTGCTCGAAGATCACCTGGCCCACTGCGTCGTCGATGCGGCTCGGGAGGGCGACCCTAGCGCCAAGGTCAAGGAGGCGTCCGACGCGATCGCGCGGCTCGTGCGGTCCTGACGGACGAGAAACCAACGATGAAAGGCAATGCCATGGCTGTGACCAGCACCTACACCGTGACCGGGATGACCTGCTCGCACTGCGTCCAGGCCGTCAGCGGGGAGCTGTCCACCCTGCCGGGCGTCGCGGACGTGCGGGTCGACCTGGCCTCCGGCGCGGTCACGGTGACCAGCGAGGCGCCCCTGGCCGACGACGCCGTTCGCGCCGCGGTCGACGAGGCCGGCTACGAGCTCGCGAATGCCTGACGATTCACCCACCAACGGCACGACCGACGCCGCCGCGCGCCCAGCCGGCGGCACAGCCGAGCACCCACCAGGCGGCGACCTATTGGCGGACGGAACGACAGACCGCGAGCGCTCGGCGGCCGAGACGGCAGGTGGGAGGGCGCCCGAGCAACCCGCCGGCGGCAGCGAACGAGACCTGACCAAGATCGGTCTGCTGGAGACGACCGCGGCCGGCGACAAGGCCGGGTTCCGCCTGGCGGCCTTCGGTGCGCTGCTCATCGTGGTGCTGTTCGCGGGCTACGGCCTGGGCCGCCTCAACAACAGCACGGTGTCGGCCTCGGCGCCGACGGGCGGCGCCAGCGCCGCTATGCCGGGCATGGCCATGGACGAGAGCCAGCCGCACACACACAGCACCGACGGCACGGTCACCGCGGGCGGTGCGAGCCCGGCCGCGGCGGGCGCGGCGGTCGGCGGGCTCTCGCTGAGCTCCGGCGGTCTCACCCTGGTGCCCACCACGTCGGTCTTCGTGGCCGGGAAACCGCAACGGCTCGGCTTCCGCATCGTCGGGCCGGGTGGGGCGCCGGTCACCACCTACGCGGTGGTGCACGACAAGCTGTTGCACCTCATCGTGATCCGGCGGGACCTGAGCGGCTTCCAGCACCTGCACCCGAGCATGGCCGCCGACGGCACCTGGGGGATCGACCTCACGCTGGCGCAGCCCGGGATCTACCGAATGATTGCCGACTTCACCGCGCTGGTCGGCGGCACGCCGATCGCCACCACGCTGGGCAGCGATCTCACGGTGGCCGGGAACTACGCGCCGGCCGCGTTGCCCGCGCCGGTCAAGGCCGTGGCCACCGACGGGTTCGCGGTCGGCTACGAGGGCATGCCCAGCACGAAGTCCACCCAGCCGATCCTGATCAGCGTGGCCGGGCCGGATCATCAAGCCGCGGTCCTCGAGCCTTACCTGGGCGCCTACGGGCATCTGGTGGTGCTGCGCGAGGGTGACCTCGCCTACGTGCACGTTCACCCGGAGGCGCAACCGGTCGACGGGAAGGTCAAGTTCTGGCTGGCGGTGCCGAGCACCGGGACGTACCGGATGTTCTTCGACTTCCAGGTGGCCGGCAAGGTGCACACGGCGGCCTGGACCGTCGACGTCAGCTGAGCAGTTTTTCCAGCGCGGGAGTCACGGACCACTCGGTGGTCAGGTTTTCGTACTCGGTGCGCTGGGCCGCGGTGGGCGACGCGTCGGTGCGGCGGGCTCGCAGCAGCAGGTTGCGCGGGGTGTGCGCCGAGTCGATGAACTCGACCACGTCCACCCGGTAGCCGTTCAGCCGCAGCAGCGATGCCCGCAGGGTGTCGGTGAGCACGTCGGCGAAGCGCTCCCGCATGATCGCGTGCCGGGTCAGTTCGCCGAACGGCGCCGGGGCGGGGGAGCCCTTCAACTGGGCGGCGATGTCGTGGTGGCAGCACGGCGCGGCCAGCACCCAGCGGGCCGACCAGCGCACCGCCCGGGCGAGTGCCTGATCCGTGGCGGTGTCGCAGGCGTGCAGGGCCAGCACCAGATCCGGGGTGAACGGAACCGAGGCCTCCTCGATGGTGCCGGCCACGAAGCTCACGTCGGCGGAACAGCCAAGTTCGGCGGCGACGGCGGTGTTGCGTACGCGCTGGTCCTCGCGGACATCGACCCCCACGACCTGGACCTGCGCGCCCAGCGAGGCCAGGTAGCGATAGGCCGCGAAGGTCAGGTACGCATTTCCGCACCCGAGGTCGACGACGCGCAGCGGCGTCGGCAGCTCGGCCGGCAGCGTCGCCGCGAGCGCCCGGAGGAACGCGTCGACCTGCCGCCGCTTGGCTGCATTGCCGCCGATCACTGAGAACAGCGGATCACCCGGATCGAGCAGCCACTGCTTGGCCCGGTCGTGGGAGGTGACCGCGGCGGACGGGGCCGGCGAGGAGCGGTGCACCTGGGCGTCACCCTTCTTGGTGATTCGCACCTGCACGGTCGCCGACGGCGTCTCCACATGCCAGTTGCCGAACGGCTCGGCGAGCAGCTCATCGACGGCCACGGCGGCTTCGTCGCCCCAGGCAACGTTCCGGGTGAACGGTCGTGACCCGTCGTCCGTGACGATCTGCAATTTCGGCCCGCCCTTCAGCGCGACAGGCCGTAGCTCCGCCCTGGTCACCGTGGGTGTCTGACCGCGGCGGCGGCCGGCGGCCACGGCCCGGGTGAGGGCGGGGTCGAGCAGGAGGGTGCGAACTTCGGCGAGCACGTCCGCCAAGGGCTGGGGCATCCCTCAATTGTGCCTGGCACACCGAGCGGCGACTCCGTCACAAGGGGCGGGACACGAAGTGGATCTATCGCTACGCTGTGCCCCCAGTAAAACCGCTGTGCCTCCAGCAAAATCCCAGCGAAGGAGCGAGATGGGCGACCGGCTCTCCGCCCGGCTGCGCCAGGACACCCGGTCCGCGCACGCCGCCGCGCAGGGCAGCGGATTCCTGGACGCGCTGGTCGCCGGCCTGCTGCCCTGGGAGGCCTACGCGGATCTCACCGCCCAGCACTGGTTCGTCTACGAGGCGCTCGAACTGGCCGCGCGAACCATGGCCGACGACCCGGTGGCCCGCCCGTTCGTCTTCCCCGAGCTGGTGCGACTGCCGTCGATCGAGGCTGACCTGCGCTTCCTGCACGGGCCGCGCTGGTCCTACCGGATCGCCGCGCTGCCGGCCACCACGACTTACTGCACCCGCCTGCGGTACGCCGCCAACTCGCACCCGATCGGCTTCATCGCCCACCATTACACGCGCTACCTGGGCGATCTCTCCGGCGGGCAGTACCTCGGCCGCGGCATCGCCCGCGCCTACGGCCTGAACGGCGACGGCCACCGCTTCTACATGTTCGACGGCATCAATCCCGAAGCCCTCAAGACCTACTACCGGCAGTTACTCGACACACTGCCATGGTCACCCTACGAACAGGACGAGTTCGTCACCGAGGTGCTCGAGGCCTACCGGCTCAACACCGCGGTACTCGAAGATCTCCGCCGCCGCTGGACCTGACTCGATGCAGGAGCCCGACATGTCCGACCCGTTCACTCCCGAGGTGATCGCGCAGATCGCCCGCCACATGAACGACGACCACGCCGACGACAACGTCCTGATCGTGCGCGCGCTGGGCGGCATTCCGTCGGCCACCGCGGCCCGGATGTCCGGCCTGGACGCCGACGCCATGGAGTTCGCCGCCGTCCTCGACGGCATCGAGGTCCCGGTCCGCATCCCCTTCGCCGAACGCCTCACCGAACGCCACCAGGTCCGGACGGAAGCCGTCCGCATGTACCGCGACGCCTGCGCCGCGCTAGGCGTAACCCCAACCCACTAACGCTGCGTAATCCCCTCACGCCTTTTTTCAGTACGCGCATCGAAGCGTGCACGCCGAGCAGTGGGAGCACCGTCGGCCGCAGGGCCGTCCGCCCCTTGCGGCCCGGCTGCGGGCAGGGTTGGGCCGCAGATCGGGCTGGCCGCGGCGGGGTTGGGCCGCAGGTGGGGCTGGGCCGCTGGTAGGGCGGGGCTGGGCCGCAGCCGGGGCTGGCCGCAGGCAGGGCTGGCGTCTCCCCGGCGCCGCAAGGCGGTCCGGGCCCTGTCCGGCCCGTTCATCGTCGTTGACCACGGCGCGTACCGACCCGAAGTCAGAACGGACCTGGGGTCGACAACGGCCTCGCCGGGTCAGGGGCGCCAGTCGCGCAATCGGCCACGGTCCCGGACGGGGACCGTGGCCGAAGGAGCGTGAAGTGGATCAGGCGTCGGCGGTGGTGCCCACGCCGGCCTCGGAGCCACCGGACATGTCGGCCGTAGCCGTAGCCTCGGCGCCGCCGTTGCCGGATCCCCGGCTGCCGCGGCCACCGCGACGCCGACGCCGACGCGGCCGGTCACCATCACCATCACCATCACCATCGTCGTCGGACGAGGCGTCGTCCGCACCGGCGGACTCGCCGATCACGGCGGACTTGCGGGCCACGACGGACTCACCGGCCACGGTCGACTCGCCCGTCACGGTCGGCTCGGCGGAGACGGGTGTGGCTGCGCTGCCGTCGTCGAAGGAGAGTGACGTCGCCGGTGCCCGGCGGCGGGTGCGGGCGCGCTTCGGAGCCGCCTCGCCCTCTACCGTGGGAGCGGCCGCGTCGTCCGAGGGCGTCACATCCGGGGTGCCGGTGGGCGCATCGGACGGCGTACCGGAAGCAGTGTCCGAACCGATGGGCTCATCGACCCGGCGGCGGCGACGCTGGCGCTTGGGCCGGTCGCCGCCCTCCTCGACGGCCGGAGCCTCGTCGGCCGGCGCGGAACTGCCGTTGCGTCCGCGGCGCGGACCGCGCGTGCCGCCACCGCCGCGCCCGCTCGGCTCGCGTCGCCGGCGGCCGCCGCCCAGGTCTTCCTCGACCTCGGCGGCCAGGCCGACCCGGCTGCGCTCGGCGGTCGGCAGGGTGCCCGAGATGTCGGTCGGGATGTCCAGGTCGGAGTAGAGCGCGGGGCTCGTGTGGTACGTCTCCGGAGGCTGCGGCATGTTGAGACCCATCGACTTGTCGATGAGCACCCAGCGCGGCATGTCCTCCCAGTCGACGAAGGTGACCGCGACACCGGTGGCCCCGGCGCGGCCGGTGCGGCCGATCCGGTGGGTGTAGGTGTCCGGGTCTTCCGGACAGTCGTAGTTGATCACGTGGGTGACGCCGGAGACGTCCAGGCCGCGGGCGGCGACGTCGGTGGCGACCAGCACGTCGATCTTGCCGCTGCGGAAGGCTCGCAGCGCCCGCTCGCGGGCGCCCTGACCGAGGTCACCGTGCACGGCGGCGACCGCGAAGCCGCGGAAGTCGAGGTCTTCGGCGACCCGGTCGGCGGCCCGCTTGGTGCGGCAGAAGATCATCGTGAGACCGCGGCCGCGGGCCTGCAGGATGCGCGCCACCATCTCGAGCTTGTTCATCGGGTGGGTGCGGTAGACGACCTGCTTGGTCAGCGGCGACGGGCCGCTCTCGGTGGTGTGACCGGCGTGGATCGTGACCGGGTTGTGCAGGAAGCGGCGGGACAGCGCGACGATCGGGTCGGGCATGGTGGCCGAGAAGAGCATGGTCTGCCGCTGATCGGGGATCATCGCGAGGATCTTCTCGACGTCGTCGAGGAAGCCCAGGTCGAGCATGCGGTCGGCCTCGTCGAGCACGAGCGCCTTGATCGACTTGAGGTTGAGCTGCTTCTGCTTGGCCAGGTCGAGCAGGCGGCCGGGGGTGCCGACCAGGATCTCGACGCCCTTCTTGAGCGCCTCGACCTGCGGTTCGTACGCCACGCCGCCGTAGATCGGCAGCACCCGCACGCCGCGGGTGCTGCCCGCGGCCGCGAGGTCGCGGGCGACCTGCAGGCCCAGCTCGCGGGTGGGCACGACGATGAGGGCCTGGGGCTTGCCGTCGGCGCCTTCGCTAGGCGCGAGCACCCGCTCGAGCAGGGGCAGGCCGAAGCCGAGGGTCTTGCCGGTGCCGGTGGGCGCCTGGCCGATCAGGTCGGTGCCGCGCAGCGCGATCGGCAGGGCATATTCCTGGATCGCGAAGGCCCGGGTGATGCCGGCCTTGGCCAGCGCCTCGACGGTCTCCGGGCGGACACCCAGCTCGGCAAAGGTGGGGCTGTCCGGACGGACGGGAGCGCGATTGACAACTGGTACGAGTGCGGGTTCGGAGCTTTCGATGTCTGTCATGAAGTTTTACGGGTGCCTCTCGTGGTGCGCCCGTCGGATCTGGGGCGCGCTATGGGTAGGGCGCGGGCCACACGCTCGTAAAAAGCGGGCCGCACGCGCGCGGGTTGCCGCGGCGACTCAGGAAGATGAGTCGACGTCGACGGCAACGCCCGCAAGTCTACCCGACCGGGAGATCCCGCACCTCAGACCAGAGTTACGGGAGGGCACCCCGGGACAGCGGGATGCCCTCCGGACGAGGCTTTACCTCAGCGGGTGGTGAAGCCGAACGGCCGGTTGGACGACTCGGCGATCTCCACGTAAGCCACCTTGGCGATCGGAATGATCACCTTGCGACCCTTTTCGTCCGTGAGCGAGAGCACGCTGTCCTTGGCCATCGCCTCGGCCACGGCCTGCTCGACCTCCGCCGGGGACTGAGCGCTCTCCAGCACCAGCTCGCGCGGCGTGTGCTGCACGCCGATCTTGACCTCCACGGGGCCCTCCCTCTGTACCGGTGTTACCGCACTGAAGGTTATCCGATTTCGGGTGTTGTTCCGCCGGATGCGCCGCCCTGGAGGGGGTAGCTGGCGATGCCGCGCCAGATCAGTGCTGCTACGAGCGCTTCGGCTTCAGCTTTAGGCGTACGCCGCCCGTTCGCGAGCCAGAACTGGGCCGACTGGCCGGCCGCTCCGACCAGGCCGGAGGCGAGAAGTTCGGCGGCGTCGTCGCGGATCGCCGTGTCCGAGATGATGGTGTCGGTGACGGCGGCGATGCAGCCCTGCTCGACCCGCTCGACCCGCTGCCGCACCTGGGGGTCGTTGCGCAGGTCGGACTCGAAGACGAGCCGGAACGCCTCGCTCTCGTGATCGACGAAGTCGAAGTAGGCCCGGACCGCGCCCTTGACGCGCTCCTTGTTGTCGCTGGTGGCCAGCATCGCGTCCCGCACCTTGGCGATTATCGCGTCGCAGTGTGTGTCCAGCAGTGCCAGGTAGAGCTCGAGCTTGCCGGGGAAGTGCTGGTAGAGCACGGGTTTGGAGACCCCGGCGCGCTCGGCGATGTCATCCATCGCGGCGGCGTGGTAACCGTGCGCAACAAAGACCTGCTGAGCCGCGGCCAGCAGTTGCTTGCGGCGCGCGGAACGGGGCAGGCGGGTAGGCCGGGCTGTCTGAGCCCCGCCGGACGCAGCGGTCATCTCTCTAACCTCCAGGGGGTCGGTCCCCGCGGTTGGGTCGGCACCTATTGTCCGGATCGGCGCACAACGCGGCCGAGCCGGGCAACTGTCGCGACGCTGCAACTTATCGCCACCGCATGCACACGGTAGCCTCAGCACGGGCGAGCGAGGAGCGCGCGGTGGATGAATCAGGGCATTCCGGAGACACTGGAGCCGCAGAGAGCGGTAACAGTGCCGATTCGCGTGAGCGCACTCGGGTGAACGGCTGGGTGACGCAGGATAGTCCCTGGTCCAACGCGGGTGCCCCGCTCGACGCGGAAAATGATGTACCGGCGTGGCGCCGCCCGACGCCGTTTCCGCGCAATCAGGCATTTCCCCCGCCCGACCGGGGTTACAGCCCGGTTCAGCCCGCTCCCGTCCAGCCGACCGCGATGCCGCCCGCCCCGGGCGCTCCCGGCCCGGTTCCCGCGCCCACCCCGCCCGGCTTCGTCGACGCGAAACAATCCGGCGAGATTCCCTCGTCCGTGTCACCCGCGGCCGAGACCGAGCGCCGCTGGGCGGAGGCTCGCCCCCGCTATTCGGACCTGCTGGCCCACCTGACGCCCCCCGGTGGGGAACCGGCCCGCCCGCCGTCGCCGCGCACCGAGCCGCCCAGCCCGCCACCCCGCGGGATCGGCGAGTCCACCGGCGCGCCGATCACCCGCCCCGCCGAGCCGGGCCTGGCGCCGAGAAGCGCTCTCCCCGAGCCGGGCCTGGCGCCGAGAAGCGTTCTCCCCGAGCCGGGCCTGGCGCCGAGAAGTGTTCCGCCCGAGCCGGGGCTGGTCTCCAGAGGCAACACTCCCGCCACCGGCCGGCCCACCAGCCTGCGGTCGGCCGAGCCGAGCCGCTACGACCTGCCCACCCCGAACAGCGCACCCCCCTATCCGTACGAGGGTGACCTCGACGAACCGTCGCCGACGCCGGTGGCCGCCCAGCAGCGTGCCGCGGTACCGCTCGTCCGCCCCGCCGCGCCGGCCGCTCGCCGGGCCGACTGGAGCGCTCCCGAGCCGCCCCGGCCGCAGTCCCCGGCGCCCTACCAGCCCCAGTCCCCGGTGTCCTATCAGCCGCAGGCGGCGGTGCCCTACCAGTCGCCCGCCCCGCCATCGCCGAGCACACCGGCCGATGAATCGCCGAGCGGCCGCCCGTCGTACGATCCGTCCAGCTTCCCGCGCCGGGTGTCGTACGAATCCGGACCGGCCGCCGAGCCGTCGGGCTATGTCCCGCCCCCGGCGTACGCCGCGTTCGGCAGTCGCCCGACCTCCGGCGCCGGAGCGAGCGGGTCGGACGAAACCGGTTCGCGGGTGTTGCCGCAGCGCGTACCGGCCCAGCCGGATGTGCCGAAAGTCCCGGAGCCGCCGTTGACGGAGCCCACGGCGGAAACGCCGGCGCTGGCCCGGATCGCGACGCACCTGCGCCGCGGTGACGTGCTGCAGCCGCGCGAGCGGCAGGAAGGCTTCGACGTGCAGGCGATCCTGGCTGCGGTGCGCGGAGTGGACGGCGTACGGGATGCTTCCCTGCGCTCGACCCCGTCCGGCGCACACAGCCTGCGACTCGACCTGGCCGAGGGCGCCGACCCGGCCGAGGTGAGCCGGCGGGTGGCCCGTCTGCTGCAGGACCGGATGGGCCTGGACGCCGCCATGCAGGGCGAGACGCCGCCGGCCCCGCCACCTCCGCCGCCGGCCGCCCCGGTTTCGCCGGCCGCCCTGGCCCCGATCCGTCAGCGCACGACGCCGCCGCCCGCGCCCGAGGTGCAGCCGGTGCCGGAACCCCCGGCGCCGCTGGTCGAGCGGGTGCGCCCACCCCGTGAGGAGCGCCCGGTCGAGCGGCCGGAGCCGCCGCGTCGCGCGGAGAAGCCGGAACCGCGGGTGGAGGAGACCGCCGTGGCCGAGGTGGACGACGAGCCGGGCCCGCCGCGCCCGCTCTTCCCGGGCGAGCACCCGGGCCCCCGCATCGTCATCGAGAACGTGCACGTCAACACGTACGGCACCGACGCCTCGGTGGAGGTGCAGCTGGCGGTGGGCGGGCGGACGGCGTCCGGGGTGGCCGACGGCCCGGCCGTCGACGGCTACCTGTTGCGGCTGTGTGCGACGGCGACCGTCGGTGCGGTCAACGACCTGCTGTCCGAGTCGGACCATCCGGACGGTCCGGCCCGCTGTTATGTCGAGCACGCGGCCGCCGTCCCGTTCGGGAACTCCCAGGTCGCGGTCGTGGTGCTGCTGCTGTCCTGCAACAGCTGGGTGGAACAGCTGGCCGGGTCGTCGGTGGTGTCCGGTGACGACCGGCATGCCATGGTTCGGGCGACTCTGGCGGCGGTCAATCGCCGCCTTGAGGCACTCTTGTCTCGATGAGGGGCGCACGACTGGCCGACGACAGCGTGCTGCTGCCGGACGGCGACGCTCCACCCCCGTGGCCCGCACGCCGGGTTGTGATCGGCGGGTCGATGCTCCACGTCCGGGACACCCCGGCCACCGAGCCCGGCGCCGAACCGGCGGTCTACGTGCACGGCCTGGGCGGTTCGTCGCAGAACTTCACCGACGTGGCCGGGCTGCTCGCCGGCCGCTTCGACGCGCAGGCCGTCGACCTGCCCGGGTTCGGGTACAGCGATCCCAGCCCGCGCTACTCGATCCCGTCGTTCGCGGCGACCCTGATCGGCTACCTGGAGCATGCGGGTCGCGGCCCGGTGCATCTGATCGGCAATTCGCTGGGCGGCTCCATCGCCGTACGCGTCGCGGCCCTGCGGCCCGACCTGATCCGCTCTCTCACCCTGATCTCCCCGGCCATGCCGTTTCTTGATCCGCGCCGGACGGCGCACGGCCCCTATCTGCCGGTGCTGGCCCTGCCGCTGGCCGACCGGATCTTCGCGTGGGGGATGACTCGGATCCCGGTCGAGGAGATGGCCGAGCAGGTGCTCGCGGCCTGCTTCGGCGATCCGCGCAAGGCGACCGAGCAGCGCCGGGCCGAGGCGATGGAGGAAATCCGGCTGCGCTACACGGTGGCGCACTATCCGAGCGCCTACCTGCGCACGCTGCGCGGGCTGGTCTCCAGCTTCCTGCGCGCCTACCTGCCCGGCCGTAACTCGCAGTGGCGGCTGGCCGCCGAGATCACCGCACCGACCCTGGTGATCGGCGGCCTCAACGACCGGTTGATCGATCCGCGGGTGCCGGCGCAGGTGGCCCGGGCGGTTCCGGACAGCCGGCTGCTGATCCTGCCGGGTGTCGGGCACGTGGCGCAGATGGAGGTGCCGCGCCTGGTGGCGCGGGCGATCGTCGGGATGCTCGACGAGCTCTCGGCCCCGGTGGTGGAGGCAACCGGATAGGGCGACAAGATCACCCGGGGAGGACAAGGATCGCCGAATGTGAAACCCTGGCGATCGATGATCGAGGAAGCCGCCCCGTCGCCCGTTTCGCAGGATCGTTGGCGGCGCTGGTGGTTGGCGCTGCTGGTGCTGACCGCGGTGGTGGCGTCGGGCTTCCTGGCCGGTCGAGGGCTGAGTTCCAGCGCCGCGACGGTGCCGACGGTCCCCTCGGCCACCCCGTCCGCGTCCGCGTCGCCGTCACCCGCACCGAGCGCTCCGACGCCGGAGGCCACCACCGAACCCGAGGTGGTGGAGGATCAACTGAGTCTGGCCGGCAAGGTGCCGACGCACGGTTCCGGCAAGTTCGTGTACGCGAACACCCGCGGCCCGGTGCTCGGCACCAAGGGCAAGCTGCGCCGCTTCCACGTGGCCGTCGAGCAGGGCAGCAACGAGGCCCTGACCGAGTTCGTCGACGCGGTGACGGCCACCCTGGGCGACTCGCGCAGCTGGATCGGCGGCGGCCAGGTGCGGCTGCAGCTGGTGGCCGGCTCCGACCGGGCGGACTTCACGGTCTACCTGGCGACCCGGGACACCGCCGGGAAGATGTGCCGGCGCGGCGGCACCAACATCCGGATCAACGGGGTGCCGTACACGTCGTGTCGCACCACCGGTGAAGCGATCATCAACCTGGACCGCTGGCGGCTCTCCGCCAAGCCCTACCTGTACGCGAAGGTGCCGCTGGCCACCTACCGGCAGTACGTGGTGAACCACGAGGTCGGGCACGAGCTCGGGCATCGGCACGAGGGGTGCCCGAAGGCGGGCGGCCCGGCGCCGGTGATGGTGCAGCAGACGCTCACCACCCGTGGTTGCGTGCCGTACGCCTGGCCGCGGCGGGGGAACGGCTTCCTGACCGGCCCCGCGAGGTAAAACCGCTCATCTCCGGCGCTCAGGCGTGGCAATCTCGGCTATGTCATGACTTCGCGGGGGAGGACAGCGACGACGCGGGCCCTGGGGCGCGCGGCCGAACCCCGTACGCCGGTCTGGGATCCCCGGTTGAACCCGCCGGCGATGAGCCGGACCCCGTTGATCCGCCAGGCGCCGCCGCTGCTCGCGCCGGATCTGGACGAGCCCGAGCCGCGTACCGCTCGGCTTCGTCGCCGCCTGCTGTTCGCCCTGATCTACGTCGTGCTGGCGGTGGGTGTCCTGGCCGTGGGCCGGTACGTCCGGGCCGACGGCGGCGACCGCATCGTGGTTCCGGCGGTCCCGGTCGTCTCGGCCCGCCCGGCCGCGGCCGTTCCCCGGAAGTCGACGGCCCCGGTGGGCACCAGCGGGACATTCGCCTACGTCGCCGGCTTCGGTCCGGTCGTGGGGAGCGGCGGGACGATCCACCGCTTCAAGATCGCCGTGGAGAAGCCGGCCGGCGATGCCACCGATTTCGCGAACCAGGTCAACCGGGCCCTGGGGGATCGCCGCAGCTGGATCGCGAGCCACCGGGTCCGCTTCCAGCGGGTCCCGGAGTCCGCGCGCGCCGAGTTCATCGTCTATCTGGCCTCGGCCCGCACCTCGGAGCGGATGTGCCGCACCGGTGGCCTGGAGACCGACGGGTTCACGTCCTGCCGGGTGCCCCGCAAGGTGATCATCAACGCCGACCGCTGGGCGGGCGCCGTACGCGGTTACGGCGCCCCGCTGGCGATCTACCGTGCCTACGCGATCAACCACGAGGTCGGGCATCAGCTGGGGCACGGGCACCAACGCTGCCCGGGGAAGGGCAAGCTCGCGCCGGTGATGATGCAGCAGACGTACGGTTTGAAGGGTTGCCGGGCCAACGCATGGCCGTACCCGTGAATATTCCCCGTCCCGCATGTCGGGCCGGTGGGCAACGTCATGGCTACGACGTCCGTCAACGAGCAACAATGGCTAGCGATCCTTACCGCCTATCCGGGGAGTAAACCGTGGCACTGCCCCCGCTCGTCGAACCGGCCGCTGAGCTGACCATCGACGAGATCCGCCGCTACTCGCGTCACCTGATCATCCCGGACGTCGGGATGGACGGGCAGAAGCGGCTGAAGAACGCCAAGGTGCTCGCCGTCGGCGCGGGTGGCCTCGGCTCGCCGGCCCTGCTCTACCTGGCCGCGGCCGGGGTGGGCACGCTCGGCATCATCGATTTCGACACGGTCGACGAGTCCAACCTCCAGCGCCAGATCATCCATGGCGTCTCCGATGTGGGCCGGCCCAAGGCCGAGTCCGCCGCGGACAGCATTCGCGAGATCAACCCGCTGGTGAACGTGATCATTCACAACACCGCGCTGGACCGCGACAACGTCATGGAGATCTTCAGCGGGTACGACCTGATCGTCGACGGCACCGACAACTTCGCGACCCGCTACATGGTCAACGACGCGGCCGTGCTGCTCGGTAAGCCCTATGTCTGGGGCTCGATCTACCGCTTCGACGGTCAGGCCTCGGTGTTCTGGGAGGAGCACGGTCCCTGCTACCGCTGCCTCTACCCGGAGCCCCCGCCGCCCGGCATGGTCCCGAGCTGCGCCGAGGGCGGCGTCCTCGGCGTGCTGTGCGCGTCGATCGGCTCGATCCAGGTCAACGAGGCGATCAAGCTGATCACCGGCATCGGTGAGCCGCTCGTCGGCCGGCTGATGGTCTACGACGCCCTGGAGATGGAGTACCGCAAGATCAAGGTCCGGAAGGACCCGAACTGCGCGCTCTGCGGGGAGAACCCGACGGTCACCGAGCTGCTCGAGGACTACGAGGACTTCTGCGGTGCGGTCTCGGCCGAGGCCGAGGAGGCCACGCTCAACGCGACCATCACGGCGCGTGAGCTCAAGGACTGGCAGGACTCCGGCAAGGACGTTTTCCTGGTCGACGTGCGCGAGCCCGCCGAGTGGGAGATCAACCGCATCCCGGGTGCCGTGCTGATCCCGAAGGGCGAGATCCTCTCCGGCGAGGCGCTGTCCCGCTTCCCGCAGGACCGGCAGATTGTGCTGCACTGCAAGTCGGGCGTGCGCTCGGCGGAGGCACTGGCCGCGATCAAGCAGGCCGGTTTCAAGGACGCCGTGCATGTCCAGGGCGGCATCGTCTCCTGGGTGAACACGGTTGACCCGTCGCTCCCGTCGTACTGACCAGTCACTCTGGGGAGTCACGCGGTGACTCCCCAGAGTGGTTGCCCGTACGCCGAGGCAAACTACCGAGCGGCGCGGTAGCGTCACCGTCGTGGTCGATATCGACGCCGCGATCGGATATGTGGTCGCTCACGGCGACCCCGTGGAGCGCGCACGTCTGTCGTTCCTGCGCACCGGGCAGGCGCCGCCCCCGCACGTCGTCGAGCGCATCGCGGCCGGGCAGACCGCGGCGGGCGGCTGGCCGGCGTCCACCGATGGGGTCATTCCGTCGGTCGACGCCACCTGTTTCCGGCTGAACGAGCTCGACGACCTGGGCGGCCTGCACGGCGACGTCGTCGACCGGGCGCTGGGCTGGCTGGCTTCCGCGCAGCGGATGGACGGCACCTGGCAGGAGAACGAGTCGCTGGCCGCCGAGGCGCCGCCCTGGGCCATGCCGGGTGATCCGGAGGCCACGCTCTACCTGACCGCGCTGGCCGGTTTCTGGTTCACGGTCGCCGAGGTGGAGATCAACCCGCACCTCGAACAGGTGCCGAAATACGCGAACACCCTCCAGGCCGCGGCCGGCCACTTCGTCTCCCTGCTGCGCCCCGACGGCACCTGGCCGTCGTTCCTGGCGGCCGGCTGGCACGCCGCCGGCCTGCTGCACGGCCAGCAGTTCTTCTACGAGTCGGCGCGGGTGCAACTGGTGCTGGGCGACCGGCTGCACGACATGACGGCGGCCGACGTGGCGTCGATGGCGGCGGCCCTGCGCCGGGTCAACCTCGGCGACGACTGGCTGCTGCAGGAGGCGCGCAAGAAACTCGCCGCCACCCAGCGCACCGATGGTGGCTGGGACAGCGCCGAGGGGCCGAACTTCGACGTCAACACGACGCTGACCGTGCTGCGCGCCTGCCGTTAGCTCCGGGTGTGGCCGTTGCCGGTCACGACGTACTTCGTCGAGGTCAGCTCGGGGAGGCCCATCGGGCCGCGGGCGTGCAGTTTCTGCGTGCTGATGCCGATCTCGGCGCCGAAACCGAACTCGCCGCCGTCGGTGAACCGGGTCGACGCGTTGATCATCACGGCCGCGGCGTCCACCCGGGCCGCGAAGCGCCGGGTCGCGGTGCCCGACTCGCTGACGATCGCCTCGGTGTGCCCGGAGCCGTAACGCCGGATGTGGTCGAGCGCGTCGTCCATCGAGTCGACTATCGCCACCGCGATGTCGGCCGAGAGATATTCCTTGCCCCAGTCCTCCTCGGTGGCCGGGACGACGTCGTCGCTGTAACCGGTCACCCGCGGGTCGCCATGCACGGTCACTCCCTTGAGCGTGAGCTCCTCCAGCACCAGCGGCAGGAACGAGTCGGCGATGTCGATGTGCACCAGCAGCGACTCGGCGGTGTTGCAGGTGGACAGGCGCTGGGTCTTCGAGTTGATCGTGACGGCCAGGGCCTTTTCCAGGTCGGCGGCCTGATCCACGTACACGTGGCAGTTGCCCACCCCGGTCTCGATCACCGGAACCGTGGACTCCTCGACGACCGTCCTGATCAGATCGGCGCCGCCGCGCGGGATCAGCACGTCGACCAGGCCGCGGGCGCGCATCAGCTCCTTGACCGAATCACGGGTCGTGGCATCGAGCAGTTGAATGGCGTCCGCCGGCAGGCCGGCGTCCGCGACCGCCTTGCGCAGCACGGCGACGATGGCGGCATTTGAGCTGTACGCCGAGCCGGAGCCGCGCAGCAGTGCCGCGTTGCCCGACTTCAGGCAGATGCCGGCCGCGTCCGCGGTCACGTTGGGCCGCCCCTCGTAGATGATGCCGACCACGCCGAACGGCACCCGGACCTGCCGCAGTTCCAGCCCGTTGGCCAGGGTCGAGCCGCGCACCACGTCACCGACCGGGTCGGGCAGCGCGGCGAGCTGGCGCAGGCCGTCGGCCATCGCCGCCACCCGGGACGGGGTGAGGGTCAGCCGGTCGATCATCGCCTCGTTCTGCCCGGCGTCGCGGGCGTTGTTCACGTCTGCCGCGTTCGCGGCCACGATGTCCTCGGCCCGCTCGACCAGGCGGTCGGCCATCAGCAGCAGCGCTCGATCTTTTTCGGCCCGGGTGGCGGCGGCCAGATCGATCGAGGCCGCGCGCGCGTCGGCGGCCTGCTTCAGCACAGTCGTCATCCGGAGCTCCCGTTACAGAAGGACGAGGTCGTCACGATGGACGACCTCTCGTTCATAGCCTGGCCCGAGCGCGGCAGCCAACTCGGGGGTGGAGCGTCCCAGCAGCGCGGGCAGCTCGACGGCGTCGTAGTTGACGAGACCGCGGGCCACCGGCGCGCCGGAACCGGCATCGACCAGGTCGACCGGATCGCCGGCCGCGAACGAACCGTCCACCGCGGTGATCCCGGCGGGCAGCAGCGACTTGCGCCGGGCCACCACGGCGGCGACGGCACCCGGGTCGAGGTGCAGCCGGCCGCGCGGGGCGGTGGCGTGGGCGAGCCAGAACAGCCGGGCGGCCGGGCGGCTCTCGGCCGCCCGGAACAGGGTGCCGACGTCCTCGCCGAGCAGCACCGGGCCGGCCTGCGGCGCCGAGGTCAGCACGACCGGGATGCCGAACCCGGTGGCGATCCGGGCCGCCTCCACCTTGGTGACCATGCCGCCGGTGCCGACCCCGGATCTGCCGGGCGCCGAGATGCGGATGCCGGCCAGGTCCTCGTCGCCCGCGACGTACGGAATCTTGCGGGACGCCGGGTCGGACGGGCTGCCGGTGTAGAGCGCGTCCACGTCGGAGAGCAGCACCAGCAGGTCGGCGTCGACCAGCGCGGCCACCAGCGCGGCGAGCCGGTCGTTGTCACCGAAGCGGATCTCCTCGGTGGCGACCGTGTCGTTCTCGTTGACGATCGGCAGCGCGCCCAGATCGAGCAGTTTGCGCAGCGTGCGGTAGGCGTTGCGGTAGTGCACGCGGCGGGTCACGTCGTCCACGGTGAGCAGCACCTGGCCGACCGTGAGGCCGTGGCGGGCGAAACCGGCGGCGTACCGCCCGATCAGCAACCCCTGCCCGACCGAGGCCGCCGCCTGCTGGGTGGCCAGATCTCGCGGGCGGCGACGCAGTCGCAGCGGCGCCAGGCCGGCCGCGATGGCGCCGCTGGAGACCAGCACCACCTCCCGGCCGTGGGTGGCAAGGCTGCCGAGCACGTCGACCAGGGCATCGACGCGCTGCTCATCGAGGCCGCCGGCCGCCGTGGTCAGGGAGGACGAACCCACCTTGACCACGATGCGGCGCGCACCGGTCACTACTTCGCGCACCTGGCCCATTGTGCTCGGGTGGGTTGCCCGAGCCGCGCCGAGATCCCATATCGTGGCCCGGGTGACACCCCAGGAGTACGTGGAAGAGGTGCTTTCACTCGTCGAGCGGATCCCGGCGGGCAAGGTCATGACGTACGGAGCGGTCGCCGACGCGCTCGCCGACGTCTCCGGCCGGAACTCGGCTCGCCAGGTCGGCAATATCATGGCCCGGCACGGTGGGGGTGTGCCCTGGCACCGGGTGGTGAACAGCGCCGGACGGATGCCGCCCGGTCACGAGCAGGAGGCCCGGCAGCGGCTGCTGAGCGAGGGTGTCCCCCTGAAGGGTGAGCGTGTGGACGTTTCTCGAGCTTTGTGGGGGCCGTGATGGAGACCGGACAGCCGAGCCGGACCGCGTACAGCGCGGCGCGCTACCGGGCCGCGCACCAGTTCCTGGAACTCGGCGCGATCTTCAAGGATCCGCTGGCCCCGCGCATTCTCGGCGCGTCGGCCGAGGAGTTGCAGAAAGACGCACCGCGTCGAGCCATGCGGGTGTTCATCGCGGCCCGCCACCGGTTCGCCGAGGACGCCCTGGCCGCCGCCGTGCGGCGCGGCATCCGGACGGTCGTGGTGCTCGGCGCCGGGCTCGACACGTTCGCCTACCGAAACCCGTTCGACGGCGTGCGGGTGATCGAGGTCGACCACCCGGACACCCAGGCCTGGAAGCGGGAGCGGCTGGCCACCACCGGCATCGAGATCCCACCGACCGTGTCCTACGCCGGCGTCGACTTCGAGAAGGAGTCGCTCGCCGACCGGCTCGAACTGGACGGGCCGGCCTTCTTCGTCTGGCTCGGTGTCGTGCCCTACCTGACCCGAGAAGGATTCGACGAGACACTCGGCTTCGTGGCCGGCACCCCCGGCAACGAGGTCGTCCTCGACTACGCCCAGTCGCCCGAACGGATGTCGCCGGAGCGGCGGGCCCAGCTGGAGGCCCGGGCCGAGCGGGTGGCCCGGATCGGCGAGCCGTGGCTCACCTACTTCGAGCCGGCCGAGATCGCCGGCGAGTTGACCGGGCTCGGCTTCACCGAGATCGAGGACCTCGGGCCGGCCCAGCTGGCGGCGCACTTCTTCGGTCGCAGTGACGTGCCGGCCGACACTCCCGGCGGCCATCTCCTCAGGGCAGTCCGATGAAGGCGGCCGCACCCCGCATCTGAAACTCGAAGAAGCCCCGGCGGTCCTCGTCGACCGAGTTGTTGAGCTGGCCGAACAGCTCGGCACTGATCGCACCGATGAGCTGGAAGTAGGCGGACAGGGCCGCGCCGATGAGCCGGGGCGGCACGTCCGGACCGAACTGCGCGGCGACCGCCGCCAGTTCCTCGGCGTAGCGGCCGGTCGGTTCCGGGCCCGGGGCGATCTGGCCGGCCCGGTACGCCGCCTCCACGATCGCGGCGATCTTGAAGATCACCCGGGTGGCCGGCCCGATCGTGTCCTGCGGCGCCTGGTAGCCGGGGACCGGGCTGCCGTAGATCAGCGCCCACTGGTGCGGGTCGGCGAGCGCCCATTCGCGTACGGCATGGGCAAGCGCGAGGAACCGATCGGCGTCCCCACCCGCGGGTTGGTCCGCCGCCGCCTCGGCGGTGTCACCGACCGCGTCGTACGCCTCGATGATCAGCGCCGTGAGCAGGTCGTCCCGGCTCGCAAAGTAGCGGTAGACGGCGGACGAGGCCATGCCCACGTCCCGCGCGACCGCGCGTAGCGACAGGTTGGCCCCGTCGGTGGCGAGGTGCCGGCGGGCCACCGTTTTGATCTCTTCGGTCATCTCGGCCCGGACGCGGGCGCGTACTCCAGCGGCGCTCATGCAGACCAGTGTGCCATAACGAGAGCACTGCTCTTGCTTTTCGTTGGAAAGCGTGGAACTGTTGTTCTCAACAGAGAGCAGTGCTCGCAAAGGAGAACAGCTATGTCGAACCACGTCATCATCGGCTCCGGCCCGATCGGCAGCGCCATCGCCCGGCTCCTGGTCAACCAGGGCGAGAGCGTCCGGATGATCACCCGCAGCGGCAGCGGCCCCGACCTGCCGGGCATCGAGCGGGTCGCCGCGGACGCCTCCGACGCGGCCCGGCTGACCGCGCTCGCCGAGGGCGCCTCGGCCGTCTACAACTGCGCCAACCCGAGCTACACCCAGTGGGAGCGCCTCTGGTATCCGATGAACGACGCGATGATCGCCGCGGCCAAGGCGGCCGGCGCGGTCTACGTGATCACCGGAAACCTCTACGTCTACGGCTCGCAGCCGGGCGGGCGGATGAACGAGAACACCCCGATGGCCGCGGTCGGCCGCAAGGGCAAGGTCCGGATCAAGATGTGGAACGACGCGCTGAACAGCGGGGTGCGCACGGTCGAGGTGCGCGGCTCCGACTACGTCGGTGCCGGCGCGGTCGGCGTGTTCAGTTCGGTGCTGCTGCCGGCCATCGAGAAGGGGCGTACGGCGTGGGCGACCGGCAACCCCGACCTGCCGCACAGCTTCACCTACACCGGTGACATGGCCCGCACGATGGTCACGCTGGCGCGCGACGAGCGGGCGTACGGCAAGGCCTGGCACGCGCCGACTCAGCCCGCCATCTCGATCCGCGACCTGGCGAACCGGTACACCGACCTCACCGGTCAACCCCGCGTGAAGATCCGTCAGCTGCCCCGGTTCGTCATGCGCACCGCCGGCCTGGTCGTCCCGATCGCCCGCGAGCTGGCCGAGATGGACTACCAGTTCTACGCACCGTTCCACCTGGACAGCCGCCTGACCGAGGACACCTTCGGCCTCAAGCCCACCGACCTGGATGTCCCGCTGCGGGAGACCGCCGCCGATGTGCAGAGCACCCTCGCCCGCCGGGTGGGCTGACCGTTCAGAGCAACAGGCCGACGCCGGCCCGGCGGGGATCACCCGCCGCGCCGGCCTGGCCGACCGCGGTGACCCCGCCGAAGTAGTGGTTGAGGCCGGACCATTGGTTGATCTTCCAGCCGGCGTTGTCCAGGGCAGCCAGCTCGTCGCGGGGGTAACCGTCCTCGGCGTGCACGGTGTCGCCCACGACGTGGAAGCGCGGCCGTCCGGTCGCCGCGGCCATGTCGAGGCCGTCGACCAGCACGCCGAGCAGGGTGTCGATGAGCGCGGTGCGGATGCGCGAGGCCCCGGCCGAGCCCGCCGCCACGGCCAGCCGCCCGTCCGGGTCGATCACCACGAGCGGGCACATGTTGGACGGCATCCGATCACCCGGCCGGAGGTCCCCGATGATCAGCTCACCCTCGCCGAGCATCGAGTTGAGGTTGATGCCGAGGCCGGGCAGCCACACGCCGGAGCCCAGCCCGAGGGTCGTGGTGATCACGCAGGCGTTCCCCTCGGCGTCCACCACCGACACGTTGGTGGTCTCACCGACCCGCTGCCGTCCCTGGTCGCGCAGTGCCTCCGCCAGCCCGAGCGCCCGCTGCGGCCGGGACAGGTCGGCGGGCAGCGCGCCGATCGTGTCCACCACCCGGTTCAGGTCGTGCCGCGCGCGCACCTGGTGACCGGCGAGCGTGGCCCGGTCGACCGGAGTCTCCAGCACGCGGTATTCGGCCAGGTCACGGGGGCCGAGCGAACCGCCCGCGGCCCGGACCGAGTCGACGATGACCGGCGCGAGATCACCGGTGTAGAAGATCGACGGCCCGACCGCCGCGAGCGCCTCCATCGCGGTCGCCAGACCTGGGTGGAAGAGCAGCTCGCCGCCCTGCAGGCGGCGCCCGTTCGGGGTGTAGATCGGGGCACCCTCGCCGTAGGCCAGCGCGGGCGCGCACGCGTCGAGCGTGCGGGCGTGCGCCTCCGGGGTCGGCACCCCGGTCTTGGCCAGCGCGAAAGCGGGCGCCACCACCTCGGCCCAGGGCAGCCTGCCCCAGCGTCGGTGCACCTCGCCGCAGCCGGCCGGCACACCGGGCACCGCCGCGCTGGCCCCGCCGATCGAGTAGACCTGCGGCAGGCCGCCGAAGAACACGTCCACCGAGATCATCGGGCCCGGCTCGGCGTCGCCGTCCAGGCCGGGCGCCGCTACGAAGAAGTCGAGGCAGGTGACCTCGCCGGTGGCCGCCTCGAAGTAGGTGGCGAACCCGCCACCGCCCAGCCCGGTGAAGATCGTCTCGGCCGCGCAGGTCGCGAGAACCGCCGCCACCGCCGCATCCGCCGCCGTTCCGCCGTCCTGCAGGATCTGCAGACCGGCCCGCGCGGTCGCCGGATGGCTGGCGGCAACCCCGGCCGCAACGCTTTTCATCTGGGGAAGCGTAGGCGCCACGGCAAGATCGTGGTTAGCATGCGCGACGATGACGACCACCGGTCCCTCTCCGGAAGTACGGCCTGACGGCGTGCTGCCCCGCCGCGTTCTGGCCGGTTATTCGCTGGGTTCGCTGGTCACGGGCGCCTTCGGCACCGTGCCGGGTTTGCTTCTTCTGCCCTATCTGACCGATACGTTAGGTGTCGCGGCGGGTGTGGCGGGTCTGCTGGTGCTGCTCCCGAAGGCGTGGGACGTCCTGGTCAACCCGGTCGCCGGCCGCATCTCCGACCGCCGTGGTGACCGGCGAGCTTTCCTGCTCGTCGCCGGCCTGCTGCTCGCCGTGCTCTTCGCGGCGATCTTCGCCGGCCCGTTCGGCAGCGGCGCCGGTGCGGGCGCCTATGTGGCGATCTCCTTTCTCGCGGCCGCCACGGCGTACGCGTTCTTCCAGGTGCCCTACGTCGCGATGCCGGCCGAACTTACCGATGGCTACGACGAGCGCACCCGTTTGATGACCTGGCGCGTCGCCGTCCTGGCGCTCGCCATCCTGGTCTCCGGGGCGCTGGCCCCGCTCGTGGTCGACCAGACCGGCGGTGGCCTCGCCGGGCACCGGTGGTCCGGCGTCTTCGTGGGCGTGCTCATCGTCGTGGGCACGCTCGGCGTCTACTTCGGCACGCGGTCGGCCGAGACCCGCTCGGCCGGCGAGTCCGAGCCCGATCTGCGCAGCCAGTTGCGCATCGCCGCGGCCAACCGGCCGTTCCGCGCGCTGCTGCTGTGCTGGATCGTCCAGGCCGTCGGCGTCGGCACGATGCTGGCCGGAGTGCAGTACTTCGCCGACCACATCGTGCGGTCCGGCTCCGGCGCGACCTTCCTCTTCGCCGCCTTCGTCGGCCCGGCGCTGCTGGTCATGCCGGTGTGGAGCCGGGTGGGCGCCCGTTTCGGCAAGCCACGGTCGCTGGTCGCCGCCTCGCTGCTCTTCGCGGTCGGCGCGCTCATCCTGCTCGCCGCCCCGGCCCTGCCCCCGGTCGCCGTCTATCTCGTGGTCGCCCTGATCGGCTGCGGTTACGCCGGGCAGCAGGTCTTCTCGCTGTCGATGCTCCCGGACTGCATCGCCTACGACACCGCACGGACCGGCCGACGGCAGGCCGGGGTCTTCACCGGCCTGTGGACCGCGGGGGAGACGCTCGGGCTGGCCCTCGGGCCCGGGCTCTACGCCTTGATTCTCCAGCTCTTCGGTTATGTCTCGTCGTCCACCGGCGAGGCCGCCACCCAGGACGGCACCGCGCGGCTCGGTGTGCTGCTCGGTTTCACCGTGGTTCCGGCCGTGCTGGTCGGCGCCGCCATCCTGCTGTTGGGCGCCTACCGCGATGTCGAGCGGACCCGGGTCGACTAGCGTCATCGCATGTTCGAAGCGCTGCCCGAGCAGGGCGTCCCCGGTGAGCAGGTCCTCGGCGAGTTGCGTGAGCTCCGCCGGGCCGACCTGCCCACCCACGGCGGCCGCCTCTTCGCCTACGTCTACGACCCCGCCCTCGACGGTCTCGACGAGCTGGCCCAGGCCGCCTACGCGATCTCCGCGCACGTCAACGGCCTCGACCCGACCGCGTTCCCGTCCCTGCTGGCGATGGAAAATGCGCTGGTCGGCGCGGCGGCCGGGCTGCTCGGCGGCGACGAGGAGACGGTCGGCAGCGTCACCAGCGGCGGCACCGAGTCGCTGATCCTCGTGGTCAAGGCGGCCCGCGACAGCCGCCCCGAGCTCGCCACCCCGCGCCTGGTGATCCCGTCCACCGCGCACGCCGCCTTCGCCAAGGCGGCGCACTACCTCCGGGTGGCGCTCGACGTGGTGCCGGTCGGCCCCGATCTGCGCGCCGACCCCGAGGCCATGGCCGCCGCGATCACCGTCGACACGGTGCTGGTGGCCGCGTCCGCCCCGTCCTACGCGCACGGTGTCGTCGACCCGATCCCACGGCTGGCCGCGATCGCGGCCGAGCGCGGGGTGCGCTTCCACGTGGACGCCTGCTTCGGCGGCTGGGTGCTGCCCTATCTGCAGCGTCTCGGTGCCGGCCTGCCGCCGTTCGACCTGTCCGTCCCGGGCGTCACCAGCATCTCGGTCGACCTGCACAAATACGCCTACGCCCCGAAGGGCGTCTCGATCCTGCTGCACCGCACCGAGGAGCTCCGCCTCCCGCAGTACTTCGCGTTCGCCGGCTGGCCCGGCTACACGATGATCAACCCGATCGTCTCGTCCACCCGCTCCGGCGGCCCGATCGCCGCGGCCGTGGCCACCCTGCGCCACATCGGCGACGCGGGCTACCTCGACCTGGCCCGCCACACCCGGGAAGCGGTGTCGGCCCTGGCCGCGGCGGTCACCGAGACCGACGGCGTCCGCCTCTTCGCCCCGCCCGAGACCAGCGTCGTGTGCCTGGCCACCGACCCGGCAGTCGACATCTTCGTGCTGGCCGACGAGCTCGCCGCCCGGGGCTGGCACACGCAGCCGCAGATGTCGTTCGGCGACCTGCCCGCCACCATCCACCTCACCGTGACCGCCGCCGTCGCCCCGACGGCGAAGGAGTTCGCCGCCGACCTGGCTGCCGCCGTCACCACGACCCGCGATCGAGGGCCCGCCCAGCTCCCGGGGCCGATGCTGGAGGCGGCCGCCTCGCTCACCCCCGAGATGATCACGCCGCAGCTGGTGGCCGGCCTGGCCGACGGGCTCGGCCTGGGCGGCGGCGACTTCACCCGGATGGCCGCGGTCAACTCCCTGCTCGACGCTGTCCCGCCGGCCCTGCGCGAGGCGCTGCTGACCGGCTTCCTGAGCCTGCTGCAGCGTCCCGGCAGGTCCACGGAGTAGGTTGACGACGTGGCCGGTCTGCCAGGAGTGCTCGGGGAGCCCATCCGGTTCGTTCTGAACTGGGGGAGGCGCTATTCGCTCTGGGTGTTCAACTTCGGGCTGGCGTGCTGCGCGATCGAGTTCATCGCGTCCAGCATGAGCCGGCACGACTTCATGCGCCTCGGCGTGATCCCGTTCGCGCACGGCCCCCGCCAGGCCGACCTCATGGTCGTCTCCGGCACGGTCACCGACAAGATGGCCCCGGCCATCAAGCGGCTGTACGACCAGATGCCCGAGCCGAAATACGTGATCTCCTTCGGCAGCTGCTCCAACTGCGGTGGCCCCTACTGGGATTCCTATTCGGTGACCAAGGGCGTCGACCAGTTGATCCCGGTCGACGTCTACGTTCCCGGCTGCCCGCCCCGGCCCGAGGCGCTGCTGCACGGCATCCTGCGCCTGCAGGAGAAGATCGCCGCCGAGCAGTCCGGTCCGGGTGGCGTGCCGCGGCCCGACCCGATCACCCGGCCTCGCGACGCTTCCTCTCTGACTGCCCCGATGGTCACTCCGCCGATGGTCACCGCCGACTAGTCTGCGCATCATGAGTGCGCGCGCGGATTTCATCATCGACGTTCTGGCCAGGGAGTTCGGCGAGCTGATGGCGCTCGACCCGACCGCCTTCCGGCGGAAGTTCCGAAAGATGGCGGCCTCGCCGTTCGCCTTCTACCGGGGCAGCGCCTCACTCTTCTACGCCGACCAGACGAGCGCGTTCGCCGATGATCGTTTCCTCGACGAGCAGACCAGCCGGGTCTGGATCCACGGCGACCTGCACGCGGAGAACTTCGGCACCTACATGAACTCGTCGGGCGTCCTGGTCTTCAACGTCAACGACTTCGACGAGGCCTACGTGGGGCCGTTCTCCTGGGACCTCAAGCGCTTCGCGGCCAGCCTCGCACTGATCGGCTATCAGAAGGCGCTGTCCGACGACAACATCACCGCGCTGGTCAAGGCGTTCGCCCAGTCCTACCTGATCGAGCTGCGGGCGATCGCGACCGGCGGCGACGACGCGATCGGCTCGATCACCCTGGAGACGGCCGACGGTGTGCTGCGCCGGGTGCTGCAGGAGGCGCGCCTCAACACCCGGGTCGACCTGCTGGCCGGCCAGACCACGATCGACGACTACGAGCGCCGGTTCTCGCTGGGCGACGGCGTGTTCGAGGTCGACGAGGTGACCGTGTCCCTGGTCCAGGCCGCCTTCGACGACTACCTGGGCACGCTGCCCGAGAAATCCCGGCCGCTGGCCACCAACATCAAGGACATCAAGCTGCGCAAGGGCGTGGGCATCGGCTCGGCCGGCCTGCCGTCCTACAACCTGCTGCTCGAGGGCCACACCCAGGCCCTGGAGAACGACGTGATCATCTACATGAAGCAGGCTCAGGTGCCGGCGGTGGCCCGCTGGATCGACGACGAGCGGGTCAAGTCGTACTTCAAGCACCAGGGCCACCGCACCGCCGAGTCGCAGCACGCCCTCCAGGCGCACGCCGACCCTTGGGTCGGCTACACCACGCTCAACGGCGTCGGCCAGCTGGTCGCCGAGGTTTCCCCCTACGCGGCCGACCTCGACTGGGCCGACGTGAACGAGCCCGACGAGCTGCTCGGCGTCATCACCGACCTGGGCCGGGCGGTCGCCCGCATGCACTCGGTGGCCGACGACGAATCCACCCACGACCTGGTCGACTTCTCCACCGAGGAGTCGATCGTGGCAGCCGTCGACAAGGACGAGAAGGGCTTCGTCGACCACCTCGTCGACTTCGCCCACCGCTACGGCGACCAGGCCCGCGAGGACCACCAGGACTTCGTCGACGTCTTCCGTAACGGACGGCTGCCGGGCCTCTGATCCAAAAAACATAGGATGACGCCATGACGCCCGAAGAGGTCGGCGAACGCCTGGTCGCCCTGATGGAGGACACCACACCGGAGACCCCCGACAAGGGAAACGCGACCGCGTCCGTCTCCGGCGGCGGTCCCGGCCACGATCGGGCCGTCGTCGACGTGCCGGTCGCCCGCTGGTGGGAGGCGGTCGGCACGGCGAAGCACAACGGCGTGCTGGGCTGCGACTTCTTCGACTGGCTGTCCGCGGTCGACGAGCTGGACGACGGCTTCTCGGTCCTCTGCCACCTGTATTCGACCCGCCGCAAGCACTCGCTGCTGCTGCGCACCCGCATCTCCCGGGAAGACCCGGTGGTCGAGTCGGTGGTCGAGCTGTTCCCGGGCGCCGCCTGGCACGAGCGGGAGACGTTCGAGATGTTCGGCATCACGTTCGCCCGGCACCCCGACCTGAAGCCGCTGCTGCTCCCGCCTGGTTTCGAGGGCCATCCGCTGCGCAAGGAGTTCGTGCTGGCGGCCCGAGTGGCCAAGGCCTGGCCGGGTGCGAAGGAGCCGGGCGAGTCCGAGGCCGGCACGACCAAGCGCGCCCCGATGCGCCCGCCGGGCGTGCCCGATCCCGCCGAGTGGGGACCGAACGCCCGATGATGCCGCTCTGGCTCGATCTCACCATCCGCGTGGTCGCCGTCGTGGTCGGCTTCCTCACCCTGCCGCTCATCGTCGGCCAGGCCGAACACAAGGTCATGGCACACATGCAGGGCCGCCTCGGTCCGATGTATGCGGGCGGTTACCACGGCTGGGCCCAGCTGGTCGCCGACGGCGTGAAGTTCGTCCAGAAAGAGGACATCGCCCCGCGCGACGCCGACCGCCGGGTCTTTCGGCTGGCGCCGCTCGTCGCGCTGTTTCCATACCTCTTGGTGTTGCTGGCCATCCCGCTCGGCCCGAACGGCCTCGTCGCCCAGCCGTTGGACGTGGGTCTGTTCTTCGTCCTCGCCGTTCTCGGCGTGGGCGTGCTCGCGGTGCTGATGTCGGCATGGGCCAGCGCCAACAAATACAGCCTGCTCGGCGGCCTGCGCGGCGCGGCCCAGCTGCTCGGTTACGAGCTGCCCCTGGTGCTGGCGGCGGCGAGCGTGGCGATGGCGGCCGGCACCCTGAGCCTGCCCGGCATCGTCGAGGCATGGAAGCCCTGGTGGCTGCTCTGGCAGGCGCCCGCCGCGATGATCTTCTTCATCGCCGGCTTGGCCGAGATCCGCCGCCCACCGTTCGACATGCCGATCGCCGACTCCGAGCTGGTCTTCGGCTACATGACCGAATACACCGGCTTGCGGTTCGCGTTCTTCCTGCTGGCGGAATACGTGGGCATCGTGGTGATCGCGGCCCTGACCACGGTCCTGTTCCTGGGCGGCTGGCACGGCCCGGCCGCCGACCACCTGGGCTGGCTGTGGACCTTGGTCAAGGTCTTCGCGGTGTCCTTCGTGATCATCTGGTTCCGCGTCACCTACCCCCGCCTGCGCGAGGACCAACTGCAACGCCTCTGCTGGCTGATCCTGGTGCCGCTGGCCCTGGCCCAACTGGTCCTGACCGCCGCCGTGAAGATCGCGATGTGATCAGAGGAAACGGGGCTTGATCTGCGCGATCGGCACCTTGATCGGCCAAGGTTCCGCCGTGTCGATCTCGACGTCGAAGGTCCCGAACGGGCGATAGATCTCGCTCTCCGGATCAATCTTGTAGGTGTGCAGCTCGCGGTGCACGCCGTCTTCCGGCATGGCGTCAAGATCGTCAACAGTCCAGCCGTCTGCGGGCGGTAGGTAGTCGCTCATCGCAGCCGTCATCTTTGGGGCCTCCAACAGTCGGGCACGGATTCACCGTTCCGGAAGATCCGATGGGGGTGTGCTCGCGTCCGGACGGTCGACGAGGCAGGATGTGCGTTTGTGACTGATGACGGGGAGCGGGGCGCGCCCGGTAAAGGGCTGGTGCAAGGGCTTGCCGTCACGCTCAAGACGATGACCAAGCCGTCGACGACCCAGCAGTACCCGGACGTCGAGCCCGAGCTTCCGCCGCGCAGCCGGGGCGTGATCGCGCTGCTCGAGGAGAACTGCACGGTCTGCATGCTGTGCGCCCGCGAGTGCCCCGACTGGTGCATCTACATCGACTCGCACAAGGAAGAGGTCGTCGTCCCGGGCGCCGCGCGGGCCCGGCAGCGCAACGTGCTCGACCGCTTCGACATCGACTTCTCGCTCTGCATGTACTGCGGCATCTGCATCGAGGTCTGCCCGTTCGACGCGCTGCACTGGACCCCCGAGTTCGAGTACGCGGAGACCGACGTGCTCGATCTTCTGCACGACAAGAACCGGCTGGGGGAGTGGATGCGCACGGTGCCTCCGCCGCCGGCCCACGACGTGCTCGGCGAACCCTCCAAGGAGGAGGCGACGGCGGCGCGGAAGGCTGCGGGCCCGGGGGCGGCAACGGCCGCGAAAGCAGATGTACGCCGAGCAACTCCCACAACCGCAGATCGCCCGCCCCGGGAAGCTCGATCCAAGCCCGAACCACCGGAGCAACCGCAGTGACCGTGGCGGATGCTCTCATGCTGGCTCTCGGGTTGATCGCGGTCGGCTCCGGGGCGCTCGTGGTAACCAGCAGTCATCTGGTCCGGGCCGGTTTCTACCTGGTGGTGAGCCTGGGCGCGATCGCCGGCCTCTATCTCGTGCTGGGTGCCGAGATGGTCGCGTGGGTGCAGGTTCTGGTCTACGTCGGCGCCGTGGTCGTGCTGCTGCTGTTCGCGGTGATGCTGACCCGCGCACCGATCGGCCCGTCCCGCGACCTGGACCGCCCGATCGCCCCGGCCGCGATCATCGGCGCCGGTGTCGGTTTCGGACTGACCGCCCTGCTGGCCGACGCGTTCCGCTGGACCGAGTTCGAGCTGCCCCCGCCGGGCAACGCCGAACGGGTCGGCGAGCAGGTCTTCGGTGCCTGGGTGCTGCCGTTCGAGGTGCTGTCGATCCTGCTGCTGGCCGCCCTGGTCGGCGCGATCGTGCTGTCCCGCCCCGACCTGGGCGCCCGCCCCGACCCCTCGGCCCCGCCGCCCGAGCCACCGCACGACCCGACCGACGAGTCGGCCGAGGTGGTCGCCCGGCTGGAGCGGATCGCCACCCGGCAGGCCGCCGCCCAGGCCCGGGTCCGGCAGGCGCGGGCCGACGCACTGGCGGCCGAGGCGGCAGCCGCCGCGGCGGAGGCGGCGGAAGCGGAACCCGAGCCGGTCGACCCGCTCAAGCAGCGGGCCGCCGACCTGATCTTCGGCGCGCACGACGCCCGGCCGAAGATCGGCGAGCCGGGCGAGGCCGAGATCCTCGACTCCCGGATCATTCCGGGTGAGAGCGTGATCGAGAGGGACGAGCCGATCGAACCCCGGCGCGCGATCGAGGGCGAGCGCCCCACCACCGGCCGGCGCTCGATCGAGGGCAACGTCATCGAGGGCGATCTGGTGGAGGAGAAGAGGCCGCAGCCCGAGAGGGAGAAGCTCGAGGGTCGCCCGGAGCGCCCGGCCCTCCCGGCCGGCGACGACAAGGAGGAGCAGTGATGCACGCGGTCATCCCGTACGTCATCGCCTCTCTGCTTTTCGCCCTCGGCGTCTACGGCGTGCTGCGCCGGCGCAACGCGATCCTGGTCCTGATGGCGGTCGAGCTGATGCTCAACGCGGTCAACCTGATCCTGGTGGCCGCCGACGCGACGGTCCGCTCGGTGCTGAACGGGGTGACCCCGGAGGCGTGGGCCTACCCGGTGCCGGAACCGCGGTCCGGCGCGATCTTCGCGTTGTTCATCATCGTGCTGGCCGCCGCCGAGGTGGGCGTCGGCCTGGCGATCGTCCTGCAGTACTACCGCCTGCACCGGGCGGTCGTGATCGACGAGGTGGTGCTGGACGAGCACGACCACGAGAAGCAGGTGACCGGGTGAGCGCCGCGACGTACGGTGCGCTGATCCCCGGCGTACCCCTGCTGTTCGGCCTGGTGGGTTTGGTTCTCAAGCCCGGAGAGCACGGTCCGCGACGACTGGCCGCCACGATCGGCATCGCCGGCGCGTTCGTCTCACTCGTCGTGACCCTGCTGCTGTTGCTGTTCGCGACCAAGCCGCTCATCGCAGGAACCCAGTGGACCCGCATCGGCGACATCGAGGTGACCCTAGGCTTCGAGGCCGGCCTCGCGGCGCTCTACATCGCCCTGGCCGTCACCGTGGTCGCCCTGTTCGTGCAGATCTACTCGGTGGACTACCTGCACGACGATCCCCGCTACGCGCCGTACGCCGCACAGATCAGTCTGTTCACCGGCGCGATGCTGCTTGTCGTCACGTCCGGTGACCTGGTCGGCATGCTGGTCGGCTGGGAGGTGATGGGCGCCTGCTCCTACCTGCTGATCGGCCACGATCGGCGGCTCCCCGAGGCACCCGCCGCCGCGGTGAAGGCGTTCCTGGTCACCCGGGTCGGCGACGTCGGCTTCCTGCTCGGCATCGCGCTGCTAGCGGTCGACGCCGGCACCACCCGGATCGGCGCGGTTCTGACCCACGACTACGGCCACGGCACGCTGACCGCCGCCCTGCTGCTGATCCTGGCCGGGGTGGCCGGCAAGAGCGCCCAGTTCCCGCTGCACACCTGGCTGCCCGATGCGATGGCCGGCCCGACCCCGATCTCGGCGCTCATCCACGCGGCGACGATGGTGGCGGCCGGCGTCTACGTGGTCTTCCGGATGTACCCGCTCTACGAGCAGTCCCCGGCCGCGCTGGCCGTGCTCGGTGTCGCCGCCGCGATCACCATCCTGCTCGGGGCGCTGAGTGCGACCGCGCAGGACGACATGAAACGGGTACTGGCCTGGTCGACGGTGAGCCAGATCGGCTACATGACCGGCGCGCTGGCCGTCGGCTCACCCGCCGCGGCCCTGTTCCACCTGCTCACCCACGCCGCGTTCAAAGCCCTGCTGTTCCTCGCGGCCGGTGCGGTGATCCACGCGGTCGGCACCAACTACCTGTCCCGGATGGGTGGCCTGCGCGAGCACATGCCGATCACCTTCTGGTCGTTCGTGGTCGGACTGGGCGCGCTGGCCGGGGTGCCGCCGCTGGCCGGTTTCTGGTCCAAGGAAAACGTGCTGACCGCGGCCGCGCACGCCACCGATGGCGGCGGTCCGGCTCCGGTCTGGGTGGCCTGGCTGGTCTGGGTGGCCGCGCTGTTCGCCGTGGCGATCACCGCCTGGTACGCCACCCGGCTGCTGCTCTGCGCGTTCTTCGGCATCTCCCGAGCGCACGGCCCGGACGGCCCGGACTGGGAGATCGGCTTCGACGACGCCCGGTACACCCCGCCGCACACGCCGCACGACCCGCCCGGCCACATGCGCTGGCCGATCATTCTGCTGGCGATCCCGGCCGCCCTGCTCGGCCTGGCCGCGTACGCCCCCGGCTTCCGCACCGCCCTCGAGCTGGCGGACCCGCACCTGGGCGTGGCCGTGCTGCTGCCGCTCGTGCTGCTGGTCCTCGGCGCCGGGACGGCCTGGTACCTGTGGCGGGCGGTCCCCGGCGTCGACCCGGCGGCCGTGCTCGGCCCGGTCCGGCCGTTCTTCGCGGCCGGCTTCCGCCTCGACGACGTGCAGGACCGTCTGGTGGTTCGCCCGGTGCGGCAGCTGGCCCGGCTGGCCAGGGCCACCGACGAGCGGGTCGTCGACGCCACCGTCGAGGGCACCGGCACCGGCACGACCTGGTTGGGTGAGCTGGTCGCCGACATGCACCGGATCGCCCTGCCGTGGGCCGCGCTCATCGTCTTCGCGGGCGCTCTCCTGCTGACCGTCTGGTTCGGAGCCGCCTCGTGAACGACGTCTACCAGGTGATGCTGGTCGCGGCGGTGGCGCTGCCGGCCGCCGGCGCGGCGCTGCTGTCGGTGCTGCCGATTCGGTTCGCCGGCCCGACGGCGACCGGGTTCGCTGCGGCGGCGCTGATCCCGATCATCGTGCTGCCCTTCGGTCACGATCGCGGCTGGGCGACCTATGCGGCGGACCCGCCGACTGTCAGCCCGTGGGCCGAGCTGGACCTGTCCTGGGTTCCGGCCCTGCACCTCCACTTTCACCTCGGCGTCGACGGCGTGTCCTACCCGCTGGTCGCGCTGACCGGACTACTGACGCTGCTGTGCTGCGCGTACACGATGTGGCGGCCTCCGGCGGGCGGCTCACCGCGTACCCTCCTGGGTCTGCTCTTGATCTTGGAAGCCGGCATCCTCGGCACCTTCCTCTCCCTCGATCTGATCCTGTTCTTCCTGTTCTTCGAGGTAACCCTGCTGCCGATGTACGCGGTGATCGCCGGCTGGGGTGGCGAGGACCGGCGCCGCGCGGCCCGCAAGTTCGTGCTCTACACGCTCTTCGGCTCGGTGCTCCTGCTGATCGGGGTGCTCACCGTGGCCGTGCACGCCGGCACCGCCGACATCGTTGCCCTCACCGGCGGCATCGGGCTGTCCAAGGGCACCCAGTACGCGGCCTTCGCGCTGTTCGCCGTGGCGTTCGCGGTGAAGGCGCCGCTGTGGCCGCTGCACAGCTGGCTGCCGGACGCGCACACCCAGGCCCCCACGGTCGGCTCGGTGATCCTGGCCGGGGTGCTGCTGAAGATGGGCACCTACGGCCTGATCCGGGTCGGCGTGGGCGTGACACCGCTCGGCGCGCGGTGGGCCGCGCCGCTGCTCGGCATCCTGGCCGTCGCCGCCATCCTGGCCGGCGCCCTGATCTGCCTGAAGCAGACCGAGCTGAAGCGGCTGATCGCCTACTCCAGCGTCGGCCACATGGGTTTCGTGCTGCTCGGCATCGCTACCCTCACCACCACCGGCATCCAGGCCGCCCTGCTCGGCAACGTGGCGCACGGCCTGATCACCGGCCTGCTGTTCTTCCTGGCCGGCGCGATCAAGGACCGGGCGCACACGGGCGACCTGGCCGACCTGGGCGGCCTGCGGGAGACCGCGCCCCGGCTGGCCGGCCTGCTCGGCTTCGCCGCGATCGCGTCACTCGGCCTGCCCGGTCTGGCCGGCTTCTGGGGTGAGGCGTTCGCCGTGGTCGCGGCGGTGGAGCGGGGCGGCGTTCTGTGGACGATCCTGGCCGTGCTGGCCGCGATCGGTGGTGCGCTGACCGCCGCGTACTTCCTGCGGTTGCTGCGGAAGGTGACGCACGGACCGGTGGGCACACCGGTTTCGCCGGCGATCGCCGGCGTGGAGTGGTTCGCGTGGGCGCCGCTGGTGGCGCTCACCCTCGCCGTGGGTCTGGTGCCCACGCTGGTGCTGGCCGCGACGTCGCTGCCGGTGGAGGCGTTGATCCGATGACCATCGACCAGGTGACGCTGCTGCCGCTGTACGCGGCCTCCGGCACCGCCGTCCTCGTGCTGCTGATGGACCTGCTGTTCGCGCGCCGAACTGCCACGGTCGTTGCTTTTGCTGCCGGCGGGATTGCTACCGCCGCGAGCGCGATCGTCGTGGGAGTGCGGCCGGCGACGTTCTGCGCCGGGGCCGAATGCTCCTGGGTGCCGACGCCGCTCGCGGTGACCATGGCCGTGATGTTCGCCGCGCTCACCGTCGGTGTGCTGGCCCTGTCGTCGCCGTCGCTGAAGATCGGCGCCGCACCGGCCGGCGAGTTCTGCTTCCTGCTGGCCGCCTCGATGACCGGCGGCGTCGTGATCGGTTACGCCGGCGACCTGATCACCCTGATCGTCGGTCTGGAAACGCTGACCCTGCCGCTGTACATCCTGGTCGGCCTGCGCCGGTTCGCCCCCGGCGAGAAGGTCAGCACCGCGGGCGCCTCCGCGTCCATCACGTTCTTCCTGATCAGCGTGGTCTCCACGGCGATCGCGCTGCTCGGCGCGGCCCTCAACTACGCGGCCACCGGCGCGATCCACCTCAATCACCTGGTCGCCGGGATCGGCCCGCTCGGCCCGGTAGCGCAGACCGGCGCCGCCCTCCTGGTGATCGGCTTCGCCTTCAAGGTCGCGGCCGTGCCGCTGCACGCCTGGGCCCCGCCGACGTACGAGGGCGCGCCGCTCCCGGTGGCCGCCTACCTGTCCACCGCCTCAAAGCTGGGCGGCGTGCTGGCCCTGGTGGCGATCGTGTCCCGGCTGGACGTGGCCCCGGTCGTCGCCGCGCTCGCGGTGCTCACCATGACCACCGGCAACCTGGTGGCGCTACGCCAGCAGCGGATGGTGCGGCTGCTGGCCTGGTCGTCGATCGCGCAGGCCGGCTACATCCTGGCCGCGCTCGCCCTCGGCGCCGAGGGGGTGCGGGCGGCGGCCGTCTACGCGGTGTTCTTCGTGCTGCTCGAATTCATCGCGTTCGGCGTCGTGGTGGCGTTGCGGCCACCCGCCTCGGACGGCGGTGACCTGCTCGCCTACCGCGGTGCCGGCCGCCGCCACCCGTGGCTCGGCGCCGCCTGGGTGCTGGCCATCGCCGGCCTGGCCGGACTGCCGCCGGGATTGGCCGGCCTGTTCGCCAAGGTCACCGTGGTGGACGCGCTGATCGACCAGGGCTGGGGCTGGCTGGCCGGGTTCGTGGCGCTGAACGCGGTGATCGGCCTTGCCTACTACGTGCGGGTCACCGCCAACCTCTACGTGACCCCGCCCCGGCCCGGCATCCAGGTCGTCGACCCGAACCTGCTGGAGGCGGCCACCCACCCGCGCCTGCCGGTGTCCCGCGCGGTGGCGGCCGCCCTGATCGTCGCGGCGATCACCGCGGTGGCGATCGGCTTCGCGCCGCAGCTGCTGTTCGACGCCCTCAGCTGACCCTGCGCCGCACGTCCTCGCGGAGATCCGCCGGCAGCCCTTCGGCGTCGAGCAGCCGGGCGAGCCGCGGCCGGTCGAGCATGTACACCTCGAACGCCTCGGCGATGCTGACGCTCTTCGAGGGCCGGTAGGTCACCGAGATCGAGTCACCCGCCTGCACGGACCCGGGCGTCACCACCCGCAGGTAGGCCCCGGTCCGGTTCTCCTTCGTGAACCGCTTGAGCCACTTCGGCTCCTCCATCCGAGCCTGGAACGTGGCGCACGGGATCCGCCCGAACGTGGTCTGCAACTCCAGCTCGTCGCCGACCCGCCACACCTCGCCGATCATCGCCCCGCACACGTCGAGCCCGATCGTGGTGAGGTTTTCCCCGAAGGCGCCACCGGCGAGCTGCCGCCCGAGCTCCTTCTCCCACCAGTCGTAGTCCTCCCGTGCGTACGCGTAAACCGCCTGGTCGTTCCCGCCGTGGTTCTTGATGTCGCCGATCGGGTCGCCGATCAGTCCACTGTGCAGCCCGGTGGTCTTCGGCCCGGGCGCCCGCACCTGCACCGGGTGCTCGACCGGCCGCTTGTCGATCCCGGTCATGGCGAGTTTCTTGGCCGGGTTGGCCCGCGGCACCCCGACATTCACCTGAAGAACTTTGCCGTCGCTCACGAGAACTCCACCACCACTCGATCTTCGATGGGTTTGTACCCCAGCCGCTGGTACAGCCCGTTGCTGGTCGGATTGGCCAGGTCGGTGACGAGCACGACGGCCTCGGCCCCCTGGTCGAGGGCGTCCCGGGTGACGACCGTGGTGGCCGAACCCGCATAACCACGCCCCCGGTGCTCCCGGGGCGTGTAGACCATCTGCACCCTGATCATGCCTGCCGAGAGCCGCGAGCGCAGTGCCATCGACACCGGGACACCGTCGACCTCCCACAGCACGATGCCGCCGTAGTCGAGCCGCTCGTCGACGACCTCGCCGAAGTCGCCGGAGTGCGTCTCATAGATCTCGTCGTGGAACTCGACGTGCCAGCGCTGCAGCAGCTCACGGTCGTTCGCGGTGGCGGCCCGAGAATGCCCGGCCGACGCGACAAACGGCAGGAGAGTGTCCAAAAGGTACAGCCGAGTCCGCATCTTCACGGCCGCGCCGGCGCCGGTCTGTTCCCGCCACCCGGCCACGAACTCATCGACCGCCTCGGCCGGGAGATTGGCGCCACTCAGCGAGCGGCCGGCGAGCGCCGGCACGGCCGCGGACACGGCCGCGGCGGGCAACGCACTGAAGTTCATCGGGTACGGCGGTGTCTGCAGCAGCACGCCATCGACCGCACCGGAGCCGGCCCGCCAGACCCCGAAAACCGGATCCCCCGACCCGTACGCATGAAGCCCTCGCCGCCGCAACGTGTCGATCAGCGTGAGAAAGACGGTGTGCTGAACCGGCCGAGACCGCAAGAATTCCCCCGCGTCCGCGACGAAGTCGTCAAGGTCCGCGGTCAGCTCCCAGGACATCCCCCGATCCTGGCCGCCCCGCGAATGGAACGCACCCCGATTATCGAGCGTGCGGCCGCGGCCACCCGGGCTCAGGCGAGCAGCAGGACCGTCTCCTCGATGTCGGCGAGCCTTCCCACGGCGTACGAAACTTCGGTCCTGATCGGGGCGAAGCCTGCCTTTTGCAGCACCTGCAGGGAGCCGGCGTTGTCGCTCGCGGCCCGGGCGTGCAGGGGCCGGGTCTTGACCAGGTCCAGGAACAGCGCCAGTGCCTGGGTGGCGATGCCCTGACCCCACCGGGAGCGGTCGATCCAGTAGGTGATCTCGGTGTCGCCGTGCATCACGAAGCAGGCGATGCTGCCGACGATCTCGCCGTCCTCGGTGATCACCCGGTTGGTGACCTCGGGGTTGTCGCGAATGCGGGCCAGGTGGGCCTCGAAGGCCGCTCGGTCGTCGGGGTCGTCGGAGGTGAAGGCGGCCATCCGGACGGCCTCGGGGTCGCGCATCATCTGGAACAGGGGCTCGACGTCGGCGTCGGTTACCGGGCGCAGGGCGATCACGGGCATGCGGCGGACGGTAGCAAGGGTTCAGCGAACTCACAGCACGGGGCGGATGAAATCGCAGGTGAGGCGCGTTTACGAGAGTACGCACTCAGCAAGGAGTTTCAGTTGTCCAGCCATCACAACGGTCTCAAGACGGCCGCCCTGCTCGGTCTTCTCAGCGGGCTGATCCTGGCGATCGGCTACTGGGTCGGTGGCAGCGGAGGTCTGGTGTTCGCCGTGCTCATCTCGGTGGGGATGAACGCGTTCAGCTACTTCTACTCGGACAAGCTCGCGCTTCGGTCGATGCGGGCCCGGCCGGTGAGCGAGGCCGAGTTCCCCGCGCTCTACCAGATGGTGCGGGAGCTTTCGGCCACCGCCGACCAGCCGATGCCGCGCCTCTACGTCTCGCCCTCGATGCAGCCCAACGCGTTCGCGACCGGGCGTAACCCGCAGCACGCGGCGGTCGCCGTCACGGTGGGGATCACCCAGTTGCTCGACCGGCGGGAGCTTCGGGCCGTGATCGGGCACGAGCTGTCGCACGTCTACAACCGGGACATCCTGATCTCGAGCGTGGCGGGCGCGCTGGCCGGCATCATCACGATGTTCGCCCAGCTGGCGATCTTCCTGCCGCTGGGTGGCTCGGACGACGACGACGGCCCGAACCCGGCTTCGCTGCTGCTCATGCTGATCCTGGGGCCGCTGGCGGCCTCGGTCATCCAGCTGGCGATCAGCCGTAACCGGGAATTCCAGGCGGACGCCTCCGGCGCCGCGCTGACCGGCGATCCGCTCGCGCTGGCGAGTGCCCTCGAGAAGATTCAGTACGGGGCACAGCGGTTGCCGCTTCCGGCTGACGGTCAGCTCGCCAGCGCCGCGCACCTGATGATCGCCAACCCGTTCCGGGGCGGCGGCATCTCGGCCCTGTTCTCCACCCACCCGCCGATGGAGCAGCGCATCGCCCGGCTGCGTCAGCAGGCCGGTGCCATCCAGTACCGCTGACCTTCGACAACGAAGGGGCCGTCCCGATCGGGGCGGCCCCTTCGCCGTGTGTTCCGCGACACCGGCCCTTCGTTTCCGGCATGTTTCCCCGTTAGGGTCTATGGGCGGGTTTGCTCATTACATCGGGGAGGCGAGCACGGTGACCGCGTTGCGTCAGTACCTTGGCGTCTGGCGGCTACCCGGCGGCCGGATCCTGCTCAGCGTCGGCATTCTCGCCCGCCTCGGCATCGGCATGACCCCGCTCGCTCTGCTGCTGCTCGTGCAGCAGACGACCGGCAGCTACTCGGCGGCCGGCCTCACCGCCGGGGTCTACGCGATCGCCGGTGCCGCCGTCAGCCCGATCGCGGGACGGCTCGCCGACCGGATCGGGCCGGCCCCGATCCTGCTGGCCACCGCGGTGCTGCACCCGCTGGCCCTGATCGGGCTGGTGCTGGCGACCTCGCTCCCGTGGATCTTCGTGGCCGCGGCGGTCGCGGGGGCCACCTATCCACCGCTGACCGCGGCGATCCGGCGCGGCTGGAACAACATGACCGCGGCCGGCTCCGGCCGGCATCATCTGCGCGGTGCCGCCCTCGCCGCCGAGACCTCCCTGTTCGAGCTGGTGTTCGTGCTCGGGCCGCTGCTGGTGTCGGCGCTCGTGGTGATCACGCATCGGCCGGCCACCGCGCTGCTCGCGGCCGCGATCGCCACCTTCGTGGGCACCGCCTGGATCTCCCGCCTGCCGGTCATGCGGCGCCGGCAGCGGAACGAGTCGGACCACGCGGCCAAAGGGCTGGGCCCGCTGACGGCGGGCGGGTTCCCCGCCCTGATGATCTGCGTGGTGGCGCTGGGTACGGCGTTCGGCGCGGCCGGAGTCATCGTTCCGGCGTACGCCGGACACCACGGCGGCGGTGACGGGCTCAGCGGCGTACTCCTCGGCATCTGGGGTGTCGGCAGCGCGATCGGCGGCATCTGGTTCGGCACCCGGCGACCGGCGATGGCACTGGCCCGGCAGTTCGCTTGGCTGCTCGGGGCGGTCGCGGTCAGCTTCCTGATCCTGACCGTGATGCCGAGCCCGCTCTATCTGGGTATGGCGCTGGTGCTGGGCGGGGTGACCATCGCGCCGGCCCTGACCGTCGGCAACACGCTGGTCGGGCGCCTGGCGCCGGCCGCGATGCTGAACGAGGCGTACACCTGGACGGTGACCGTCTCGGTCGGCGGCAGCGCCGCCGGCGGCGCGATCGCCGGTGCAATCGTGGACCGGCCGGGCGGGTTGCCGTGGGCGTTCGTCTTCGCCGGCGGTGTGCTGCTCGTCGCGGCGTTGGTCGCGGCGGTGCCGAGTGGCTCGATCGCCCGCGCCGACCGGCGGGCGGAGGAGCGTCTCCGGCAACAGCTCACCACCGAGCCGGCATAGCCGGCGCCAAGATCGGCAGCCCTCGACGTGATGTCGGGGGCTTTTTCGTGCGCACCCCCTTGCTTTTATACCCCCCAGGGGTATGTTGGCCGCATGGAATCGCGGGAGCTCACCAAGGCGGCCATCTCGGCCACCCTCCACTGCCTTACCGGCTGCGCCATCGGGGAGATCCTCGGCATGGTGATCAGCACGGCACTCGGCTGGCACAACGCCGGCAACATCGCGCTGTCGATCGTGCTGGCCTTCTTCTTCGGCTACACGCTGGCCATCCGGCCGGTGCTCGCGGCCGGCGTCGGCTTCCGGCGGGCGATCGGCGTCGCGCTGGCCGCCGACACCGTCTCCATCGCCGTCATGGAGCTGGTCGACAACGCGGGCCTGCTCGTCATCCCCGGCGCGATGGACGCCGGCCTCGCCGACCTGCTCTTCTGGGGCAGCCTGGTGGCCTCGCTGGCGATCGCATTCGTGGTGACCGTTCCGGTCAATCGATGGATGATCGCCCGCGGGAAGGGCCACGCGGTCGCGCATCAGTACCATCACGCGCAGGAGCATCAGCACCATCACTGAGCGCCGTGCGAAGGAGCGTCCGATGGGGAAAGAGGTCCGCACCGAGATCGAGACGCTCCGCGCGGCCGACGCCGATCGGCAGAAGGTCGCCGACCAGCTGAAGACGGCCCTGGACGAGGGGCGGCTGTCGCTCCACGAGTACGACGACCGGGTGCGGGAGGCGTACGCCGCAAAGACGTACAAGGAATTGCTCGTCCTCGTCGCGGACCTGCCGCGGCCCGGCCTGAGCGCGACCGACGTCGCCGCCCGCCGCCGGGCGGAGAAGCGCCGCGAGGCGCGCCGGATGCCGACCGCCCTGCTGGTGCTCTGGACCATCTGGGCCGCCCTGACGGTGGTCAACCTGGTGGTGTTCGGGCTGGTGACGGCGACCGTGGACGATCCGATCTACCCCTGGCCGGTCTGGATGCTGGTGCCCGGGGCGGCGCTCGGCGCGGTCAGCGTCGGGGTGCAGGCGATCCGCAGCCAGCGGTACTGAAGCCCAGGTCACACCGGCTCCGATCGGGGGCCGCGTTAGTGTCACAGACATGACGCGTGTCCCGCTTTCCGTGCTCGATCTGGCCACCGTCCGTGCGGGGCACACCAGCGCCGACGCACTCCGCGGCACCCTCGACATCGCCCGCACCGCCGACGAGTGGGGCTACCACCGGTTCTGGGTGGCGGAGCACCACAACATGCCGGCCGTGGCGTCGACCGCGCCGCCGGTGCTGATCGCCTCGGTGGCCGCGCAGACCCGGCGGATCAAGGTGGGTTCCGGCGGCGTGATGCTGCCGAACCACATGCCGTTCGTGGTGGCCGAGCAGTTCGCGATCCTGGAGGCACTGCACCCGGGCCGCATCGACCTGGGCATCGGCCGCGCACCCGGCACCGACCAGGCGACCGCGGCGGCGCTGCGCGGCGTTTCCCCCTATCTCACCGTCGAGCAGTTCCCGGAGCACCTGCAGACGCTGATGGCACTGCTGGGCGACGACCGGATCGACACCGGGACGGCCGCCCGGCTGACCGCCACGCCCGCCGCGGAGAGTTACCCCGAGGTGTGGATGCTGGGCTCTTCGACCTACGGGGCTCAGGTCGCGGCCGCACTCGGGCTGCCCTTCTGCTACGCCTACCACTTCGCGATGAGCTCCGATGTGGAGTCGGCGCTGCACCTCTACCGATCAGGCTTCAAGCCGTCCCCGCAACACCCCGAGCCACACGTCATGGTCAGCGCCTCGGTGATCGCCGCCGAAACGACCGAGGAGGCCCGCTACCTGGCCGGCCCCAGCCGCATCATGGCCCTGAGCCTGCGAACCGGCCGCCTTGGCCCGATCATCTCGCCCGAGGAGGCCGCGACGGTCGAGTTGTCCGACCTGGACCGCGCGATGCTCGACTCACTGCCCGGCACGCAGTACGCAGGCACCGCCGAGGAGGTCGTCGCCAACCTCGACGAGTTGGTCGACCGAACCGGCGCCAACGAGCTGATCCTCGCCGGAACGGTCTACGACCCGGCGACCCGACAGGATTCGCTCGCCCGGATAGCAAAGGTCTGGGGTCTTTAGTCCCAGGTTGCCGGTCGATCGGGAAAAGGCCCGATATGTGGCGGGATCGGCGGAGGGTTCAAGAGCTCAGCCAAGGTCCCTAGATGACCGGGATTCGCAAGCCTTCTTTGGGTCGAGCGGCTGGAGTGATCATGAGTGGCCCGCTGATGGCCGACGGAGACGGATAGACCAACGTGCTTGACCTGTACCGCTAGCTTTGGCGCATGTTTGGCGGCAACTACGCGCCTCTGCTGATCAGCGCGTCTGCGCTCGCCATCTCCATCTATGGCGTGCTGGAACGGCACCGCGGCGCCAGGCGTAGCGAGTGGTTGCGCCTCACCGCCATCGTCGCCGACCTTGATGCCCTGTACTTCGAACAGCTGAAGACACCAGATGGTCTCGGTACGGGCGACTTCACCGACGCGATCAACAGCCGACGTGAGGTGTTGTCATTTCAAGCACTTGCTCTACTGCCGGGATTCGAGAAGAAGATCACCAGCTCGGAACTTCGGGTGCTCGCGTATGCCCTGAGCCGCGCCGGCTACCCATCCGAGGCGGAGCGCGCCTGGCTCCGAGCGATCCTCCGGGCGACTTCAGAAGGAGCAACACAGACCCTCTTCGCCCATCGCGGATACGCCTACTTCCTATTCGCCGCCGGGCGCTCGGACGACGCCAGGGCACAGATGCGGCTAGCCGTCAGCTCCGTAGATCAAGATGACAATTCCCTGGTCAAGGCGATCGAGACACTCAAGTTCTGGTCCACGGAAGAGGTTGACGGCGGCTCGGCGGGCGAGCTACTTGCCGAGGCACGTCGGCTTGCAGACCTGATCCAGATACCAAGGGTTCGCGCTCAGATGCACAAGGTCCTTGGTCCTGGTGTCGAAGGCGCTGGTCCACCGGACGAACACAACTAATGCAGCTCTGCCAGGGCTGGTAGAACAATGAAGCCGCGGTCCTGGGTCCCGTGCGGGACTCGGCGGGACTGACGAAGAAGGCCCCTCCCCGGCCGTTCGGCTGGCGAGGGGCCCATCTGTCCCTGTGGTGGCGGGTAGAGGATTCGAACCTCTGTAGCTTTCGCGACGGATTTACAGTCCGCGCCGTTCATAGTCTGTGAGCTGCTGAGATAGCCGATGACAGACGGTCGGTACCACGCATTTGCCGCAGTGGCCGCCGGCCGTTCAATGGCCCACGACCTCGGTGACCGGGTATGTCGAGACCAGCGCCTCTGGCCACGCCCTCACGAACGCACAGCAGTGCCCCATAGCGGGCGCATCAGCGTACGGGTCGAGCCCGGTGCTTCGAGGCGAGTGAAGTCGTTTCCACCCTTGCAGTACAGGCAGTCGACGCCGTAGGTATGTAGTAGTCGGATGTCAGGTTCGACCGGCCGGGCGGGCAGCAGGGCAGTAAGTCGATGAACAGCGAAGGTTGGATTGAGGGCATAGTCGAGTAACTGGCCCAGAGCTTCGCGGAGATAGCGATGCTCGGCGCCGCGCTTCGCCTCGATGATGTCGCCATCCTCGCTCAGGTATAGGTCGGTGAACCCAACCGCGGACTTGAGTCGCTGATCCTCGGAAGCGCCAAGGCTCTCCCGATAGCGGGCCACGAGCCTAGTCTCGGGAGCTCCGGAGGTCCACCTTTGGTAAGCATCACGTCATCGGTCCCGGTCAAGGCAGCTTTGTGGTTGTATGCGTGAAGCTCGCTAGAGCGAGCGCGATCGCGGGCGCTAAGGCCCTGGCCGTCGGCCGCTGCCGCCTGTTCAGTTCCCTTGGCGGGAGATTTCGGCGAGTCCGGCACCCGCTCGTCGGGGGTTCGGTGTTCCCACTCGGCGGCCAGAACGACCAAGGTGGCCTGCCTGCTCAGGATGGCCTCTCTACGCGACTCGTGAGCTAGCTAGCCTAAATGCCGATGTAGTACTACGGTTGGCCGATCTCGCTCCACTCAATCGAATGTATTCGATTGATTGCGGGCGATCACGTAGTGGGCGGAGACCGGCAAAACATGAGAATATCGGCTTTTCGATCAATTCCGGCTCTCCGCTTATATGCCCTGCGGAAACAATCCATAGCACAATCATCGCGGGACTGTTAACCTGTCGATCTCGACCCGGCGTTGGGGCCGACCGGAAGAGGGGCAGGTACGAAGATGCCACGTATCAACATCGACACCGAGGCCGTCACGAGCGCTTCGGGTAATGTGCAGGAAACGTTCCAGCAGCTCGAGCAGGCTTTGTCTGCACTGAACAGTCGTATCCTGTCCCTCGAGAGCGAATATCAGGGCCCGGACGGCGAGGCCTTGCAGGGCCTGTTCGCGCGATACCGTACGCAGGCTCAGGACCTCAACAACACCCTCGAGAGCATCGGCCAAGCCATGAATGTCGCCGCCACCAACCACGCCGAGGCCAGCGCGACGAGCCAGCGAATGTTCCAGCAGTGAAGGTAGAAGTCGACACGGCGAAGGTCGAGCAGCTGGCCGGCGACTTCACCGAGTTGTCGCGCAGTGCGGCCGAGCTCGCCCGGGTCTTCCGCGCGGACGCCGAGTGTTTCGCTTCCCAGGATGTCTTCGGAAGCGGTGCCCTAGTCGGCAGTTACACGTCGACCTATCAGCAGGCGCTCGGCGCTGTCAACCAGGTCACCGAGTCGTTCGACGCGATCGGGAAGAAATTGTCGGTCGTTGCCGCTAACTATGCGGCCGCTTCCGAGGCGTCGACGCCGAAAAGCGCATCGTGAGCGCGTATGGGCCTGACCGATGTCATCGAGAAGCACCTTCCCGGATATCCGCACGGCAAGCCCGGCGAGATCCGGGACGCGGCCGCGTCCTTCCGCAACCTCGCCACTGGAATCGGTAATCTCGCGGATCGGGGTCAATCGTCCGTGTCTACCCAGACCGAGGGCTGGGACGATCCGGTAAAGACCGCTTTTATCGATGAGTGGAACAACTTCCGGTCCGGTTTGAACGACGTTTCCGGCCAGATCCGGGAAGTCGCTGACCGCCTCGACTCTCTCGCCGACGACCTGGCGAACGCGCAGCACAAATACAACTCCGCGCTGGTCGCCGTCGGGGTGACTGCCGCCGTCGGCATCGGGCTGACGGTCATCACCTTCGGCGTGTCCGACGAGGTCGCCGGCGCGGCGGTCGCGGCGGAGGTCGCCACAGTGGCAGCGGCCGTTGAGGAGACGGTGGGAGTTGGGGCGGCGCTGCTGTCCAGCGCTGGCGCCATGATCGGCCAGATTTCGACCCGTCTCGTCATCTTCTTTACGGCTGACGTGGCGGCGCAGAGCGTCGCCGACACGATCGTCTACCCCGACCACAACCCTGTCTCGCACATCGACCTCGAGACCGCCGGGATCACCGCAGCCTCGATGGTCGCCCTCGGCGGGGCTGCCGGCCTCTTCGGCAAGATCGGAGCGACGGGCACGGCGCCGAATCTCGCGGCCCGCGTCGGCGGCGTCGGCCTGACGTCCGCCGGCCTCGACGCGGCCACCCAGCAACTGACCAACCACAAAATCAACATGGCCGAGGTGGGCTTCGCTGGCCTGACCGGCGCCGCCGGCGAGCGCCTCGCCGCCCGCAAGCTCTCCCCTTCGGGTCCGTCCACGTCGATCGAGTTGGAGCGGCCGCCAGCGGTCGCGGAACCGCCGGACATGATCAAGTCGGTGCAGCTTGACTCGCGCGGCCGTGTCATCCCCGAGGGAGTGGAACGGCTGCCCAGTGGGAAGCTGCCGGCGAACTTCGAGTACGCCGGAAAGGTCTACGACGGCGCAAGGTGGACGCCGGAACTGGCCCAGGAGTACCCCAAAGGGGTGCGCTTCACCGAAGACGGCTTCCCGGACTTCTCTCCGTATGCCACGCACACGGTTACCTTCGACCCGCACTTCGTCGGCAACCACAGCACCGACTTCACCGCGGCCAACCGCTTAGCGGGATTGGCGGAAACGCCCGAGGGCTACACCTGGCACCATACTCAGGACACCCGGACCATGCAGCTGATCCCCACCGATCTGCACGACGCGATTCGCCATGCGGGCGGCGTCGCCATAATGAAGGGTAGGAACTGACCGGATGAGTGTTGGCTACCTGCGGCGCGAGGCTCCCGCGAGCGAGCAGCAGATCGGCGAACTCGAGCAGCGCCTCGGCGCCCCACTGCCCGACGACTACCGGGCCTACCTCGCCGAGCAGAACGGCGGCCGCCTGGCGAGCAACGACCAAGCCGCGAAAACGATCTTTAGTTTGGGCAACGATCAGCCCAACTACGCCAGCATGAATTACATGCTCAACACCTACGCCGGGCGCGTTCCGCCGTGGCTGCTCCCGATCGTCCAGGACGAGTACGGCAACCTGTTCGGCGTCTCGCTGCGACCTGAGGACAAAGGCTCGGTGTGGTTCTGGGACCACGAGGAAGAGGCCGACGAGGGCGAGCCGCCCACTGAGGACAACATCGTCCGCAAGGCCGACAACTGGACGGGGTTCCTCGACTCGCTCAGGCCGCCGCCCGTCAGCTGAGTACCTGACGGTGTCTGAGGGCGGGGATCGGTGATGGCAGAGAACGAAGCGGCACCGGCCGGGCGGCCGGTGCATCGACCCGCGCGGGTTGCGGACAAGCGGCCGCCGGCGCGGACGGTAGACCTCGAACCGCTGCCGGTCATCCCGGATCCGCCGTCGCCGCAGATCACGCAGTTCATCCTGCCGGTGCTCGGCAGCGGCACGATCCTGATCTACGGCTGGCTGGCACACTCCACCATCATGCTGATCACGGGCGGTGTGGTCGTGGGTCTTTCGCTGCTCACGCCGTTCGTAACCACCGCGGTGTCGCGGCGGAGCCAGAAGCGGCGGGTGGCCGCGAGCGCCGAGGCCTACGGCAAGTACCTCGACGGGCGGCAGGAGGCGGTCGCGGACCACAAGCGGAGCCTGCTCCGATACCTCCGGAAGGTCACGCCGACCAGTGCGCTGCTCGACGTCTGGATCGCGGACTACTCGCGGGTGTGGTCCCGGCGACTCCGCACCCCGGATTTTCTTACGGTCGCGGTGGGCGAGGGCCGGATCCCCACCGGGCTCGCGGTCAAGATCCCGACCCAGCGGTTCGACCAGCGGGTGGACGAGCGGCTCCGGCGCCGGTGCGAGACGATCGAGGAGTCGGCGGCCTGGTTGGAACCGGCGCCGGTGACGATCGACCTGTACGAGGTGGGCGTGCTCTCCGTCGAGGGTGACCGGGCAGCCGCGCGGGGCGTCGCTCGCACCGTTCTTCTCCAACTCGCCGCCGGGTGCGGGCCGGACGAACTGCACATCCTGCTGACGTACGCGCCCGGCGGCGAGGGGGAGTGGGCCGGCTTCGCCCGGCTGCCGCACGTGCGGTCGGCCACGGCGGACATCACCGCGCTGACCGCCTCGCTGCACGAGATCCTGCGGCCGCGCGCCGCGATGCTGAATGACCCCCGCTGGACGGTGGCCGAGGCGAGTCTTCCGCACGTGGTTCTGCTGATCGATCCGTACGATCCGTTGACCGAGCTGAGCAAGGTGCAAGAGCTCGCGTACGTGATGGAACGCAGCGTCGACCTCGGCGTCTCAGTCATCGCCATGTCGGCAGGGGAGACGGCCCGGCCCTCGGCGGCGAGAGCCGTGGTCGAGTGCCGGTCGGCGTCGCAGGCCGATATGACCTGGATCGGCCCGGGCCGCCGGATCGAGGGCTTTCGGCCCGACGTGCCGGGCACGGCCATGGTGAGCGGGGCGATCCAACAACTCGCGGGGATGAGGCTCGTCGCCGACGAGTCGAGGGCGACGCGTCGCGACAAGGAGCGCCTGGTCGACCTGCTAGAGGTGTACTTCCAGCACAGCCCGTTCGACAGTTGGCCGCGGCACGACGCCCGGACGATCTTGCGCATGCCGATCGGCACCACTACGACCGGGGCCGACTTGGTCTTGGACCTCAAGGAGGCGGCGGCCGGTGGGCATGGCCCGCACGGCCTAGTGGTCGGCGCCACCGGCTCGGGCAAGAGCGAGCTGCTGCGGTCGATGGTCTGCGCGATGGCTTGCACGCATAGCCCGGCCGAACTCAACATTCTTCTGCTGGACTTCAAGGGCGGAGCGACGTTCGACCTGCTCCAGGACCTGCCGCACTGCGTCGGCATGGTGACCAACCTGGTCGACGACCTGTCGCTGATTGATCGGATCGAGCAGTCGCTGACCGGCGAGCTGACCCGTCGGCAGGAAGACCTCCGGCTGGCCGGACGTGAGGTGCAGAAGCTCGAGGAATACGAGGCTTTGCGGTCCACCACCAAACCATGGCTACGCCCTATCCCCTACCTCACGATCGTCATCGACGAGTTCGGGGAGCTCCTGTCGGCCCGCCCCGACTTCCTCGAGATCCTGATCTCGATCGCGCGTACCGGTCGCAGCCTAGGCGTTCATCTGATCCTGGCCAGCCAGCGGCTCGAGGCCGGGCGGCTGCGTGGTCTCGACACCTACCTCGGCTACCGGCTGTGCCTGCGCACCTTCACCGCCGACGAGAGCATAGCGGTGCTCGGTGTGCGGGACGCGGCTAACCTGCCTCCGCTGCCGGGCCACGGCTTTTACCGATCGGCCGACGGGATGGTCCAGTTCCGCGCCTCCCAGGTGCTGCACCGCGACGTGGCCGACCCAGCCGATGAGACGGACGCGGCGAAGATCGTCGCCTGGCTGTCGGCTGTGGACCGGGCGGAACCTTTGTTGCTGCTGCCGCTGCCCGAGCCGCTCGCCCCGAACAACCTCGAGATCTTCGACGACCGCCTCGCCGGCGGGGAGAAGGTAGGCCTGGTCGCGCTGGGCCTGATCGACCGTCCCGCCGACCGCGCCCAGCCACCGCTGCGGCTTGACTTCTCTGCGTCCGGCGGCCATCAGATGTTTGTGGGCGGACCCCGGTCTGGCAAGTCGACCGTGGTCCGGTCGCTGATCCTCGCCGCGGTGAGGTCGAACCCGGGATCGCATCTGCGGTTCTTCGTCGTCGAGGCGGCGCCCAACGTCACCGCGTACTTGGACGACTTCCCTAATGTCGGCTCGGCTGCGCTGTTTACCGACGCGCTCAAGGTGCGGCGCATCTTCGAGGCCGTCGCCCGGACCGTCGAGCGCAACATGAACGCGATCGCCGAGGCTACGGCCGGAACAGGGCCACCCAGGGTAAAGACCGTCCTGGTGGTGGACGGCTACCTGGCTTTCCGGGAGCGGTTTCCTGATCTGGAGGACGTGTTTGCTCGGATCGTCGCCGACGGGGCCCATGCCGGGGTGCACGTCGTCGTGACGAGCGGGCGCTGGGCCGATATGCAGCCGAAGCGCCTAGAACAGATAGCGGACCGATATGAGCTGTGGCTCACCGATCCGGCCGAGTCGGCACACCCCCGTGCGGTCGCGTCCACGCTCGGGCGCGGGCGTCCCGGCCGGGGCCTGACCGCCGATGCGGCATTCTTCCAGATCGCCGCCGATTTCCCTTTCTCGGCCGACGGCGCGGCGGACGCCGAATACACGGCAAAGGCGATCGGGTCGGCGTCCCGGCGGGCCGCCGAGGCACATCACGCGAAATGGCCCGGCGCAACCGCCGACCGGCTTTCGTTCCTGACCGACATGACCGCGGCGACGTGGGCCGGACGGGCCGACGCGGTGGGACAGGGCGAGCTGTTTCTCGGCGTTTCCGAGTCCGGCCTAGCGACCCGCACCATCTCCCTCGGATCGGGCGATCATATGATTTGCACCGGCGACCCGCACTCCGGGCGAACGACCTTCTTGGCGCGAATGCTGTCCGATCTGCTCCGGAGCAATCCTCGCGCTTTGTTTTATGTAGTCGACTTTCGGGCAGTTCTGACGAAAGCGCTCGGCCTGGCCGGGACGGACCGAGCGCACGTCGCGCGTGACGAGGAAGAGGCGAAAGAGGTCGTCCGGTCGCTCGCGATCGTCATGGAGGAGCGTGAATTGGAGCGTCGGCGAGACCGGTCGGGCCCGCCGAGCGGTACCCCGGCGCTGCTAGTGGTGGAGGACTACGAGCTGGTCCTCGGCAGCGACCCGATGGCACTTCAGATGCTCAGCGACTGCCTGCCGTACGGGCAGGAGCTGAACCTGACCGTGCTGCTGACCCAGTCGGCCTACGGAGCGAGCGCCCGGATGGACGGATTCTCGCGGCGGGCGCAGGAGAGCATGCCATTCTTCCTCGAGTTCAGCACGAGCCGGACAATGGACTTCCTGCCCAGCCGCCGCAAGGGCCGCACCCTCCCCTTCGGTCAGGCTTTCCTGGTACGCGACGGCGCCTTCGACGAGCGCTTGCTCGTCCTTCCGCCGAGTCGATGATCGGATTGGACATACTTAACAGGACAGATGGCCGGATTCTCCGCCGTGCGGGCCCGAAGCCGAGGCGCTAGGCTCCCAGAAAAGGCGCGCTGGTTCGCTTTAGGGGCAGCTGACGGGAGCGGTCGAACATGGAATTTGGCGATTTCCCTGCAGTCGACATGGATCCGCCGGAAGCCTCAATCACACGCAATCTTGTGGTGCTTCTCCTCGACGCCAGCGGCTCAATGGCGGAAGCGGACACCGACGAGGCCGGTAACAAGCGCGGGACGTCGAAGATCGAGACATTGCGGGCGGCGCTGAATAGGTTCTTGGCCATCGATGTCCACAATGAGCCGAAGCTTCAGGCCAACGGCGAACTCGCGATCCTCACCTTCGGCAATGGCGTGGTCCCGGCGCTGACGCTCGGTAATCCCGTACTTCCGGGCTCGCCTTTTCATTTCATCCGCAACGTCACGAGCACCCCCGACTTCCCGGTCGGCGGCAACACCCCGATGGGGGCGGCGATAGGCAAGGCGCTGGACATCATCGACGCCCGCAAGCAGAGCCTGGCCGAGTCGGGCATTACCCACGAGTTCCGGCCCAACGTATTCCTCCTTACCGACGGCCGTCCCAACGACGCCCGCGAGGTGCTCGACGACTCCATCAAGCGACTTCACGCCGAGGAGGCGCGCAACGGGGTGCTGCTGTGGGCGCTCGGGACCCAGGACGCCTACGCTCCGTGGCTCGAGCGCATCGCCGACAAGGGAAACTATCTCCCGCTGCCGGGCAACTCGCTGGCCCAGTTCCTGCGCTTCGTGAGCAAGAGCATGCGGCGCCAGGGTGGCCGCCGGGGCGAGGAGGACGCTGCCACGATCTATCACGACGTCACCCGCAACGTTTCGTTCGACGAAGCCGTGGACGCACTGCTCGACGACGAGGGAGGGTCGGCGCGGTCATGAGCGAGTCGGCCTCGTGGCTCACCTGGTCCAAGACCTTCACTGGTCGGCACCACCAGCAGTGCGAGGACGCCGCGGTCGCCATGTCCGGGTCGGGGTGGACACTTCTCGCCGTCAGCGATGGGGCGGGCAGCGCGCCCAGGGCGGCGGACGGCTCGATGATCGCGGTCGATCTGGTCACCGATTTCGTCAGGGACAGCCCGCCACCGGCGGCCGTCCCGGGCCACGACGGGCACCAGGCCCAGCTCGAGTGGCTGCGCACCGCCGTCGGCACCGTCGGGCGGCGATGGATGACGGAGACATTGATCCGGGGCGGTGAGCCGGCCGACTTCGACGCGACGCTGGCGATCGTCGTCTCGAACGGCTGGGAGACCGGCATCGCGACGGTCGGCGACAGCTTCGTGGCCGGCCTGGGCCGTACCGGCAAGGTCGAGCTGATGGTGGCACCGGACCGGCCCGCCGCGCTGACCGGCAGTGAGGCATACATGCTCCAGGACTGGGAGCTGCGCACGCGTTACGTGGCAGTGGTGGACCCTGATATCGCCATGATCTTCCTGTCGACCGACGGGCTCGAGTTCCTCCTCGAGGCCAAGGTCGTGCGCAAGGGCCCAGAACTGGTGCAGGCCTTCATCGGCGTTAAGAAGTGGCTCGCCAACGTGCTCGAGACGATCGGCCGCAGCTGCGACCTATCGCAGGCGGACGTTCTAGGGCGGGCGGACGTCATGGCGGGGAAGGGAGATGACGTTGGTGTCGCACTGGCGATCCGCCCACGATCCTGAGGTCTACTGGGAGCGGCGTGGCGATCGCCACGCACTCCGGCTCGGCGAGTTCATCGACGAGGGCAACTCGGCCGAGGTTTTCGAGGTGCTCGGGGAGGGGTGGAGCAGCCTAGTCGTGGCCAAGCTTTATCTGCCCGAAAAGATGCCCGGCAACCTGGCCGCCATCGTCGAGGAGGCGACGGCGCGGCGAATCGGCCGGCTCGGCGCCCGTGGCAGTGACGACGACGCCGGCGCCTACTCGCCGCTGGCCACCCCCAAGGCCGTTCTCTACCCGTCCGCCGACGCCGACAAGCCGTGTGGACTACTGCTGGCCCGGGTTGATCCCCAGCGCTTCGTCTCCTTCGACAAGTTCCTCCATTCCCCGCTGAAGAACGACCTGAGCGTGGCTTGCCTGGCCGCCGAATGCCTGGCCGAGATCGTGGCCTGGCTGCACGGGCACGACTACATCGTCGGCGACTTCTCCGGCACGAACATACGGGTCGACAGCAGCGGGCGCGTGTGCCTGCTCGACCTCGACTCCTTCGGCATCGTCGGCCACCCCGAGGTCGTGCCGTCCGGCGACACGAGCCGGCACTACCTCGCCCCCGAGACGGTTACGGGAGAGCCAACGCAGGACTCCGACCGCTTCGTGCTGAGCATGCTCGTGATCCAGCTGCTGCTCCAGGGCATCCCGCCGTTCGCGGGTGTCCCCCGTGGCCGCCGCGAAGCTAGCGTGCAGGACAACATCAACCACCGGCGCTCCTGGTTGCTGGACCCGAAGGACCTCATCCTGCCGCTGCGGGCGCGTGACCACCCCGGCCTCGCCGCGCTGCCGGAATTGACCGACCTGCTGTTCCGGCGGGCCGTCGACAAGGCTGCGCCCCGGCCGACGGCGGACGAGTGGGTGCGGGAACTGCGCCGCATCCGCGCCACCGTCGAACCTTGCGAGTGTGGCGGGCTGCGATTCGCCGGGGCTGTCTGCCCGAGCTGTAAAGCCGGACATGTCGCACCGGCGCCGGAGGAACTGCTGTCCAAGTGGGTCTACCACGTCCCGCCAGAATCCGATCGACACGCCGAACCGGAGGAGGCGACCTTCCGCTTCGCGGTGCCGCCGGCCGCCGTCGATGAGCCTGAGCGGCAAGTCCGCGGCCCGGCCAAGACGGGGACAGGGCGCTCGACGCCGACGCGTTCCATGTCCACACCCACGCGTGCGGCGTCCACGCGTTCGAGGCCTGAGCATACGGCGTCGACGGTTCCGGCGTGGAGGCGGCTCGTCAGCATCGGGGCGATCGTGGCGGCGATCATCGCCTTGATCGTCTGGCTCGTAGTGTGGGTGGCTCATTGAGCGCCAACGGACAATCGCCGGGGGGCGGCCCGACGCGAAGATTGCGCTTTTACCTCTTGTACGCCTTCATCGCGCTCGTCACCCTCACGTTCATCTACCTCATGGTTGGTCCGGTCGGACATGGGCAGCGAACCTCGGCGTCGGCCTGCGATCGGGCCTACCAGGGCCGCTGCCCGAGCACGGAACCGTCGTCGGCGAAATCTCCTGCCTGGCGTCCCCCGTCTGCCACGACGTCGGCCGTCGACTCGCTCCCGGCATCGGCAACGTCTCGTCCCCGGCTTCCTTCGTTCGCTTCGACGTCGGCCGTCGACTCCCTCCCGGCGTCGGTTCCCGCAACCTTGTCTCTGCCGGCCTCAACCCCCCTCTCCCCAGCACACGCGCGGAGCGGCGGCGGTGATCAGCGGCCATGGTTCTCGATTGTGGTCGGCGTTGTGACCGGTGGGATCTTCCTCGCTGTTCTTTGGACCTCGGGCCTGCCGCAGCGGGCCGGCCGCACACTGAGGCGAAAGCGGGTCACCGCCAGTAAGCCGACGAACGCCCCTGGCGACGAGGCCGCCGCCGACTCCGACGGCCTGCCACCCGAGCATGCCGCGGCGCCGGTGACCGAACCCGGAACGGACGAGGCGCCGACGCTGATCAGAACGGCACCGGAACCGACACCGGCATCGGCTTCGCGCGATCGCCCGGACATACTCCCGACCGTGGACCAACCGGTCGCGGTTCGGCTCATGGGCGACGACATCGCGGTGGGAGTGCCCGACGGCCCGCCACCCCATCTCGGCAAGGCCCAAACCCTCATTGCCCCGGCCGGATACGCGATGTTCGTGCAGGGGATTCTCGTTCCGGTTGAGCTCGACGAGCCTGCCTCGGGGCAACTGGCCCCGGGCCAGGCGGTGATCCTGAACGTTACGGCGGCCCGATGACCCCGGCTGTTATGCGACGTCACGTCGACCGCCGCGCCGAGGCGCGGTTCATCGGCCTGTAGGGAGCGTCCGCCGCGCCGGTGGCATCGGCTTCGTCTTGCCGATCGCGGGCGTAGTGTGACGGGTCAGCCCTATCCCGGACGAGGTCGGCTTCGCCACGAAAGTCGAGAGGGCCGGACCATGCTGGGGCGGAGCGTTCGCGGCTGGTGTGCGGGTGGCCTGGGTAACAGCAGCGGAGGCTAATCTGTCTCGATCATAAGCTTCACCAGGAAGAACCGTCGTCCGCCTAGATCATTCGGGCGACACGGCCGTGTATTTGCCGCAGGGAGTCAGGCATTCCCCGTTCGCGGATCGCTATGTCATGATTGTGCTCATCGCCGCACCAGGTGAGCAACGCCGCATCCACGGCAAGGGCTGAGGCCCCGCTACGGAGCTAATGACCGGCCACGTAAGTGGCAGTCAAAGGTTTGCGGCCGACCGAGCCCAGTGCGCTGCCCGCATCGGGAGACCGTGGTCCCCCCGGGAGCGACAGGTGAACGAGGCACCCGCCCGGACACGCGAACCGTCAACTCGCGTGTCATCGGAGGGCACTCGTGACTTCTTTCTCACCGCCGGACTTTGAGTTCGAAGAGGCCGCTCCAGTCTCTGTAGAGACGCCGCTGGAGGATCAGGAACACTTCGCCGCGTTGCTGAGTGCGGACGAACCGGACCTCACTGAAGCCCCACAAGAGGCCGTGCAGGTCATTCCGCTTAACGCCACGGGCGACTGGACGGTCAAGGTAGGCCCGCCGAGCGCGGCCAAAGCCGCCGAAGGGCGCTTCGCTCGCCGCGCGATTGCCGGTGTGACTCTGAGCCCCGGGAGTCAAGAGGCTCTCTTCCTCGCCGCTTTGGATCCCACCGGCGTCGCCGACGAGAAAATCAAGCGGCAACGCGTTAGCAATGGATGGCTCTACCGCATTGACGACGTCCGCATGTTCACCACGATGGTCAACTTGAGCCCCTCGAACGACCGGCTGCTCGCGGACGCGGTGTATGCCGCCGACCCTGAGTTCACGAACGCCACTAGTGGGTTGCACGCGGTCCCGATGCCGACCTCCCACCCGAGGTTCGCATCCTTGATCTATTCCTGCGATCGTGCGGTCCTGCGGGAGGCGAGCGATCTCAACATGGATCAGGTCTCGGAAGACAACCCGATCGACGTCGGATCCAGGATCATCGAGCAGCCCATCACGCTGGTCACGGCTGCCTTTGCGCTCGGCTTGGAGCCAGACGGGTCCCCGTCGTTCGATGAAGATGCTCCTACGCAGGAAGAGTACGTAGCGGTAGACGGCAACAGCCGGTGCGCGGCCGGGTTCAAGAACATCACTTTCCCTGTCCGTTTGTTGCCCCAGCGCCTTCATGCCCTCTACGGGAGTCCGGACTCCCTCGTCACCCTGCGGCCGTCGTTGCTCAACCAGATGACGCACGCCGAGCGCCGAGACCTTACTCGAAAGCTCTTTAAGCTTTACAGCGATGTCTACGCCGCACTCCGGACTAAAGAGGCAACCAAGGGCGCTCTTAGTGACAGTGAGCGCAGGGCGAAGAACACTGCCGCCAAGGCCCTGAACAGTCTCACCGTGCCGGCCACTGTGATCGTCGGCTATATCGACGATGACCCTGCGCTTCACGTGAACCAGCGCTTTGCCACCGCGGTGCGCGAGGTCTTGCAGGGTATGAACGTGGCACCGAAGGCGTTCGGCGAAGGAGCGCGCAGCGGCGTTTCTGCGGAGCAGGCTGTGGTCGCACTCTACGAAGCCAATTTGCTCGGACCACAGTCAGCGACTTCAAATGTCGCCGAGTCCACTCGTGACACGTTGATTGGTCGGACGCCGTCCGCCAGCGCGATGGCAGCACTCGGCCTCACCCCCACTGCGGACCTCCGGGCCGCCGTCGTGGTGCGGGAGTTCACGCGTCCTGGCCCAGATGTGACGCGAGTGCTCCGCGTGCCGTTGAACGTCTCACAGATTCACCTGAAGCATCGCGCCGGGCCGGTCGTCGAGTTGGCATTGCGGGGCTACACGGCGAGCAGGGACCACAAGCAGGTCGACAGCATGCGTAAGGTGCTGTCCTCCGGGTCCGGTGGCTGTCTCTGGCAAGGACTGCTCCGCACGCCCTGGGAGGTTGTAGACGTCGCGACCGATGACCACGTCGATGACCTTGCTGAGGTGGCGCTGAGGCAGCTGAAGGCCGCGCCGGCCCTGCCGCAAGGCGCGCTGTGCCTACTTGGGGTGCTAGGCATGATCGCCCTTGTATCGGGCGGTTACCTCTTGGCGGCGGGCGGTTCAGCCGAAAATGTCGCGGCTAACCTCGAAAATGTTGCCGGCCGTGTCGGGGTGCAACGCGGCAGCGTGGGCAGTGTTGTAGAGGATCTACTGGAGCGTGAGTGGGGTATTCGCTTGCTGGCTGACGCCATCAAGCGGGCGCGTAGCGGAGGCCGCCCGCGGCTTATCGACCCTGAGAGCGGGAAGTTCGTCGAACTACCGTCCGATCACGGCACGGCTGAAGTGAACGCCACGCTGCGGCGCATGTTGAAGAAGGACAACGAACCCGACGTCGAAGACCTCACCCATGCCGACAAGCAGCGGCGTGCCCTCAACGAGTTCTCGCAGGCAGTCGTAGAGACCAAGGATGTCCTACGAAGCCTGCTCGAGTTGCATAGCGATCCTCGGGACAAGATCCCCTTCATGTCAGCGCAGGGCGCTCTGATGAACCTGGAAGCGATCACCGACAACTTCAAGTCGGTTGTGGCGCCGCGCCCCCTGGACTTCTCGTGATGGGTCCCGTGCCTCCTGACAAGCCAGTATGGGGTGGAATCATCCGCATGGATGAATCGGTATACGACGCCCTGGCAAACGCGCTGCCGGTGCCGCTGCTGGAGCGGAGGGCCATCTGCGTACCGCTTGTGGATTGCACTGGAGGCGACCGCAAGTCGATCTATGTGGCTGTCACAACCGGCGGCTACGCCTGTTACGTAGGACAGACCCAGCGCCCCGCGGACATCCGAGGGGCAGCCGCCCGTCGGCTCGCGGGACACCGGCAGGAGCCCAGCAAGGCGGCCGAATGGGCCGGTTACTGGGTCCTACCCCTACCGAAAGAAACTCGCCCCGACCTGGTCAACGAGTGCGAGCGGACGGTGGCCAGCATCTTGGGTGTCCCGGTACGAAATCGCCGGTGGCGCCCAACCCAACGTGATCGCTATCGCGAGACCTAATAGGTGAACTTGGGGTTCCTGGCGGGGCGTCACCCGGACGCGTCCGCCAGAGTTCCCGTTCGGCATGGTGCTAGCCGTCGCTATGACGCCAAGGCAATTATCCCTGACGTGCGTCAAGGGGACGGGTGATCCCTATGCACTTGGGTAGAGAGCCCGGAGCCCGTATGTCCCGCGGATGCGGTATCAGCGAGCGGGAAGGCAGAGTGAAGCCACGCTTTAACATCTACCGAAGTGCTATAGCCCTTGAGGCGGAGGATGTCGACGATGTCACGGCCGCAGATGATCACGATGGGGTGCTGGTCTTCGCGGACCTCGCTGTATGCCTGTTCGTGTACGTAGGAGGTCGTAACTAAGACTCCGAACATGCGGTGGCGGATCCGGGAGATCAGGCGTGAGGTTTCTTTGACGCCGACGGAGTTGTCGGGTCCGTAGCATTTGGCTTCGAGGACGAAGTCGAGCGGTATCCGGTCAGTGGCGGGGCCGAGTTGGTAGGTGCCGGTGGCATCGCGACCGTAGTCGCGGCTGGCGCGGGTGACGGTGGTGATGCCGGTGTTGGGGGCGAGCATTCGCCAGATTTCGACGGCGCAGGCTTCGAAGTCACTCCATCTTCCGGTGAAGTGCTGGTAGATCGTGGCCAGGATCTGTTTGCCGCCGGGGTGGGGCGGTAACTGGTCGACGCGGCTGCGAATGACTTTCGTCGCGGGGGCAACAAGGGTGTCGTAGGCACGGCCATGGACCCATTCGGCCCAGGCTGGGGGGCAGGCGTCCCCGAGTGGTTGTCGGGCGAGGATCTGCTCGATCCATGCGCGCTCGACCGCTGGGGTGTTGAGCACGGTGAAGGCGGCCCGGTAGTTCTGGAACCGCTGGCCGCTGGTGCTGCGCCAGATGGCTTGCAGGTCGTCGTCCGCGGCAAGGGTGGCGGCGCCGGGTGCGAGCAGGCCGCGGAAGATGACGTTGCGGCCTTTCGGGCCGGCTTTGGCGAAGAGCAGGAACGGTGGGACGCCGCGCCGGCTGTTGTGGTCGCCGTGGGTGGCGGCGAAGGCGTTGCGGAGGATGATGTTGCCCGAGCGTGGGGTTTCGTGGAGGCGGCCGCCGGGCGAGCGGTTGTCGCCGTAGTAGGTGAACAGGCCGGTCTTTTCGTCGAGCACGTCGGGCCAGTCCGGGTTTTCGCCGGAGGTGTAGAGCACGACGAGGCGGACGTCACCGTGGGTGACAGAGCCCTTGTAGCGAAAGCCGCCCTGGTTTCCTACGGGCAGCAGGCGCTGCAGAGGGTCATCGGCCGTTGTGCCGGCCGTGCCGCCTTCGTATTCGGCGTCGAGTACCAGGTCCGCCTGTGCGAGCGCGCCGAACGGGATCAGCTGCCGTGGTGTGGTCACTGGGGCACCGTCCAGCCTGGCAGGCCCTCGAATCCGAGCTGCTCGGCGGCGCGGACCGCAGTGTTTTCGGCGTCGGTGACGGCGCGGGTCGCGTATGCCGCATCTTCGTCCGGAGCCAGGTCACCGGCCACGTTCGTCTGGGCGGTTGCGGCCTTAACGGCCTTACGGGCCTGTTTTTTCGCGCGGCGTTCCGCCGTGATCTGCTGACTGAACAGCTTCCGATAGGTCGCCGCCTCGGTGATCCTTGCGGGGTCGAGTGCCGCCCGGCGCGCTGGGGTGGATCCATCGGTGCGCAGGCACACCCACTGTGTCTTGTTCGCGAGCCCAGGACAGCCAAGGTCTTTAGCGCGCTGCCGGTCGGCTTTCCAGTGGCCGTTGAGGACCTCGAAACCCTGTTCGAGCAGTTGCTGCCGGGTTTCGCCGCGGAATCGGCGTGCCTCGTCGAGTTGCTGGCCGATGGATTCGATGGTGTGCCGGTAGATGATCATGCCTTCGCAGCGGATGAACAGTTCCCGAGCACGGGCGTCCCCGCCCCGGGGTGCGAGAATGGCGTCGCGGTCCTGTTTGCGCAGACTCATCAGGAAATTCTCCGGGACCGGCGTGCCCGGCTGGACGAGCCACCGGATCTCGCTGATGCCGCCAGGACTCTGGATGGTGCGCTTGGCGTCACGGTTGCCGCCAACGAGGATGTCCTCGCGGATGCGGAGCAGGCCAACCGCCATGTCTCCGGTGATGTCGTCGCCGTAGACCAGCAGGCAGATGTGCCCGGCCGCCTCGGGCGGGATCTGCCAGCCACCGAAGTTACGCGACCACTTGCAATCGACGTCTACACCGTTGACGTCGAAGTCCATGCCGGCCAGCCCGTCGTCGAGGTCGTACTCGCCACGAACGATGTTCTCGATGTTGACCCCGAGATAGCCCTTCTCCTGGTCATTGCACTGATCCAAGGTCCAGCGGCGAGTCCTAGCGGTGGCAATGACCTCGTCGGTTCCCTTCCGGATAATCGCACCCATCCGGCCGACCGCGTCCGGGGCGAAGAAAACGGTCGCGACGTCGAGCTCCCGATCGGCCCCGTGCGGCGGCGGGCCGGTCTGAGCTTGCAGCTTTCGGGTACGTCCAACCGTCATGCGAGTAGCTCCCCTCGTATTGCTGTCCATCGTCTGGCCCGTGTCGAGCTGGGCGCTGCGCCCTGACGACGAGGCGCAGCCCTGGCAACTGGCGATCGACGAAGTTTGGCACCGAGGTACGACAATTCGCGGTCCACGAGCAGCGCCTGGCGACCGGAGGCAGTGGTCAAGGACCGGAGAGCCGGGTCCAGGTGCTTGGATCTCCGCACACAGGGGAGCTGCGTTTATCCGCGAGACAGGCCCCCTTGGTCGTGACAGGCGATCGGCCCTACTCGTTGAGAAGCCAGTAGAGCGGCATGCAAGTCGATCCACTTGTCAAGCAAGTGTCGGAAATTGAGCCAAGTTGTGGTACATCTCACGCTCAGGGGCCACGCGGACGGTAACTTGTCATACCCCCTTCGTAGTCTGACGCCATGAAGCCGGAGGTCGTTGTGGCGAAGAAGCGCGGTACGCCGTACCGGTCGATCACCACGCTCTACTACATCCTGGTCGCAAGCGGAGTTTTTCTCGTGGGGGTGTACTGCCTTTACCTGGGCGGGGAGCAAACCCAGTTCTGGAACGCTCACACTGGGTGGCGGACGCTTTTAGAGCAACTTGGCGGGTTGTTAATCGTCACCTCCGGTCTCTCGATCCTCTGGGAGCTAATCGGGAAGCGAGCATTCGCTAAGGAAGTTCTCGAATCTACCCGCATGGTTACGGAGATCGACTCCGCCGGAATCAAGCGAATCACCAATCAGTTTTACGACGAATCAATGTGGAAAGACTGCTTCCGTGGCACGGAAAAGCTAGATATCTTCGCCGCTTACGCGAATACGTGGCGGAATACCTACATGCCTCTCCTTCAAGAAATCGCGCGCAAGCCTAAGGGCCGGATCCGAATATATCTAACGGATCCGGAAGATCCCACCACCCTGGCTACGCTGGCGCACCGGTTCGGCACAACTCCGGAGAAGCTGAAGGAGAGAATATGGGATACTAGAGATGCATTCGAGGCGCTCAGAGTTGAGGGCGGCGCCTCCGTAGAGGTGTTTTACTGGCGCGGGGACCGAGTTTTCACATTTTATAGATTCGACAATCGCGTAGTTTTGGCGCTTTACCAGCACAGCGGACAGCGGTCGCCTTCCCTCCCCACGATGGTATGTGAAAACGGGGGGTCGCTATTCCAATTCGTTTACGACGAGCTGGTTTCCATCCGCAATTCCAGTCGATCGGCGCTCCCAGCGGCTGCAAGTCCTGGTGAGGCATCAACTGCGACGGTGACCCAGCTGCGTGATCCGGACTCGAAAAGGACAGGTTGATGACTGTTATGGCTAGCGTCGTACAGAACGACGTTGGCGACGAGGTCCTAGAGAGCCTCGTTGCCGCCGGGGTCGTTGCATGTGACATAGAGACGACAGGACTGGACCCGTTAGCCGATCAAATCGGCACTGTGCAACTGCATGCGGCCGGGGTCGGTGATGTTATTCTCCAAATTGGAGCAGAAAGACCCGACCGTCTGTGTCAGCTAATGAGTGACCGCCGAGTACGCAAGGTGTTCCATCACGCCATGTTTGACCTTCGGTTCATGGTGGCGCACTGGGGCATTTTCCCTGCAAATATTGCCTGCACCAAGATAGCTTCCAAGCTGCTCGAACCGGAGGTAGAGAATTCGTGTCATTCGCTGCAGAGCCTTCTACGTCGGCGTCTTGGCGTAACGATAAGTAAGGATCAGCGGCTTAGCAATTGGCTTGCCTCCGATTTGACAACTGAACAGATCCGTTACGCAACCGCCGACGTGCAACACCTCGCCCGCCTTCTGCGGGTCTTGGAGTCCGAGTTGCTACAGCGCGATCTCCAGGGACTGTTTGATCAGTGCCTAGACTTCATCCCGGCGCGTGTCCGGCTGGATCTCGGGAAGTTCCCGGATGTCTTCAAGTACTAGCCTCATGGGCGACAGGCGCTTGGCGAGCTACTCGCTCACAGGGGGTAGACCTGGAGCCCGGCGACTGACCACGTCGAGGCGTCGGAGCGGACGATGTCGCTACGGACCAGGGCTACGCGGGAGCGCTATTCGTCAAGTCTGGCCGTCGGCTAGACATTCATTGCTCCTGAGGCAGCTGCTGCTGTCTGGCTGACGAGCCTCATGCCTAACTTGATCTTAGGAAGCCCCGGTCGAGAGTCGAATTGCGGCTTAGGCCGGGGCTTCTTCGTGTTAAGCGTCAGTGACTCGATCTGCGCGGCTGGGTTGCCCACCTGTGGAGCTTCGTCAGGTTGAGTTCGGTGGCCGAGCCCGGCGATTCGAGGCGGATTAAGTTGTTTCTGCCGTTCGCGGTGACTTTGAGCGGCCTGGAGTGACCTCATGTAGCCGTGCCTAATGGCACGCGAATGGCACGACGCCGCTACTCACATGGCCTGATTATGCAAGCACCGTCCCCTCCGGAGGGCGACGCGGGAACTAGTCGCGACACTGCCCTGACCAGCAGTGGGATGGCCCCACGGATGCTGTTTGGCGGCAGTTCGGCCCGCGCTCGACCCGACCGCGTCTTGTCTTCCCCTGGGGGGACCGAGGTTTCCGTCGTGCGGGCGTAGCCCTATCGGCTTGGATGGCCGGCGG